>NZ_CP076019.1:612703-1225406 GCF_018623055.1 Halorubrum sp. 2020YC2
GCGGAGCGCTCCGGGCGAGCAGTCGGTCAGCGCGTCGACGACGTTCGAGGGGAGCCCTTCCGGCGGCGTCGGCCCTTCCGAGGAGTCGGTCATGCGCCGGGGGTTGACTCCCAACCCATATAATCGATCCGCGGAGCTGCTCGGGACGACGGGAGTGGGACCACTACTCCCTTTTAAAATATAATGAATATTTATACGGTATCGGCGGATAACGGGCAGTATGTACGACGACGACGAGCTCTCCGAGATCCGCGAGGCGAAGGCGTCGTGGGAGGCGGAGACGCTCGACCCCACGCTCGACCGCCACGGGGAGCGCAAAGACCGGTTCGCGACGGTGTCGAACCGCGAGGTGGATCGATTATACACCCCGGAGGACGTCGCGGACCTCGATTACGACGAGGACCTGGGGTTCCCGGGCGAGCCCCCGTACACCCGGGGCGTCTACCCGACGATGTACCGCGGTCGCACGTGGACGATGCGCCAGTTCGCGGGCTTCGGCACCGCGGAGGAGACCAACGAGCGGCTCCACTACCTGATCGACGAGGGGCAGACCGGGCTGTCGACGGCGTTCGACATGCCCTCGCTGATGGGGATCGACTCCGACGACAAGATGTCGCTCGGGGAGGTGGGCAAGGAGGGGGTCGCGGTCGACACGCTGCGCGACATGGAGGTGCTGTTCGACGGCATCGACCTCGCGGAGGTGTCGACCTCCTTCACGATCAACCCGAGCGCGCCGGTTATCTACGCGATGTACGTCGCGCTCGCGGACCGGCGCGGAATCCCGCGCGCGGAGCTTCGGGGGACGCTCCAGAACGACATGCTCAAGGAGTTCATCGCGCAGAAGGAGTGGGTGATCCCGCCGGAGCCGTCCCTCGATCTGGTGACCGACACGATCGAGTTCGCGGTGGCGGAGACGCCCAAGTTCAAGCCCATCTCGGTGTCTGGCTACCACATCCGCGAGGCGGGGTCGACCGCGGTGCAGGAGCTCGCCTTCACCCTCGCGGACGGGTTCGCCTACGTTGAGGCGTGTCTCGACCGCGGCCTCGGCGTCGACGAGTTCGCCCCACAGCTCTCCTTCTTCTTCAACTCGCACAACTCGCTGTTCGAGGAGGTCGCGAAGTTCCGCGCGGCGCGCCGGATCTACGCCCGGATCATGGAGGAGTGGTACGACGCCGAGGCCGAGGCGTCGAAGCAGTTGAAGTTCCACACCCAGACCGCCGGGCAGTCGCTGACGGCCCAGCAGCCGCTGAACAACGTCGCGCGCGTCACGATTCAGGCGCTCGCCGGCGTGCTGGGCGGCACCCAGAGCCTCCACACCAACTCTTTCGACGAGGCGCTCGCGCTCCCCTCCGAGCAGGCGGTCCGGGTCGCGCTCCGGACCCAGCAGGTCATCGCGGAGGAGTCTGGCGCGGCCGACATCGTCGACCCGCTCGGCGGTTCGTTCGCTGTCGAGAGCCTGACCGACGAGACGGAGGCCGACGCCATGGCGTACATCGAGGAGATCAAAGAGATGGGCGACGGCTCCGTGCGCGACGGTGTCCTCCGCGGCATCGAGCAGGGGTACTTCCACCGGGAGATCCAGGAGTCCGCCTACGAGTACCAGGAGCGCGTCGACGAGGGCGAGGAGACGGTCGTCGGCGTCAACGCCTACGAGATCGACGAGGACACCCGGCCGGACCTGCTGAAGGTGGACGAGACCACCCGCGAGCGACAGCTCGACCGGCTGGAGTCGGTGAAAGCCGAGCGCGACGACGACGCCGTCGAGGAGGCGCTCGACGACCTCCGCGACGCCGTCGACGCCGGCGAGAACGTCATGCCGTCGATCGTCGCGGCCGCGAAGGCGTACGCGACGATGGGCGAGATCATGGAAGTGTTCGAGGCGGAACACGGGACCTACCGCGAGCGGATCGGCGTGGCGTGAGCGAGCGGAGCTCCGTTGAACCGCTCCTCTTCAGGCGTCGGTTAGTCGGGAACGGTCGATTGATGCGCACCACCCGCTGATCGATGGCGGGAATGAATTGAACAGGTCGCTTACGAGTTTGTTTATAAATGCGGGAGCGCTGCTGTCGTCGGCCGTTTGCCAACGAATGATGACACTGCGGGGACCTCCTCCAAAGCCCCAGCCACGAGAGCGGCGCACGCTCGCTGCGCTCCTCGTCGCTCGCTGCGCTCCTCGTCGCTCGCTGCGCTCCTCGTCGCTCGCTTCGCTCGTTCCTGCGGTGCTTATGTCGCCTGCGCCGCTCTCGCGACTGCCCCTTTGAGTCCCGCCCCGCACGGCACCGCACAGCGCCTCACGCCACCCCAGCCTCGTCAGTCGCCTCCGCTCCGGCGACTGACTCCCTCGCACGCGCTCCTCGCGGCCGCCTTTGGCGGCCGCTCGGAGGCGCGCGCCACCGCGGACCGGTTTATATTTAATCGTCGCCGTTCATCGACCGGTATTTAAATACGATAGCGGTGCTGCGAACCTGTCAGCACACTCCCGCTATCGATCGTCGCTGTAACTTTACTGATCGCAACCGGCCGAACGCGTCAGGAGACGCCGATTTCGACGGAGTAGAGAGCGAAAACCCGGGAACGACGAAACGCGACCGATCTGTCGGTGTCACGCCGTCTCGACCGGGCGCGCGGCCTCCGCGCACCACGCGTTGCCCCGGCGGCCCGCCCGCCGGAGGTCGAGTTCGACGACGGAGCCCGCGTCGAGCGACGAGAGCTCGGCCTCCACGTCGGGGTCGTCGTACTCGACGACGTAGAGGGTCCCGTTGCGCGGGTACTCGCGGAGCGTGATCGCCCCGTGGTCGTTGCACGCCTTCACGACCGTGTACTTTCCAGTCCGGTTCATCACGGTCGGCGTTTCGGCTTCCGGAATCATAGTTATGCCATCCCTACGGCCGTGTACGGCGGCGTCTACGCGCCTCGACGGCGGGGCGGTGTCGGAAGTCGACCGCGAGCAGATCCGGACGCGAGCAGACCCGGACGCGAGCCGGCCCGTCCCCGACCGCGAACGTTCCATTTTAATCGGCCCATCGCTTCGCTCGGGTATGACGGAGACGGAGATCCCCGAGGACCACCCGCGCTACGCGTCGCTGGTGACGCGCCACCGGATCGAGGCGGGCGTCGAGCGGGGGATCACCTCGAAGCAGGGGCTGATCGCGCAGGGGCGCGGCGAGGCGTTCGACTACCTCCTCGGCGAGCGCACGCTCCCGAGCGCCGACGCGGCCGCGCGCGCCGCGGCCGCGACGCTCCTCTCGGCCGACCGCCCGGTGATCTCGGTGAACGGCAACGTCGCGGCGCTCGCGCCGAGCGAGACGGTCGACCTCGCTGACGCGGTCGACGCGGACCTCGAAGTGAACCTGTTCAACCACACCGACGAGCGGGTCCGTCGGATCGCGGCCCACCTCCGCGAGCACGGCGCAGACGAGGTGAAGGGACTCGCCGGCGACGGCGAGATACCCGGGCTGGACCACGCGCGCGGGGTCGTCGACGCTGACGGGATCGAGGCGGCCGACGTCGTCGTGGTCCCGCTGGAGGACGGCGACCGCGCGGCCGCGCTCGACGCGATGGGGAAGACGGAGATCGTGATCGACCTCAACCCCGGGAGCCGCTCGCCGCGGACCGCCGACGTGCCGATAATCGACAACCTGCTGCGCGCGGTGCCGAACGTGACCGAACACGCGCGGAACCTCGCGGAGGCGACGCCCGCGGAACTGGACCGGATCGCCGGCGAGTTCGACGCGGACGCCGCGCTCGACGCGGCCGAGGCGGCGATCCGAGAGGGGTCGTTCGCGGACGGAGACGGGGAGTAGGGACGACGAGCGGCCGCCCGCCGGAAGGCAAAAGCGTGCGCCGCCCCTACCGGGCGCATGGAACTCGACGAGACGGACCGGGCGATCCTGCGAATCCTTCAGGAGGACGCGCGGACACCGTTCTCGGAGGTCGCTCGTCGGATCGACATGTCCAGCGCGACCGTCCACGACAGGGTCAGCCGCCTCGAAGAGGCCGGCGTCATCCGCGGGTACCACGCCGACGTCGACCCGAAGGCGGTCGGCCACGGCGTCGGCGCGTTCGTCGGCCTGCGCGTCGAGCAGGGCCGCGAGGAGGACGCGCTCGAACGCCTCCGCGGCATCGACGGCGTCCGCGAGATCCACCTCACCACCGGGGAGTGGGACGTCATCCTCCGGGTCGTCGCGGCCGACACCGACCGGCTCCGAGAGCTGATGTTCGAGCGGATCGCGGAGACGGAGGGGTTCTCGCGCTCGCAGACGATGGTCATCTTGGGCACCGACTACGAGCAGCCCGGCCCGCCGCTGTAGCGGGACGCGGACCGCGCCGTCGAGACGGGCGGCGACGCCGGCGTCAAACGGCGCCGCGCTCGCTCGGGACCGGAACGCTCAACTCGGGACCTCTCCGAACGGTGACCATGAGCACAGGTGTCGCGGACGGGTTCGACCCGTCGCCGGAGCGCGCATGGGCGGCGGTCGTGGGAGGCGTCACGGCGCTGCTGGCGCTCGGGTCCGTCGTCTTCCCGCGCGTCGTCTACGACCGCTTCCTCTGGCGCTACTTCTGGGGACCGGTGGTCGCGGACGGCGAGGGCGCGCAGTGTGCGGTCCGCGAGGTCGGCGGCACCACGGAGCTGCTCGGGAGCGGCGCGGCGTGTCAGTCGGCCGCCAGCGCCGGCGAGGTCGTCGCGACCCCGGGGTACACGACCTTCTCGACGGTGAGCTACGTGGTGATCCTGCTGGCGATGCTGATCGGCGTCGTCTTCCTGCTCCGCCGGCTCGACATCGCGACGGAGCTCCGGTTCTTCTACGCGCTGTTCCCGTTCATGCTGTTCGGCGGGGCGATGCGGACGGTCGAGGACGCGGGCGTGGCGGCGACCGCCGCGGGCGTCGAACCGCTGATCGGCTTCCCGGCGAGCGCGCTGCTGATCAGCCCGTTCATCTACTTCACGGTGTTTTTGTTCACCCTCGCGTGCGTCGTCACGGCGTACGCGCTCGAACGCCGCGGCGTCGTCGACGACTACGCGCGCCCGCTGTTCGCCTCGGGCGCCGCCGGGCTGGCGCTCGCGGTCGGCTACCTCTCGTATCTCGCCGTCGCGACCGACTACGTCGAGTTCTACCCGCAGGTGCTCGTCCCGACGCTCGTCATCGCGACGCTCGCGACCGCGGGCACGTGGGCGCTGGCGACCCGGCGGATTCCGACGCTCCGGCAGGGGACCGGCGCCGCGGGGATCGTGATCATCTGGGGCCACGCGATAGACGGGGTCGCGAACGTGATCGGACTCAACTGGATGCCCGCGCTGACCGACACCGCGAACCTCGTCCCGAAACACGTCGTCAACGCGCTGATCGTCGACTGGACCGGGCGGCTCCTGCCGGACTCGATCCTCGCCGTCACCGGCGACGCCTGGCCGTTCCTCCTCGTGAAGCTCGCGGCCGCGACGTTCGTCGTTTGGGTGTTCAACGGCGAGATGTACGAGGAGTCGCCGCGGTACACGCTGCTGCTCCTCATCACCGTCCTCGCGGTCGGACTCGGGCCGGGCACGCGGGACATGCTCCGCGCGACGTTCGGGGTCTGAACCGGGCGATTCAACGCCCGCTGCGACTCAACTGACCGTTTAAAAGGCGGACGGCGCGCCGCGTCGCGCTCCCGCCGGGGCGCGACGCGAACGCGAGGGAGGCGAGCGGGCCGCGCGGCGCCGTCCGCGCGGCCCGCCCGCCGAGGCTGGGGAGGCGCGAGGCCGTGCCGCCCTCGGCCGGCGCGGCTTTATACGGAACCGACAAGTGGACCGAGCGCCGAGCGCGACCGTGACTGACACACCGCGACGACGCGTGCTGGCGGCCGCGGCGACGGGATCGACGCTCGGGCTCGCCGGCTGCGGCGGCCTCGGCGGATCGGACGGCGACGCCGCCGGACAGACCGACGACGGAGCGAACGAGAGCGACGACGGCGACGGCGGGGGCGGCTCCGAGAGCGACTCGCGCGCGACGGTCGCGCTCGACGTCCAGGCGGAGATTCAGGCGGCCCAAGAGGAGATCGGGACGCGGGTCGAGGAGGGGAACCTCTCGCAGGAGGAGGCGCAGGCGGAGCTGCTCGACGCGCAGGCCGAGATCGTCTCGGCCGCGGTCGAGGACTTGGAGTCGTACGCGACCGGGGTGGACGGCCTCTCCGTGGAGAACGCGAACGAGCAGGCCGGTGCCGTGCTGGTCAGCGGGCCGGCCGCGGCGGTGCTGGACACGCTGGAGGCCGACCCGGTGAACGCGCTGCTGTCCGCCGCCGACTTCCCCGCCCCGCAGGACGGCGAGCAGGCGAACGGCTCCTGACCGGCTCCGCAACGACACCTTATAAGCCGCCGCGGGCGGAACGGTCTCGGTAATGCTGGATGGGGTCAACGTCGCGCTCGGCGTCTCCGGGAGCATCGCGGCGGTGAAGGTCGTCGAACTCGCCCACGAACTGCGCCGCCACGGCGCGAGCGTCCGCGCCGTCATGTCCCCCGCGGCGACGAACATCGTCCACCCGTGGGCGGTCGACTTCGCCACCGACGAGCCCGTCGTCACCGAGATAACCGGGAGCGTCGAGCACGTCGAGCTGTGCGGCCGCGAGGGGTGGGCGGACGCGCTCCTCTTGGCGCCCGCGACCGCGAACACCGCGGGGAAAGTCGCGGCCGCGGTCGACGACACGCCCGTGACCACCTGCGCGACGACCGCGCTCGGCGCGGACGTGCCCGTCGTGATGGCGCCCGCGATGCACGAGCCGATGTACGACCACCCGGGCGTCCTCGACGCGCTCGACCGCTTGGAGTCGTGGGGCGTCCGCTTCGCTGACCCGCGGATCGAGGAGGGGAAGGCCAAGATAGCGGCCGAGGACGACATCGTCACGGAGGTCGCGCGGGCGACGACTCCGCAGACGCTCGCCGGGTCGCACGTCGTCGTCACCGCGGGCGCGACGAAAGAGCGGATCGACCCGATCAGAATCTTAACGAACCGCGCGTCGGGGAAGACGGGCCGGGCGGTCGCGCGGGCGCTCTACGCCCGCGGCGCCCGGGTGACGCTCGTCCAGGACGGTCCCGAGGTGCCGTACGCCGACGTGGCGGCGGTCGAGACGGCCGACGAGATGATGGCGGCCTGCCGGCGGACCGCGGCGACCGCGGACGCGCTGGTCTCCGCGGCTGCCATCTCCGATTTCACCGCCGACGCCGTCGACGAGAAGATCCGGTCCGGCTCGCCGCTGTCGGTCGAACTGGAGCCGACGCCGAAGCTCATCGACTCGGTCCGCGAGGCGTACCCAGACCTCCCCATCGTCGGGTTCAAGGCAGAGACGTCGGGCGACGACGCGGCGATGGTCGCGGAGGCCGAGCGCATCCGCGACCGCGTGGGGCTGTCGTTCGTCGTCGCGAACGACGCGAGCGTGATGGGCGACGACGAGACGCGGGTCCTCATCGTGGGCGAGGACGGGACGGAGCCGGAGGAGGTCGCCGGCTCGAAGGGCGCGGTCGCCGGCCGGATCGCCGACCGACTCGCGGCGGCGCTCGACGCGTCGGCGTGAGTCCGACGGGGCGACCCGGCGGCCGGATCGCCCGCCCCCGGCAGGCTCCCCGCGGATACAAACTGTTTTGAGGCGTTGGAGTAACCACACGGGTAGAGATACTCATGTACAACGAGACGGTCACGCACGGCTCCGTGGGAGGTGTGGTGGGTGGCTGACGCCGACCCGCCGCCCGGCGACGGGACCGCCGCCCGTGCCGACTCGGTCGACTCCGCCGAGTCGACCGACCCGGCCGACTCCGAATCCGCGTCGACGGACGACGCGGCGGTCGGGGCGGTCATCGTTCCCGTCGAGCCGACCTCCACGCTCCGGTCGACGATCGCGCACGTCGCAGAAGCCGCCGCGGCCGAGGGGGCTCCGGCGATCCACCTCGTCGAGATCGCCTCGTGGCGGGACGGCGACCCGGAAAGCGACGAGCGGGCCGCCGCGGCCGACCGCGTGCTCGAACGCGCTGCGGCGTGGGCGACCGCCGACCTCGACGACTCCGAGGCGCCCGGCGCCGCGGACGTCGAGGTCGTTACTGCGGTGATCGGCGCCGACGACTACCTGTTCGGCGCCGACGACTACGTCCGGGTGCTGGCCGAGTACGCGGAGGCCAACGCCGCCGACCGCGTCGTGCTCGACCCCGAGTACACCCCGGTCGGCAACACGACGCTGCTCCAGCCGCTGGAGTTCGCGCTCTCGAACACGTCGCTGTCGGTCGAGACCGCGCCGGTCGACCGACCGACGCGCCGCGAGCGGTTCCGGACCGAGGCGACAACCGGCCGGTTCGTGGCCCTTTTCGGCCTCTCGCTCGCTTTCTACCTCCTGTTGGGCGACCCGACCTACTGGTTTGACCTCGTGACGGGGGTCGCGACCGCCGCGGTCGTGTCGATCACCCTCTCGCGGGTGAGCCTCGACTCGACGCCGGCGATCCCGCGCACCCCGATGCGAATTCTCCGCGGGCTGGTGTACGTCCCGGTGCTCCTCTACGAAATCGTGAAGGCGAACCTCGTGGTCGCCCGCGTCATCCTCGATCCGCGGCTCCCGATAGAGCCGACGATGAACCGGATGCGCGTGATCGTCGGGAGCGGGCTCCCGCTGATGACGCTGGCGAACTCGATCACGCTGACGCCCGGAACGTTGACCGTCCGCGCCCGCGACAGCGACCTGTACGTTCACTCGCTCGTCCCGTGGGCCCGCGAGGGGCTGTTCGACGGCTCCTTGGAGCGGTGGACCCGGTTCGTCTACTACGGGCGCCGCTCGGCGCGCCTGCCGACTCCCCGCGAGCGCGACGACGTCGCGATCCTTCAGGGCGACGACGCGACAGAGGAACTACCGATCGCCGCCGCCGACGGCGGCGCGGTCGGCGCGAGCGACGCGACCGCCGAGGCCGCCGAGACCGATGAGGCCGACGCGAGCGATGCGACCGCCGCGGCTGACGCGAGCGACGAGTCCGACGGCACCGACGGCGATGCCGACGAGGTGACCGACCGATGAGCCTCGTGGACGCCCCGCTCGCGGCCGGCTACACCCTCGGTGACTTCCTGCTCGTCGCGGCCGCCGGCTTCGCCGTCCTCGCGGTCGGCATGCTCTACCGCGCGGTGGTCGGGCCGACGATGCAAGACCGGGTGCTGGCGGTGAACGTCCTCGGGACGAACACCGTCGTCATCCTCGCCATCCTCGGGGCGGCGCTCGGGGAGCCGACGTTCCTCGACATCGCCCTGGTGTACGCGCTGCTCAACTTCCTGATGGCCATCGCCATCTCGAAGTTCACCGTCGAGCGGGGTGGTGTGCTGTGACCGCCGCCGCGCTGGAGACGGCCCGCGTCTGGCTCGTCGTCGCGCTCACGCTACTCGGGCTGTTCTTCTCGTTCGTCTCGATGACGGGCGTGCTCCGCCTGCCCGACCTGTACTCGCGGGCGCACACCGCCTCTCAGGCCGACACGCTGGGCGCCGGGTTCGGGCTGGCGGCCGTCGCGCTCACCGTCGGGCTGGCCGGGGCCGGGTTCAAGTCGGTCCTGCTGCTGTTTTTCATCTTCGTGACGAACCCGACCGCGGCCCACGCCATCGCCCGGGCCGCCTTCGAGGAGGGAATCGTGCCGTGGACCGACGGGGATGAGCGCCGATGACGGGCGCGCTCGCGGCCGCCGCTCCCCCCGGGGCGCCGGTCGTCGCGCAGGTGACGGCCGTCGAGGCGAGCCTGTTCGTCTTCGTGGTGTTGACCGCGCTGTTCACCGCGCTGGCGCGCGACGTGCTCGCGGCGGTGATCATCTTCGGCGCCTACAGCCTCGGGATGGCCGCGCTGTACACGTTCTACCGCGCGCCCGACGTCGCGATGACCGAGGCGGCCATCTCCGCCGGCGTGACGACCGTACTGTTGCTGCTCACGCTGGCGAAGACGACCCGGGCCGACCACGAGGCGGCCTTCGAGTCGGTGAACCTGCCCGCGGCGGGCGCGGCGGGGCTGCTGTTCGGCGGGCTGCTGCTCACGATGGGCGACATCCCGGCGGTCGGGTCCGAGGACGCGCCGATCTGGTCGAACCCGGACGTGAGCCAGTGGTACATCGCGGAGACGTACGCGGAGACGGGCGTCGAGAACGCGGTGATGGCCGTGCTGGCGGCGTTCCGCGGGTTCGACACCTTCGGAGAAGCGGTCGTCGTCTTCGCGGCCGGGATCGCCGCCCTCATCGTCCTCCACCGGGAGGTGTTCGCATGAGCGGCTCCGACGCCGACCTCGACCCCGGCGCCGACCCCGACTCCGACGCCGATCCCGAACCCGCCGCCCCCGGTTCCGGCGGGGGGTTCGGTCGCGACCGGCCGCCGCGAAGCGACGGTCGCCTCGACTCGGACAGCCGGCAGGGCACCCCGTACACGGAGAGTCAGGTGATCATGCCGACGGTGAAGATCGTCGCCCCGTTCGCGTTCACCTACGGGCTGTTCGTCACCTTCCACGGCGGCGGCTCGCCCGGCGGCGGGTTCCAGGGCGGCGCGATCGTGGCCGCGGTCGTGTTCATGATCGCGTTCGCGTTCGGCATCGAGGCCACCCGCGAGTGGCTCGCGAACACCGTTATCGTCGCGCTCGCCGTCGGCGGCACGCTCGTGTTCGCCGGCATCGGACTCGTCCCGGTCGCGCTCGGCGGCGCGTTCCTCCAGTACGAACTGCTTCCGATCCCGGACCCCGTCAAGTACGGGATGGAGGGCGTCGAGATCCTCGGGATCGGCACCATCGTCGCCGGCGTGCTCATGGGGCTGTTCTTCGTCCTCGCGAACGGCTTCAGCGACGCGGGCGGGTTCGCCGCCGCGGGCGCCTTCGACGACGAGGTCGGCGGCGACGCCGACGCGACCGACGACGGCGACGAACCCGACTCGGCCGACGCCGAGGCGACGGGCGACCGGTCGGACTCGGACGCCCCGGGACCGGCCGCGACCGACGGGGGTGAGCGGTGATGTTCGCGCTCGCGTCGACCGGCGGCGCCGTCGAAATCCTCGCGACCAGACACGCCTACGTCGCGTTCGCGCTGCTGCTCTGTATCGGGCTCTACATGATGATAGCGAACCCCAACCTCGTGAAGAAGATCATCGGACTCAACCTGTTCCAGACGGCGATATTCCTGCTGTTCATCGCCTCCGCGTACGTCGACGGCGGATCGATTCCGATCGTTCCGACCGGCGGCCCGGAGGGGGGACTCTACGTGAGTCCGCTGCCGCACGTGCTCGTGCTCACCGCCATCGTCGTCGGCGTGAGCCTCACCGCGGTCGCGCTCGCGCTGTGCATCCGGATCTACGACGAGTACGGTACGCTCCGGACCGACACGCTCCGCCAACTGCTCCGCGACGAGGGGTCGATCCCGTCGCCACGCTCGGCGGAGGCGCCGCGCGCGTCGGGGGAGCCGTCTCCCTCGTCCGCGGCGCCAGCGCCCGGCGAGACGGGCGACGACCCCGCGGACGGAGGTGGGGCCGATGACTGACGTCCTCCTGCCGCTCGCGGTCGTCGTCCCCATCGTCGCGGCGACGCTGCCGCTGGCGCTCGGCCTCCGGTACGACCGCGTCGGCTGGCCGGTCGCGGCGGTCGGGACGACTGCCACGGCCGGAATCGCGGCCGCGATCGCGGTCGTGACGGTGATAGACGGGCCGTTCAGGCACGCGCTCGGCGGGTTCCTCCCACCGATCGGGATCGAACTCGTGGCCGACCGGCTGTCGGTGGCGGTGCTGCTGCTCGTGGCCGCGGTCTCGGTCGCGACGCTCGCGTTCGCGCGGGTCGCCGGTCCGCGGGGGAACCCGTTCTACAGCGCGTACCTCCTGCTGGTCGGCGGCCTCGTCGGGATGGTGCTCACCGGCGACCTGTTCAACCTGTTCGTGTTCTTAGAGATCACGGGGCTGACGACGTACGCGCTCATCGCTTCGGACCGCTCGGGGGCGAGCGCGTACGCCTCGCTCAAGTACCTCGTCGTCGGGACCGTCGGCGCCTCGCTGTACCTGCTCGGCGTCGGCTACGCCTTCCTCGCGACGGGGACGCTGAACATGGTCGCCGTCCAAGAGCAGATCGTCTCGCAGGCGGGCTACGGCGACCCGCTCGTCCGCGCGAGCTACGCGTTCATCGTGACCGGGCTGGCGCTGAAGATCGCCATCTTCCCGGTCCACTCGTGGCAGCCGGACGCCTACCAGCGCGCGCCGGACTCGGTCACGACCATCGTCGCGGCCCTGGTATCGACCGCGAGCGCGTACGCGCTGATCCGCGTGACTTACACCGTGTTCACGGTTGACTTCCTCGCCGCGAACGAGGGGATCGCGACCGCGCTGCTCGTCGTCTCGACCGTCTCGATCGTCGCCGGCTCCGCGCTCGCCGCGATGCAGTCGAACCTCAAGCGGATGTTCGCGTACTCGTCGGTCGCGCAGTTCGGGATGATCGGCGCGGCTGTCGCGCTCGCGAACGAGACGGCGCTGCTCGGCGGGATCGTCCACTTGGTCGGCCACGGGATCATGAAGTTCGGTCTGTTCCTCGGCATCGGGCTGCTCGCGCTCGGCTACGGCAGCCGTCAGATCGGGGACCTCGCGAGCGTCGCCCGCGCGGCCCCGTACACGTCCGGCGCGCTCGCGGTCCTCGGACTCGGCCTCGTCGGGATTCCGCCCTCGATCGGCTTCCTCGGCAAGTGGTACATCGGGGTCGGCGCGGTCGACGCCGGACTCGCCGGCGGGGGCGCGGTCGGCATCGCGGTCGCGGCGGCGATATTCGTCAGCACGCTGTTCACGCTGTCGTACGTCGCGCGGCTGTTAGAGCGGTTCTACTTCGCCGGCGCCGGGCTTCCCGGCGACCACGGCGACGACGCCGCGGGAGGCGGGGACGCCTCCGCCGACGCGGCGACCGACGGTGGCCGCGCAGGCGACGACGCGGCGACCGACGGTGGCCGCGCAGGCGACGACGCGGCGACCGACGGGCGGGGGCCCCCCGCGACGACCGCGGAGGGCCTTCCCGCGCCCGTCAAGGGCGCCCCGCGGTCGTCGCTCGTCCCCGACCGGGTGCCGACGGCGCCGCTGCTCGCGCTCGGGCTGGCGGCGCTCGCGACGGTCGCGCTCGGCTTCGGCGGCTTCGCGCTCGCGGAGTGGTTCGACCCGTTCCTCACGGAGGCGTTCGCATGATAGAAGCTACACCCGACATACGTCCCCTACTGGCGGTTCTCGTCTCGTTCGTCGCGGCGTTTTTCATCGTCGCGTCGCACCGCTCGCCGAACGTCCGAGAGGGGTGGACGCTCGTCGCGTCGCTCGCGAAGTTTGGCGTCGTCGCGTCGATGCTCCCGGCGGTCCTCGACGGCGCGGTGTTCGAGTGGTCGGCCGGGGCGTTCCTCCCCGGGGTCGGCGCGCCGATCGAGTTCGCGCTCCGCGCGGACGCGCTCGGCATGCTGTTCGCGTTCCTCGCGAGCGGGCTGTGGATCGTCACATCGTTCTACAGCATCGGCTACATGCGCGGGTTAGACGAGCCGAACCAGACCCGGTACTTCGCGGCGTTCGCGGTGTCGCTCGCGGCGACGATGGGGATCGCGTTCGCGGGCAACCTCGTGACGATCTTCGTCTTCTACGAGATCCTGTCGATCGCGACGTACCCCCTCGTCGCGCACGACGAGACGGCCGAGGCGCGCTCGGCCGGCCGCAAGTACCTCGCGTACACGATGTTCGGCGGGGGCGTGCTCGTCCTCGCCGGCACAGCGCTCGTCTACCTGCTCGCCGGCTCCGTCGACTTCACCGCGGGCGGCATCGCGGAGCTCGCGAACGCCGACCCCGGGCTGGCGATGCTCGCCTTCTTCCTGCTCGCGATCGGGTTCGGCGTGAAGGCCGGGATCATGCCGCTCCACCAGTGGCTCCCCGAGGCGATGGTGGCGCCGACGCCGGTCTCCGGGCTGCTCCACGCGGTCGCGGTCGTCAAGTCCGGCGCGTTCGGCGTCTCGCGGGTCGTCTTAGACGTGTTCGGTCCCGAACTCGTCTTCGACCTCTCGCTACCGCTCGGGTTCTCCGCCGGCCTCGTCCTCTCGACCGTCGGGGCGATCACGCTCACCGCGGCCTCCCTCATCGCCCTCCGAAAGGACCACTTGAAGCGCCGACTCGCCTACTCGACGATCAGCCAGCTGAGCTACATCATCCTCGGGCTGGGGCTGTTCGGTTGGTACGGGCTGGTGGGCGCGCTCTTACACATCCCGGCGCACGCGTTCATGAAGCTCACCCTGTTCTTCTGTGCGGGCAACATCCACGTGTCGACCCACACGGACTACATCTCCCAGATGGCGGGGATCGGCAAGCGGATGCCCCTGACGATGGGGGCGTTCACGGTCGCCTCGCTGGGGATGGCGGGGATCCCGCTGCTCGCCGGCTTCGTCAGCAAGTACTACATGCTGATCGGCGGGGTTCAGATGGGGATGGAGCTCACCCCGATCGCGTACTACCTCGTGGGCGCGCTCCTCCTCTCCGGCGTACTCAACGTCGCCTACTTCTGGCCGGTTATCTACACCGCCTTCTTCGAGGCGGAGGACGCCCACGACGCGAAGCCGCTCGTCGACTTCCCGCTCGGCGGCGAGTCGCGGTCGATCGTGGCGGCGACCGACGGGGGCCGCGCAGGTGACGACGCGGACGACTCTGACGACGATGACGAGGGGGAATCCGCTGACACCGTCGACGACATCGTCGCGGACGCGGGAGACGCGGACGACTCCTCGTCCGACGCCGACGGCGTCGACGAGTCCGAGATTCCGGACGCCGACCTCGACGACCTCCCGACCGACGAGGAGGGCGTCGTCCGGCCGGACTTCGCGGCGAGCGAGCGCGACTTCTCGGAGCCGGCCGAGCGCGTCGACACGGGCGACTACGCTGTCGACAAGCGCCCCTCCGACGCCGACGTGCCGTTCGGCCCGGGACGCGCCGACGCGGCCGACGAGCGCGCGGGCGACGCCGCCGAGGCCCACGACGACGGCGAACCCGCCGCCGACGCTCACGACGCTCACGCCGGCGACGACCACGCCGTAGCTGATCACGACGACCACGGGGCCGACGACCACGACGACGGCCACCACGGCGGCCCGCCGGCTGGCGGCTGGGAGCACGTCGCCGGGCTCGACGCCCTCCGCGGGCGCGAGTCGACGTGGTTCACGCTCGGCCCGATTCTCACCTCGATGACGCTCGCGGTGCTGCTCGGGGTGATCCCCTACGAGATGGGCTTCCTGGAGCTGATCGAGCTCATCGTCGACACGCGGCTCCCCGAGGAGGTGATGCGCCCGTGACGGTGCCCACGAGCCTCCTCGCGTCGATTCCGCCGTACGTCCTGATCGCGTTCGCGGCGCTCGCGGTGCTGGCGCTGCCGCGTCGGTCGGGACACGCGGTCGCCGCGCTGGCGACGGCGTTCACCTTCGCGCAGGCGGTGCTGCTCGGTGACGGTGGCACGGGCGCGCACCTCGCGACGACGTTCCTCGGCTTCGACGTCGTGTTCTTCAACGTCGACCAGTTCTCGCTGCTGATGGGCGTCGTCGTCGGATTCCTCGCGACGGCCGCGGTGCTGTACGCGTACGGCAGCGAGGCGCCGACGTGGGTGACCGCGTTCGCGCTGACGTACGTCGCCACGACCGTGGGGACGATATACGCCGGCGACTGGCTCACCCTGATCTTCTTCTGGGAGCTGATGGCCGTCACCTCGACGCTGCTCGTCTGGCAGCACGGCGGCGAGGCGGTGCGGGCGGGCTACCGCTACGCGCTGTTCCACGGCACCGGCGGGACCATCCTGCTCGCGGCGGTCGTCGTCCACTTCGCCAACGCCGGGACGTTCCTGTTCTCGGAGACGGCCGGGATCCACCCGGCCGCGACGGTGCTCGCGGCGGTCGGCATCGGCATCAACTGCGGGTTCATCTTCCTGCACAGCTGGCTGCCGGACACCTACCCGCGGCCGCACGTCGCGGCGTCGGTGTTCCTCTCGGTGTTCACGACGAAGACCGCCGCCTACGTGATGTACCGCGCGTTCCCCGAGGGCGGCATGTGGCTCGCGTACCTCGGCGGGTTCATGGCCGTCTACGGCGCGTTCTTCGCGCTGCTCCAGTACGACCCCCGGCGGCTGCTGTCGTACCACATCCAGGCCCAGCTGGGCTACATGCTCGCCGGGTTCGGCCTCGCCACGGCGGTCGGAGAGTTCGCCGTCGTCGGCGGCTTCGCGCACCTGTTCAACAACGTCCTCTACAAGAGTCTCCTCTTCATGGCGGTCGGCGTCGTCGTCTACCGGACCGGCGTCGAGGACATCCGAGACATGGGCGGGCTGTGGCGGGTGATGCCCGTCACGTTCCTCGTCTACCTCGTCGGTGCGGCCTCGATTACCGCTGTGCCGGGGTTCAACGGGTTCATCTCGAAGGGGATGGTGCTCGACTCCGCCCACGAGGTCCACGAGTACGTCCTCCTCCTCGACAGCGGGCTGCTCTGGTGGCTGCTCGTCCTCGGCGGCGTGGGGACGTTCATGTCGTTCATCAAGCTCGGCTACTACGTGTTCTTCCACGGCTCGGCCACGCTGTCGCCGGACGACGCCACGCCGTTCCAGACGGTCGGGATGCTGCTTGCGGCGGGCGCGTGCGTCTTCTTCGGCGTCTTCTACACCCAGCTGATCGAGCTGATGCCGTTCACCGACCTCATCCTGAGTGACGAGGTGTACTTCAAGCCGTACAGTCAGAGCCACCTGACCGAGAGCGCGGCGCTTCTGGTCGCCGGCTTCGTCGGCTTCTTCGCGCTGAAGCGGCCGCTCGGCTGGCTCGCCCACCGGATGCCGGACATCGACGCCGTCCTCTTCCCGAGCGCCTTCTACCTCGGGCGCGGTTCGGTGTGGGGCGTCACGGAGCTGTGGGCGGCCGTCGACCGCACGGTGATGGCGCTCGCGGGCGCGACGATGCGGACCGCGACCCGCCCGCGCGAGGCGCTCGCGCGCGCCGGGGTCGACACGGAGATCCGGGCCGGTATCGGTCGGAGCGTGCTGTTCTTAACGCTCGCGGCCGGGGTCGCGCTGTTCGCCTCCCTGTTGCTCTGACCGGGCGTCGAGTCGCCGGTGCCGGCGGCTCGCCCCGCCGGATCACTCGACCCCGTCACGAATTCGTCGCGCCTGTTCGCTGAGGGTCAGAAAGGCCACGGTCCCGACGAACGCGACCGCGAACCCGAGCGTCCCCCCGTCGCCCGCCCCGGTGTGGTGCGCGAAAAGCAGCGGACCCGTGCTCACGCCGAAGAGACCGACGCCGTAGCCGACCCGATCGACGCGCTCGTCGAACCGCGGCGCTTCCGCGAGCAGCGAGATGTCGAACGCGACGTAGAAGTACGCGGCCCCGGCGTAGACGGCGCCGGTTCCGAGCGATGCGGGGAGGTTCGGGACGAGCCGGGAGACGCCGGCCGCGACGAGGAGGCCGACGCCGGCCGCGAGCGGGAGGGCGCGCTTCATGGCTGTCCGGTCCGGGGGCGAGAAGGTAAAGCCCGGTGGCGACGCGGGACGGGTCGGACGGCGTCGACGAGAGGCGAGTCGAACGGCGTCGCCGCGAGATGGGTCGGACGACGGAACGGGAACGGTCGAAAAGGGAGCGGTGCGGCGTCAGTACTCCTCGTACGCGAGGTTCATCATCCACTGCGAGAAGGCGTCGGCCTGCGCGTCGACCTCCTCCTCCCCGATGAACGGCGAGAGCATGTCGCCGGCCATCAGGAGCGAGAAGTCGAGGTCCCGCGGCGCCGGCTCCAGGTAGTAGGTGTTGTGGCCGTTGTAGACGGTCTCCTCGCGCTGGATGACCCCAGACTCCTCTAAGGACTCGGCGATGCGGCTCCCCTTCCGCGAGGAGACGTCGAGTTCCTTCCAGAAGTCGCTCTGGTGGATGCCGCCGGTCTCGCGGATGAGTTCGAGACCGGCGCGCTCGTCCGCCGACAGCTCGGACTCGATTTCGGACGCGCTCATGGTTTCACACGCCCCCCGAATCGCTTAAAACTGGCTTTCCGGTCGGCCGCTCCGACCGCGCCGCACCGCCTCATCCCCGGGAGCGCGCGAAGTCGGCCGGCAGCGACACCGGTTCGGCCGGCGTCTCACAGGGCGGGCCGTCCGCGTACGCGACGGCGGGGTCCTCGCCGGTCCGGACCCGGGTGAACGACCGCGTGCCGAACTCGTCGCCGTGGAGGCAGGCGTCGTACTCGTGGTCCGCGAGGACGCCGCTCGCGCGGTCGAGCCACGACGCTCCGGACTCGCCCGGTTCGGGAGCGAGCGCGGCCGCGATCCGCCTAGCGCTGTCGGCGCGCTCCCGGCCGAACTCCAGTCGACGCTCGGGGATCGCGAACCGCTCCGCGCCGTTCACCACGCCGCCGACGTTGCCGACGACGTGGACGCCCGGGTCGAGTCGAGTCACGACGAGGCCGCCGTCGTAGGCGAGCAGGAACGCCGCCCGCTCGTCGGCCAAGACGAGGTTGAACCCGTCGTACGTGCGGTCGTCGAGTTCGCGCTCGACCGCTCGGACCCCCGCCTCGGCGGAACCGGCGGTCAGGCAGTCGCGGACGAGCAGCCCGCGTGAGCGGTCGCCCTCGCGGTCGGCGTCGAGCCACCGGTTCGTGACCGCGACGACGAGGCCGTCCTCCGAGGCCCCGATCCACGTCCCGCCGGCCTCGGCGTCGCGCGGGGCCACGTATCGGACGCCGCCGTCTCCGTCGCCGTCGTCGTCGCCACCGGTCTCGCCGCCGCTCCGGAGCGACGGCGGTTCGCTCGGTCGGTCGAGCGCCTCGTCGCGGGTGGCCGCGAGCGCGACGGGGGCGTCACCGAACGTCCGCCACGCGAGGGTCAGGGTACACACGCCCGTCGCTACGCCGCGACCGGGTGAAAATCCACCGGGGACGCGGGGACACCGTTTACTCACAATAAAAGAAATCTTTTGGTGACTGGCCGCCTGAGTCGAGACATGAACGCGATTGCCGTCTACGAGGGGGCCGACGAACCGGTCGTGACCGAGAAGCCGCGACCGGAGCCGGCGCCCGGCGAGGCGCTGGTTCGAACCCTCCGCGTCGGCGTCGACGGGACCGACCACGAGGTGATCGCCGGCGAGCACGGCGGGACGCCCGCGGGCGAGGACCACCTCGTGTTGGGTCACGAGGCGGTCGGCGTGGTCGAGGACCCGAACGACACGCCGTTCGAGGCCGGCGACGTCGTCGTCCCGACGGTGCGCCGCCCGCCCAACGGCGCCAACGAGTACTTCGCGCGGGGCGAGCCCGACATGGCGCCGGACGGCGAGTACCACGAGCGCGGTATCGTGGGCGCGCACGGCTTCATGGCGGAGTACTTCACCAGCCCCGCGGAGTTCTTAGTCGAGATTCCCCCGGCGCTCGCGGAGTGGGGGTTCCTCGTCGAACCGGTCTCGATCGCGGAGAAGGCGATCGAACACGCCTACGCCACCCGGTCGGCGTTCCATTGGGAGCCGGAGTCGGCGCTCGTGTTGGGCAACGGGTCGCTCGGACTCCTGACGGTCGCGACCCTCGACGAGGAGTTCGACCGGATCTACTGTCTCGGGCGGCGCGAGCGCCCCGACCCGACGATCGAGATCATCGAGTCGCTGGGGGCGACGTACGTGAACTCCAACGAGACGGCGGTCTCAGAGGTCCCCGACGCGTACGAGCCGATGGACCTCGTCTTCGAGGCGACCGGCCACGCGCCCCACGCGTTCGAGACGATCGAGGCGCTCGCGCCCAACGGCGTCGGCGCGCTGCTCGGCGTCCCGGGCGACTGGGAGTTCGAGATCGACGGCGGCCGACTCCACCGGGAGTTCGTCCTCCACAACAAGGCGCTCGTCGGCAGCGTCAACTCCGGCTACGGTCACTTCGAGACCGCGATCGAGTCGCTCTCGGGGCTCTCGGCGGAGTTCTTGGGCGATCTCGTGACGGGCGTCCACGGCCTCGACGAGTTCGAGGCCGCGTTCGCGGATGACGACACGACTATTAAAACGGCGGTCGAATTCGCCGCGTATGAAGAACGTTGACGACCTGATAGACAGCGCTGCCGACCTCGCCGAGCGCGGGCTCTCGAAGGGAGAGATCGCGGACGAACTGAACGTCTCCCGGGAGACCGCGAGCTGGCTGGTCGAGCGCGGCGGCGGCTCGGAGGCCGCCGACGCGCCCGCGGGGGCGACGGCGTCCGCCGACATCCACGTCGACTGGTCAGCGCTCGGCCGCGACTCGACCCGCCTCGGCTACGCGGCGAGCGCGATGGCCGACCTCCTGGCCAAACAGGGCGAGGCGGTCGACCTCACCGTCGGCATCGAGAAGGCCGGCGCGCCGCTCGCGACCGCGGTCGCGGACCGGCTCGACACCGACCTCGGCACCTACGCGCCCGCGAAACACCAGTGGGACGAGGGCGACATCGACGAGCAGGGCGGCGGCTTCTCGCGGAACTTCGCGGCCATCCGGAACCGCGACTGCTACGTCGTCGACGACATCATCACCTCGGGGACGACGATGCGGGAGTCGATCGACGCGATCCGCGACCGGGGCGGCGAGCCGGTCGCGTGCGTCGTGTTGGTCGACAAGAAGGGGTACGACGAGATCGACGGGGTCCCGGTGTACTCGCTGGTCGACGTCGTCCGCGTCGACCGCGACGAGTAGGGTTGCCACGGTTCTGGGCTCTTCAATTATAAATATCGACCCACCAGGTGACACGTTGCGGTGGCGCGTGCCGGTGAGCGCCGCACCGCGGCGCGAACCGCACGCGCGAGGTCGTCGGGCTTCGGCCGACTGCCAGAGGGGCGTCGCGCCTCGCTGTCACCGGACGTAGTCCGGCGACGAGGCTGGGGAGGCGTGAGGTGCGGTGCTGTGCGGTGCGGGGCGGGACTCAAAGGGGCAGCCGCCGGCGACACCGCAGGAAGCGAGCAACGCGAGCGACTGAGGGCACAACGAGCGTGCGCCCGCCTCGCGGCTGGGGCTCTGGCGGTGTTCGCCGCCGATCAGGTGGCAGTTATTTATAAATAAGCGGCTGGGACTTCGGCGGTGGTCATCGACCACCCTCACTTGATCGCTTATAAATAACACTCCGCTGCGTCGGCGGCGCTCTTTGCCTGTTCAGTCGCACCCTATCCCGATTCGAGAGGCCTCCGCGTCCGAACCGCCTCACGATCACCCCTCTCCCGTGCGGAACCCCTTTGTCTCGCCGTCGCGTACGCGCCTCCATGACGTTCAGTCCAGAGACCGACGCCGACCCGGACGAGATCACCGAGCGCGTCGAGACGACGATCGCCGACAACGACGTGGTGCTGTTCATGAAGGGGAACCGCCTGATGCCGCAGTGCGGCTACTCGAAGCGCGCCGTCGAGCTCATCTCCCAGCACGTTGAGGAGTTCGAGACGGTCGACGTGTTGCCCGCGCTGCCGCAGTACCGCGAGGCCCTGGAGTCGCACAGCGGCTGGGAGACGATCCCGCAGACGTTCGTCGACGGCGAGTTCGTCGGCGGGAGCGACGTGCTCTCCGAACTCGACGAGCGGGGCGAGCTCGCGGCCGAGCTCGGCGCCGAGTGAGTCGCGGCGCCGTCCAGTTCGTGAGGGGTCGCCCGCGCGTGACACGCCGATCTTTGGGTTTCGAAGGGCAGTCCATATAAACCCACGGTGCCTATGTAAGGGTAGAAGCAGGCGTTGCCGCTGCCGCCGCGACCACCGGTTCGACCCCACCGCTTTCCACAAACAATGACAGGCCGCGTGTTCAGACTCCATTCGACGCTCGAACTGCCACTCGAAGACGTAGAGACGTACTTCGACGAAGATCCCGATCTCCCGCCGGAGATCGACGACATCGACATCACGCGTCGAAACAACACACTCATCATCAAGGCCCTGTCCGACGACGAGTCGATCAGCAAGTACACGCCGACCGCTCAGCTGAAGGCGTCGGTCACGGAGACGCGCGTCTGGGAGGAGGAGCCGCCGCGCGCCGGCGGGCCGCAGTGGATGGACGACGAGGAGGAGGAGATCCCCTCCGAACTCGTCGAGTTCGCCTGTTTCAAGGGCGACCGCGAGACCGTCCTCCAGAACTCCGCGCTCCAGTACCCCATGTTCCTCGTGTTACGCGAGATCGCGACCCGCTCTGAGAAGGGGACGCTGACCGCGATAACCGAGGAGGACGGCGATCTCGAGGCGACCCGGATCGTCGAGGGCGAGCGGCGCCCCGCGAGCATCGAGGTTGTCGAGAGCCCGCAGGGCGCCGGCGAGGGCGACGGCGGCGTCAACTGGCGCGACAACGAGTTCATCTCGGACTGAGCCGAACGCGGCCGCCGCGACCGACCGCCGACCCTTTATCCGCGCGACACGCTCTTCCGATCATGAGCGACTGGGTGAGCCTCTTTTCCGGCGGGAAAGACTCCTCGTGGGCGTTGTATCAGGCGTTAGAGGAGGGACTCGACGTCTCGCGACTCCTGACCGTCCACCCCGCCGGCGACTCGTACATGTACCACACGCCGGCGACTGAGCTAGCGTCGCTCGCGGCCGAGAGCGTCGGGGTCGACATCGTCGAGGTGTCGCCCGACGACTTCGGCGCGGACGACGTCGACGACGCGGGCGCGCAGGGCGACGCCGAGTTGGAACCGATGGAGGCCGCGCTGCAGGAGATCGCCGCCGAGGACGGCGTCGACCTCGCGGGCGTCACGGCCGGCGCTGTCGAAAGCGCGTTCCAGACGAGCCGGATCCAGGCGATGTGCGACCGGCTCGGGATCGACCTCTTCGCGCCGCTGTGGCAGGAGGACCCCGCCGAACTCGCGGCGGCGATGTTCGACGCCGGCTTCGAGATCCGGATCGTTCAGGTGGCGGCGTACGGACTCGACGAGTCGTGGCTCGGCCGGCGGTACGACGCCGACGCGCTCGACGACCTGCTCGCGCTCCGCGAGGAGTACGGCGTCCACCCGCTGGGGGAGGGCGGCGAGTTCGAGACGTACGTCGTCGACGGCCCGCACATGGACCGCCGCATCGACCTGACCTACGACGCGGTGTGGGAGGGGGACCGCGGCCACGTGGAGGTCCGGGACGCGTCGCTGGAGTGAGTCGGGGGGCGCCGGCGAAACCCTTCCCTTCCCCGAAAGCTTCTTTTACGGCCAGTTTCCGGCCTGATCGTACGCGTCGACGATCCGACCGATCCCGACGACGTACGCCGCGGTCCGCAGGTTGTGGACGTCGTTCGACTCGTAGGTGTCGACGAGCGTGTCGAACGCGTCCGTTATCACGCGTTCCAGCTCCTCGTTGACGCGCTCCTCGGTCCAACTGAACCGCTGGCGGTTCTGGACCCACTCGAAGTAGGAGACGGTGACGCCGCCGGCGTTCGCGAGGATGTCGGGGACGACGTGGACGTCGCGCTCGGCCAGCACGTCGTCGGCGTCGGGCGTGAGCGGGCCGTTGGCCGCCTCGACGATCAGGTCGGCGCGGACGTCCGTCGCGAGGTCGCCGTCGACCGCGTTCTCCAGCGCCGCCGGGACGAGGCAGTCGGCGTCGAGCGTCAGCAGTTCGTCGTTCGTGAGGGCGTCGGCGCCGGCGTAGCCGGTCACCGAACCGGTCTCGGCCTTGTGCGCCTTCACGTCGCGGGGGGCGAGTCCGTCGGGGTCGTGGATTCCGCCGGAGGAGTCGGACACGGCGACCACGCTCGCGCCGAGGTCGTCGAGCAGCGCGGCGGCGACGGAGCCGGCGTTGCCGTACCCCTGAACGGCGACCGTCGCGCCCGCGAGGTCGCGATCGAGCCAGTCGAACGCCTCGCGAACCGACAGCGCCACCGAGCGGCCGGTCGCCTCGACGCGCCCCTCGCTGCCGCCGGAGTCTATCGCCTTCCCCGTGATGACGCCGGGGGCGGTGGTGTTTTCGAGGGTCTCGTAGGTGTCTTTGATCCAGTTCATCTCCCGCTGGCCGGTGTTGACGTCCGGTGCGGGGATGTCGCGGTCCTCACCGATCAGCGGGCGCAGTTCGGTCGCGAACGCGCGGGTGATCCGCTCTAGCTCGTCCGCGGAGTAGTCGGCCGGGTCGATCGCGATACCGCCCTTGCCGCCGCCGTACGGGACGTCGACGACGGCACACTTGTACGCCATCCACCCCGACAGCGCCTTCACCTCGTCGCGAGTGACGCCCGGATGGTAGCGGATCCCGCCCTTGTACGGCCCGCGGTCGCCGTTGAACTGCGAGCGGTACGCGCGGACGGTCTCTAGGGAGCCGTCGTCGCGCTCGAACGTCAGGTTCGTCTCTAACACCCGTTCCGGGTTCTTCAGCCGCTCGATGACGCCCGCGTCGGCGTCGACGACCGCCGCGGCGTCGTCCACCTGCTCCCGCAGACTCTCGAACGGGTTCGCCTCAGAAGACATACGATCACGTGCTGGCGGCCGGAGGTTAACTGTGACGACCGGAACGGAAATTGTGCGTGCCGACACCGCCCGCGGCCGCCGCCGGCGGAACCGCCCGGCCACGCGGACTCAGCGGTCGCCGTCGGGCGCCCGGTCGAGGATCCGCTCCGCCTGCGCGATCAGCGGCGCGTCGATCATCTCGCCGTCGACCTCGAAGACGGCCCGACCCTCGCGTTCCGCCTCGCCGCGGGCGTCGAGGACGGTTTCCGCCCACTCCACGTCCGCCGGATCCGGGGTGAACGCCTCGGTGATCGGCGCCACCTGCGCCGGGTGGATCGCGAGCTTCCCGTCGTAGCCCAGTCGCCGCGCGAACGCCGCGTCCTCGCGGAGCCCCGCGTCGTCAGAGAAGTCCGTGTACACCGTGTCGAGCGCGTCGACGTCCGCCGCGCTCGCCGCGAGGACGACGTGCTCCCGGGCGTACAGCACCTCCGTCCCCTCGTCGGTCCGGGTCGCGCCCACGTCGGCGGCGAGGTCCTCGGCGCCGAAGGCGAGCGCGTCGGTCGGGTCCGCGGCCGCGATCGACTGGGCCGAGAGGACGCCCGCGGCGGTCTCGACGAGCGCGAACACGGCCGGGTCGCGCCCGCGCTCGGCGCACAGCGCGGCGGCGTCCGCGACGCGGCCGGGCGCCTCGACCTTCGGGAGCATCACCGCGTCGAGGCGGACGTCGTCCGTCTCGCTCTCCGCGCCGCTCTCGCCGCCCGCGTCGCCCCCCAACACGCCGTCGAGGTCGGCGGCGGGCGACTCGACGGTCAGCCGGACGCACACCTCGGCGTCCGGGTCGAACGCGGGGTCCGAGAGCACCTCGCGGACGGCCGCTCTCGCCTCGTCTTTTCGGGCGGGAGCGACAGCGTCTTCGAGGTCGAAGCAGATCACGTCCGCCCCGGCCCCGGGCGCCTTCCGCATGAGGTCGGGGCTGTCGCCGGGAGAGAACAGCAGGCTTCGTCTGGCCATGTCGAGGCCTCCCCGTCGTCGGACATAAATCGTGGGCGTTCGAGCGGGACAATTTATAAGCAAACGAGGCGGTGCGGTGGCGCGTGCCTGCGAGCGGTCGCCATCGGCGGCCGCGAGTCGGCACGCGCGAGGGAGTCGGCCGACCGCAGGGAGGCCGACGAGGCTGGGGAGGTGTGAGGTGCTGTGCGGTCGCGGGCGGGTGGGACTCAAAGGGGCAGTCGTGAGGACGGCGCAGGTGACGCGAGCACCGCAGGAGCGAGTGGAACGAGCGACGAGGAGCGCGGCGAGCGTGCGGCGTCCTCACGACTGGGGCTTTGGCGGTGCTCACCGCCGATCGGCCGGCAGCCATTTGTAAATGACCGACTGCCTTTCGGAGGGAGTCACCACGAACGGCCCTCCAGTAAAGAGCGGTACCGATTTCACGACGCCGGGCGACCGGCGCGTCATGCCCGGACTGTACTACGAGGAGTTCGAGGTCGGCCAGACGATCGAACACGAGAGGCGACGGACGATAAGCGAGGCCGACAACCAGCGCTTCTGCGACATGACGATGAACCAGCAGCCGCTCCACCTCGACGCGGACTTCGCGGGCGAGACCCAGTTCGGCGAGCGGCTGGTGAACGGGCTGTACACGATGTCGCTCGCGGTCGGGGTCTCCATCCCGGAGACGACCGACGGGACCATCGTCGCGAACCTCTCGTACGACGAGGTCGAGCACCCGAACCCGGTGTTCCACGGCGACACTATCCGCGCGCGGTCGACGGTCACGGACAAGCGGGAGACGAGCGACGGCGAACGCGGCGTCGTCACCATGCGCGTGGAGGCGTTCAAGATCGTCGACGGCGACGACGACGTCCTCGTCTGCGAGTTCGAGCGGACGGTGCTCTCCGAGAAGCGGCCGGAAGGCGACGCGGACGGAGGGAGAGACTGAGACGGCGACGCCTAGCTCCCGCCTTCGGCGGCCAGCAACAGCCCGAGGTAGGAGGTCCGGACCTGGTCGTCCGCGTCGAGGCCGAGGCGGCCGAGCGCCTCGACCGCCGCCTCGCGGGCCGCGTCGACCTCGCCTTCCGTCTCGACGGCGCGCTCTATCTCGACGTACTCGTCTAACCCGGTGACGGCGTCGAGCGTCACCGTGAACCCGTCGTACGACCAGAACTCCCGCCGCTTCTCGACCGTCGCGGCCGGCTCGAAGCCGAGCCCCGAGAGGGCCGCGGCGAGCGCCTCGCCGTCGTCGACGCCCGTCTCGTGTTCGGCGCGCGTCTTTGAGGCCTCCTCGAGGAGCGGCCCCTTGTAGGTGACCGTCGCCGTAGACTCTCCGTCCTCCGCCGCCGATCCACCGTCCTCCGCCAGCGGCGTCTCGCGGCGGATCCGAAGCGCCTCGTCCGTCTCTGCGAACTCGCGGTGCGGCGCGTCGTAGTAGGTGTCGCGCTGGAGTCGGGAATCGACGCGCTCGGCGCCGGCCTCGCGGAGCCGCTCCCGCGTCGCGTCGAGGCCGGCCGGGACCTTGATCTCGACTTCGTACATGGCGGTGCGTGCGTTCGGGGCGTTCAAAAGGGACCCGGGACCGCGCTCCGAGGACGGCCGCCGCGACCCGCGGGCGGCGCGTCAGCGCCCAAACCGCCGCTGTTTCCCGCTCGTCGGCGGCCTTCGGGCCGAACCGTGCTTCTTAAGGGTGTAACAGGTGACCTTCAGGTATGAGCGATCAGGAGCAAGCGGACGCGGCCGACGAGGCCGAAGAGACCGAGACCGACGCCGACGGACTCGAAGACGGCGACTTCGTCCGCGTCGCGTACACGATCCGAACGGCCGACGACGGTCGCGTCATCGACACGACCGACAAGGAGACGGCCGAGGACGCCGAGATCGACGTCGACGAGTACGACTTCGAGCCGCGAATCATCGCGCTCGGCGCCGGCCACGTGTTCCCCTCCGTCGAGGAGGCGTTCGTCGGCGGCGCCGTCGGTGACGAGGGCACCGTCGACGTCCCCGCCGAGGACGCCTTCGGCGAGTACGACCCCGACGAGGTCGAGACGGTCAAGGCCGACAAGATCCCCGAGGACGACCGCTACCCCGGGGCGCAGGTCCAGATCGACAACCAGCAGGGCCACCTCGAAACGATCATCGGCGGCCGCGCCCGCGTCGACTTCAACCACCCGCTGGCCGGCGAGGACCTCGAGTACGAGTACGAGATCCTCGAAGCGATCGACGACCGCGAGCAGCAGGCCGCCGGCATGCTCGGGATGTACCTCCAGGAGGCGCCGGAGGTCCGCATCGAGACGGTCACCGAGGAGGAGGAGACCGTCACCGAGGACGACGACGGCGAGGAGACCGTCGAGACCGAGGAGGTCGAGAAGGACGTGCTCTACGTCACGGCGACGCAGGCGATGCAGATGAACCAGCAGTGGATGTTCCAGAAACAGCAGATCGCGCAGGACCTCATGAGCCGCCTCGACCTCGACCGCGTGGTCGTCGAGGAGGTCATCGAGGGCGGCGGCATGGGCGGTCTCGGCGGCATGATGGGCGGCATGGGCGGCGGCGCCGGCGACGTCGACATCGAGGAGGCGCTCGAAGACGTCGACGTCGACGCCGACGAGATCGTCGACGAGATCGACGAGGAGTAACCGGCCGCTCTTTCCGCCGCCGGTCCGCGGATTCTTCCGTTTTTCACGCCGCGTGTAGCGACCGCTTCGACCGCCGAACAGATCCCTTTTGCCCGCCGGCGCGTCCAGACTGGGTATGGAGATCGAACGGGCACGCGAGGACGCGCTCGTCGCCGCGGTCGCGGGCGCGACGACGGTCGCGCTCGCGCTGCTGTCGAGTTTCACCGGTGTCGTCTCGGTCGCGACGCTCCCGACGCTGGCGCCGCTCGCCGTGTACGCGCTGTACCTCTTCTCGCGGAAGGGCGGGCCGTACGGGGCCGTCGACACCGCGCGGAACTGGGCGGTCGCGGCCGTCGTCGCAGGTGTCGTCGTGATCGGCGTCTCCGCCGTGTTCTGACTCGGGAACCGAGCCGACTGCGAGCGCGTCGGGCCGGGTCAGGCGATGTCGCGGCTCGTGTCGACGGCGACCGTGTCGGTGAGCTTCAGCTTCAGCGGCTCTTCGAGGGCGGCGCCCCCACGGAACTTGGGAACGATGAGGCGGTTCGCGATCTCGGTCCCGGTGACCGTGGTTCGGAGGTCGAACACGACGTCCGCGACCTGCTCCGTGATCCGCCTCGTCTGAGGGTCTTCGCCGCCGCGAAGCGCGTGGAGCAGCGCGACGCCCCCGGCGGCGTCGACGCGGGACCTGACCCCGTCGAGGAACTCGGCGTACGCCGACGGGGACGCCCCGTCCTCCAGCGGCTCCACGGAGTCGACGATGAGGGTCTCTCCCTCCGAGAGGTCGTCGATCAACGACGCCGCCTCGTGGAGGTCCCCGGCGTCCTGCGTCGCCTCGACGGTCGTCTCCTCGTCCCCGTCGAGACTGAGGGCCGACTCCACCGCCTCGGCGGACCGGACGGTCGTGAGGTAGCGGCACCGCCGGATCCGAGCGAACCGGTCCAGGATGAGTTCGGACTGGCTGTCGGGGTTCGCCTTCAACACGACGACGCTACCGCTCGGGATTCCGCCGCCGAACTGTCGGTCCAGCACCGAGATCCCGGTCGGAAGCGTCTCCATACGATCGCTGCCGCCTGTGGACGCTTGGGTCTGTCGATGGCGCCCCTCTCGCCCGGCCGCGGCCCCGCAGTCCGCCGTTCCCGGGCCGTCCGCAGCCGTGATTCTCACGCGACGCTCCGACTCACGCGACCGTCCATGCCGCCGCGGCCTCGGTCTCTCCGAGGCGGCGGGCGATATCGTCGTACGCGCTTCGGACCGCCGAGTCGGAGAGCGGGGCCGCCCCGCCGTCCGGGACGCTCCCGAGGAGGGGACAGCCGAGCAGCGCCGCCACCCGGTCCGGCACGCTCGTCTCACCGATCACGACCGCGCCGACCGGTGGACAGCCGAGACGGCTGGCGATCGCCGCCGTCTTCGCCGCGTCGCGGAGCGCGGCTCGCCTGAGCGGCGTCGCGATCAGCGCGCGGTCGGCCGCCCGCAGGGGCGCGGCCACGTCCGGCGACGCGCCGGCCGGACAGTCGAGCAACACCGGCGCGTCGTTCGGCGTCGCGGCGTCGAGCGCGTCGAACGTCGCGTGCGCGTCCACGGACCGCGGCGAGTCGGGGGCCGCGAGGACCGTCGGCTCGGAGCGGTCGGGACGCACCCGCTCGGTCCCGCGGGCCGCGTCGAGGACCGTCCGACCGTCTTCCTCGGCGGCCCGCAGTCCGGTTCCGGCGGGCACGCGGTCCGCCGCGGTCTCCGCGGCCAACCGCGCGAGGTTCGGCAGGTCCCAGTCGGCGTCGGCCGCGACGACGGGGGCGCCGCGCCGCGAGAGCGCGCGGGCGAGCCCGAGGGTGGTCGTGGTCTTTCCGCTTCCGCCCTTCCCGCCGGCGACGGCTATCACGTCGGGCGTGGGTCGGCATCCGGTATAAGGAGTCGGCCGCGGTCGCCGGACGGTACGGTGTTCAGCTCACCGTGGCGGCGGATGCGGATCGCGGTCAGCACAATTCAAGATGGAGCTCCCGACCTCAAGGAGCGACGGAAGGGAGCGAGTAGGTCGGCGAGGAAATCGACATGTGATGGCAGGCTCCTCGTTCGATCGCTGACTGGTCCCCACCGAACCGTTACTAATATAAAAAGTAAGAAATACATCTGAAGTACGGATGGAGGTACGGCGCACCGTGCCAGTCAAGCTCGATATGGCCGACAGCGACGCTGATCTCCTCCATGAAACCATCTCCGAGTTCCTGTGGGCCGCCAACTACGTGGTCGACCACGCCTGGCAAGGCGAGTATAAAACGACGAGCAAGGCCGAACTCCAACGTGAAACCTACGACGACGTGCGGGCTGAGACGCGTTTACAAGCGAATCTCGTTCAGAACGCTCGCAACAAGGCCGCCGACGCCGTCCAAAGCGTCGTTGCCCGCTGGAAACAAGGCGACTACGCAGGGAAACCATCCTTTTCCGCCCCCACACTCGTCTACGACAAACGCTGTGCGACGTTCAACGACGATCACGCGACGCTCTCAACCGTCGAAGGCCGAATCACGGCCGAGTACGTCCTGCCAGACGATAACCGCGAGACACCCCACTCGGAGTACCTGTTCAACGACGACTACGAAGTGACGGGCGCGGAACTCCACTACCGCGACGGCGAGTTCTACCTTCACGTCCGCACTAAGGCCGACGTGGAGTCCGAGACTGCCGACGACGGCAACGCCGAGCACAGCACAGTCCTCGGCGTTGACCTCGGCATCGAAAACATCGCCGTCACTTCAACAGGCACGTTCTGGAACGGGGCAGAGCTGAACCACTGGCACCGCGAGTTCGAGAAGCGACGCGGATCGCTCCAACAGCGCGGGACGCGGGCGGCTCACGAAACCATCCAGTCGGTCGGACGCACAGAGACGGGACGCTACGATCACTTCTTACACACAGTCTCGAAGGAACTCGTCGCAGAAGCCGTCGAACACGACTGTGACGTGATCGCATTCGAGAACCTGACGGGAATTCGTGAGCGGATGCCGAACGCCAAGAAGTTCCACGCGTGGGCGTTCCAACGTCTGTTCGAGTACGTCGAGTACAAAGCCGAAGTCGTCGGCATCTCGGTCGAGCAGGTGAGTCCCGCCTACACCTCCCAGCGGTGTTCCAAGTGCGGGTTCACTCACGAAAACAACCGCCCGACCTCGGACGGACAGGACGTATTCGAGTGCCTGAAGTGCGGATACACTCCCCACGCGGACTACAACGCAGCAAAAAACATCGGTCTGAAGCATCTCCGCTCGGCGCAAACGTCGTCGAGCGGAGGCGCACCCGTAAACGTGCGCTTGAATCGCGGGACGTTGAACGTGAACGGTGATTACGAGCCTGCCAGCGATGGCCAGAACGGGAGTCCACGCGAAAGCCCCACCCTCAACGAAGCGAACGGAAACGCCGTGAGCGAGTAGGGTGGGGTAGTTTACTCCTGACAGCAGCCGCCGGCCTCGCCGCCGAAGTCGACGGCGAGCGGCTCGGAAATCGCCTCGTTGACGGCTTCGAGGGTGTCCTCGAGCTCGTCTTGCGCGTCGAGGTACTCGCTCATCACGGGCATCGAGTGGAGCTCGTCTTGCGCCTCTTGGACGCGCTGAAGCCCCTCGTTCGTCGCCTGCCCGGTCTGGCGGGCCTGCATGAACTCCGCGCGCAGCTGCTCGAACTCGTCGATCCGCTCTTGGACCGCCTCGTCGCGCTGGACCGCCGCTCTCGCCTCTTCGAACCGCTCGTACTCCGGGGTTTCGGCGATCCGGTCGCCGAGCTCTCGGCCGAGGTCTTCGATGGAGACCTGTTCGACGCTCATACCTGAGCGTGGTGACCGAGCCGTTTGAACCTGCCGGAGCCGGGGGTCGGGTCGGCCTCCACTCTCTACCGCGACTCGACGAACTCGATGACCGCGTCGAGCTCTTTCGGACCGATACCGTGGCCCCCCGGGAAGCTGCCGTGGGTGACGACGGCGTCGACGGCTTCGAGCCGCTCGACGGCCGCCGTCGTCCGCGACTCGGGGATCACGCGGTCGCCCGCGCCGGCGCCGACGAAGACGGGCTTGCCCGCGATACCGTCCGGATCGAGGTCCGCGTGCGACTCCGGGAGATAGCCGTGGAGCGCGACGACCCACGCGTAGCGGTCGGGGTCTTCCAGCAAGAGCGAGAGGCTCGTGATCGCGCCCTGGCTGAACCCGAGCAGCCCGACCCGGTCGGCGTCGAGTCCGTAGGCGTCAACCGCCGCCTCGACGCTCTCGACTATCAGGTCGAGGCTCCGCCGGAAGTCGTCGGCGTCGGGCTGGCTCGACTCCAACCCGCCGGCGGAGAGGTCGAGTTCGTACCACGTGTACCCGCCTTGAAGCGGGTCCGGCGCGCGGAGGCTGACGACGTGGAGTTCGTCCGGCAACTCGGCGGCGACCGGGAGCAGGTCCTCCTCGTCGGCGCCGCGACCGTGGAGGACGAAGACGGCCGGCGCCGGCTCGCCGTCAAACCCCTCGTCGGGCGCGACGTGAACGTGTTCGAGCGGAATGTCGGTCATCGGTGCGCGGTTGGCGAGGGCGGCGGTTAGCTCCGTCGGCCGCGGCAGGCACACGAGGACGCTCGGCGCGAGCGAACACCGTCGACCCGATACTGGTAACCGGGAGCGGTTACACCATCCGTCTCCGAACGCGCCGTTTAACCGTCCTGCCGCACAATCCGGCTCACATGAGCGGCTCCACGGAGGGCGACCTGACGAAGACGGGCATGGCCCTGAAACACGACCGCGAGTGGGACTACGAACTCGACCGGATCTTAGAGGCCATCGAGGAGCGCGACGCCTCCAAGGTCGGCCTCCAGTTCCCCGAGGGACTCAAGCGCCGCGGGCCGAAGGTCGCGGACGACCTCCGCGAGGTCGCGCCCGACGACGTGACGTTCATGCTCTCTGGACAGCCCTGCTACGGCGCCTGCGACCTCGACACGTACCTGATGCGCCGGACGGACGTGTTCGTCCACTTCGGTCACACGCCGATGAAGGAGTCCGACAGCATCGTCTACGTCCCCCTCTTCTCGAACGTCGACCCCTTCCCGATCATGGAGGACGCGCTCGAAGAGGAGCTAACGCCCCCCGAGGAGGACGCCGACGTGGGCCTCGTCACGACGGCCCAACACATGAACCGCTTCGAGGAGATGACCGACTGGCTCGAAGAGCGCGGCTACGAGGTCCACACCCGACGCGGCGACGACCGCCTCACGAAGGAGGGGCAGGTGCTCGGCTGTAACTACGCCTCCGCGGACATCGACGCCGAGCAGGTGCTGTACGTCGGCGGCGGGAAGTTCCACCCGGTCGGGCTCGCGATGGAACACCCGGACAAGCGCGTCGTCATCGCGGACCCGGTCAACAACGCGGTGTCGATCGCGGAACACGACCAGTTCCTCAAGCAGCGCTACGCTGCGGTTCACAAGGCGATGGACGCCGAGAAGTGGGGCGTCATCTTCTGTACGAAGATCGGGCAAGGCCGGTGGGAGAAGGCCCAGGAGATCGTCGACAACAACGAGAACGCCTACCTGATCACGATGGACGAGGTGACGCCGGACCGCCTGCGGAACTTCGACATGGACGCGTTCGTGAACACCGGCTGCCCGCGGATCACGACCGACGACGGCCCGCGGTTCCACAAGCCAATGTTAACGCCGGGCGAGTACGAGGCCGCCATCGGTGAGAAGCCGCTCGACTCGATCGAGTTCGACACGTTCCACGACACCTGGTAGGGCGGCGCGAAAGCGAGGGATCGCCTTTTCGGCTCCGTTGAAGTCTTCAGAAGGCGAGACGCGTTGCTTCCGTTTCGGTCGGCGCAGAAATAGCGGTGAGCTAGCGGGAGTGGATCACTCGAATCGGTCGCTGTGAAACGATATTTAAATAGCCGTGAGCGGCAGCGACGTTCACTTATAAAGGTAGACGGTGGCGCGTGCCTGCGAGCGGCCTCTTGACCGCGAACCGGGACCGAAGGTCCCTCGCTGGAGTCAGTCGCCCGACGCGGAGCGAGGGCGACTGACAGGCCGAGAGCGGAGCTCTCGCTTACAGCCGGACGGAGTCCGGCGACGAGGCTGGGCTTTGGAGGTGTTCTCCGAAGGATCAGTGGTCATCTGACCCGGAACCGATGTCACGCCTCGTTCGGCGGGTGCCAGAACAGTCCGTCGACCACGAGGACCGCGGCCGCGAGCGACGCGCCGGCGACGGGCACCGCGTACCCCTGAGCGAGGAGCGACCCGACGGCGTACACGGCGCAGAACGCGAGCGGGATCGCGAGCAGGATGAGGTCGGCGCGCTCGATCCCGCCGGAATTAGCCGACCCGACCCCCGGATGCCGCCCGCTCATTCCATGTACCCCAAGTCCCGGAGCTTCTGAGCGATCTGTCTCGCTTCCGCCTCGGAGACCCCTTCATCGGACTCCATCTCCTGGACGACGACGTGCTTCACGAACTCCTTGACCGAGCCGAACGGCTCGTCTTCGATGTACTCCTCGACGTCCGCGACGAACTCTTTCCGCAGAGAAATCGTGGTGTAGTCGCTCATTGACGGATCCGTCCTGCTCCGGACTGATAAATCTTAATTACATCTAATTACCGGTCGTTCCCGCCCGGGAGCGCGGCTCGGAGATCGAGACAGACCGCAACCCGATCGCGCCGACCCCGCCGGATCCTCCGCCCTTTTCGGAGTGCGTCCCGTAATCCCGATCGATGACGACGAACGACGGCCACATCTCCACCACGCACGTCGGTAGCCTGCCGCGACCGCCGGAACTGCTCGACCTGCTCACCCGCCGTCAGGACGGGGAGACGGTCGACCCGGACGAGTGGAACGAGACGGTCGCGGACGCGACCCGCGACGTCGTCGACCGACAGGTCGAGACCGGTCTCGACTCGATCAACAACGGCGAGCAGTCCCGCGTCTCGTTCAACTGGTACGTCGCGGACCGGCTCAGCGGCATCGACGGGAAGCGGGAGACGGAGCTGTGGGCCGACCTCCAGGAGTTCCCGTCCTACGCCGAGGAGACGTTCAAGACCGACGTGATCGACCTCTCGATGCACCCGGTCGTGGCCGAGGCGGTCGAGTACACGGGCCGCGAGGAGGCGCAGGCGGAGGTCGACGGCTTCACCGACGCACTCGCAGTCGCGGACCGCGACGTCGACGACGCGTTCATGACCGCGGCGTCGCCGAGCGTCGTCACCGCGACCCACGTCGACGACTACTACGACGACTACGAGGAGTTCCTGTTCGCGGTGGCCGAGGCGATGAAGACGGAGTACGAACTCGTCGCTGACGCCGGGCTTACCCTCCAGATCGACGCCCCGGAGCTGCTGACCGTCGGCCACACCGCGGCGTACGCGGACGAGCCGCTGGCGGCCGCGAAGGACGCGACGCGGCTCCACGTCGAGGCGCTCAACGAGGCGCTCGCGAACGTGCCCGCCGAGCAGGTCCGGCTCCACACCTGCTGGGGCAGCTACGAGGGGCCCCACCACTTCGACACCGAGCTCGCGGAGATGCTCCCGCTGATCTACGAGGCGGACATCACCGGACTCAGCGTCGAGCAGGCGAACCCGCGCCACCAACACGAGCACCGCGCGTTCGCGGAGCACCCGCTCCCCGACGGCTGGACGCTCATCCCCGGCGTCGTCGACGTGAAGACGAACATCATCGACCACCCCGAAACGGTCGCGGACCGCTTGGAGCGCGTCGCGGACGCCGTCGACGACGGGACCCCGCTCGTCGCCGCCCCCGACTGCGGGTTCGGCACGCAGGCCGGCATCGGCATGGTCGACCCCGAGATCGCGTGGGCGAAACTGGAGGCGCTCGTCGAGGGCACCGAGATCGCGAACGATCGGCTCGACTGAGCCGACGCGAAACCCCTTGACTCCCGGGTCAGTCGACCCCGCCGCCGCGACCGGCGGCTCGCTCCACGTACTCCACGGCCGCCGCGGGCGAGTCGACGGCCTCGACGCCGTCGACGTCGTGCGTGTCCAGCCCCGCCACGGGGCGACCCTGCGCGAGCGCGAGCCCGATCTCCGAGAGCGTGCCGCTCGCGCCGTTGACCGCGACCGCGGCGTCGCCGTTCATGACGACGAGCGCGTTGCGCGCGTGGCCCATCCCCGTCGCGACGGGGATCGTGACGTGCGGGTTCGCGTCGCTCCGGTCGCCCGTCGGCAATATTCCGATCGTCTCCCCGCCGGCTCCTCGGGCGCCGCGGCAGACCGCTTCCATGACGCCGCCGAGACCGCCGCAGACGACGACGTGACCCCGCTCCGCGAGCCGTTCGCCGAGGGCCTCCGCGGCCGCCGCCGTCTCTGGACCGATCGAACTCCCGCCGATGACGCTGACGCGCATGGATGCTTCGCGGCGCCGCGGCTGGTAAAACCGACCGGTTGATGCGTCGATATCGGCTGAAACGTCGCCTCGCGTCGATTCTCGCCGCTGAGACCGTCACTGAAACCCTTATCCCCGCCCGCCGTGAATGGAGCCTATGACGTACGATACCGTCGTGTTCGACAACGACGGTGTCCTCGTGGGCCGCACGCGCTTCGACGTGCTCCGGGATGCGACCCGGAACGCGTTCGAGGAGTGCGGCGTCGAGGAGCCCGATCCGGACGACGTAGAGCAGATGACCATCGGTGCGACCCCCGGTAGCGTCGGCACCGTCTGTCAGACGTACGACCTCGACCCGGGGTCGTTCTGGCGGACGCGCGACGACGTGGTGTCGCGCGCCCAACAGCAGGAGGCCCGCGAGGGGCGCAAGACCCCATACGACGACCTCGACGAGCTACAGGACCTCGACGTCGAGATGGGAATCGTCTCCTCGAACCAGCAGGCGACCGTCGACTTCCTCGTCGACCACTTCGACGGGTTCGACCGGATGGGCGCCGCCTACGGCCGCGAGCCGACGATCCACTCGCTCCAGCTCCGCAAGCCGAACCCGCACTACATCGAGCAGGCGCTCGGTGACCTCGACGCGGGTAACGCCTTGTTCGTCGGGGACAACGAGTCCGACGTCCGCGCGGCCGAGAACGCGGGGATCGACTCGGCGTTCATCCGCCGTCCTCACCGCCGCGACTGGGAGCTGAACGTCTGGCCGACCTGGGAGATAGAGAACCTGTCCGACCTCCACGACATCGTCGACTGAGACCGGCTCGTCCCCGTCGCCGCGCCGTCCGGCAGCGACGCGTCGGCGGCGCCGACCCCGGCCCGCTGCCGCCGATGAAGCGTTTAAATCGGATGGGGCGTAACTCGCTCCCGTGACCGACTCGCCCCCGTGGGCCGACTTCTTCGGCCATCCCGAACCCTACCCCGAGCAGGCCGACGGCATCGACGCCGCCGTCGACGCGGCCGAGGACGGCGGCTTCCTCGCGCTGGAGGGCGCCTGCGGGACGGGGAAGACGATGCTCGCGCTCACCGCCGGCCTCGACCGCGTCCGCGACCCGGACTCCGAGTTCGAGCGCGTCTTCGTCCTCACCAGCGTCAAACAGCAGCTGCGCCAGTTCGAGACGGACCTGCGGACGATAAACGACGACCTCCCGGAGGAGTACGACCCCGTCTCCGGACTCACGCTCGTCGGGAAGGCGGACGTCTGCCCGTACGCGCGGGAGAACCGCGGCGGGATCGACCGCGAGAACGTGTACGAGCGCTGCGAGGGGCTCCGCGAGCGCACCCGCAACCTCGTGGGCGACGGCGGGGCGACGACGACCTCGAACCTCGTGAGCGAGGCGCGGAGCCAGCAGGTCGGGCTGATGGACTCGGGTGCCGACGCCGGCCCGTCGGCGGATGAGTCCGGCGCCGCCGACTACCTCTCCGTTGACGGGGAGCCGACCCCGTACCGCCCCGACACCGAGGAGTACGACGACGTCGAGTTCTGTCCGTTCTACGCCGGCTTCCTCGACGACCTCCCGGAGGACGGCGACCCCGCGGAGGCGGTCCCGTTCGACGTGGCCGAACTCGGTCACGTCGACGCCGACGAACTCGTCCGGCTCGCCGCGGGCCACGGCTCCTGTCCCCACTCGATCATGGGCGCGCTCGTCCCGGAGGTCGAGGTCGTCATCGGCAACTACTACCACGCCTTCGACCCGGTGACGACCGGCACGTTCACCGGCGCGCTGCTGGACGACTCGACGTTCGTCGTCTGCGACGAGGCGCACATGCTCGAACCCCGCGTGCGCGACCTCGTGAGCGACGCGGTCGCGGACGCCAGCCTCCGCGACGCCGAGAACGAGCTCACCCGCGTCGTCCAGCCGCTCTCCTTCGAGTCGGCGGGCGCGGAGTCCGACGACGCCGCCGTGGTCCGCGGCGAACTGGAGGACGCGGACGTGACCGTCGAAGAGATCGAGGCGGTCCGCGAGTTCTACGCCGACCTCCGCGGCGAGCTCGACCGGCGCGTGACCGCGCACCTCGACCGCGAGCGCCCGGACTGGCGGGCGTCGATGCGCGACCTCGACGATACGGAGATCCCCCTCCGCGACCCCGAGGAGCCGAGCGAAGACGAGGTCACGGCGTGGGCCGACGACGAGGGGTACGGCGAGCGCGTCTGGGCGCGCGCCGAACAGGTCGGCGCGGTCGTCGGGCGCGTCCTCGACTCGCTGGAAGACGAGGACAAACAGCGCGCGGCGCCCGGCGTCGGCCGCACCCTCAACGCCTGGTACCGCGAGGGCCACACCGACTTCTTCCGGGCGATCGAACTCGAACGCACGTTCGACGAGACGGAGCCGCCGGACTCGTGGCGGCGGGCGTACAACGCGCGCCTCGCGCTCCACAACTGCCTGCCGAGCGAGCCGATAGGCGACCGACTCGCGTCGTTTGGCGGCGGCGTCCTCATGAGCGCGACGCTGGAGCCCATGGACCTGTTCCGGGAGGTCACCGGGCTCGATCACCTCGAAGAACGCGGCCGTCCGGTCGTCGAGCGGACGTACGGCCTCTCTTTCCCAGAGGGGAACCGGGCCAGCCTCGCGGTCGACGCGCCGAAGTTCACCCACCAGAACCGCGGCGCGCCCGGCGAGGAGAACCCGACGCGGCTCGCGCACCTTGACGCGACCGCCGCGGTCGCGCGCCGCGAGGGCAACGTCCTCGTCGGGACCCCGAGTTACGCCGAGGCGACGTGGATGGCCGAGTCGCTCTCGGAGCGGCTCGACAAGCCGGTCCTCTTAGACGAGTCCTCGGGCGACCGCGAGACCGAGTCGCTGAAGGACGACTTCTTCGCCGGCGACGGGAAGGTGTTGGTGACGAGCCTCCGCGGCACCCTCACGGAGGGCGTCGACTACCGCGGCGACCGCCTCTCGGCCGCCGTCGTCTGCGGCGTCCCGATCATCAACACGGCGCGGCCGCAGACCCGCGCGGTGATCACGGCCTACGACCGCCGGTTCGAGTCGGGGTTCGAGACGGCCCTCACCGTCCCCGCCGTGCGGAAGGCGCGGCAGGCGGTCGGCCGCGTCATCCGCGGGCCGGACGAGCGCGGCGTCCGCGTCCTCCTCGACGCCCGGTACGCCCGCGACTCGTGGAACGGGGTCCGGGAGTACCTACCCGAACACGAGCGGAATGAGTACCAGCCGGTGAGCCCGGACATGCTGGAGGTGGCGCTGGACCGATTCGAGTCGCGGTCCCCGGCAACGAGCGAGTGACGGCGGGTCCGCCTGCCGCCGGATAACGGCGCGTTACTCGCCGGTAGGCGGCTTGTAACTATACGGGTATACCACGTGTCGAACGTATGGACGCCGTCTCTCGGAACGAACGGTATCACCTCGTCTGCCGCGAGTGCTCGGTCGAACACCTGTGCGACGCGCCGGACGACGCCGACGCGCTCCGGCGCGAGCACGTCGACGAGACCGGGCACCGCGTCGCCGTCGATCGGGTGGAGTGACGATCGGCCCGGGCGACGACGCCGGCGAGTCGCCCCGCGTTCAGCCGACGGTGCGGTCGGCCGACGCTGCGTTCAGACCACGTTCGAGTCGATGTCCCGCGGGAAGTTGGTGAGCTGTTCCGTTCCCGACTCGGTGATAGCGACCGTGTCGGAGTGGCGGTACCCGTACTCGTCGGTGTAGAGTCCGGGTTCGATCGTGTACACGTGCCCGGGCGCCATCACGGCGTCGTCGCCGTCGTAGCGCTCGCCCCAGCCGCGGTCGATGTACGGCGGCTCGTGGCCGCCCAGCCCGATGTTGTGGCCGACGTGGTGTTGCGCGAGGTCCGTCACGCCCTGCTCTTCGAAGTACTCCCAGACGACGCGGTCGACCTCCGCGACCGGCACGCCCGGCCCTAACGCGTCGATCGCGAGCGTCTGCGCCTCCAGCATTAGCCCGAAGTAGTGCTCCTGCTCGTCGGAGTAGTCCCCGACGAACATCGTCCGCTCCAACTCGGAGCGGTAGCCGTCGACGTTCGCGGTCGCGCCGGTGACCAGCACGTCGCCCTCGGAGAGCCGCTCGTTCGGGGTGTGCCCGTGCGGGAGCGCGGTCTCCTCGCCGGAGATGTAGCCGGCGTGGACCGGCCCGTCGCCGCGGACGCGGACGCTGTAGGCGTCCCCGAGCGTGTCGAGCATGGCGCGAGACGCCTCGGTCGACGCCCGCTGCGAGACGGTCGCCGGGTGCGCGCCCGGCTCGGAGAAGTCCGCGAGGTAGCGGTGCCCGAGGTTCGCCCACTTCGCGGACTCGCGGATCAGGTCGACCTCCGCGTCGGACTTCGCCCAGCGCATCCGGTCGACCCACGACTGCGTCTCGACGTCGAGCGACTCGGAGAACGCGGGCCCCTCGTACCCCATCACGCCCGGCGGCCCGTCGGCGTCGGCGGCGATCGCGTCGGCGCCGAGACCGTCGAGCATCTCGACCGCCACCGAGACCGGCTCGCCGCCGGGGTAGTCGAAGTAGTCGTTGACGGCGTCGATCCGCGGGTTGGGGGAGACGCGCTCGACCTCCAGGCGGGGGACGGTGATCTCGACGCGGTCGTCTGTGACCGCGAGGACGACCGGGCGCTCCGTCTGGATGTGATGGAACCCGGTGAGGTACTCGATAGACGTCGCGCCGACCCACGTCGCGGCGTCGGCGTCGGTCGCTGCGAGCCGGTCTCGGACCGCGGCGAGCCGGTCCGCGAAGGCCGACTCGGGGAGTCGCGTGGCCATACCTCACGATGAACGAAGACGCCGATAAACGGTCGGGTAGCGGAACGCCGCGGCCGGCTTCCGTCGGTGCCGAGTCAGTCCTCTCGGCGGGCGAACGCGAGGTTGCCGGAGACGTTCTTGATGTACGCCGTCACGGTCTCGCCCTCCTGTGCGCCGGGGACGAAGATGGTGTACTCGCCGCGCTCGGCCACCCCGTCGCCCTTGCGGCCGGTGCCGACGATCTCGAGTTCGTACGTGTTGCCCGACTCGACGGCGTCCTCCTGCCGCTGGGTGTTCGAGGTGTTCTGCTTGGCGACGGGCCGGAACGCCCCGCAGGCCTCACAGCGGAGCATCGGCGTCCGGTTTTCGGTCTCCAGCCGCGTGTCGGGGAGCCCGCACTCGGAGCAGGTGACGAACGACTCGATGTACGAGTCGATCGCGGCCTGGAAGTCGCGCTCGCGGAAGTTCCCGCTGTATCGTGCGCGGCCGTCCTCGTACTGGCCGGCCGTCCCGAGCTCCTGTTGGATCTTCGAGTGGACGTGTTCGGGGTCGCGGCTTAGGGCGTCCGCGATCCCCGAGAGGTTGGTCAGCCGGGTGAACGCCCCGTCTTTCTGCCATTCCGGGTCCGGAACCGACAAGCGTTCGTCGGAGCCGCCGAGGTCCGGCACCTCCTCCATCGCGCGGTCGAGGCTCGATTCGTAATCCATACGGGAGGAAACGACAGCGCGACGGAAATCGCTTCCGGGTTCGGTGGCGACGACTCCGGAAGACAGAGGCGAGGCTAGGAGGGTAGCAGTCGGCCAGAAGGAGCGGGAGGTAGATCTGAACCACGGTCACTCCGCGCCGCTTCGTTTCCTGGTTCAAACCTCTCCCGGGGCTATCTCGCCGACGACGGCGCTCACGCCTCGCTGCGCTCGGCGTTTAGCGTCGTCGACAACAGATAGCGGGAGGTAGATTTGAACTACCGATCTCCGGGTTATGAGCCCGGCGGAATCTCCTGGCTATCCCATCCCGCTATCGTAGCAAAACCGCGTGCGACTGTTAAGGGTTCTGATCCCGCCGCCCGTGTGCGATTCGTCCACGCGTTCACCGCGGTCGCCTCTCCCGCGACGGCACCCGGTCAGTCCGCCCTCCCCGTCCGCGTCGGTCGACCCGGCAGCCGGCCGTATCGGCCGCGGCGGGCGACCGCACGGGCGGTCACTTCCGGCTCGCGTCTCCGTCGTCTCCCGACCGCGCCGCGATCGCTTTGATCCGCAGCCGCAGCGCGATGACCGCGACGGCGGCGAAGCCGACCGGCACGGCGACGTCGGCCGGATCGCCGGAGAGCGCCCGCTGCGCGGTGAGCCCCGCCATCAGCGCGAAGGCGAACGACAGCAGCCCCGCGATCGGAATCACGTACCCCTCGGAGAACGCCGACCCGCCGGACTCGTCGCTCATCTCCGATCCCTCTGCGACCGACCCTGAAAAGGGTCCCGCGCTCACCCCTCCCTTGCGTCGGCCGCAAACGATTTCACCCATCATCGATAGTGAAGGATGATGCACAAGCCGCTGTTGACCACGGACTTTCTGGACCGGGCGCGACGCCACTACGCCGACGAGGAGGCCGTTCTCGCGGTCGACGGGACGCGATACACGTACGCGGAACTGGGCGAGCGCGCCGACCGCTTCTCCGCGGCGCTTCAGGCGCGCGGGATAGAGAAGGGCGACCGGGTCGCGGTGTTGGACCCGAACACGCACTACCACCTGGAGGCCGCCTACGGCGCGATGCAGGTCGGCGCTATCCACGCGCCGCTGAACTACCGGCTCACGCCCGACGACTTCTCGTACATGCTCTCGGACGCCGGCGTCGACGCCATCTACGCCGACGCCGAGTACGCCGCGAACGTCGAGGCGGTCCGCGACGAGGTCCCCACCGAGACGTTCCTCACGAACGACGCGGACGCGGTCGAGGGCGACTGGGAGTCGTTCGACGACGCGCTCGACGACGCCGACCCCGACGCCTACGAGCGACCGGAGATGGACGAAGACGAGGTGATCACGATCAACTACACCTCGGGGACCACCGGCGACCCGAAGGGGGTCTGCCGGACCCATCGCGCCGAGACGCTCCACGCGTACCTCATCTCCATCCATCAGGAGATCACCGACGACGACGTGTACCTCTGGACGCTGCCGATGTTCCACGTCAACGGGTGGGGACACATCTACGCGATCACGGGGGCGGGCGCCCGGCACGTCTGTACCCGCGGGGTCGACGTCGCGGAGACGTTCGACCGGATCCGCGGCGAGGACGTGTCGTACTTCTGTGCGGCGCCGACCGTCCTCAACATGCTCGGTGACCACTACGCCGAGCACGGCGGGGAGACGACCGGCGACAACGACGTGCGCGTCGCCACCGCGGGCGCGGCGCCGCCGGAGGCGACGATCCGCACCGTCGAGGAGGAGTTCGGCTGGGACCTCAAACACGTGTACGGCGCGACCGAGACCGGACCGCTGATCACCACCTCGGACGCGAAGCGCCACTTCGACGAGGGGGCCGACGACCGGTTCGCGGTGAAGAAGACGCAGGGGATCGGCTACCTCGGGACCGACGTGCGCGTCGTCGACGAGAACGGCGAGGACGTGGCCGCCGACGGCGAGACGATAGGCGAGATCGTCGTCCGCGGCAACCAGGTGATGGACCGCTACTGGAACAAGCCCGAGGCCACCGAGGAGGCGTTCTCGGAGCGGCTGGAGGGGTACTACCACATGGGCGACCTGGCGGTCGTCGACGAGGACGGCTTCGTCTCGATCCAAGACCGCAAAAAGGACATCATCATCTCCGGCGGGGAGAACATCTCCTCGATCGAACTGGAGGACACCCTCTTCGAGCACGACGCCGTCTCCGACGTCGCCGTCATCCCCGCGCCCGACGAGCGGTGGGGCGAGACGCCCAAGGCGTTCGTCGTCCCCGAGAGCGGGGACCCGGAGGACGCGGGCGCGACGCCCGAGGAGCTCAAGGCGTTCGTCCGCGAGCGCGTGGCCGACTACAAGACGCCCGGCGAGGTGGAGTTCGTCGCGGAGCTCCCCACCACCGCGACCGGGAAGATACAGAAGTACGAACTGCGCGAACGCGAGTGGGACGAGGAAGACCGAATGGTCGGTGAGGGGTAGGCAGTACCGGTCCGCTCGGCCTTCCGGCGAGGAAACGCCCGCTCAGTTCTCGTTGCCGCCGTTCTCGTCGTCGGCCGGCGCCGCCACGTCGGCAGGGCCGTCCGCCGCTGTCGCGTCGTCCGTGCCGGGATCGTCCGCCTCGACGCCTTCCCCGTCTGCGCCGGGATCGCTCAGGCGGTCGGTGTCGATGCTCACGCCCGGCGGGGTCACCACGAGGAAGCCGCGGAAGTGCATCAGCTCGCCGTCCATCTCCTTCACGTCGCGCGCGAAGCCGGCGGCAAGCTCGTTGAGGTCGCCCTCGATCGACAGCACCAGCGTGTTCCCGTAGTCGACGCTGCGGACCCACTCCTCCGGGTCGGTCGTGCCGTCCAAGACGCCGAGGACGACGTCGCCCGCCGCCGCGAACGCCTCGTCCATCTTCGCCTCGGCGTCCCGCAGGTCGAGGTCCCAGTCGCTCATACGTGGGGGTCGACAGGCGGCGGCAAAAGCGTTCGGGAGCGGGACCGCTCCCCGTTTCCGGCCCCCGACGGGTCGCGGAGTCGTTAAGTGCGCGCCGGCCCCAGCGAGCGGTATGGAACGCACGCGGCGGTCCCTGCTCGCGGGCGCGGCGTCGGTCGGCGTCGTCGGCGCGGCGGGGTGTCTCGGCGGCGGAAACGGCGGGAGCGGCGGACTGAGCTTCGACGCCGGGGCGTACGACTGTGACCTGACGGAGCCGAGCGATCCGGACCTCGACTATCGACCGACCCTCGGGAATCCCGACGCCGACGTGACGGTTCGGGCGTTCGAGGACTTCACCTGTGGCCACTGTGCGACGTACAAGCTCGAACACTTCCCGACGATCCGCGAAGACTACATCGAGCCCGGCGACGTCCACTACGAGCACTGGGACTTCCCGCTCCCCGTCGACGAGCAGTGGGCGGTCCCGATCGCCAGCGCGGCCCGCGGCGTGGGGGACCGCCACGGCGACGAGGCGTTCTTCGAGTTCGCCTCGGCCGCCTACGAGTCGCAGGGCGTCTACGGCGACGGCAGCAGCGTAGACACCATGCCGGGCGGCGCCGACCCCTGCGCGGTCCTCTCCGACGCGGAGTTCACCGCGTACGAGGAGGCGAGTCAGAGCGACAAGTCGGAGGGGGAGTCGATGGGCGTTTCCGGAACGCCGGCGATCTTCGTGAACGGAAGCCCGGTCGAGGGCGGATACGCCGCCGAGTCGATCGCCGCGGCGATCGACGCCGAGCTCTGACGCGCGACGACATCGACCGAACCCGGGCGGCGCCCCGTCTCGGTCGCCGGACGCCGCTTCCCGGAGCGTCGATCTTTTGCCCGTTCGACCCGTTTTATAAGTAGATGAGCGACGCCGACCCCACCGTCGAACCCGGTCCCTCCGGCGGCGGCGACGCCGCTGTCGACGGCGACCCGTCCCTCGCGGCCGAGACCGACGCCGGTGACCGCCGTCGGCTCGGGGGCGTCGTCCTCGCGGTACTGATCTCGCAGGTCCTCCTCTACCCCGGCGTGCCCGACCTCGTCGTCGCGCTCGGCGCGCCGGCGGGCATCGACGCCGGCATGTGGTTCCTCGTCGCGGAGTTCGGCGCGTTCGTGACGTTCGCCGTCGTCTGGGGGGCGCTCTCGGACGCGCTCGGAACGCGGGTCCCCCTCGTCGTCGCCGGCGCGTTCGGCGGCGCCGCCTCCTACGTCGCGCTGGCGTCGCTGCCGGGGCTGGGTCTCGGATTCGAGGCCGCACTCCTCGTCAGGGTCGTCGGTGGCGCGCTCACCATCGGCGCGTTCTCGCTTTCGATCACCCTTCTGATGGACCTCCGCGGCGGCAACGGCCGCAACATGGGGACCGCGGGGCTCGCGATCGGACTCGGCGCCGCGGTCGGCTCGGTCGTCGGCGGGTCGCTTGCCGACCTCGACGCGCTCTACCCGGTGTACGCCGGCGCGGCCGTGCTGGCCGCGGCGGGGCTGCTCGCGGCGACGGTCGACGACCGGGCGGCGCCGGTCTCGACGGGTGACGGAGGTGACGCGGAGGCGACCGACGACGTCGGGTTCCGCGACGTGCTCGCCCGCGCCCGGACGACGCCCGGCCTCCTCGTCCCCCTCGCGTTCGGCTTCGTCGACCGCCTCACCGCGGGATTCTTCGCCCTCGTCGGCGTCTACTACTTCCAAGACCCGGCGACGTTCGGGCTGTCGGCGGCCGGCGCGGGCGCGACGCTCGCGCTCTTTTTCGTCCCGTTCGCGCTGCTCCAGTCTCCCCTCGGCGCGCTCTCGGACCGGATCGGTCGCTTCCTTCCCGTGGTGGCGGGGTCGCTCGCGTACGGCGTCGCCACGATCGGCGTCGGCGTCGCGCCGGCGTACCCGATCGCCGCGGGGCTGATGGTGCTGGTCGGCGTCTGCGGCGCGCTGATGGCGCCGGCGACGATGGCGCTCGTCACCGACCTCGTCGAGCCGGAGGCGCGCGGCGCGGCGATGGGCCTGTTCAACGTGTTCGGCTCGCTCGGCTTCCTTACGGGCTTTCTCATCGGCGGAAGCGCCACGGGCGCGTTCGGCTACACGCCCGCGTTCCTCGCGGTCGGCGGGCTGGAGCTGGCGATCGCGATCGCGCTGCTGCCGGCGGTCCGGTCGATCTCCCCCGGCGCGGGAGTGATCAACCGGCTCGGCGCGGAGGGACGCGCGGAGTGACGGGTCGGGAGGGGCGAACGAGGGCGGCGAGGGGACCGTCTCACCCCTCGGTCCCGAGGCGAGTCCTTTTAACCGGCGCGTCACCTCCGTTTCCGTAACCGATGGACCTCCTCGTCGTCGGCGCCGGTGAGATCGGGCGCTGGGTCGCTGACACCGTCTCGGTCGACGCCGCGCCGGTCGACGCGAGCGTCGCGTTCGTCGACCGCGACCCGGCCGTCGCGGCCGACGCCGCGGCGGACCGCGACGCGCGGACGGTTGACGCCGACGGCGACACCACTCACGACGCGGTCTGCCTCGCGGTGCCGATGTCGGCGGTGCCCGCGGCGGTCGAGGCGTACGCGCCCCGGGCGGAGCGGGCGATAGTCGACGTCTCGGGCGAGATGACCGACGCGGTCGCCGCGATGCGCGAGCACGCCTCCGACCTCGAACGGGCGAGCTACCACCCGCTCTTCGCGCCGCCGCGCGTCCCGGGCAACGTCGCGGTCGTCGTCGACGAGGGCGGCCCGCTGGTCGACTCCCTCTCGGCCGCGGTCGAGGCCGGCGGCAACGACGTGTTCGAGACGACCGCCGAGGAGCACGACGAGGCGATGGAGACCGTTCAGGCGGGCGCCCACGCCGCGGTGCTCGCGTGGCGGCTCGCCGCCGGGCCGGTCCGCGAGGAGTTCCACACGCCCGTCTCGGCCGCGCTCGACGAGGTCGCGGACACCGTCACCGAGGGGTCGCCCGCGGTGTACGCCGAGATACAGCGCGCCTTCGACGGGGCCGAGGACGTGGCCGACGCCGCGGCGGCGATCGCGGACGCGGACGACGAGGCGTTCGCCGCCCTCTACGAGCGCGCCCGCGGCGACCGCGAGGGGCGGGAGCGGCTGGAGTGAGACGACGCGAGGCAGACGAAAATCCAATGATCGACAGAACCGCGGTCCGGAACAACGCGAACTACCTGCGCAACGTCAGACCGATCGACCCCGAGGAGATAGCGGAGTACATCGAGGGGACCCCGCACCCGGCGGTCGTCCGCGAGACGCTCCGCGAGGAGGCGTTCGACCTCCGGCTCCGCGAGCGCGAGGACGGCGCCTTCGTCCCCGTCGAGGAGTCGCCCGTCGACCCGCCGGGCTGGTCGCCCGAGGCGCTGCCGGAGACGTACGCGTTCGCGGTCGAGGACCTGCTCGTCCGCGAGTACGGCGCGAACTGGCACCGCGGCGACTCCGGCGACGAGCTCCGCGAGCGCGTCCGCCGGCTGAAGACCGACTACCTCTACGAGAACGAGGTCGAGTACGACCGCGTCGCGGCGCTCGGCTACGCGATATACCACCTGCCGGCGTACTACGCGACGGTCGGCTACGTCCTCGACGACCTGACCGAGAACGGCCTGCTCGACCGGACGCTCCGCGTCCTCGACGTGGGCGCGGGCGTCGGTGGTCCCGCGCTCGGTCTCCACGACTACCTCCCCGACGACGCCGTCGTCGACTACCACGCGGTCGAGCCGAGCGCCGCGACCGACGTCCTCGACCGGATGTTAGAGGAGACCGGCCGCAACTTCCGGACGACGGTCCACGAGGCGACGGCGGAGGCGTTCCTCGGGCTCGACGAGAAAGAGGAATCTGCCTCCGTGGCCGACGACTCCTTCGACCTCGTCGTCTTCGGCAACGTCCTCTCTGAACTCGACGACCCCGTCGCGGTCGCGGGCGCCGCGCTCGACGCGCTCGCGCCTGACGGCAGCCTCGTCGCGTTCGCGCCCGCCGACCGGAACACCGCGATCGGGCTCCGTCAGATAGAGCGCGCGCTCGTCGCGGGAGACGGCGAGGGGCCCGGCGGCGGCGACCCCGGGCGCGACGCCGAGATATACGCGCCCGCGCTCCGGCTGTGGCCCGACGCGGTCCCGAGCGACCCGGGCTGGTCGTTCGACGTCGCCGCCGACCTCGCGGTCCCGCCGTTCCAGCGCCGGCTCGACGAGGCGACGGCGCGCGGGGAGACCGACGAGCCGGGCGAGTTCGTCAACGTCGACGTCCAGTTCGCGTACTCGATCCTCCGTTCGGACGGCAAACGGCGCGTCGACGTCGAGGCGAGCGCGGAGCGGTGCGCGCGCATGGCCCAGTCGGAGCGCCACGTCACCGACCGGGTGAACCTGCTCGCGGTGAAGCTGAGCCACGACTTAAGCGAAGGCGACAACGCGCTGTACCGCATCGGCGACGGATCGCAGGCGACGGACCACTACCTCGTCTGTACCCGCGAAACGGCGCTGAACCGCGACCTCCGCGAGGCCGGCTACGGGTCGGTCGTCTTCGTCGAGAACGGGCTCGTGCTCTGGAACGAGGACGAGGGCGCGTACAACGTCGTCGTCGACGACGAGACGGTCGTCGACCTCGTCGCGCCCTGAGCGGCCGACCCCTTCCTCCGGTAGCCGCCGCTCAGTCCCCGGCGACCGGCTCGATCAGGTCCGGCGCGTCGACGCCCGGCGAGTTCACGCGCGTCGACACCGGGTGCGCGGTGAGTTCGTCGCTCGGGTAGGGGTCGAGCAGGGCGGCGGCCTCGTCCGGATCCCCTCGGAGCCACGTCTCTTCCTCACCCGCATCGGGGTCGAGGATTACCGCCATCCGGTGGTGGAGGTCCGCGACGAGGTCGTTCGGCTCGGTGGTCACAATCGCGAACGTCTCGATCACGTCCGGGTCGTCGTTGGCACCATCGTCTCCGCTTCTGCTCCCGCCGCCGAACGCGCCGAGCCCGGTCTGGGTCGTCTCCGGCGTCGGCGGCTCCCACCGCTCGTAGACGCCCGCCATCGCGAACGGCCGATCGTCCTCGAACGCGACGCGGTAGGGGGTCTTCCCGGAGCCGCGGTCGCCGCCGACCCACTCGTAGAAGCCGTCGGCGGGGACGAGACAGCGCCGGCGCTCGAAGGCGTCCGCGAAGCTCCGCTTCTCGCGGACCGTCTCGGCGCGGGCGTTGATGAGGTCGAACGACTCGTCGGCCCACGAGGGCGTCAGGCCCCACTCCATCCGCGTCGCTTCCTCGGGGTCCTCGTCGGTGACGACGGGGAGCGACTGGCCCGGCGCGCAGTTGTAGCTCGGCTCGTGACCGCCGAAGTCGGCGCCGAACCGGGCTTCGAGGTCGGCGGTCGGGGTGAAGAGGGTGTAGCGGCCGCACATGTGTCCCACGTTCGTCCGGGAGACACTTAATTCCGCGACGGAGCGGACGCCCTCCCCGACTCAGAACAGGTCCCACCGGTCGGAGACGACCCCGTCGACCCCGGCCGCGAGGAGCCGCTCGACGTCCTCGCGGTCGGCCGCGGTCCACGCGTTGACCGTCAGACCCGCGTCGTGCGCCGTCTTGACGAACCCCGACTCGGTCGCGATATCGATCGGGGGGTGGACCGCGGCGCAGCCGAGGTCGGTCGCCGCCTCGACCGCGCGCTCGACGCCCTCGTCAGCGACGAGCAGCGCGCGGTCCGTCGTCGGGTCGCGCTCTCGCAGCGTCGCCAGCGCCTCGGGGTGAAACGACGAGAATAACACGTCGGTTTCCGCCCGACGGGCCGCGTCGAGCGCGTCGCTCGCGGCGCCCGGCTCCTTGAGTTCGACGTTGACGAGGAGGTCGTCGGGCGCGGCCGCGAGCGCCTCGTCGAGCCCCGGGATCGGCTCGCCGGAGTCGTGAACCGTCAGTCCGCGGAGTTCGTCCCGGTCGGCGTCCGCGACCGGCCCGGACGCGTCGGTCAGCCGGTCGAGTTCCGCGTCGTGGAAGACGACGAGTTCGCCGGTCGCACACCGACGCACGTCTATCTCGACGGCGTCGACGTGCGGCGCCGCGCGCTCGACGGCCGCGACCGTGTTCTCCGGGTACTGCCCGGCGCAGCCGCGGTGGCCGATCAGCGTGACGTCGCCGCGGCTCGTCCGGTTCATCTCTCTCCTCCCCGCCGGCTCGGTCGGTCGCTCACGGTCGCGTCTCGGGACCCGACCGTGTTACCTCTTCCCCCGATGTCGGCTGCGCGGCCGCTCCCGTCGGGTTTTTTGCCGCGCGTCGCTCCGGGACGGACATGCGCATCGAGAACAGCTTCATCCCCGTCGAGGGGGTGGGCGAGACGACTGAACGGCGCCTCTGGGAGCGAGGGGTCACGAGGTGGGAGGAGTTCGACCCCGCGGTCGACGTCGCGGGCGTGGGCGCGACGACCGCCGACCGGATCGAGTCGTTCATTGCGGAGGCGTTGGCGCGGCTCGACGACGGCGATTCCGCGTACTTCGACCGGGAGTTCCCCTCCGGCGAGCGGTGGCGGCTCTACGAGAACTTCCGCGAGGAGACCTGCTTCTTCGACATCGAGACGACCGGGCTCGACGAGCGGCGCGACCGGGTGACGACGGTCAGCTTCCACCAGGGCGGCGAGACGACGACGCTCGTCGCCGGCGAGGACCTCACCGCGCGGCGGCTCCGCGAGCAGTTCGCGGACGCGAGCCTGCTCGCGACGTTCAACGGCGCGCGCTTCGACGTCCCCTTCCTCGAGACCTCCTTCGACGTCGGAATCGACACGCCGCACCTCGACCTGATGTACCCCGCGAAGCGGATCGGGCTCTCGGGCGGGCTGAAACCGATAGAGAAAGAGATCGGGATCGAGCGCGACCGGCCGGACATCTCCGGCCGCGACGCGGTCCGCCTGTGGCGCGAGCACGAGCGCGGGAGCGACGAGGCCTTAGAGACGCTCGTCTCGTACAACCGCGAGGACACCGTGAACCTACGCACGCTCGCCGACGAGGTCTGTGCGCGGCTCGACGACGAGGTGTTCGTCGCCGCCCCCGACGGAGACGGCGACTGAGAGGGACCCGATAGGTCGCGGACGACGGGTATGGACCGTCGCGACTGCTGTTCTCGTGGCGGCCACCGCCGACGCCGTTACCGGCGTAGGACGGTACCGCCGGCGCCGACGACGACGGCGTCGCCGTCGCCGTCGACCGCCTTCAGGCTCTCCCCGACCGGCGTGTCGAGGACGACCTGTTCGTCGGCGGTCAGCTCCTGAACGACGCCGCCGCTGCCGACGACGTAGCCCGCCTCGCCGTCCGTCTCGACGTCGACGAGGTCGGCATCACCGAGGACGTCGGGCGTCCAGGCCGCGCCGTCGTACGTCAGGAGGGTGCCGTTCCCTCCGGAGACGGCGACGTCGTCGGGCGCGTCGCTGTCCAGCCCGTAGAACGTCACGTCGGCGTTCTCGATCCCGATCGCGTTCCAGGTACCCCCGTCGTCGGTGACGAAGACGCGGCCGTTCGTGTCGATCGCGTGGCCGCTCCGGGGCCCGTGGAAGTCGATCGCGGGGAGCGCGGAGCCGCCGCCCGGCGTGACGTAGTCCCACGTCCCCGTCGCGCCGTTCTCGAAGCTGTAGTAGATCTTCCCGGAGTCGCCGGCGACGTAGACGTTCGCCTCGCCGGCTTCGCCGGTGACCGCGACGTCGTTGTAGTTGTTCGTGTTGCCCATCGGCGCCGAGTGGTCGACGAGCGTGTCCGTCGCCGGGACGTACTCCCCGATGGCGCCGCTGGCGCCGACGAACCAGACGCGCTCGCCGTCGTCCGTGACGGACGCCCCGTAGAGGTCGTTCCCGTTTCCGGTCGGGCCGCCGTCGCGGAGCTTCTTCCAGCCCGCTTCCGCGGGCGCGGTGAGGACACCGCCGCCGCCGACGGCGAAGCGGCCAGCATCCGCTGACACCACGTCGTGAAGCGTACCGTCCGTCTCCGTCTCCTCAACGCTCCACTCGCTTTCCGCGGCCGCGGCGACTGTAGTCACACTTCTCGAGGCGACGAGCGCACCCAGTCCCGCCAGCGTCGCGCGGCGGGTCGCTGTCAGCGATCGGCTCATGACGCGGCCGGCGCTTTCGGTGCCCGTTGTAAGTGCCTTGTGTCAGTTTAGAGAGTCCCCGAAATTAAACCGGCTAAAATCGAGTTAAACGTTCGTCCGACCGGCCATTTATCGGTTAAAACACTCCGGTTATCACGCGATAGCCGGCGTGTTAGTCGCTAAAAACAGATAGTACGGTTTTGACCCGGTCGAATCGAACGCATTCGCCCCGATGGGTCAGGGATCGCCCTCGGATCCCGACCCGTCCGCCGACGGTTTCGCGTCGGCCGTCACCGCCGCGGTCTCCTCAGTCCCGGGGTCGGGCCCCCCCTCGGACTCGGCGGCCTCTGTCTCGCGCGCGGACTCCGCGGTCTCGCTTTCGGCCGCGTCGTCGTCGGAACCGACATCCTCGTCCGATTCGCTGTCGCTGTCGGTTCCGGTCCCAGTTTCGTCCGAGTCTTCGGTCCCGGCTTCGTCCGATCGCTCGGACTCGTTCTCGTCCGGTTCCTCGGTCTCTGATTCCTCGGGCTCGCTCTCCCGCTCCGTCTCTTGGATCAGTTTCATTTCCCCGCGCGCCCTAAGGGTGCCCTGAATCTCCGCCCCGTCGTAGACGACTAGGTCGCCTGCGGAGACGTCACCGAGCACGCGCGCGCCGGCCTCGACGGTGACGGTCCCGCCGCGAGTCGTCACGTCGCCGTGGATCACGGTCTCGCCGCCGACCGCGATGTCGTCGCGGGCGCGCAGCGATCCGAACACCTCGTTGCGCTCGCCCACGCGGATCGACTCCGCGCGGAGGTTGCCGTGGAGCCGGCAGTCGTCACCGACGGTCGCCGGCGTCGACACGCGCCAGGCGTCGTCGGATATCTCGGCGCTCCGCGGGACCAAGAGCGGGTCGCGGACGTCGTCGCCGTCCGCGAGCGCCTCGGCCAGTTCGTCGGCCGCGTCGGTCTCACCGACGCGCAGCAGCTGCGAGAGGACGATGAAGTAGAAGACGATCGTCGGCACGGGGTTCCGGATGACGATCCAGCCGTTGGCCTCGAACCCTTCCTCGATCGTCACGTCGTCACCGATGTCGAGGTCGCCAGAGACCATCAGGCGGCCGGTGACGGTCACCCGCTCGCCGATGTACGCGTCTTCGCCCACCAAGACGTTCCCGTCGACGGAACACCAGGTGTCGAGCCGGCAGTCGCCCTCGGCCTCGATGTCGTTGGCGACGCTCACGCGCTCGCCTATCGCGACGTTGCGGCCGCGGACGCCGAGCTCGACCGTCGACTGTCCGCCCACGAGCACGTCGCCGTCGACGACGACGTCGTGTTCCTCGACGGTCGTCCCCGAGGGGATCGCGAGCTCTTCGACCGGCCCGTCTCCTCGCAGCGACACACCGGGAGCAGTCGCCCCGCGGGTATAAACGGTGCGGGGCGTCCGACGTTCGTCGGACGCGGCGGGCGCTCCGCGTTCCGGCGCCGTTTCCCCGGAGCGTCCCCGCTCCCGCGTGAACCGCTCCCGTACCGAGTCGTGGTCGCTGTGCTTTTCACCCTGCCGCCGAAGGTTCGGGTATGGGATTTGGATCGTACGACGAGAGCGAACAGAAGGACCAGGACGTGGACACCGACGAGGACGACGCGGTGAACGTCCACGAGAACGACCACGACGGCGACGTCTCCATCGAGGGCGACGCCGACACCGACGACCTCGTCGGCCGCCTCTCCGAGATGCGCGACGACGACGACGACTGAGACCCCGTTCTCCTGTGGAGCGCCTCCGACGAAGCGGTACTCCCTGAGGACGACCGGCGGCGCCCGGTGTGCGTACCGTTCGCACGACCCGTTGAGATTTATAGTCTTTCGAGGCATGTGTTACCATATGTCACGGAGGTACGGCGGAACGAACCGACCCGAGCGCACGACGCGACGGAGTCGCCGACGGCGAAGGCTCGGCGCCGGTCGCTCAGGAGACGCGAACCGAGACCAGCGGGCGGACGACGTCGATGACACGGAGGGCGACGACGCCTCGGCCGCGACGGTCGCGCTCGCCCGACGCCTCTGCGCGAACGGGAACGAACAGGCCTGCGAAACGCTCGAACGACTCTGTGAGTCCGGACACGACGCCGCCTGTAGGGTCATCTGACGGCGGCTCCGGTTCGGCGCCGGTAGCCCGCGGTGACGCGTCGCCACTCCGTCGCCCTCCCGTTTGCGTGCCGCTTATGCCCGCGGACGGAGTAGCCGAGCGTATGAGCACGGACCTGACGTTCACCGACCGCGGCGTCGACGTCGTCTACGAGGGGACCGAGTTCGAGTTGGAGAAGGCGCTGATCGAGGAGGCGACCGGGAAGTCGTACCGCGACGTCACCGACCACGAGGTGTTGACAATCGTCGCGGAGGATCCGGAGCTGGACGGCGAGCCGGTCCGGATCGGCGACGTGCTGTAGAATCGGTTTTAGAGCAGTCTCCTCTTACTCCGCGGCGACGAGCTTGTAGCCGCCGCCGTCGGTGTCACCGCCGTCCGGGTCCGGCGCGCGCTCGGCGTAGTAGACGTCGCCGTCGACGACGCGCGGCGCGCTCGTTATCCACCCGTCGTGTTCGACCCGCCACACCTCCTCGCCCGAGTCGGCCTCCAGCGCGTAGAGATTCCCGTCCTTCGACCCCGTCAGCACGCGGTCGCCGGCGACGGTCGCGCAGCCGGTCAAGGGGCGGCCGGTCCGGAAGCGCCACTCCATCTCGCCGGTCGACGCGTCGAGCGCGTACAGGTGGTCGTCGTGACTCCCCATGTACACCGCGTCGCGCTCGGGGTCGACGGCGGGTCCCGTCATCGAGAGGTCGCCCGTCTCGAAGGCCCAGTCCTCATCGCCCGTCTCTAGGTCGACCCGGTAGACGCTGTGGTCCCACGAGCCGAAGAAGGCGGCACCGTCGTACGTCGCGATCGGGCCCTTGATCTCCCCGCTGTTCGTCCCCGGCGGGTCGGTCGCGAACCGCCACCGGAACTCAAGGTCCGGGAAGCTCCAGCAGTAGAGATAGCCGTCGTTCGACCCGCACACCATCCGGCCGGCGTCGAGCGAGACGGCCGGCGAGGAGTGCGGGTGGTCGGTGGGCCGGTGGTCCGGCTCCGCCCAAGTGACCTCGCCCGTCTCCGCGTCGACCGCGAACATGCGCCCCTCGGGGGTCGGGAACTCCACCGAGACGTACAGTTCGCCGCCGACGTACAGCGGGCTGGAGCCGATGGAGCCGCCGAGGTTCGTCGACCACTCCAACTCGCCCGAGCCGAGCGCGAACGCGTAGAGCACGCCGTCGTACGCGCCGACGTACGCGCGGCCGTCAGCCACCGCCGGGGTCCCGTGGATCCCGCGCCCCCCGGCGTCCGTCTCGCCGCGCCAGCGCACCTCGCCGTCGGCCGTAATCGCGAGCAGATCGCCGGTGTCGCCCGGGAGGAGGACGCCCCCGTCGGGGGCGGGCACCGCGCTCGCCTTCGCCGCGCTGTGATCGCCGGTGTTGACCTCGGGGATCCGCCACGCCTCCTCGACCGCGTCGGGCACCGTCTCGTCGGGGTAGTACCCCCACCGCTCCAGCGAGCCGCGGAACTGCGCGACGCCCGAGGGAATCGTCTGCCGCGTCGAGTCGCCCGCGCCGGGTTCCACGTCGGGGGCGTCCCTGTCGCCGTCCGCGGGTAAACTGTCGAGGGCGGCGCAGCCGGCGGCGCCGGCGGTCGCCGCCGCGCCGACCGCGGCGAGCCACTCGCGTCGGGAGGGGGCGTCGGTCATCGAGGTGTCCCTCGCGCCGCGGTCGCTTTAGTGTGGGGGACCGCGTCGGTCGCGGGCGCCGTCGCGCCTTCCGACCGGACGACTTTTTCCGACGGTGGCCGAACCCCCGGTATGGAGATCGGATTCGAACTCGGAGCGAACGTCCCGTCCGGCGTGTTCGCGCTCCACGCCGTCATCGCCGTCGTGTTCCTCGGCCTCGCGGGCGTGAACGGGTCGAACGGCGAACTGATCGGACTAGCGATCTACCTCGCGATGGCGGGCATGATCGCGCTCGTCGGCGTGATGGCCGCGCGGATCGTGTCGCGTCGGTAGTCGCGGGTCGGAGCGGATTCCGAGCGTTGCCCGCAGCAGGCTCCCTATACTCTCAGTACTACTACCGCGGCGACGACGGGGACACCGATGTCGCTGTACAGGCGGTTGTGGTTGATCGGGCCGGAGTAGCGCGCTTCGAAGCGCTCCTTCAGCGCGAGGCCCTTCGGCAGTTCCTCGACATCGACCTCGGTGGCGGCGATGAAGAGGTCGCGCTGGAATCCGGGGGGTCGTACCAGACGGTGTCGTCGCGCGGTGCTGGTCGCCTCGGTGCGAGTCGGCATGCGTCGGGGCCCGCCCGACGCGTGGTTTATACTGACCCGGCGCGTTCCGAACGGTCCGCGCCGTCCGGAACGGACCCCGCCGGCCCGCCGTGTCCACCTGCCCGAAAGAGGGGCGCGTCTCGCTCGGTCCGGCTGATACGGATCGGTCGCGACGTCGGGGCGGGACACGTCCTCGGCGTCGATCCCCCTGAGGATCGGGAGTGCGTCCTCGTGCGCGCTGTCCCGGCGGTACGCCGCCGCGGAGAGCACGCTCGTGTCGACGAGTGCCCGGGGCATCTACTCGGGGTCGACGCCCCACGCGTCGTGTCCGCTCTCGACGTCGGTCGCGATCGCGTGGTCCGACCCGGCCCGTGTGGTCCGGGTCCGGAAGCGCCTGAGCGCGCTCGCGCTCTCGGTCCTGGACCAGCTGTAAGAGGAGCGCGTTCTGGAGTTCGAGGGCGTCCGCGATCCGCTCCAGGTCGTCGCGTTGTTCGCGACCGCCGTCGGTCATCAGCCGCGTTTCCCAGCAAAATTTTCTGTATCTAGCCCTTGATCTGTCTTGGTGTGATCGGCACACCACGTCAGAGGTACGCACCTGCGTATTCCTCCCTTTCTGCCGCCGAAACCGCGTTCGGATTCGTCGCCGGTACTCCCCGGCTGATCGATACCGCCATCGGTTACAAGCTCGCGCTCGCCGGCGTGGTACCCGAGGTCCTCGACGAGCGAGATCACGCGGTCGGCGTCAAGGTCGCGCCGGAACCGGTCGCGGAGATCGAGTTCGTCCACGACCCGGGTGTCCTCGCGAACGGCGAGGCGTGCGACTGTCTCGCCGTCGGCGCCGTGACGCCGGTCTACGAGCGCGTCGAGCGATTGGAGCACGTTCCGGTGGTCGGGATGAGGCGCTCGACTTCAGAGTGTCTATGGCCGAAACCGAGCGCCTCAGCGAACGTATCGCGTGGATCGAGTTGTCGTTTGTGGAGCGAGATCGAACGCCGCGATGGGCGATTGGAGTAGGGATCCGCTGTCACTTGGCCGGTATGTCAGCATAAGAGGTAAGTAAGCATGTTGAACTGTTTGGGATCGATCGGAGTCATGTCGCGATCCATAACTGGGTTCATAAGGCCGAACTACAGCCGACCTCGACCGTCTCCGAGGATCAACTCGCGGTTGACGAAAAGATGATCCGCCTCCACGGCCAGGAGTTCTGGCTGTACGGCGCGGTTGATCCACAGACGAACGAGATCCTTCACGTGAGCCGCTATCCGACCGCAAATAAACAGACGACGAGATGGTTTCTCACCGAGCTACACCGGCGCTATCAGCTCGATAGCGTGGAATTTCTCGCCGATGACGCAGACTATCTCGGATCCGTTCTCGCTGAAGACGGCTATCGATTTCAACTCATTCAAGGTGGAAATCGGAATGCTATCGAACGTATCTTTTGAGAAATAGAACGACGAACATCATCGTTTACGAATAGTTTCAGCAATGTCGCGTTAGAGACAGCTCAAAACTGGCTCGAAGCCTTCGCCGTCTACCACAATTCACGCCAAAGTTAACGCGACCTGCGTGTTATAGAATACGTATCACACCCTCTACACAGCGATTTTGACTGCATCATCTCACGCTTGAGTCGGAGAAGCATCATATTCCCGTCTCGATAGTCGGTGGCTGTCGTGGGGCGGATGCTACAGCGAAGACCGGATCTCGGTGGAGAGTGTTTTCAGGTCTGCTGTCGCGAGTTCGTCGGTTGCGATAAGCCGAAGTCGGGGGCGACCGATGTCTAGTGGGACTTTTTCAGTCTCGATGAGGCCAGCATCTTCGAGTGCTGATTTGGCCCGTGAGAAGGTTGCTTTCGAAGCGATACCCGTATCCTCTCCCCATTTCGAGACGTCGTAGAAGAGGACCTTGTTGCGGGCTGTGAGGATGAGCATGACCTCGACGATACTGAGGCATTCGTTGCTGTTGGAAATCTCTTCAGCGTGTGCGAGGACTTCGGTGAGTTCGTCAGCGACATCGTCGCCAATCTTCTCCCGGAGCGTCTCTTTCACTACTGAGAGGTGAGGTGTCCGAAGGTGATACTGCTCGGCAGCCTCGAATCTGGGGTCGAACTCGCCGTAGACTGATGGGACCAGTTTGGGATCCGAACTCGAGATACTGTGCTTGCCAGAAGGGCTCCGAGAAGAGATTTCAATAATTTGTTAGCTATCAGTCCGATATCAGATCAAATAATTCGGCCGTAGGTTATTACATATACACCATCAAACGCACTCATATTGATGGGTGTCCCAATATCAGAAAGTCACAAGCGTAGGGAATTTACCGCGTGATGGCTGGAGTATTGACGACACCAGCGGGTATCGCATATATTAGTTTATTTTTTATTAGTGGCATCATCTGTTTTGCGGCTATTCCGCGTGCGAGGATGATCTCCGACGCCGACATCCGTCGCGGCTTGGTCGGAATGCTTGTGGCGACCGGAATCTGGGGAATGTTCAAAACGGGATACTTTCTTGTGCCGGACCCACTCAAGGAGCCCGCGTATATTATTGGACTCGTGTTCGGATTCGGGACCGTTTGGGCGTGGTTGTACTTCGCATCCGCCTATAGCGGCCGGCAACTACATCAGAACTCGAGTATACGTCTCCTCAGTACCGGCGTGTTTCTCTCCGTGGCAACGGTGAAGCTTACCAATCCGTTACACGGCCTCTATTTTACGATCAGTGAAGCTACCACGCCTTTTCGCTATTTGGCGATCAACCACGGTATAGTCCACTGGATAGCAACTGGGTTCTCGTATGTGCTCGCAGCCGTCGGCCTGTTCATGGTATTCGAAGTATATGTGAAGTCGGAGTATGACTCACGGCTGCTGACTGGCATGGCCGGCCTCCTCGGCTTGCCTGTTATCTTTGATCTCATCGCTATTATGATACCGACGTTGATTGAGTTCATTTACGCGCCAGTTGGGGTAGCAGGGTTCGCAGTCGGGGCAGTGTTCCTGTTCGGCGACCGGTTCCTAGCAGTCGGCGCGGCCTCCCAAGCCGGCAACTTGACCGTGATCGTCGACGACGATGGTCGGATCAAAGACTACTCAGCCGCGATGGTAGACTCGTTTCCGGATCTTAGTGGATCAGTCGGCAAGAGTCTCGAAGATGTGTTTCCGGAACTCCGTGCGGCCCAGAACGGGACAAAAAACGTCGTCACGCAGAACAACGGCGCTCAGCCGAGCCACTACCTCGTGTCGTCACAGTCAATGGGTGTCGGGGGATCGGAGACAGACGTTTTGACTCTCAATGACATTTCGGAACGCGAGCGGCAGCGTCAGCAACTGGTAAAGCGAGAACGCGAACTCGACCAACGGAACGAGCTCTACCGGGCCATTCTGGCTGCGAGCTTCTCGTTCGTGTTCCGGATCGACATCGAGATGCGATTCAATTATGTGTCCGAGTCGGCCGAATCATTCGTGGGATACGAGCCTGAAGAGTTGACTGGCGAGCACATCTCAGTACTTGCCGCAGATGACGAGAGCCTCACAACAGCAGTGGAGCGTCTCGACGAGGTCATAAATGGCCAGACAGCTCAGATGCGCGACCACCCTATCGTGACACAGTCGGGTCGCACCACTTATATCGACATGCGGCTCGTTCCAATTTACGACCCTTCTGTGAGCCGCGACAAGCGGACGGCCGACGACGTCACAGAAGTCCAAGTGATGGTTCAAGACGCGAGCCAGCGACGAAAGCGCGAGGGCCTGATCAGCGTATTAAATCGCGTGTTACGACATAATGTCCGGAACGAACTGACGGTGATCAATGGCCGTGCCGAACTGCTCGCAAACGAACTTGACGGAGGTGCTAAATCGAGCGCTGAGACGATCGTTCAGGCTGGTGAACGCCTGTTGGACATTGCCGAGTCAGCGCGACAGATCGAAGAGAATCGGGAGGTGTCGCCGGAACTTCAAGCAGTCGATATTATTCCGACCGTCAGCGATACGATCGCAAAACTCGAACAGCGGCACCCGGAAGTGGGAGTGACAACCGAGCTACCGGACACTGCGGTCGCAGAAACTTTACCACGGATCGGGACGGCCATGTGGGAGTTGCTCGAAAACGTTGCGGAGCACACCGGCTCGGACCCGGCCGTCAAGGCAACTGTAATCGAGCGTAATGACTCAGTTGTGCTGACCATCGCGGACGAGGGGCCTGGAATCCCGAAAGAAGAAGAAGAAGTTCTGGTTAAAGGAAAAGAGCAATCATTAGTCCATGGCCAAGGGCTCGGTCTCTATCTCGCGTATTGGATTGTCGTCACGGTAGGAGCGGACATCGAAGTGTCCGGGTCTGAATCGGGGACAACCATCCAGATCCACCTCCCAACCCCTACGGACTCCCCATAAATATTCTCGACTGTTTAGCTTATTAAACTATATTATACAAGTTCAAAAAATATACTGTAGCTTTAGCTGTAGGATGATCCGGTATTCGGCTACAGAATTCATTCGAGAAACCGATTCTCAATCATCAGATACCAAGTTCATCATAGTCTATCGTAGCTGCGGCAGATGTTGGTTACACTACGATTGAGTTGCTGAAATCATCTGAATCTGACAGAAACGGCGTGCGAGATACAGAGGATTTCAACGGAGCCGCGCAGACCTCCCGATGTCGGTGGGAGGTTGAGTCGTTGTTCCGTGAGTTGAAGCCGCAGTACGAACTGGATGAGTTCGACACGAGTGGTGAACAAGCGGTAAAGATCCTACTGTACGCAGCGTTGCTATCGCTGCTTGTAAGCCGTGATCTGTTAGATCTGGTGACCGAGCAAGCGGGTGATGGGATCGTGTTTCCGACAGAGCGCTGGGCGGCGACCTTTCGGTCGCACGCCCATCTCATCCTCTACGAACTCGGTGAATATCTCGGCTACTCACCGCCGCCACTTCTAGAACGGTTGATCGAAGACGCTCAGAAGGTCCACAGGCAACGACCAATCTTACAAGAGACACTCGCTACCGCTACACAACCGAGGTGTGAGGCCTAACTAAAGGCGGATGCCCCGCTGCTGTATGGTGATTCAACACAGCCCTTTTAACCTCCCAGTAGTACTCTTGAGGGCCACGTGATCGATACTAACTGACTAGTCAGTTAAGAGAATCTCGTGGTAAACCAAGACATCACACAGAGGTCGTCGGCACCGCTGTGGTCGTCCAGGGCGGGACCGATTTTAGCGTGAAGAGGGTCCGGATGTTCTCCTATGCTACTGCCCCAATCGTAACCAACACAGTCGAGTGAAGCGTGATTTTGTTGGGTAATTCCTAGTGTCCATACGAGCAGGCACTATCATGATCAAAAAATTATATGACAAAATCAGTCGTGTCCGAAGACACCATGTGAGAGTAGTCGAGGCTGGGAGTTAGACCCGTCATTTTTCTCTGTACAGCCCGTGTAATTCGATAGTTAGGATGTCGATCGATAACCCGGACAAAGCGGCCGCTGCGTCAATTGAAATCTTACATGTCGACGATGATCCGATGTTTTTGGATCTGACCGAATCGTTCTTAGAGAACGAATTAGACGCCATTGATATCACGACCGTGAGCAGTCCAGACGAGGTGCTCGCAACACTCGACGACCAGACGGTCCACTGTGTCGTCAGTGACTACGAAATGCCCGACATGGATGGGCTTGAGTTACTCGACAGCGTTCGTGACCAGTACAGCGATCTTCCGTTTATTCTCTACACGGGGAAAGGCAGCGAAGAGATCGCGGCCAAAGCAATCAACGCGGGCGTCACTGGGTATCTCCAGAAGGGTGGCCCAGACCAGCATCGACGCTTAGCCAATCGCGTCAAACATGCCGCAACAGAGTATCGCGCGCAGATTGAATCAGAGCGGTACTCGACGGTGTTGCGAGCACTCGAGTACCCGATCTATGTGGTGAACGCTGACGCCGAATTTGAGTACGTCAATCAGGCGTTCGTTGACCTGGTTGGGTACAGTCGTGATGAGATCATTGGCAGCCAACCAGGGAAAGTCAAAACCGAGGAGGGAGTTCGCCGGGCAAACGATATGCTTGCGACGATTGTCTCGAGTTCAGGGGCAGAGACACAGCAGTTCCGCGTTGATATCCAGACGAAAGACGGCGATACGGTGCCGTGTTACGATCACATGGCAGCGCTACCCTTCGATGACGAGTTCCGCGGCTCTGTCGGAATTCTCCGAGACGCAACCCGCGAACAACAACAGCGCGAGGAGCTCATCAGGCAGAACGAGCGACTTGATGAGTTCACCTCGATTGTCTCGCATGACCTCCGGACCCCGCTTCAGAACGCGAAAACGGCCGCGGAGATGGCCCGGACCTCAGGCGATGAGACTTTTTTCGACTCCCTCAATCAAGAACATAAGCGGATGGACCAGATGATTGATGACCTGCTCACGCTCGCGAAGGAAGGCGAAACCGTTTCTGAGACGGAACAGGTCGATATCAGCACGCTCGCTACGGACGCGTGGGAACCGTTCGGATGTCCGGCAGATACCTTGGAAGTGCCCGACACCGGAATCCCCGTCAACGGTGATCGCTCCCGTATCCGGCGGTTACTAGAGAACCTGCTCCGAAATGCCGATGAGCACTGCGAATCACCGGTAACGGTGACGCTCGAACAGACGACAGATGGGTTTTATATAGCCGATAACGGGCCGGGACTCGACGAAACGAACTGTGAGCAGATATTTGAACCCGGCTACACCACAGCGACGGACGGGACGGGGTTCGGGCTGACTATTGTCAAACGGATTGCTGACGCTCATGGGTGGACGATTTCGGTTAGTAACAGCAGATCTGGTGGTGTTCGATTCGAGTTTAATGTGAATCCGGAAACCTCGGAGGACCGTAGCGCACCCATCTCACCGTGAGACGGGTTCGCGAGGCGATAGGCAGGTGAATGAAGCCCAGACCCGCCGAAAGTATCTCAGGCGATTCACCCTGTCTCGGCCGGTACTCCGGCGACCGCTACACGCCGACGGGGACTGTCGAGGACGGCGGGTGGCCGCTCTGCGAGGCGTGCGCCGACGTCGCCCGCTGGCTCGGCGGAAGCGATTCCGACGCGGTCGCGGATCACGCCTTTGAGGACGCCACGAGTGGACGACGACCGCCGGGCTCCTCCTTGAGCGCGTGGACAGGACCGGCGACGTCCGGTGGAACTCGAACCTTCGGTGGAGCCAGGCGACCTACCTGCTGCTCGTCGAGAATCACGTCCGTGACAAGGCGTTCGGGCTGGCGCCCGCGGGCGCGCGGACTGAGCGGCGGCGCGGCCGAATCCCTCACGAGGAGACGGGTTTCAGCGGGCGGCGGCGACTCGCGGCCGATTTCGCGCTGTTCGGCCGCACCTGTCCGTGATCACTCCATCGGAACGCGGAGTCGCACGTCGGTTCCGGCCTCCGCCGTACGAACCGAGATGTCGCCGCCGGCCTGCATGGTGATCATCCGAACCATCCACAGCCCGAGCCCGTTTCCGTGGTTGAGTGGCGTTTCCTCGCCGGTTTCGAGCGCTTCGGCTTCCATCTGCGGGAGTCCCGGTCCGTCGTCGCGCACGCTGACTTCGATCCAGCCGTCCTCCGGACTGCTGAGTTCGACCTCGACGTCGGCGTCGGGGCCCGTGTTCGCCGCGTTCTCCGCGAGCTCGCGGATCGCGTCGAGCAGCGTCGCCGGAACGCGCGTCAGCGCGTCGGACGACACCTCGGTCGAGATCGTCGCGTCCGGGTGCTCGTCGCGAACCGGCGCCACGGCATCTGCGACCAGCGACTCGGGGTCCGCCCCCGTCGACTGGTCGATCCGCTGAGAGGCCCGGCGAACCTGCTTCACCCGCTCGGTCATCGACTCCCACTTGTCGAGGATGCGGTTGAGAATCGCCAGATGCTCCGTGCGCGCGTCCCGGTCCGATTCCTCGCACATCAACTCCGCCCAGCCCCGGACCTTCCCGAGGTCGTTCCGCATGTTGTGTCGCATCACCCGATGGACGACGTCAAGGTGCTGCCGCTGGCGTTGCTCGGCGGAAACGTCCCGACCAGCGACCACGATCAGCGAGGTGTCGCCGTCCTCGCGCGTCACGGGTTTCACCGACAGGTCGACCGTCACCAGCCCGTTCGCGCCGCGCATCTTCGTCTCGTACCGGGTGCCCTCGCCGTCCGCGGCCTGCTCGACCGCGGTGCGGAGGTCGGTCCTCGCCGCGTCCGAGTGCTCCCACAGCGGCGTGTCGCAGAACCGCTCTCCCACGAGCGTTTCCCGCGTCTCCTCGTCGAGCGCAAACGACGTGTCGTTCAGTTCCACGATCGTGCCGTCCGGGTTCAGCAGGCCCGCGAACTGGAACGTCTGGTTGAACACGCTCTCGAACCGCCGGGCGCGCTCGCGCCTGTCGGTGACGTCGCGGAGGTACAGCAACATCCCGTCGATGGCGCCGTCGTCCAGCATGTTCTGGCACTGCCCCTCGACGTTGAGCCACTCGCCGTCGCCCGACTCAAGCCGAAACTCCAGCTCTCGGTTCGAGTCCGGCCGGTCGACGGCCTCGAAGAACGCCTCCATCGTCTCTTTCCGGTCGGTCGGGTGCGCGTGATCGAAGAGGTTCCTGCCGACGAGGTCGTCGGGTTCGTGCGCGAGCACGCTCCGGCTCGACCCGCTGGCGTACGTGACCGTCCCGTCCGTGTCGACGACCGTGATCACGTCGTCGGACTCCTCGACGAACCGCTCGGTCCGACGCTGCTGGCGGCGTCGCTCGGTCATGTCGTGGACGATCATCGCGTACCCGCGGAACGTCCCGTCGTCGTGGTCGAGCCGCGCGTACCGGACGTCCGCGTAGAACCGGTCGCCGTCGGCTCCAACGTACCACCCCTCGTGGGCGCTCTGGCCGGCGATCCGTGCTTGGTCCAGCAGGCGGTCGGGAAGCCCGGTCTCCCGGTCGTCGACCGGATGGAGCCCGGCGATCGACATGCCGACCGCCGCCTGTTCGCCGTATCCGAAGAGGCTCTCGGCGTTCTCGTTCCACGTCTGGATCCGTCCCTCCTCGTCGACGACGAGGAAGGCGTACTCGTCGATGCTCTCGAGCAGCAGGCGGAACCGCTCGCGCTCCGCGAACAGCTTCTGCTCGCGTTCGCTGCGTTCGGTGACGTCCTGTTGGATACCGATGTAGTTCCGGACGACCCCCCGGTCGTCGGTGACCGGCGTGATCGAGAGCTGACTCCAGTACGGCGTGCCGTCCTTCCGGTAGTTCTGGATGTCGAGCGACACCGGTTCGTCCCGTTCAATCGCCTCGCGTAGCCGAGCCTTCTGCTCCGGGTCGGTGTCTTCGCCTTGGAGGAATCGCGGGTTCCGACCGAGCGCCTCCTCGGGCGCGTACCCCGTCACCTGCTCGAACCCGTGGTTAACGTACACCAGCGGGTTGTCGTCTCGCGTCGCGTCAGCGATCTGGATCGCGACGGTGGCCTCGTCCATCGCCCGTTCTTTCAGTTCCAGCTCACGCTCGCGCTCTTTGCGGTCCGTCTCGTCGCGCACGGTGCAGACGAGGCGGCCGTCCTCGATGATCGTCAGCGAGAGCTCCGCCGGGAACGTCGTCCCGTCGGGGCGCCGACCGGTGACTGCCCCGCGCCATCTCCCCTCGGCCTCGAGCGCCGGGAAGGCCTCGGCCTCCAGCCGCTCGATCTCGTCGTCGTCGTACAGCCGCCGCCAGCTCTCCCCGAGGAGCTGCGCTTTGCTCTCGAAGCCGTACATCTCGACGTGCGTCTCATCGATGTACGTGTACTCGTCGTCGTCGAGAACGGCCACGCCGTCGGCCGCCTGTTCGATGGCCTGCTGGAACAGCTCAAGCTCCTCCCGCTGGCGCTGCCGCTCGCTCTGGTCGCGAGCGGTACAGACGATCCGGCCGTCGTCGACGGCGGTGAGCGAGATCTCCGTCGGAAATGTCGTCCCGTCGGGGCGCCGGCCGGTGACCGTCCCGCGCCACCGCCCCTCGGCCTCAACGGCGGGTAAGGCCTCGGCCTCCAGCCGCTCGATCTCGCCGTCATCGTACAGCCGCCGCCAGCTTTTCCCGAGGAGCTGCGCCTCGCTCTCGAAGCCGTACATCCCGACGTGCGTTTCGTCGATATACGTGTACTCCCCGTCGTCGAGGATGGCGAACCCGTCGGCGCTCTGCTCGATCGCCCGCTTGATCGACGCCAGCTGTCGCTCCCGTCGCTTCCGAGACGTGATGTCGCGGAGGACGCCCGCCGTGCCGCGGAACTCGTCGTCGCCGATCAGCGCGATGCGGTTCTCGACGATCTTGTGGTCCCCGTCGGTGGTGCGGAGGTCGAACTCGGCCCGTTTCGATCGCTCGTCTCCTTCGGTCAGTTCGACGATCTGTTCCCGGACGCGAGCGATGTCCGCCTCAGCCATCCCGATCGACGGATCGGCGCCGACCACCTCGTCGCCGTAGCCGAACTCCCGCTTCGCCGCCTCGTTGACGAAGGTGAACTCGCCGGCGGCGTCCAGCGCGTACACCGGGTCGTCGACCGCTTGGAGGATCGTCTCGTACCGCTCGAGCTCCTCGAGCCGGTGCCGCCGTTCGATCTCGGTTCCGACCCACTGCGCGAGGAGCTTGATGAACTCGCGCTCGCCCGCTCGGAACGGCGCCGACCGCGGCTCCTCGCTGAAGAAGGCGACCGTGCCGTAACTCGCGCCGTCGACGAACACCGGCACACCGATGTACGCGTCCACGCCCTCCGCGGCCGAGGACGCCGCGTACTCGGTCTCGGTCACGTCGGCGAACGCCACGGGTTCGGTCGGGTTCCCGTCGAGCGTGGCCGCGCAGATCGCCTCCGCGGCGTCGAACGTCGCTCCGGTCTCGTACGTTCCGGTCCGGTCGGCGACGCTCTCGACCGTGAACGTCTCGTCCTCGACGCGAGAGAAGATCCCCACGTCGAGGTCGACGTAGTCGCGGGCGAGCGAGAGCAGCTCCGCGACCGCCGCGTCGAACTCGGCCCCCGCCATCGTCGTCTCGTGGAACTGGTGTAGCGCCGCCGCGTCGAGCGCGGCCGCGTCCCGTCGCCGCTCGCGGTCAGGTTCGCGGCTCCCCACGACTCGGTTCAGCGCCGCTGCAGCCGCCGATGCGACCCGCTCGATCAGGGCGGTCGTTCGATCGGCGGCTCCGTCCGCCGACGGGAGCGTCACGCGGAGGACGCCGTGATGGGCGACGGGCGCAAAGAGATCCGTTGTGGCCGTGTCCCACCCCTCGGCGTCGGCCTCCGTCGCAAACTCGTCGCCCCTCGTGACCGACTCGGCTTCGATCACGGAACGCACGACCGAAACTGGTACCGCCTCGTCTCCCGATCTGCGGACGGCCTCGGTGGTGTCAGTCGATTCGAACGTCGTCACGGCGTCGGACCCCGCGTCGAGCCCGTGGTACGTGACGGTGGCGTCAGAGAGAAGCGACCGGACGACGGAGAGCGAGCGAGCGAGGACGACGTCGGCCGACTCGGCGCCGCCGAGCGCCTCGGCGAATGCCAGCAGCTCGGCCTCCACGCCAGACCGACCAGCGGGATATTGCATACAAACGTATCAACGCGCATGATTATTATCGTATCGGTGCGACCGATCGGCGTCGGGACCGAACGGCCGCGATCCGCCTCCGAGGCAGTCAGATATTATCTCTGCGAATCAGCGCAACGCACTCAAGTAGGCGCTCGGCGTAGGTCGATTATGTGGTGTGACAGGCGATGAACGACGCCGGGGAATTCGCACCGGGCACGTCGGCGTCGGAAGTCCTCAGGCGAGTGACGGACCCGCTGTTCGCGCTGGACGAACGCGGCGCGCTTTCGTTCGCCAACGAGCCCGCTTCGGACCTGTTCGGGAGCGCGGACGGCGTCCCGCTGGATGAGACCGTCTGGGAGCAGCTGCGGGACAGATTCGGCGTGGAGGCCGAGGCCCGTCTCCGGGAGGCGTTCGAGGCGAGTGCGACGCGGTCTGTGACCGCGTACGACGGGACCGACCGGCAGTGGGTCCGCATGGGGGCGCATCCGTCGGCGACCGGGATGACCGTGACAGTCTCGCCGGCGCCGGACGGCGACCGGACGCGGCTGTCGGAGGCCGCGGACGCGGCGATAGACGGTATCGCGATCCTCGACGACGAGGAGTACGTGTACATGAACGAGGCTCACGCCGCGATCTTCGATTTCGAGCCCGACGAGCTGCTCGGGAAGAGCTGGCGGCGGTTGTACGGCGACGCGGAGGAGGAGCGGATCGAACGAGAGGTGTTTCCGCAGCTCGAACGGGAGGGGGAGTGGCGCGGTGAAACCGAGGGGCGGCGCAGCGATGGGAGCGGCGTCCCCCAAGACGTCTCGCTCTCGCTTCTGGACGACGGCACCCTCGTCTGCGTGAACAAGGACATCACCGAGCGGAAGGCCCGCGAACGGGAGCTCGAACAGACCCGCGAGTTCCTTGAGCGCGCGCAGGCGAGCGCCGCCGTCGGCGGCTGGGAGGTCGATCTCACGACCGAATCGTTACACTGGACCGACGAGGTGTATCGGATCCACGAGTTGCCCGTCGACGCGCACATCAGTCTACAAGACGGGTTCGACTTCTACCACCCCGAGGACAGGGGGGTCGTCACCGACGCGTTCGACCGCCTCGTCGACGAGGGGGAGTCGTACGACCTCGAACTCCGGATCGTTACCGCGGCGGACCGGACGCGGTGGGTCCGGACGGTCGGCGAACCCCGGACCGACGCGAACGGGGACGTGGTCGCGGCGGTCGGCGTGTTTCAGGATATCACCGAGCGAAAGCGGCGCGACGAACAGCTCGACCAACTCCGCGAGCGGCTCGACTTGGCGGTCGAGGGCGCTAACCTCGGCGTCTGGGACTGGGACATGACGACCGACGAGGTCGTGTTCAACGACCGGTGGGCGACGATGCTGGGCCTCTCGCCGGACGCTATCGAACCCAGTCTCGACACGTGGGAAGACCGCGTTAATCCCGATGACATCTCGCGTGTGAAGGCGGCTCTCAACGCTCACATCGAGGGCGAGACCGAGATGTACGACTGCGATCACCGGATGCGCACGGCCGAGGGCGACTGGCTGTGGATTCGGGACGCCGGGAAGGTCGTGGACCGCGACGCCGACGGCCGCCCGACGCGGGCCGTCGGGATCCATCTCGATATCTCCGCACAGAAGGAACAGGAGGCGGCGATCGAACGCGCCCGGAACGAGCTCCGGCAGGTAATCGACCTCGTCCCCGACCTGATCTTCGCAAAACGTGACGACGGAACGTACCTCCTCGCCAACGAAGCGACCGCGGAGGCGTACGGGCTGACGGTCGCCGAGACGGAGGGGAGCACGGACGCTGAAATCCTCCCGGACAGCGCCCAGTCCACTCACTTCCGGGCCGACGACCAGCGGGTGATCGAGTCGGACGAACAGCTCGAGATCCCTGAGGAAGAGTTGACGACGGCCGACGGCGAGACGCGGCTGTTTCAGACGACGAAGATTCCGTACCGGGTCGCGGGCACGGACGACGACGCCATGTTGGGATACGCTCGGGACATCACGCCGCTCCGTCGATACGAGCACCGTCTCGAACGGCAGCGGGACAGTCTCTCCGTCCTCAACAAGATCGTTCGCCATGACATCCGCAACGCGCTCCAAGTCGTCAGCGGAAGCGCGGAACTCCTCGAGCACCGTCTCGATGCCGAGAACCACCGGCTTCTCGAGGCCATCCGGACGGCCGCCGACGAAGCGGTCGATATCACCGTCTCGGCCAGGGAAGTCACGGAACTCCTGATGGAGGCCGACAGGGACCCCGTACCGGTGCCGCTGTCCCCCGTACTCACCCGGCAGATCAGTGCCGTCCGCTCGGGCGATCGGTCGGTCAGCGTGACGAGAGTCGGCAGGTCCGACGAGAAGCCCGTACTCGCCGACGAGATGCTGAAATCCGTCTTCAGAAACCTGTTACGCAACGCCGCGATTCACAACGACAGCGACAGCCCGTCGATCCGCGTCTCGACGGAGGCGCTTCCGGACCGGGTCCGCGTCGCCGTCGCCGACAACGGTCCCGGGGTGCCGGACGAGTTGAAGCGGACCATCTTCAACGAGGGTACGCAGGGGATCGACAGCGACGGGACGGGGCTCGGATTGTACCTCGTCAAGACGCTCGTCGACCGCTACGGCGGCGCCGTGTGGGTCGAAGACAGCGAAAGCGGAGGGGCTCGGTTCGTCGTCGAACTGCCGCGTGCCGACGGGGAGTGAGACGGGCCGGGGCAAGCGAGTGAGATCGATCGAGGCAGACGGTCGCCGCTCGGGCCCTAACCCCGGATTAAGTGGGAAATTGGGCGAATCGGTTGGAAAGCTGCCTGCGCCGACGAGGTTTGGCTACGAACAGGATGAACTACTCGGGAACGATATTTCACTAGTCACGGACGAGACAGCCATGGAATAGGGACGAGCAAATCTCAGGCAGATATTATCCGCTGAAGGGGCTGACAATGTATACTTTGAGACGGAAATACGAGCAAAAAGTGACAAATAGACTTATGTGAAGATCATACGACCGCTCTTCCATACGAAAGAGACTATTTCAACGGTTCTGCTGGAATCTTACGAGACATCTCTGAACGGAAAGTCCGAACGCAGAAACTCAAACGCCAGAATAAACGACTCGACAAGTTTGTAAGCGTCGTGAGTTACGACCTCCGCAATCTATTGTCTGTCGCAGAGAGGAATCTGGAACTACTGCGGGAAGGATGTAACAGCGACCGAATCGAGACTATCGAGTCAGCACTCGCTCGGATGGATGACCTCATTGAGGATCTCCTCCAGTTGGCCCGTACAGATGAACACCTGAATGACACGGAGTCGGTCAACCTCGCCGAGCTATTCCAGAACTGCTGGCGAAACATCAAGACGACCGACGCAACGATACAGCTCGATATTACTGGCACAGTTGAGGCTGACCAAGGACGACTGGCACACGTGTTCGAGAGCCTGATACGGAATGTGATTGAACATACAGAACAGACTGTGACGGTCACTATCGGTGAAGTTACGGACGGAATCTATATCGCAGACGACGGAGACGGCATCCCCGAAGACGAGCGAGACGATGTGTTTGAGGCAGGCTATACGACTGCTGACGACGGCATCGGATTTGGGCTCTCAATCGTGAGTGACATTGTTGAAGCACACGGCTGGGAGATACACCTCACGGAGAGTGCCGAGGGTGGGGCGCGGTTCGAGATTACTGGAATAGAAAACAGTTGAGTGGCCGATACGCGCATTATATTGATATGTTCCTGAGAACTTAGATCAGGTATACAATTCTCATTGGTGGATTCGCAAATCTCATCAACCGGCTGTTTCAGGTGAGAATATGTCTGAAGAGTGGTGTTTCAACAGAGCCATACAACGTGTTCTTTGTTATCAGAGGACGCGCCAGATATAGAGTTGGAACATCAGGGACAGTCTCAGCTGCTAATCTGAGTAACACTACTGGCTTGTTTGATCGAATTCGATCATGGTTCAACTAACTCCGGCAAGTGGGTGGTACGTCTACTGTGAGGTTGGATCATCTCTTTAGTCGGGTTTCAAAACCCTTCTTACCGAAAGCCTCTATTCGTATGTATGCAGTTGTATTGGCACCGTCGCACGCTCCAACCAAGTCCGAATCCGGGGCTTTCGACTGCCTTCATCGGTGCTAAACGGGATGATAGCGGTGTGGTGCCAGTGTTCGTGCTGGATGACTCGATTTTGTCACGGGCCGACGGCTTAGGAGTCGCGTTCATGCTCGGTTCTCTCCGCAAGCTTCGAGACTGGTATCGAGGCTATGGTAGTGACCTCGTGATACAGCACGGAGACCCGACCGACATCGTGAGTCGTATCGCGAGAACTATTGGAGCCGAACGGGTCGTGTGGAATCAAGATCACTCACAACTGGCTCGTCAGCGTGACCGTGCGGTTCAGCGTGCTCTCACTCGCACTGGAGTCACCTACACGTCCGTTCCTAACGATCGGGCGACCGATATGAGACCATCTACAACGCTGCCCTCGGACCCAGAGGCGTATCTGGCTAACCCACATACACTCGGTATTGAGACTAGAGAGGTGCCACGAATTTCAGACTTTGATGAACACGAATACGGCGCAGCGCCCCTCACCGCTGGTACTGAATCTGCTCGAAAGCGATTACGATCTCTGTCAAACGGAACGACGTATCGTCGGTGTGACGACACTAGATCGTTTGTACCTTAGTATGATACAGCGCTCTATCGGATCCAAAGAGTGGAATTCACATAGCTAAGACCTCGTACGTCTGGCCAGCAAGAGTGTTTAGGTGGAATTAGGCGCTAAACCCCCTTCCTCAAGGAGCAACGCAAAAAGCGAAGCGACCGAGTAGCGCAGTAGGGAGGGGGCTTAGCGAGTGGACGCAATACGTTCCAGCGACTGTGCTGAATATGGTCTGAGAATCACACACTGGCAAGTGACTGTTGTTGTTCACCCCTGCTTGGGAGTTGAAACTGGATTGCGGTCCCGCTATCGAGGTCATCAACTGAGATATTGCCGCCCGCTTGCCTGACTGCCATCCGAATTTTCCAGATTCCTAGGGCGCTACCGTGCATTAATGCCGATTCTTGCCCTGTCTCTAATACCGCAGCTTCTGTAGGTGGGATTCCGGGTCCATCATCCGCAATCGTAATCCTGATCCAATCGTTGTCCGGGTTCGACACGGTCACACCTACTGTTGGTGTTTCTTCAGTGCTTGCCGCCACGGCATTATCAATTGCTTCGATGATTGCTTTCGTTACATACCTTGGGATGCGCCCAGCGAGTGGAGTGTCTAGTGTCAACGAGATCTCGGCGTCAGGATGTTTAGATTGTTGGGACTCAACGATATCTGGTAATAACTCACCGGGCGGTTCATGATCTGGTTGTCCCGTTTCTGACTCAACTATATATTGGATTTCTTTCATATCATTTGTTATTTTTTCCCATGAGTCCAAAGTATTCTTGACTCTATTTGCGTGAGACACACGCTTCTCACGAGAGACCGCTGTCGCAGCCATCTGTGTCCAGCCATTAAGTTTCATCAAATCGTTTCGTATGTTATGACGCATCAAACGGTGGAGAACTCGGAGGTGCTCTCTTTGCCGTTGTTTGTCAGTTATATCGTAGCCAGCCACGATGAGCTGTATGACCTCACCGTTCTCATCAGTAACTGGCTTCGCTGAAACCTCAATAGTTCGAAGGCCATCGGCTCCCCTCGCTTCAGTTTCGTAACGAACAAATCCACCGTCTCTTGCTTGTGCTATCGCATCTTGAATACGTTCTTGGACCTCTTCAGAGTGCGTCCACCACGAGATCTCGTCGAACTGGTTATCTATGACGTTGTCACGCTCAAGCCCACCAAACTCTAGTGCCGTATCGTTGACCTCGATAATGCTCCCGTCTAATCGTAAGAGGCCGGTTATTTGAATCGTGTTATTGAACAGGGTTTCGTATCGGTGATTGAGCGTTTGTTGACGGGCCGCGTAGTATCCGGCAGTAAACAGTACTAACGCGCCACCACCCGCAGAAACGAGTACCCTAAACTGCGGTTCTATGAGAGGCCGACCCTCAATTACCTCCACTACAAGTGTCATTCCCGCAATAGTAGCTCCTACAAGACCACCCAAAATCGTCCAAATACCAACGGACCATTCCGTTGTAGGGGTCAAATTTTCCTGACGAAGCCAGTATCCTGCGTATATTAATCCGAGACTGAGGCTCCCGTCTAAAAATAGTGCGATCATCGGTCCAAGTTGAGTGGAAAGTGCAGCAATCTCTCGTACATGGTGGCCAACGGATAGGGTTAACAGCAGACCACCGAATGTCATGACCACGGCTGATCCTCGCAGTCTAGACATACATATTACTGTAGGCGCACCCACATATTGCTTGTTACTCACTTCGTCACACCAGTCTAAGCAGCCGGTCGTGTGGCAGTGAAGACGACGGCACAGCGCTGCTGACGGCGTTCCGCTTACAGAAACAGTTGGGTCCGTTCGTTGCTCCCATGAGAGCGTCCACGAGGCGTCCGGCTCGATCCGAAGATACGTTGTAGTGTTACTCACGCTTTCGAGGTCCGAGACTGAGTGGTGCTGCCGCCCGGCAACGGCCGTGTCGTTGACGACTACTGACGCCGTTGACGGCACTACGTCAAGCGCACGGACCGCTTCGACGAACTGCGCCCGAGTCCCAGATTTCCACGGTAACGTCCGATGAGTAGCAAACGTTTCGACATGGATTACCGGATCGACAGGAATCCTCTGTGACTCGTCAGGTGACGTGTTTCCCGGCATCTGTCTTTGGTCGGTTACACCGGTGAGGCATCTCAATTGTGGCGCACGCCGATCGATTCAACTGTCGAACTCAGGCATCCGTCCGCCATCGACCGCCACGTTCTTTCTGCTGATGTAGTCGGCCGCATCACTGAAAAAGAACCACAGCGGAGCAGCAACATCATCGAACGAGGCGGGACGCCCTCGCGGTAACGTGTCCACGCCTGCCTCTGTGTTTGAGACCCGCAAACGGCGCGACTGGCAGCTGATGTTCGGTTCACTAGCCCAGACGGCTGTCACCCTTCGAGAGTAATTTGTAGTCACTAGTGAGCTTGTCGTGCCGGTACACCCTACAGCTGGGGCCGCTCCCAGTTTGTCTGTTCGACTGGATGACCACGCCCGGCCGACTTGGTGTCTCTTCACGAACAACCCGTCCAATTACCGGAAGTCCGCGCATGGCCGCGTAATAAACCCTGTCAGCGTCGAACTGCGATATTTCGGCGGTGAATTCTGACGAGAAGTGATCTGGAAGCGCGTCGTTAGTGGTCACGCGGCTGCCCTCGATTGAATCCGACACCGTGCCCGTCAGGTGTTGGACGTCGCTGATGTCGGGCGCTAGTCCGTACTCGAAAAACGCTGCCTCAGCGTCATCGATGACATCTAGTAGTGCGTTCCGATCGGGCGAGACGAGACTGAGATGCGTCGTTACTGGCATGGGCGGAAGTGAGGAGGCCGTTTCGCGTCGATATCGCCTTTCGTTGGCGAGTCGTGTGACGCCCCGAGGCTGGAAGTCGAGCGCCAGTTCATATTATGATATCCGGCGCCATGCGGATACTCGTTACGACCTGCCAATCGATACGCCAAGCCCCGACCGCGCGACTGACACGCTGACAGCCGATATCGCCGGGAATTCGGTTCGCCGGTCGACGGATTAAAATTCTGTCTCTGTAATATTATCATTGTGAATGACGGGCGACATCGATCGCGAGACCGAGCGCTCGGCGTCCGTAGATAGCGGCAAACTGTCACAGCCAACGAGTCCGCTGCCGGCAGAGATCCCGCCGCCAGACGCGATCTGTGATGCCGTCAACCCGACTGGTATCGTCGTGTGGCATCGGAAACACCTTCGCCTGAAGGATCAGCTGGCAGTATCACGTGCGGTCGCTGACGGTGACGTGTTCTGCCCGTTGTTTGTGTTCGACCCGACGTTCTACGCAGACAGCGGCCTTGCGTGCGACGCTCGGATCCGCCTGTTCGAGGAAGCAGTTGCGAGCCTTGACCGGCTGTACGCCGCGACACCACCTAGCGCGACGCATGTGGGCACAACGGATTCAGCAGCACAATTCGCTGACACTCTGGATTCGAATACGTCTACGGCTGGGGCTGCCAGCGAGTCGCCGGAGGCGCTCCAACGACCAGACCCACCGGGTTTGACTCTTGGGTACGGCAATCCGGTCAATATCTTGTCTCGCTTCGTCGACCGCGGCTGGCAAATCATCACGATGGCGACGCCAACAAGCCGCTACGGTCAGCGACGGGACGAGCGTGTGCGGGACACTTGTGGCGACGCAGTTACGTTCGTCTCTGGTGACGGACTCGTTCGCGACGAAGAGTGGCCGCGGTCAGCCTGGCAGACACAAATCACCGAGTGGCTCGCGGCCGAACAACACACGCCAGGGTGGGGCGACCGCAATCCGCTTCGAGCTACAATCCGCACCGGCGTCACGCCGGCAGCGATTGACCGTCACTTCGATATCTCCCCCACAAAGACCCAAGTTCCGGTGGGTACCCACCGAGCGGCGATGACTGCGTTACGAGAGTTCGCCGACCGCGTCCGATCGTACCCGAGCAACATCTCAGCACCGCAGGACGCTCGGGACGGCACAAGTGGACTCTCGCCGTACCTCAATTTTGGGCTGCTCTCAGTCCGGCAGGCACACCAGTACGTTGTCGATAATGCGCCGTCGTGCCGGGGAGCAGATATGTTCGAGAGTCGGCTCGTTTGGAACCTCCATTACAATCAGAAACTCGTCGACTGGCCGGGTTGGACTGAGCAGGCGGTTAATCCGGTGTTCGAAGGCCGCAATGAGGCGTTTCACGACCCAGATCTCGTTACCGCGTGGAAACGCGGACAGACGGGGTTTCCAATGGTCGACGCATCGATGCGGTGTCTCCAAGAAACCGGGTGGCTCAACTTCCGGATGCGTGCGATGTGTGCGTCATTTTTCACGCATATTCTCCACCAACCGTGGTGGATCGGGGCGGACTGGTATCACCATCACCTCATCGACAGCGATGTCGGAATCAACTACACACAGTGGCAGAGTCAGGCGGGGCTCATCGGGAAACCGTCACAGCGGGTGTACAACCCTCGAAAGCAGGTTCGCGATCAAGACCCTAATGGCGACTGGATCACGCGATGGGTTCCCGAGCTTGCTGACCTGCCCAGTGAGTTCCTTGATCAACCTGAGAAGGCGCCGCTTGCCGTCCAGCAGGAATGTGGGGTCCACGTCGGTGAGATGTACCCGCGTCCGGTTGTCGACTTTGAGGCGCGCCGCGAACAGTTCTGGTCACGGTATGAAGATCGGCGGTCTGAGGCCGCGCGAAAGCTTCGACAGCCAGCGATCGCAAAACGGGCCTCATTCTCTGGCGGGTATGACGCTGCTCGAGCCATCGCGGACAAACACGGGGCAGTTGACGCTGACACGCCGGACGGAACGCAGATCTCGCTCGGCGAACTCACTGACACGGATGGTGCTGCTAAGGTGGAGGAAGGGAGGTTGAGGCCACCGAAACAGACGAACGCGACAGAATCGACCGACTCAACACCGGCTGATCCGCGCGAGTCGAATACGCAGATGACCATCCCGACTGGAGCGGGACAAAATGCTGGTGAGCCGTCACCGGACGACCGCGCGGCAGCCTCGGGACCACGCGGAGATAGCGACGAAGATGCCGAGTCTGATGAAGAAATAGACATACAGCACACCGGACAGACTCGATTCCGCGACTTCGAATGACGAACGTCCCGGTGGCTCGTCGACAGCACGCGCTGTTGGGACGTTCTCGTCAACAAAGCAGCCGACCGGGCCTCGCCGTCAGAGCACTCGAAGTCGGTACCCGGTAGCGGCGGTCTCGTCCGTGACTCGTCCAGCTTCAGTAGCAGCGTCTAGAACCTCCTCGACGAATCCCTTCGGTACTTCGACGCCAATGAAATCGGCCCCGTCGCGGGCCGTGGTCAACCGCGCCATCGTCCGGTCGGTCCCCTTGTCATTATAAATACTGCCGACACGCTCACCGTCTCGGCGAAATCTAAGCGTCACGTCAGTCGGCTCAAGGGCGTCGAAGCTCACCTCGAACACGCGGTCGCTGCTCTCGAACCGAGCCAACATGAGCCCGTCGTGCTCCGTCACAATCGTACTCATACAGTAGTTACGAGCCCACGACGGATAAGAGTAAAATTGCCGTCAGTCCCACACCAACAGCGATGCTAACCCCGACCGCTGAACGGTGGATGTTCGCCCTCGGTAGCCCGAGCTACCTCGTGCCGATTCCGCTACCAAGCCGTGGGACTCTGCCGGTGATTGGGTGTCTGGCTGAACGACGCCGACACCGGTTTGTGCGTGAAAACCCAACAAATTGTATGTCAAATACAACTGTCGCAACGGCAGCCAACCCGCAGATGCTGATCGACAAGCTTCCAGCAGCACCAGGTAACTGGGAACGGAACGAAGAGCCCGGTGGCATCGTCGAGTACCGACTTCCAGACAAAAACAGTCCCTGTACTGCGGCGAAAATCGCAGTTCGTCCTGATATCCTGAGCGATGCAACCGTCCGACTTGTCCGTAAGCGCGGCTGTAGTGATGCGGGGAGCAACACATTCGATTCACTCGATGCCGCCGTAGACGCAGTCAGCCGAGAACTCAATCATGTTCTCGCGGCTGTCAACGAGGACGAGGCGCGGTAGGATCAGCTGCGGGTTCGGCTGCGGTTTTATCTCTAGCACTAGTGGGTACAGCGTGTGACGCCGGTCAGGTCGGTCACGATCAACATCGAGACTCAAAGAGCCGATAGAGTATGAACCATGTCGACACGACGTAGTGACGCCGCTTCGGCTACGTTGGTCGCACTCGTCGTCTGGCTCGCCAGACGACAGGAGGGGCTGCCTCCACGGTTGATGTTCGGCCGGTCCCATTCTTTGGCGGTGTGGTCGTCGTAGTGCTCGTTGAGGTCGTGTTCGCACGGTGGCCGGAGCGGATGGCTCGCCGCTGGCGCCGTCTAGTGATTCGCTTCGGCTCACCTATCGCACTTCTCGTCGCGACCCTGTCAGTAGACCGTCGCAGCGGCACGCCCCACGCGGTGACACTCGGGGACCTCGCCGGATACTTCGTGCTGCTCATTGAGATTACGATGGACATTGTTCCTGAGTCGAAACAGTAGTTTCGACGCACTAACCAACGCACGACGGGACCGCGACGACAGTGGTCACGGCCGCGACGAATCGGCTCTCGTATCGAGATTCAACTCAGGTAAAGTCCGTCTCAGCGGACGCTTGATGCCGCTCGCGACCCTAAGTCCGGTATCAAGATGTCTGAGCAGTACCCGATAGCGGAGCTCCCAACGCCGAGCCCCACGTACGGACCCGGCCGAGTGGTCTCAGTCCAACTCGAGGCACTAGCAACCAACGACGAGCCGTTCGAAGACGCTGGCATTGGCACCGCGTACAACTTCGCATCCCCGGCGAACAGGCGAGCGACAGGCCCGTTTGACCGCTTTCGACAGATGGTACACAATCCACGGTATGCCCCGATGATCGACCACGTCGAGGCGACGACAGGCCCTGTTGAGCGCGACGACGATAGCGCCACACAGCGCGTCACGCTGACCGGTCCCAACGGTCGGACGGTTACATACGCTTTCAGGTTATCGCGACGTCGACGCGGCGAATTCGATGAGCACTGGCTGACAGACAGCGTCGTTCAAGAGTAGCCTGACCGACCGTCTAGTGAGCGCTTGTGTCCGAGTCAGTGATCCCGCCATTCGAGCGACTGCCGATTTAGGGACTCAACGGTGGGCTCTCCATTTTCGAGCATCCTATCAGCGATTTCGATCGCCTCCCGCAGTTCCTCGATTGACAGTTGCTCGTACGCGGGAGTCCCATCGATGTGGTCATACCAGACGCCTTGGAACAGCGTGTCCAGCACCACACGGGCAAAACAGTGGTCTTGGTGGATTGGCCAGTCGCCGGCTTCGGATGCCGCCTCGGGGAGTGCTTCGGTAACCCGTTGAAGATATCTCCCGCGTAACGAAGTTATATTGTCGCCGCCGAGCGTTCGCTGGTCCATTCGCCACTTGAGATACAAGCCTCAGTACGCATACGGCTTTCCCCACTACCCAACCGTATTCCTCTACCGGACAAGCGGTCCGTTGCGATCAATAGATCCCGGCACCGTTGATTTTTCCATCCCGTAGGGACTCTCCCAACTGTCTCAGTGTCTCTTTATACTCAATGAAATAGCCTTCCCGCTTCTCCCCTTGTCTAGTAATGTTGAAAACGCCATCACAACCTGTTTGAACTCCGTTTGATTTTCAGCGGATGTATTGTCGTCAACACGGTCGCCTCCCGTCCCCTAGTCACCAACCCCTAAGAGAGAAATTTTGGAGGGTACGTACTGTGTGTCCGCTCCTGATTCACCGTAATAGTGGTTCCGGCCGCGTCCGGTATTACTTTATTATTTATAATTAGGTATACTGAACTACCCTGTTACTTTGTGACTAAACCTGAGGAACAGATGGACACAGGAGAGCCAGGCGATTCGAGAGAAAGCGGCGATGTTCATGCTGAGCAATTCGGAGTGAAGCGGATTCGTGAGGCGTATCGTCGCGGCATGTACAACGGGGAAACGCCTGATTTCCCGCTTTCGTACGACGAACTCCGGGAAGCGGCCTTCGAGCGGATGTCAGAGAACGCGAAGGCGTACGTCCACGGCGGAGCGGGCACCGAAGAGACATTCGAGCGGAATAAGGATTTTTCGCGGTGGCGAATCGTGCCGCGGATGCTACGGGGGGTAGCCGACCGTGACCTCTCGGTCAACGTGCTCGGAACCGAACACGAGTATCCGCTCATGGTCACGCCCCTCGGTGTCCAGACGCTACTACACGAGGAGGGAGAGACCGCGACCGCTCGTGCGTGCGAGGAACTGAACGTGCCGTTCGTGCTGTCGTCGCTGTCGTCGACGCCACTTGAAGAGGTGGCGGAGACGCTAGGAGACACCCCGAAGTGGTTTCAGTTCTACTGGTCTTCGGATCGTGAGGTCGCCGCGTCGTTCCTTGACCGCGCGGAGGCAGCCGACTACGACGCTATTGTTGTCACGGTCGACGCGCCAACGCTTGGGTGGCGCGAGCGCCTGTTAGAGCGCGGGTATTACCCCTTCCTGGAAGGAGAGGGGATGGCAAACTACTTCTCTGATCCCGCATTCCGTGAATCGCTCGACGCCCCACCCGAGGAAGACGCGCAAGCGGCTGTCGACCACTTTTTGGAGGTGTTTGGTGACGCGTCGCTCACATGGGACGACCTCGAGTTCGTCTTCGATCGGACGGACCTCCCGGTGGTTATCAAGGGTGTGCTCCACCCCGAGGACGCCAAGACAGCGGTCGAATACGGTGCCGATGGGATCCAAGTGTCAACCCACGGCGGTAGGCAGGTCGACGGATCGATCTCGGCAGTCGAAGCGCTGCCAGAGGTCGCGGACGCAGTCGGCGACAGGACGGCCGTGCTGTTCGACTCGGGCATCCGACGCGGCGAAGACGCGTTCAAGGCGATGGGGCTGGGAGCCGACGCCGTCATGATCGGACGCCCGTTCGCGTACGGACTCGCTCACTCCGGTGAGGCTGGCGTGCGAAATGTCTTAGAGAACACGCTCTCGCAGTTCGACCTCACGATGGGATTAGCTGGTATCGACGAAGCGAAATCGATCGGGTCCGAGGCGATCCGCGACGAACGAACGCTTTGACGTCCTCCCCGCACTGAAGCGCGAAGCTTTCCTCTTGATTCCCCGTAACAGCGCCATGTCACCGAATACTTGTGCGCGAGCACACTAGCGAATCCAGTGACAGACGACCACGGCGGGTTCGAACACGCTCGGGAGAACGTCGACGGCCACCCGATGGTGAGTTTGCTCAGCTACGCCAAACCCTACTGGGTAACTCTCACGCTCGGCGTGCTCGCGGCGTTCCTCACGAGATTTGCCCGACTGATCCCACCGATTGTCGTCGCGGCCGCCATCGATCGAGCGATCCGCGGCTCGGCCGACGCGGGACTGTTGACCGACGTGGGCTTGCTGTCCCCGGGTGAGATCACCGGCGAAGCGGCTCGCCTCGCGGTGCTCGAACAACTCGTGCTCATCGCGGTTCTCGCGTACTTGGTCAGGTCGGTCGCTCGGTTTGTGTCCCGGTATCTGCTTCAAGCGACTGCGCAGAAGGTTCAGCGTGATCTGCGAAACGACACGTACGACCATCTCCAGCGGCTCTCGATGGATTTCTTCGCCGATCATCAGACAGGCGGCATGATGTCGATCCTCAACAGCGATATCAATCGGCTTGAGCAGTTCCTGAACACGGAGTTTCGACAACTCATCCGCGTGATCGCAACGGTCGGCGGGATTGCGATCATCTTGTGGACATACTCGCCGAAGCTGGCGCTCGTCGCGCTCGCACCGGTCCCGGTCATCGGACTGGCGAGTAGCCAGTTTCTCACCTGGATCGAGCCGCGGTATAAATCGATTCGCGAGACCGTCGCTCGACTGAACACGCGGCTTGAGAACAACCTTGGTGGCGCTGCGGTGATTAAGTCGTTCGACCGGTATGGCTTTGAGAAGCATCGGGTTGCTGAGCAGAGCGAGGCGTACCACGATGAGAAGGTCGCGGCGCTGCGAATCCGACGTGGGTTCTTTGCGACGCTGCGGCTGTTAACCGGCGTCGTGTTCGTCCTCGTTCTCTACATCGGTGGCACTGATATCATCACTGGCGTTCCTGGCGAGGCAGGGGCACTGACCCTTGGTGGGTTCGCGCTCTTTTTCCTCCTGTTGCGGCGGCTGTACTCGCCGATGCGTCGTGTCGGGAAGTCAGCAAATAAGTACCAGCTTGCGAAGTCGAGTGCCGAGCGGGTGTTCGGGTTACTTGGCCGCGAGCCGACAATAACCAGCCCTGACTCGGCGTACGTCCCTGAGTCGGTCGACGGGAGGGTCACGTTTGACGATGTGACGTTCGCCTACGGGGACCGCGAGCCTGTCCTCCAAAACGTCTCGCTTGATGTTCCCGCGGGAACAACCATCGGGCTTGCCGGGGCGACCGGGGCCGGCAAGTCAACACTCCTGAAACTCATTCCCCGCTTCCACGATGTCGATGACGGGGCAGTCCGGGTTGACGGGACTGACGTCCGGGAGTGTGATCTCCAGTCGTTACGGGATTCGATCGCGATTGTGGAGCAGAATCCGTACCTGTTCTCGGGGACTGTCGCAGAGAATATCGCGTACGGCGACCGCGAGATACTTGACGCCGAGTGGGCAGAAGACCCTGACAAAAGCGCCCGCGATCAGGTTGAGCAGGCGGCAGAGGCCGCCGCAGCTGACGAGTTCATTACAGACCTCCCGAATGGATACGACACGCAAGTTGGCGAGCGGGGTATCAAACTCTCGGGCGGCCAACGGCAGCGTCTCGCCATCGCCCGGGCACTACTCAATGATCCTGAGATCATCGTCTTTGATGAGGCCACATCAGATGTTGATACGGAGACCGAAGAGCTGATTCAAGAAAGTCTTGAGCGGCTGGTCGAGGAGCGAACCGCATTCATCATTGCGCACCGGCTCTCAACGATCCAGAACGCAGACAAGATTATCGTAATGGATGAGGGCCAGATTGTCGAGCGGGGTGGGCACGAAGAACTGGTTGCGGGCGAGGGAACATATGCGAACCTCTGGCAGGGGCAGGCCGAGGTTTCTGCTGCCAACGACTGACACTTCAACTAGTCCCTGTCACCCAAAATTAGTCTCAGAATGACCCGATATTTGAGGTCGGTTTCTGGTGTCACTCCCATCTTTTTGGTTGCTCGTCCGATCAACTACGTGTGTCGCCAACACACGCGGATCGGCTCGGGACGCCCGGTGCGAACAGTTCGACGTCGGTACTGTTACTCGGGAGTGGAGAACTCGGCAAAGAGGTCGTGCTCGCGGCTCAACAGCTGGGTATTGAAACAATCGCTGTCGACCGGTACGAGGGCGCCCCGGCGATGCAGGCAGCCCACCGGTCACACACTATCGATATGACTGATGCGGTCGCCGTCCGAGATGTCGTATCGGCAGAAACGCCCGACTTGATCGTCCCAGAAATTGAAGCGATTGCGACAGATGAGTTGGAGCGACTCGAAGACGAGGGGTATGATGTCGTTCCTACTGCCAAAGCGACGCGGCTGACGATGGATCGCGAATGGATTCGTGAGTTCGCCGCAGAGGATATTGGAGTCCCGACGAGCGAGTACGCGTTCGCTGACAATTACGACGCGTACAGTGAGGCAGTTGCGGATATTGGAGTTCCGGTCGTCGTCAAGCCGACGATGTCGTCGTCTGGAAAAGGCCAGTCGATCGTGCGCAACGCCGATACGATTGATAACGCTTGGGAGGCTGCTCGAGCTGGATCCCGCTCGGATACTGGACGGGTCATTGTTGAGGAGTTAGTCGATTTCGACGCTGAATTCACTCTCTTGACGGTCCAACACGCCGACGGAACAACGTTTTGCCCACCGATAGGACACACACAGGAAGGTGGTGACTACCGGACAAGCTGGCAGCCTCACCGACTCACTAGCACGCAACTGGAGGCTGCTCAAGAAATGGCCCAGCAGGTTACTGCTGGGCTTGGCGGAAACGGAATCTTCGGGGTCGAATTTTTCGTCCGCGATGGAGAAGTGTTGTTTAGTGAGCTGTCGCCGCGTCCGCATGACACGGGGCTCGTAACTCTTGGGTCGCAACAACACAGCCAGTTCGAACTTCACTTACGCGCTATTCTGGGGCTTCCGGTCCCAGACGTGACCGTTGATGAACCTGGCGCGAGCGCGGCATTAGTCGCCGACGAATCGATCGAGATGCCAGCGTTCACCGGCGTTGCTGATGCGCTCAAGACACCAGCGACGGCTATCCGGTTGTTTGGCAAACCAGAGGCGTACGACGGTCGGCGCATGGGTGTCGTCGTTGCGACCGGTACGGATACGGAGGTTGCTCAAGGGCGTGCTAGCGACGCTCTTGATCAACTCTCTGTCGTCGAAGAGCAATGAGCGTCAATCACTCAGGAACCAACGTCTGTGCCTACGCCGATATAGATTTTCGGTGAAGTTTGGCGAACTCTCATACGTGGAGACGCCGGTTCGTGAATCGCCTCGGGGTCAAGCCCAAGGGCTTCCCATTCCCACGACGTGACTTACAGACACGGACTCAGGATGAGTTTCTCTTGTAAAGGTTCGGCTGAGAGCGTGAAGTACCCGGCCTTGCCATCGGCGGTGGATTGTTGAACGAGTTGCCGGATTCATCCCGCGCCTAAAGGCGCAGGTATTCTCCTTGCGTTGTATAAGTCGTGTCCGTAGCGGTCACAGTCTCCACGGGCGTGTTTCCGGGCCATCCCAGCCCTAATTCAGAACATCCTCTCTGTAAGACGTTCATCGCCACATTCGCGTCTCTGTCCGTCTCAAATCTACACGACGGACAGGAGTGTTCCCTGACCCAGATGGGTTTCGCTGTCTCCACATCACACGACGCGCATTCTCTGGTCGTGCCTCGGGCTTCGACCTGTACGACGTGACTGCCGTACAGTTCTGCTTTGTATTCGAGCAGGGTCATGAACTGTCGCTACGCCGCATCCTGCTTGTTTCGAGTGTTGTGCGACTGTTCAAGAATCCCCTTCACGTTCAGGTCTTCGCCGAATACGGCGTCGTACTCACGGACGAGCCATGTCGTTATCTTGTGCTGGTAGTCCAGCACCTTCCGACGGATCCGACGCTTGACTTTGGCAACTTCAACTCGTTGTTTCTCGTAGTTGTTCGACCCCTTCTCCGAGGTCTTCCCGCAGCCCGTACAGCGCGCCGAGAGAAGCGGGCCGACGTGGCCCACGCCGGGCGCGGTGACCCGTTCACTCGACATCGTCCACCTCCTCGGTCTCGTCGTCCTCGCGTTTCTCTGCGAGCTCGTCGGGAAGGTTCCCGTCTCCTCCGCGACCCGGAGCTGTTCCGCGAGCGAACTCGCATGACCAAGGTCGTCGTCGCTCACGCGGACGCACCCCCGTCTGAGCCCTCGTCGGGACGGTAGCGCCGGCCCTCGGAGGTACCGATCTTGAACTCGTCGAGGCGCTCGGGACAGCCGACCAGGTGGCCGTACTCGAGGTCGCCGTTGATGCTGCGCGTACAGCGCGCACCGCAGGTGTCGCAGAAGAACTCGCGGTCCTTCTCGGCGGTGAAGCTCCCGGAGTAGCCGAGGCTCACGCGCCGACACCTCCGGTTACGGACCTGTTTTTCTCGAATACCTGTTACTAAGAAGTGATACGTTAGGGTGAAAACCGCTATGGGGCCGGAGGGATTGTGAACCACGCGGACTTCGCTCCGCTCGTCCGCTGGGTTCAAATCCCTCCTCGGCATATCGCTGCCGCTCGCGACGTTGCTCGCGGCAGCAGAAAATGGGGCCGGAGGGATTTGAACCCCCGATCGACTGATATCTCCGGTGCGCCTCGGAACTCCAGAGGGTCGTCAACACGACCGATGATCAGTCGGCCGCTCGGTATATCAGTCTGGAGTGTCGTCCCGGGCGCAAGCCTCTGGAGTCAGTCGCCATGCCTGGCTTGGCCACAGCCCCGCGTGATCTCGCATCAGACCGTTGCCGAAACGCGGATAAAGGGGTTTCGATCGAAGCCGTTCGGGGGACGGCGACGCGCTCTCGGTCCCGCGAAAACCGGCGCTCCTCGCGCCGGGCGACGAGGGCGGAGCGTACCGCTACTCCCGGTCGTCGTCGCTCCAGTCGCAGTCTTGGCACTTGTAGCCGGTGACGAACTCGGTCACGCTCGGCATGTACCCGACCGAGATGACGTCGCCGCCGCACTCCGGGCAGTCGCGGTCGGCGTCCGTGATCGATTCGGCCTCCAGCACCGACTCTCCTTCGACCAGCTCTGCGAGCTTCTCGGGCGTCACCATCCGCCCCTGAACGACGCGGTTCGACATACCGGCCGTTCGGGACCGAGTACCTAAACCCCGGCGACACGCGCGGGGCGCGGACGGGTCACAGCCACGGCGCCCGCGAGTCGTCGTCCGCGAACGGGTCCGTTGCGTCGTCGTCGCTCTCTCGACCCTCGCCGCCGTTCGCGAGCACCGCCACGTCGTCGTCGACGACGGGAGACGGGCCCTCCGGCGGGGCGTCGAGCGGGGGTTCGCCCGGCGCGTCCGTGTCCGACTCGTCGGAATCGGTCGACTCCGAGCCGTCCGTCTCCCCCTCGTCGGCGGACCCGTCCGCCGGCCCGTCGCCATCGTCCGGCGCGTCGTCGCCGTCGGCGGACCCCACGCCCTCCGCGTTCGGGTCGTACGCGAACAGGGTCGTCACCGCGAGCACCGCGAGCGCGACCGGGGCGTCGGTCTGCATGAGGTCGAACGGGCCGAGCAGGATCGGCAGCGCGAGTACGCCCAGCGCGACCGCGGAGCCGAACCGGAAGCGATCGATGTCGACGCGGCCGCGGAGGTGCGGCGACAGCAGCGCGATCGACAGCGCGAATCCGACGCCGACGGCGGCGGCCGCGGTGCCGTTGACCACGTACTCGGTCGACGTCTCCAACGCGAAGCCCGACGGGTCGAAGCTCGCGACGAGACCGAGCCCGATGATCACGCCCGGGCTCGGCAGGTACTCGCCGATCTCGGAGCTTGCGGTCTTGGCGGCGATCGTCAGGATGACCAGCCCGGCGAACCGCTCGAAGACGAGCAGGTCGAGGAGGCCTTGGAGGGTCGGCGCGAGGGCGGCCTCGACGGCGGCGACCGGGATGATCACCGCGCCGATCAGCAGCACGGAGGTCACCATCTCCCGGCGGGTGCCGTCCATCTCCGCGAGGATCACCGCGGCGGTCGCGGAGCCGCCGAAGATCAGGATTCCCGTCTCGACGACGCCGGTGGCCGACCCGAGGACGCCGGCGACGACTAACGCGGGGAAGATGCCGTCGACGAGCGGCAGGACCATCACGGTCGCGAGCAACCGCGTCGCGCTCCCGACCCGCTGTTCTAATCGGAGGGCGACCGGGTGGCGTGAAGTGCTCATTTAGGGACGATAGCCCTGACCGACGGGGCGGCGGTGGGACGCGTGCGACTCGCGATGGTCCGGGGACCAGCACGCGGAGTCCACGCCGCGGGAGGTCCGACGAGCCCATGTGAAGTGTTTGCGCGGATTGCCGGCTGTAAAGCGGACGCCGAGGTCGGCGTTCGACTGGCCGGCGATGCGCGCGTTCACGGGACTGTCGGAGTCCATACCTAATATACGTGTTTCGGTCGCGTTAAAGGTTGTGTGAGACGTGTCCGCACGACACGATGGATCGACGGCGAACGTCTCTCGTCGACGAGGATACGTCGGCTGACTCCGCGTTTTTCCGATCATTCCTCGGCAGTTGAACCGGTCACGCCCGGCCGGCCCGATTCTCACCCGAAGCGGCACGGGCGTCGAGTCGCTCCGAACGCGACCGCGTCTGCCCTCTGTGTACACATGAACGTGGGTAAAACACGTATTTGAATGTGAACAACCACCACGTCCGTGCCGTCTCGCAACGCTTTTCATCGGCCGTTCATGACGGATTATATGGCGACAGATTCTGGCCGATTCTCCGAGAAGCTCGACGTTCCGGAAGCGCTGACGTTCGACGACGTGCTGCTCCGCCCGAAGGAGAGCCGGGTCGAGCCGGACGACGCGGACCTGAGCACTCGTGTGTCGAAGACCGTCGAACTGACCGTCCCGGTGCTGTCGGCGGCGATGGACACGGTCACCGAGAGCGACCTCGCCATCGCGATGGCCCGCGAGGGCGGTCTCGGCGTCCTCCACCGTAACATGACCGTCGAGGAGACGGCCGCCGAGGTCGAGCGCGTCAAGCGCGCGCACGAACTCGTCATCCGCCGCGAGAACGTCGTCACCGTCTCGCCGGACGACACCGTCCGCGAGGCCGACGCCGTGATGGAACAGCAGGGCGTCTCCGGCGCGCCGGTCGTCGCGGACGACGACACGGTCCTCGGGATCATCTCCGGGACCGACATCCGCCCGTACCTGGAGGTGGGCGAGGACGACGCGGTCCGCGAGGCGATGACCGACGAGGTCATCACCGCGCCGGAGGACGTCGACGCGCGCGAGGCGCTCGAACTGATGTACGACCACAAGATCGAGCGCGTCCCGATCGTCGACGACGCCGAGCGGCTGGTCGGACTCGTTACGATGCAGGGAGTCCTCCAGCGCCGCGAACACGAGGAGGCCGCCCGCGACGATGACGGCCGCCTGCTCGCCGGCGTCGCGGTCGGCCCCTTCGAGGAGGAGCGCGCCGTCGCGGCCGACGAGGCCGGCGTCGACATCATCTTCATCGACTGCGCGCACGCGCACAATCTCAACGTCTTGGACTCCGCCGAGGCGATCAAAGCGACCGTCGACGCCGACGTCGTCGTCGGCAACGTCGGGACGCGCGAGGCGGCCGAGGCCGCCGTCGACTTCGCGGACGGGCTGAAGGTCGGTATCGGGCCGGGCTCGATCTGTACCACGCGCGTCGTCAGCGGCGCGGGGATGCCCCAGATGACCGCGGTCGCGGAGGTCGCGGACGTCGCCGCCGAACACGGCGTGCCGGTCATCGCGGACGGCGGCATCCGCTACTCGGGCGACGCTATCAAGGCGCTCGCGGCGGGCGCGGACGCGGTGATGCTCGGCTCCTACTTCGCCGGCACCGACGAGGCGCCGGGCCGCGTCATCACGATGAACGGGAAGAAGTACAAGCAGTACCGCGGGATGGGGTCAGTCGGCGCGATGAAATCTGGCGGCGGCGACCGCTACCTCAAGGAGGAGGAGGAAGACGAGGAGTTCGTCCCCGAGGGCGTCGAGGCCGCCACTCCGTACAAGGGGAGCCTCGCCTCCGAGCTTCACCAGCTCACGGGCGGGATTCGCTCCGGAATGGGGTACGTCGGCGCGGAGACCGTCCCCGACCTCCACGAGCGCGCGGAGTTCGTCCGCGTCTCGACCGCGGGTCAGAGCGAGAGCCACCCGCACGACGTGATGATCACGGACGAGGCGCCCAACTACAGCCCGGACGAGTAATTCCGGACCGTCGGCTCGGCCGGGCGCGACCGGGCCCGAGCCCGACGGCGGGACCGATCCCGCGGCGCGTCGAAGAGGTATTTTAATATAGCCAGCGAAGAGAGGAAACGTGTGAGCGAACACCCCCTCGCTCCCGTCATCCATGAGTGAGCAACCGCCGCTGGTCCTCGTGGTCGAGGACGAACCCGATCTGGCAGATCTGTACGCCGCCTGGCTCGGCGACGAGTACCGCGTCCGAACCGCGTACGGCGGCCACGAGGCCCTCGATCAGCTCGACGAGGCCGACAACGACGTCGACGCCATCCTCCTCGACCGACGGATGCCCGGACTCTCCGGCGACGAGGTGCTTACCGCCGTCCGCGAGCGCGGCATCGACTGCCGGGTCGCGATGGTCACCGCCGTCGAGCCGGACTTCGACATCCTGGAGATGGGGTTCGACGACTACCTCGTCAAGCCCGTCACCAGCGACACCCTTCGGGAGACGGTCGAGGGGCTGTTGCGGCGCGGCGAGTACGACTCGGAGGTTCAGGAGCTGTTCTCGCTGACCTCGAAGAAGGCGATGCTAGAGTCCGAAAAGAGCGCGAGCGACCTCGCGGACAACGAGGAGTACCAGCGGCTCACCGAGCGGATCGCCGACCTCCGAGAGCAGGCCGACGAGTCGCGGGACGCGGTCGCGACCGACGACGAGGACTACGAGAAGCTCTTTCAGGAGTTCGACGCCGACTCCTAGCTCCGACGCCGACGCACGGCCCGTTGCGAGGGGGATTCTGCCGACTCTTTATGACCGATCGAGCCGAACGAGCGGTACATGCGCGTCCGGGACCTGCCGCTCTCGCAGTCCGTCGTCGACCACTTTTCCGAGCGCGGCGTGCGCGAGCTGTACCCGCCACAGCGCGCGGCGGTCGAGGCGGGCGTCTGCGAGGGGACAGACGTCGTCGCCGCGGTGCCGACCGCGTCGGGCAAGACGTTCGTCGCCCAGCTGGCGCTGCTGACCGCGGAGGGCCCCGGGCTGTACGTCTGTCCGCTCCGCGCGCTCGCCCGCGAGAAGTACGAGACGTTCGCGGCGCTGCCCGGCGTCGACGTCGGCATCTCGACCGGCGACTTCGACGCGACGGGCGAGGCGCTCGCGGGCAATGACGTCGTCGTCGCCACGAGCGAGAAGGTCGACTCGGCCATCCGCAACGGCGCCTCGTGGGTCGACGAGCTGGCCTGCGTCGTCGTCGACGAGGTCCACCTGCTCGGCGCGGAGCGGCGCGGGCCGACGCTCGAAGTGACGCTGGCGACGCTCCGCCGCCGGAACCCCGACCTCCAGACGGTCGCGCTGTCGGCCACCGTCGACAACCCCGAGGCGATCGCGGACTGGCTCGACGCCGCCCTCGTCGAGTCCGACTGGCGCCCCGTCGAGCTGCGGACTGGCGTCGCCGTGGGCGGAGACGTCGCGTTCGACGACGGTACGAGCCTCTCCGTCGACGTCGCGGCCGACCGCGAAACGGGCGTCGACGACGTCGATCCCGACGCGGTCAACGGCGGCTCCGGGGGCGACGACGCCGGAGACGACGACGCGGAGACCGACCCGACCGAGGTCACGGCCGCTCTGGTCTCCGACGCGGTCGCGGACGGCGGCCAGTGTCTCGCGTTCGTCCGCTCCCGCCGCGAGGCGGTCGACCTCGCGGAGCGGCTCGCGGACGACGGGCTCGCGTCGGAGCTGGGGGTCGAGGACGCGGCGGCCGCGGCGGCGGACGAAGCCACCGAGGTGGACGGGACGCTCACGGGCCGGCAGCTCGCGGACTGCCTGCGCGCCGGCGTCGCGTTCCACCACGCCGGCCTCCGCTCGGGCCACCGCGCGGTCGTCGAGTCGGCGTTCCGCGAGCGCGACGTGGCCTGTATCTGCGCCACGCCCACGCTGGCCGCCGGCGTCAACGTCCCCGCCCGGCGGGTCGTGGTCCGCGACCAGCGCCGGTACGGGGAGGGCGGCATGTCGTGGATCCCGACGCTCGAGGTCCACCAGATGTGCGGGCGGGCGGGGCGCCCCGGACTCGACCCGCACGGCGAGGCGGTCCTCGTCGCGGACGCCGACACGCGCGAGGCGGTGCGCGAGCGGTACGTCGAGGGGGAGCCGGAGGCCGTCGAGTCGAAGCTCGCGGACCCGGGCGCGCTCCGCACCCACGTCCTCGCGGCGGTCGCGACGGGGTTCGCGGCGACCGAGACGGAGGTCCTCGACGTGTTCGAGGGGACGTTCTACGCGCGGGAGACCGGCGCGGGCGGCCTGGCCGACGCGGTCGCCGTCGCGGTCGACGACCTCGTCGCGGCCGGGATGGTCGCCCGGGAGACGGGCGGCGTCGAGGACTACCGGCTCGTCGCGACGGCCGTCGGCGAGACCACCTCGAAGCAGTACGTCCGCCCCGAGACCGGCGAGCGGATCGTCGCCGGGCTCCGGGCGGCCGCGGACCTGCCGGACGCGACGACGCTCACCGCCTTCGAGGTGATCTGCGACACGCCGGACATGCAGGACACCTACCTCGGAAACGAGGAGCGCGCGGACGTCTACCAGTTCGCGCGGACGAACGCCGCCCGCCTGACGACGGACATGACCGACCCCGACGACTTCGAGGGGTGGCTGGAGTCGGTGAAGACCGCGCGCATCTTAGACGAGTGGATCGGCGGCGCGACCGTCGAGGAGCTGGTCGAGCGCTACCGGATCGGGCCGGGCGACCTCGACTCGCGGGTTGAGCGCGCGGAGTGGCTGCTGAGCGCGGCCGAGGCGCTGGGCGAGACGACCGGTATCAGCGTCCCCGCGGTGTCGCGGGCGCGGTCGCGGCTGTGAGAAGTCAGCGGGAGCGTCCGGCCGGGACGGTCAGTCCGCCGAGCCGACCGCGCGGTGGAAGGGGGTCCGCGCGATAGTCTGTCGCAGTTCCGCCAGCGAGTCGCGGCCCACGTCGCTCGCGGCTGACATCACCGCGAACACCTCCTGTCTGGACACCTTCACGCCCGTCTCGGTGAGCGCGTCCTCCGGGCGGCTCCCGAGTTCGCGGAGAGTGCCGACCGCGAGCAGGTACGGCACCGTCCACGCCTCCATCGTGTTTCCGTTCGAGAGCGGCATCGTCTCCAAGTACGCCTGCGCGTCGTCGAGGAACGAGCGGGCGTAGTCGGCGGTGCGGTCGACGACGCGCGCGGACGACTCGCGGTTCTCGGGGTGGACGACGCGCTCCTGGTCGACGCCCTCCGCTTCGAGCCACTCGGCGGGGAGGTAGACGTTGTTCTCCTCGGTGTAGTCGTCGTAGACGTCCTTCGAGACGTTCACGAGCTGGAGGAGGAGGCCGAACTCCTCGGCGGTCTCGCGCAGGCGCTCCGCGCGCTCCTCGCCCACGTCGCCGCGGGTGAGCAGGTTCGTGATGAGGTTGCCGACGGTGCCGGCCGCGTAGTAGCAGTACTGCTCCAGCTCGTCGCGGTCGTCGATACGGAGGCCGCCCTCGGTGGCGTGGCGGTCGACGAACATCGCCATCCCGTCGACCATCTCCAACACCGGCGGGACGATCGCCGCCTGCGCCTCCGGGTCGAGCTCCCCGAACGTCGCGGCGATCGTGGGCGCCTCCGCGACGACGGTCCAGTCGTCGTCGCGCTCGGCGGGCAGCCACTCGTCGACCGCCTCGCGGAACTCGCTGATCTCGGTGGCGTCGTCCGGATCGATCGCTCGCCGGTACGTCCGGAGCACGTCGCTCTGGGCGTCCGGCGGGATGTGGCCGGCGTCCTCGACCGTGTCGGCGACGCGACAGAGGAGGTAACCGACGCAGATCTGCGAGGCCATCGGCTCCTCTAACACGTCGACGGTCAGCGCGAAGGTCCGCGAGACCCCCTGGACCGCCTCGTGACACCACGCGAGGTCGGCCTCGCCGGGGCCGTGTTCTCGTCCGCTCATTCAGTTGCCAGTCCTTACGGCACAACGGGTAAAAAGCCTCGTGGAACGGTCGCCGGCCGCCGCGCGCCGGTCGCGGCGCCGAAACCGAACGACCCCGCCGCCGCTCGCGGCGACGAGCCGCCGACCCGTGTACAACCGTGTGGAAACGGCTAAGTCAGCCCGGCCGAACGTCCCGTCATGGAGTTCACGCTCACCGAAGAGCAGCGCCAGATCCGCGACACGGTCGCGGAGTTCGTCGACGAGGAGGTCGTTCCGCGCGCGGCCGAGATCGACGAGAACGACGAGTTCCCCGCCGACCTGATCGAGGAGATGGCCGACCTCGGTCTCATGGGGATGCCCTTCCCGGTCGAGTACGAGGGCGCCGGCCTCGACTACCACAGCTACGCGATCGGACTCGAAGAGATATCCCGCGGCTCCGGCGGACTCGGAACCGTCGTTGCCGCCCACACGTCGCTGGCCGGCAACATGCTCTACGAGTTCGGGAACGAGGCCCAGAAGGAGGAGTACCTCACCGCCCTGAACACCGGGGAGGAGATCGGGGCCTTCGCGCTCTCGGAGGCCGAGGCCGGCTCGGACGTGCCGGCGATGTCGACCACCGCGGAGCGCGAGGCGCAAAGCGCCTCGGAACGGAGCGGCGTCGCCGCGGAGCGGGACGGCGACGGCTACCTCGTCAACGGCGGGAAGCTCTGGATCTCGAACGGCTCCGTCGCGGACACGGTCACCCTCTTCGCGAAGACCGACCCCGACGCGGGCCGGAAGGGCATCTCGTCGTTCGTCGTGCGTCCCGAGGAGGACGACGGGTTCGTCGTCGAGGGCACCGAGGACAAGCTCGGTGACAAGGGGTGTCCGACCGCGGAGCTGCGGTTCGACGACATGTGGATCCCCGAGGACCGACTGCTCGGTGCGGAGGGCGAGGGGTTCGTCCACGCGCTGAAGACGCTCAACGGCGGCCGGATCACCATCGCCGCCCGGTCGGTCGGGATCGCGCGCGCCGCGCTCGACGAGGCGAAGTCGTACGCGCAACAGCGCGAGCAGTTCGACCGTCCGATCAGCGACTTCCAGGCGATCCAGCACAAGCTCGCGGACATGGACACGAAGGCGCGCGCCGCGGAGCTGCTGATGCACGAGGCGGCCGACCTGAAGATGCGCGACGAGGAGTACATCAAGGAGGCCGCGCAGGCGAAGCTGTACGCCTCCGAGATCGCCCGCGAGGTCGCCAACGAGGGGATCCAGATCCACGGCGGCTACGGCTACACCAAGGACTTCCCCGCCGAGCGATACTACCGCGACGCGAAGCTCTCGGAGATCTACGAGGGGACGAGCGAGGTGCTGCGGAACACGATCGCACAGCAGCTGCTCGACGAGTAACGCCGCCCGTCCCGTCAGTCAGGGCCGCGAGTCGGGGTCGCCGTTCTCGGGGTCTTCGTCGTCGTTCTCGGGATGGTCGTCAGCGTCGGCGGCGTCCGCTCGTTGGTCCCCGTTGCGGTCGCCGTTCGTCCCGTCTCCGTCCCGGTCATTTTCCGTCTCGCCTGCGTCGCCCGCTTCGTCGGCCCGGGGTCCGTGCGCCACGTCGGCGTCCGACGGGTTCTGGTCGACCGCGTACCCGCCGGTGTCGATCCGCTCCGCGGGCTCCGAGTAGTCGCGGTCGCTCGGCGAGAAGTCCGGACGGACGACGCCGTCGTCCGGAACGTCGGGGGCGTCGTCGGTCGGTTCGTCGTCGGTCGGCGTGTAGTCTGTCGGTTCGTCGTCGGTCGGCGTGTAGTCTGTCGGTTCGTCGTCGGTCGGCGTGTAGTCTGTCGGTCCGTCATCGGTTTCCGGACCGCCGGTCGGCGCGTCGACATAGGTCTCGGCGCCAGAACTGGCGGACTCCGGCTCCGCGGCAGATTCCGTTTCGTCTGGCGCCGTGTCCGGTTCCGCGTCGACTCCGGCGCTCTCAGTGTCCTCGTCGCGGCCGACGCGCTCGTCGCTCCCGTTGCGGCCGTCCCGACCGTCGCCCTCGTCGACCCACTCGAAGCGGTCGCTCCCCTCGCTGCGCCGCGCCGCGATCGCGGTCGCGAGGCGATCGGTCAGCGTCTCCTTCAGGGCCTCGGCCTCCTCGATCTCGAAGTCCACGGCGGCGGCGTCGCTGCCGGTCAGCGACCCCGTCCCCGCCGTGTCCGCGACGATCGTCGCGACGTCCCACCGGCGCTGGAAGACGGTCCGGCTGTCGATCACGTTCTGGATCCGGTAGTACGGGACGACGGCGACGGTCCGGCTCCAGAACCCGTTCCGCGTGAGCAGGTGGTCCTCCCCGAGCCAGTAGCCGCGGTGCTTCCACTTCAGATGCGCCGCGGGGGGCACGGCGAGGAGGAGCGCGGCGACCCCGTACCACGGGAGCGACGGCGAGACGTACCAGTTCACGCCGTACGCGATCCCCGTGAGGACGCCGACGACCATCGCGTACCGGATGACGTAGCGCCATCGGATCCGCTTCGGCGGCCGGTTGAACTCAGGGGTCCCGAACGACTCGATCTCGTGTGCGAGCCGGTAGACGCGGTCGGTCGCGGCGATCGGCACCGCGGACTGGTTGCCGGAGTCGCCCCCCTGTCCGGGGGCGTACCCCGCGGTCTCGATAGAGAGGCTCGCGTAGCCGAGCGCACGCTTGGCCGGGTTGTCCGTGATCCGCAGCGTCTGGACCTTCTCGGTCGGGATCGACCCGCTGTACCGGCGGAACAGCCCGCGCTCGTAGCGGAGTTCGTCGCCGGCGCGCGAGAGGCGGAACCCGTAGTAGTTCGAGAAGGCGACCCCCGCGCCGATGAGCCACGACGCGATGAAGAGGGCCGCCACGCCGACGATCGCCGTCGCGGTCAGCGCGGCGGCCGACGTCTCCGGCAGGAATCCCGAGAGCACCGGGAACGACCCGGAGCTGAGGAACGCTAAGAGCCCGATCAGGCGGCCGTCGAACGACAGCGCACCGACTAAGGCGAGTTCGCCGGACGAGATGGCGAACAGCTCCTCCTCGTCCGGCGCGAACGCGTCGTCGCGGCCGCGGTCGACCGCGTCGGCGCCGGTCGACGTCCCCTCGGCGGCGTCGTCCGGACGGCTCGCGTCGGACTTCCGCCGCTGGACCTCGCGCTGGAGCCGGGTCGCCTCGTCGGGCGTGACGTACCGGATCGACCCCTCCGTGCTGGAGCCGCCCGCGGTCTCTAGATCGACCGCGGCGACGCCGATGGCGCGCTGTAGCACGCCGCGGCTCACGTCGACGTTCTGGATGCGGCGGTAGGGGATCTCCCGCTCGCGCCGGGAGATGACGCCGGAGGAGATGTCGAGCGTGTCCTCGGTGAGGACGTACTCGAACCGCCGGTAGTACGCGACCTCGTAGGCGAGCATCGCGAGGAGGATCGCGACCCCGCCCCCGACCGCGAGCGGGAGGCCGAACCCGCCGCTGTTCACGATCACGAACAGCCCGACGGCGGTCCCGGCCGCCTTCTGGAGCGCGCGGTACGGGACCGACTGCGGCGCCAGCTTCACACCGCGTCCTCCCCGTCGGCGCGGATCGCCAGCCGCTTCAGCTCCTCGCGGAGGTCGCTCGCGCCGTCCGGCGTGAGCCCCGGGATCCGCACGTCCGCGCCCCGCGACCCGGCGGTGTACACCACGCAGGAGGCGAGCCCGGCGGTCCGCTCGATCGGGCCGCGCCGGGAGTCGACGTGCTGGATCCGCACCAGCGGCACCGTGGTCCGCACCTGCGTGATCACGCCGCGGTCGAGGTAGATCGCGTCCTCGCGGATCTCGTAGCTCCAGCGGCGGTAGCGCAGCAGCGCGTGCGCGACCGTGAGCGTCAGGACGACGCCCCCGACGGCGACCGGCGCCCACCGCGGGAGGTACTCGAAGTACACGCCGCCGACGAACGGAGCGGTGACGAACGCCGAGAGCAGCACCGCGCGGAGGACCCACACGACCTGGACTCGGGGGTGGAGCGTCTGTGCCGTCATCGACGGTCCCCCGTCGCGTGTCCGCGTGTCATGGCCGGCGGTTGACGGTCCCGACGTATAAGTCCGGCCGGAAACGACCGGGAATTCCGGTCGAAAAATCATGGGATATATTCTCTACCGATGGCGATACTTGCCGAAACCGATATCACGGGTGATCGAGTCGTGCCAGCCATGGCCGACGACCCGTTCGAGAACATGCTCGCCCAGATGGATCGCGCCGAGGAGTACGCAGACGTGGACCACGGGGTGTTCGAGCGGCTCAAACACCCGGAGCGCACGCTGAAGGTGACCCTCCCGGTCGAACTCGACTCGGGCGAGGTCGAGGTGTTCGAGGGGTACCGCTGCCAGTTCGACAGCGCCCGCGGGCCGTTCAAGGGCGGCGTCCGCTTCCACCCGTCGGTCACCCAGCGCGAGGTCGAGGCGCTCGCCGGGTGGATGACATGGAAGACCGCGCTGGTCGACCTCCCCTACGGCGGCGCGAAGGGGGGCGTGATCTGCGAGCCGAAGGACCTCACCCAGAACGACTTGGAGAGCCTCACTCGCCGGTACACCGAGGGGATCCGCCGGATGATCGGTCCCGAGACCGACGTGCCGGCCCCGGACATGAACACGAACCCGCAGACGATGGCGTGGATGATGGACACCTACTCGATGTACGAGGGACACTCCATCCCGCAGGTCGTCACGGGCAAGCCGCTTGAGATCGGCGGGACGCCCGGCCGCGTGGAGGCGACCGGTCGCGGCGTCTCGCTCGTCACCGAACGGCTCTTCGAGTACCTCGACCGCGACCTCTCCGACGCCTCCATCGCGATTCAGGGGTTCGGAAACGTCGGGTCGAACGCGGCCCGGCTCCTCGACGAGTCGGGCGCGAACGTGGTCGCGACCTCGGACGTCACGGGCGCGGCGTACGACCCCGACGGGCTCGACGTGGCGGCGCTCGGCGCGCACGTCGACGCCGGCGGGCTGATAGAGGAGTACGTCGCGGGCGAGTACCGGGGGAACGCGGACGGCTCCAGCTGGGACGACCCGGACGCGATCACCAACGCGGAGCTGTTGACGCTCGACGTGGACGTGCTCATCCCGGCCGCCGTCGAGGGCGTTATCACCGCCGACAACGTCGACGACCTCCGCGCGTCGGCTATCGTCGAGGCCGCCAACGGCCCGACGACGGTCGCCGCCGACAAGGCGCTCAGCGAGCGGGACATCCAGGTCGTGCCGGACATCCTCGCGAACGCGGGGGGCGTCATCGTCTCGTACCTGGAGTGGGTCCAGAACGCACAGGAGTTCTCGTGGCCGCTGGAGACGGTCAACGCCGAGCTAGAGCGCCGCATCGGGAGCGCCTTCGACAAGACCATCGAGCAGTACGACACGAAGGACCTCCCCGACCTGCGCACCGCCGCCTACACGCTCGCGCTGGAGCGCACCGCGAAGGCCCACGAGTACCGCGGGCTGTTCCCGTGAGCGAACCGACCGCCGCCGGGCTCCCCGCGGACCCCCAGCCGGCCCTCAGGCCCGCCTGATCCGGTCCGCGGTGACCGCGATCGGCTCGCCGTAGTGGATCACCGGGTCGCCCTCGGGGGCCTCGAAGCCGTTGGCCGCGAACAGCGTGTTCGCCCGGATCTCCGCCTCCGCGGGCCGCAGCGTCCACGGCTCGTGGTCTATCTCACCGACGTACAGCCGCCCGCCCGCCCCCGCGGTGTAGAACCGGTAGTTCTCTAGGAGGAAGGCCGGCAGCGACCCCGGCTCGGGCGTGAACGCCTCGCCGGTCGGCGCGTAGGTCGCGTCGAACCGCGCGTGCGGGACGCCCTCGTGGACGCGGCGGCTCGCGAACCGCACGGTATCGAACTCGCCGTCCGCGACGGTCCGCCGCACGTCGGTCTCGGCGCGGTAGTACGGGAGCCGGAACAGCCCGCGGGCGACCGCGACGCCGAGGCGGTCGTCGGCGTCGAGGCTGTGGAAGTAGACGCCGGGACCGTTCGGTCCCTCGACGTAGGTCCGGAGGTTGAGTTCGGGGAACGACAGCCCCATCGGGACTCCCCGAGGGCGGATGTCGTCCATCACGAACGGGACGACCCCGAGGTAGGCGTCGCCCTCGTGGGTGGCGACCGAGAGTCCGTCGGGCAGCGCCGCGGCGACGGTCGCCGGGTCGACGGGCCAGTGCGCGAACAGTCCGTCCCGCCACGTCATCTCCAGCCAGCGGCGACCGAGCATATCGGATCGTCGGGGCCGGAGGGGCAAAACCCGCACGCTGCCGGCGGTTTCGGCCCGGAGCGCACGGTCTCACTCGGCGGCGTCCGACCCCTCCGGCGAGTCCTTCCACTCCCCGAGTCCGGAGGGGTCGAGGTGGACGTGGACGTCGCCCACGTCCTCTAGCGCCCGGAGCGACGTGACGAGTTCCGTCTCCACGTCGTGGGCCTCGCGGAGGGTCATCTCCCCGTCGACCTCGACGTGGACCTCCACCTCTAGGTCGGTCCCGTCGTAGAACACGGTGAGGTCGTGGACCCCCTCGACGGCGGGCTGATCGCGGAGCGCGGCGACGACGCGCTCGCGGTCGCCCGGCGGCGGGGCACCCCCCACGAGGTAGGTGACGTTCTCGCGGCCGATCTCGACTCCCTGATACACGACGAGGACGCTGACGAGCGCCCCCGCGACCGGGTCGAGGATCGGGACGTTGAGGAACACGCCGAACACGCCCACGAGCGCCGCGATAGTGGTGTAGATGTCGTTGAGGCAGTCGGCCGCGAGGGCGGTCAGCGCGGTCGAGCCGAGGTCGGCGTTCACCAGTTCGGTGTACCAGTACAGCAGGTACATGTCGGCAACCGCGAACACGAGGGCCGCGACGAGGACCGGGCTGGCGGTCACCTCCACCGGTCCGACGAACCCGAGCAGCGACTCGCGCAGGAGGATTAAGCCGAGGATACCGATCGTCGCGCCGACGAAAAGCGCCGTCAGCGGCTCGATCCGCTGGTGGCCGTGCGGGTGGGTCTCGTCGGCGCTCTCGTACCGCGAGCCCCCCCAGACGAACACGACCGCGCTGGCGACGAGGTCGGCCACGGAGTGGGCGGCGTCGGCCACCAGCGCGACGCTGCCGAACGCGAGCCCCGCCGCCCCCTCGACCGCGATCTTCACCGCGTTGCCGGCGACGTTCACCGCCGCCGCCCGCTGGAACCGAGCGCGGTCGCCGCTCCCGAAGGGACTCGACATAGACGCCGGTGTGCCCCCTATCCTGTTAAGCGTCCCGCGTCGCGCCGGGGGTGCCTCGTCGCCCGACGGCGGCCGCCGTCGGCGGCCGTCTCCGCCGGGAGACTCCGTCGTAACGCCTAAGACCGAAACGCTCCTCGGTGACGGTAATGAATCACGATCTTTTCGCCCGAGGTGGTCCCGGTGGGCGTCGAAATTAAGGAAACGGAGGTGCGCGACGAGGATTTCGAGGAGATGAAGGGGTTCGTCCGCGACTACCTCGCGGCCAGCGTCGAGGGCGAGGACGACGGCGGACGCATGCGCTGGTACCCGTGGCACTCGTCGTCATACCGCTTCAACCACATCCTCAACGTCGTCGACCTCGCGACGGAGATCGCGGAGGCCGAGGGCGCGGACGTGGACGTGGTCCGAGTCGCGGCCGTCTTCCACGACGTCGCCAAACTGGAGGCGGAACAGGACGTCCACGCGGAGGCCGGCGCGCGCGTCACCCGCGAGTACCTCCAGAGCCGCGGCAACTACCCCGAGTCGTTCATCGAGGAGGTGTGCGGCGCCGTCGTCGACCACTCGTACACCGGCGACCTCGCTAACGTGTCCTTAGAGAGCCGATGCCTGATCGAGGCCGACGTGCTCGACAAGGTCGGCGCAAACGGCGCCGTCCTCATGCTGTTGCGGATGGGATACGAGTCGCGCACGCACATGGACAGCGCGAAGATGGTCGACCGCGTGCTCCAGCGCGCGCACGACCACACCGAGCGCGTCGTCTCCGACACCGCGGAGAGCATCGCGCACCAGCGAATCAAGCGCGTGAAGTGGATCCGCGAGTGGCTCGAAGAGGAGGTCTCGCGGATGGACGCCGAGGGCGTCACCGACCGCTGACGGCGCCTCCGTCCCTACTCCCCCGAACCGGTAGTCTCCACGAGCGGCAGCGTCGCCTCCAGGTACCGATCGATCCCCGCCCGCGACGACGCGACCCACTCCCGCTCGTTCGTCGTCGCCCACCGGAACATCGCTCCGGTGGCGAACGTCTGGAGCGTCGACGCGACCTCCGACGCGGGGACGGTCCGGTCGCCGTCCGCCCGCTCGGCGTCCCCGCGGGGCGTCTCGGCCGCCGCCTCGCGGACGAGCCGTTCGAGGTACTGGCCGAAGACGCGGTCGCTGCGATCGAAGTGCTCGCGGTACGCCTCGTCGCTGCCGGCCTGCGAGCGGAGTTCGGTCATCACGGTGACGAACCGGGCGTCCGGGGCGTACTCGTCGTCGAGCGACGCCGGGTCGACCGCGGCCGTGAGGTAGCCGTCGAGCTGCTCGCGCGCCGAGCGGTCGAACGCCTCTTCCGGAGCCATCTCCGGCACGTCGTCCGCCGCCGACGCCTCCGCGGGGGCGCCGTCCGCGATCGACGCCTCGAACTCGTCGAGGAGGTACTCCAACAGGTCGATAAGCAGGTCGTCTTTCCCGTCGTAGTGGTGGTACACGAGCGACGGGCTCTTGTCGAACTCGTCGCCGATCCGCTGGATCGTGACGTTCGCGTACCCGTGTTCACAGAGCGCGCGGAACGCCGCGCCGAGGATGGCCTGTCGGGTGTCCGACGGCTCCGCGAACGGGTCGTTCATACGAGGCTCGTAGGCGGCTGCGATATATAGCAGCCCTGATTGAACGTTCATTCAACACGCTTATTTCTCGGGCGACCCAGCGATCTGTATGACTCGTTCCGACGCGTCACGGTACGGCCGGTCGCCGCGGGCGACCAGACTCGCTCGCGGGACCGGCGGAGGGGATCGATGAGTCGGTCGACGCGGATCGCGACCGTCGCGCTCGCCGTCGTCGCCGCGAGCGCGCTGCTCGTCGGCGTCTCGCTGGCCGGCGCCGCGGCGCCGAGCGCGGGGACGGCGGACGGCGGCGATGCGGCCGCGCTCTCCGGAATCGACGGCCCGCTCGCCGATGGCGCAGTCGCGCAGGCAGGTACCGAATCGGACCCGACTGACAGACAGGTCCGCGGGTCGCCCGTGTTGGAGCTGTTCGCCTCCCAGCGGTCGGTGCCGGCCGGAGCGGAGTCTACCGTCACGGTCGACATCGTCAACACCGGCGAGATGGAGATCGGTAACCAGCTCAACTCCCGGGTCACGACCGCGCGCGGGCTCACCCTTGAGATCGACGACAGTGACGTGCCGATCGACGTTGAGGACGGCGAGATACCGGTCGGCGACGTCTCGACCGCCGCGAGCCCGGTCCCCGTCCAACTGGACGTGACCGTGCCCGACGACGTGCCCGACGGCAGGTACGAGGTGGAGGCGACGGCCCGCTACCAGTACACCTTCGAGATAATCCCCGAGTTCAACGACCACAAGGACCGCCGCGGCGTCGACGACTTCGACCTGACAATCGTCGTCGACGACGGCGCGCGCTTCGCGGTGCTGGAGACCGACACCGACGCGCAGGTGGGCGGGAGCGGCGACGTGACCGTCACGATGGCGAACGTCGGCGACGAGACCGCCCGCGACGCGGTCGTTTCGGGGACCACGACCGCGCCCGGCGTCCGCCTCGGAGAGGGCGGCGGCGAGTCGTTCGTCGGTAACTGGGCGCCCGGCGAGAACCGGACGGTGACGTTCGACTCCGCGGTCACGGAGTCGTTCGGCGGCGGCGCGTACGCGCTCTCTTCGACCGTCGACTACCGCGACCCCGACGGCGTCGACGCGACCGCGGCGGCCGCGCGCGCCGGGGTCGTCCCGATCCGCGAGCAGTCGTTCTCGCTGGAGGACGTCTCCGGGACGCTCGAAGTCGGCTACTCCGGAACGGTGTCCGGGACGATCACGAACGAGGGACCGCTCCCCGTCGAGGACGCCGTCCTCGTGGCCGACTCCGGGAGCAACCGCGTGAGCCTCGGAGAGAGCCGCTACGCGCTCCCGACGATCCCGCCCGGCGAGTCCACGGAGTTCTCGTTCGACGCCGACGTGAGCGGGAGCGCGGACCCCGGACCGCGGCAGTTCCGGTTCACCACCGAGTACGACAGCGGCGACTCGACGGTCGCCGTCGAGGAGACCCGTCGCGTCGAGGTGGCGCCCCGGCAGCCCGAGTTCGAGCTCGCGGTCGACAACGCCACCGTCCCGGCCGGCGAGACCCGACGGATCAACGCCACGATCACGAACCAGCGGCCGGAGACCCTCTCGTCGATCAACGTCGGGCTGTACGCCGACAGCCCGCTGACGGCCGTCAACGACGAGGCGTTCGTCGACGAACTGGAGCCCGGCGAGTCCGAGGAGATCTGGTTCGAGGTGTCCGCCGCGTCGAGCGCGAGCGTCGAGGACCACCCGATCGAACTCGACTTCCGGTACGACGACGAGCGGGGCAACGACCGCATCTCGGACGTCACGCAGGTCCCGGTGTCGGTGACCGCTCCCGTCGACGACGGGGGGACGCCAACCGGACTGATCGCCGTCGGCGTCCTGCTCGTCGTCGCTGCCGTCGGCGGCGCCGTCTGGTACCGACGGCGGTGATCGGATGACGGGACACGCCACCGCTCGACCGCGAGACGGAGTCCGCGCTCGGCCGGCCACGAGCGCGTCGGCTCGACCGGTACCGGGGCGCCCGACGGCGAGACGCCGGACAGCGGGGCGCCGGTGACCGCGGCCGACCGCCTCATCGAGGAGATCGACCGCGTCGTCACGGAGCGGCCGCTGGCGGTTCTGGCGGTCTTCCTCCTCCTCACGGTCGCCTTCGCGGGCGGCCTGACGGGCATCGAGACGAGCGCGGGCGCGGACCAGTTCACGCAGGACATCCCCGCGCAGCAGGCGCTCGACGAGATCGACGAGGAGTTCGAGACGTCGATCGGCGGCTCCGCCACCTCGGCGCAGGTGATCGTCTCCGACGACAACGTCCTCTCGCGGGACGCCCTGGTTCGGACCTTGGAGACGCAACACCGGTTGGAGTCGCGCTCCACCCTCCGGGTCGCGTCGACGTCGAGCCACGCGGACGCGATCGCGAGACAGCTGGACCCGAACGCCGCGAGCGCGGCCGAGCGGCGCGACGCCGTGGCGGAGGCGACGCCCGCCGAACTGCGGACGGCGATCGCGGACGCGGACGCCGCGGGCGCCATCGCGGCGCAGGTGTCCGTCGACTACAACCCCACCGCGCAGGCGGCCGACACCGCCATCGTGGGGATCACCTACGACCTGCCGGACGCGGCCACGACGGCGCGGGTGACGGAGCTTCAGACCCGCAGCGTCGACATCGTCGACTCCGTCCCGGGCAACGAGGCCGGCGAGAACGCGATCCTCTTCGGCGACGGCGTCCTCCAGTCGGAGATCACCGCCCTGTTGACCGACACCGCGATCATCGTCTTTCCGGCGGCGCTAATCCTGATCGTCGGGTTCCTGATCTTCTCGTACCGGGACCCGTTCGACATGGCGATCGGCATCTCGGCGCTGCTGCTGTCGCTCCTGTGGACGTTCGGCTTCATGGGGTACGCCGGGATTCCCTTCTCGGACTCGCTCGTGACCGTCTTCCCGCTCCTGCTCGCGGTCGGGATCGACTTCGGGATACACATCGTCAACCGCTACCGCGAGGAGCGCGCGACCGGGACCGGGATCGAGGCGTCGATGCGGACCACGACGGACCAGCTGCTCATCGCCTTCCTCTTGGTGACTATCACCACGGTGTTCGGGCTCGTCTCTAACGTGGTGAGTCCCTTCGACCCCAACCGCGACTTCGGCATCGTCGCGGCCGCCGGAATCATTTTCACGCTGGTGATATTCGGCGTCTACCTCCCGGCCGCGAAGGTGCTCATCGACCGGTGGCGAGAGGGACTGCCGATCCCGGAGTTCGGCACGAGCGCGCTCGGCTCCGGCGGCTCGCGGCTGGCGAGGGTCCTCCACGTCGGGGTCGACCTCTCGCGGATCGCCCCGGTCGCGGTCGTCGCCCTCCTCCTCGTCGGCGGTGCGGTCGGCGGCGCCTACGGGACCGGCGTCAACACGGAGTTCTCGGAGGAGGCGTTCTTCCCCGACCAAGACCGACTGGAGACGTACTCGAACCTCCCGGAACCGTTCGCGCCGACGGAGTACACCTTCCTCGACGTGTTGAACCTCTTCGAGGAGGAGTTCGAACAGGACTTCGTTGGGTCGGTGACGCTGTACATCGACCAATCGGTCAGAGACGACGACTCCTTGGAGCTGATCGACCGGACGACGCGGAACCCGCCCGACACCTTCGCGACGACCGACGAGCGCCGGGCGCAGTCGACCAGCGTCGTCACCGTGATCGACGACCGGGCGGCGCAGGACCCCGAGTTCGCGGCGCTGGTCGAGCGCAACGACCGCCTCGGCAACGGCGTGCCGGACCGGAACGTCGACGAGGTGTACGACGCGCTGCTCGATTCGCCGGCGGGGGATCAGGCCCGCGGGTACGTGGCGGCCGACCGCGGCAGCGCGCGGATCGATTACACGATCGAGCCGGGCGTCGACAACTCCGAGGCGGTCGCGGACGTGCGCGCCCTCGCCGAGCGCACCCCGCTCGAAGCCGTGCCGACCGGCGACCTCGTCGTCAACGAGGCCGTGATCGACCTGTTGACCGAGTCGGCAATCCGGAGCCTCTTCGCCGCCTTCGGGCTCACGGCGCTGTTCTTGGCGCTGTCGTACGCGTACCTCGAAGGGAAGGCGGTCTACGGCCTGTTGAACCTAGTTCCCGTCCTCGTCACCGTCGGGCTGCTCGTCGGGTCGATGCGGCTGTTCGACATTCCGCTGACGCCGATCAACGCGCCGATTCTCTCCGTCTCCATCGGCCTCGGGGTCGACTACACGGTCCACTTCGTCCACCGGTTCGTCGACGAGTTCAAGTCCGGCCTCCCGATCGACGAGGCGCTCGACGTCACCATCGCCGGGACGGGCGGCGCGCTCACCGGGAGCATGCTCACCACGGTGTCCGGGCTGGGTGTCCTGTTCCTGGCGGTTATCCCCCTGCTGCGCGACTTCGGTATCCTGCTCGCGCTCGGCGTGTTCTACGCCTACCTCTGTTCGATCCTGCTCGTCCCGTCGCTCGTCGTCGTGTGGGACCGGTACGGCCCGCTCGTCGGGCTCGGCCTCGACGACGGGCTCCGCGGAGCGAACGCCGAGAGCGGGCGCTGACGGCGGCGCTTTTCGCGACTCAGGGAGCGGGCAACGAAGAAGCGGCGACGGGGCCGATCAGCCGACGACGCCGACGACCAGCTGGACGGTGACGAGGACGAGGAACGCCGCGCCGGTCGCGAGGGTTCCGACGGCGACGCCGTGCGCGTTCCCGAGTCCGCGGCTCCGCGTCGCGAAGTAGGCGCCGAGGAAGACGAACCCCACGAGGAGGAGCCCGACGATCAGGTACGCGACGCTCACCAGCGTCCCGGCGAGCCCCTCGGGGATCCCGAAGCTCCCGACGCCGAGGAGGATGCTCCCACCGACGAGGACGGTGATACCGACGAACGAGACCGCCCACACGACCGGCGTCCGGACGACGCCGGCGAGGGTCTCGACGAGCGCCTCGTAGCTTCCGCCGGCCTCGTCGCGGCCGGGAGCGACACGTTTCCCTCCGACCTCGGCGACCGCGATGAAGGTGGCGACGACGAGCAGGCCCATCAGGCCCGTACTCAAGAGGCTGAGTGATGTCATGGATATCCGTTGTTAGGGCGTCCGTTCGTGCGTACAAATACCCTTCGACGCGCGTCCTCCGCCCCTATCGACGGCTCCGTGTTCGACGCGTCGCTCGACCGCGTGCCGGGTCGCGTCCGGGGCGGAGGGTCGGCACTTCGACCCTTGACCGCCCGCCCCGCTACACAAGAGATAAGTGTACCATCGCCAAGGGAGAGACAAGAGCAGACAGACGAACATGATAGACCCAGTTATCCTACAACAGGGGAGCGACTGGCGCGCACAGGCGGAGGTCTTCGACGAGATCTTCTTCGTCTTCCTCGCGCTCGGCACCCTCGTCGGCACCATCGTCGTGGCGTACACGCTGTGGAACGTGTACAAGTACCGCGACGACGGGAACCGGTCGGACGAGGAGTTCGACGCGCCGGTCGTCGGCGAGCTCCCGACGGGACAGGGCGGTCCGAAAGCGAAGAAGCTCTTCCTCTCGTTCGGGTTGAGCGCGATTGTCGTCATCAGTCTGGTCGTGTACTCGTACGGCCTGCTCCTCTACGTCGAAGAGGGACCAGACACCGGCGACGAGGGTGACATCGAGATCATGGTCGAAGGATATCAGTACGGTTGGGAGTACGAGTACCCGAACGGCCACACCGAACGGGGTGAACTGATCGTGCCTGCTGACCAGCGAATCGATATCAACGTGACCTCAAGGGATGTCTGGCACAATTTCGGCTCGTCGGATTTACGAATAAAGACCGACGCTATTCCCGGTGACTACAACGAGAACTGGTTCTCCGTGAGCTCCGAGGACGTCGCAGCGCAAGGCGGTGAGGCGACGTACCCCGTCGAGTGCTTCGAACTGTGCGGTCCGGGTCACTCCGCAATGGATGGACAGATAACCGTTATTCCGGAAGACGAGTGGGAAGAGTGGTACGCTAACACCGGAAACGGCTCTGAAAGCGCCAGTATCGAGGCCTCCGAGCTCGGAGCTGTGACACCGAGCGGGGTGAGCGCATGAGCGAACTACCGCCGACGACCTCGGTCAAGCGGTGGTTCGTCACGACTAACCACAAGGACGTCGGCATCCTCTACACGATCACCGCGCTGTTCTTCCTGCTGTTCGGCGGCGTGATGGCGCTGCTCATCCGCCTCCAGCTGTGGGACCCGACGAGCCAGATCCTCTCCGGGCTGGCGTACAACGAGGCCGTCACCGCCCACGGGCTCATCATGGTGTTCTGGTTCCTCTCGCCGTTCGCGTTCGGCTTCGCAAACTACTTCGTCCCGCTCCAGATCGGCGCGGACGACCTCGCGTTCCCGCGGCTCAACGCCCTCTCGTACTGGCTGTACCTGTTCTCGGGCGTGCTGCTCGGGATCAGCTTCTTCCAAGGCGGTACGCTGACCGCCGGCTGGACGATGTACGCGCCGCTCAACGTGCCGATGTACACGCCCGGTATCGGGTCGACCGGCGCGATCCTCGCGCTCACAATGTTCATTATCGGCGTCACCGCGTCGACGGTGAACTTCCTCACTTCTATCCATCACTCCCGCGCTGAAGGGATGGGCATCATGGACATGCCGCTGTTCTCGTGGTCGATCCTCGCGACCGTGTGGATGATGCTGTTCGCGTTCGCGGCGCTGCTGGGCGCGCTGTTGATCCTCGGCTCCGACCGGGTGCTCGGGAGCGTCTACTTCTCCGCGACTGAGGGAGGGGCCCTGCTGTGGAGCCATCTCTGGTGGTTCTTCGGCCACCCGGAGGTGTACATCGTCTTCTTCCCGGCGCTCGGCGTCATGCTGGAGCTGTTCCAGACGTTCTCCGGCCGCCGCCTCGTCGGTCGTAAGTGGGTCATCATCTCCATCTGTCTGATCGCCGTCCAGTCGTTCCTCGTGTGGATGCACCACATGTTCTTGACGACGATCAACCTGGAGATCAAGACGCTGATGATGGCGACGACGATCGGTATCTCGCTTCCCTTCGACCTGATCGTCTTCTCGCTGATCTACACGCTGATCAAGGGCCGGATCCAGTTCACGACGCCGTTCCTGTTCGCGTTCGGCGCGCTGCTCCTGTTCATCCTCGGCGGGATCACGGGCGTCTTCCTCGGCGCCATCGTGCTCGATTACGAGTTCCGCGGCACCTACTGGGTGGTCGCGCACTTCCACTACGTGATGTTCGGTGGGGCGACAGCGCTCGTCGGCGCGATCTACTACTGGTTCCCGAAAGTTACCGGGAAGATGTACGACGAGTTCCTCGGGAAGCTCCACTTCGCGATCTTCTTCCTCGGCTTCAACGCCGTCTACTTCTCGATGTTCCTCGCCTGGGAGACCCCGCGCCGGGTGTTCGAGTACAATCCCGAGTTCCAGATCTACCACCAGTTCGGGACGATCGGGGCGTTCGTGCTCGGGTTCTCCTTCTTCATCATGTTCTACAACCTAGGGAAGTCCTACGTCTCCGGCGAGCCGGCCGGCGACAACCCGTGGGACTACTCGCGGACCGCGGAGTGGGCGGTCTCCTCGCCCCCGCCGCTCGAGAACTGGCCTAACCGGCCGTCGTACGCCTCCGGGAAGCTGGAGTTCGTGAAAGACTACGTGCCGGACGGCGGCCCCGCGATGAAGACGGACGACAACGGCGACGTCGCAACCGACGGCGGCGACACCCACTCGTCGCACATCTCGAGATACGCTCACTGGGACAAACATCCGAGTCACGCGAGTATCTGGCCGTTCGCGCTGTCGCTCGCCCTCGGAGTGATGCTGTTCGGCCTCTCCGGCTTCGCCGACTCCGTCACCGTCGAACTGGGCGAGACGGCGCTCCAGAGCGACGTCGTCATCTCCAACCTGCTCTACCCGACCGCGATCTTGGCCGGGATCGGCGGACTCCTCTACACCGGCGTGAAGTGGGGGACTGAGGACTTCTACGCCCCGCCGACCGAGTTCGCCGAGCGCTGGCCGTTCAACGGCGTCGAGAAGGTCAAACTGGGGATGTGGTTCTTCCTGGCGTCCGACGTTCTCGTCTTCGGCGCCCTGCTGTCTGCGGCCATCTTCATCCGGTACAACGCCGGCTGGATGACGTGGGAGCCGCTGACCGACCCGCTACCCGGACTGATCAACACATTCGTGCTGCTCACGTCATCGTTCACGGTAATCTTGGCGCTGGTCGCGGCCCGCCGGAAGAGCCGGCAGGGCCTGCTGGCGTCGCTCGGGTCGACCATCCTGCTCGGGTTCGTCTTCATGGCGATCAAGATGTGGGAGTGGAACCACGAGGTCTTCGACAAGGGTGTGACGATCTCCGCGAACGCTCACGGTGACCCGATTCAGGCGTCGATCTACTACGTCACGACCGGACTCCACGGGATCCACGTACTGCTCGGATTAGTGGTAGCCATCTTCCTGTTCGTCAGGACCTACCAGGGCCACTACCTCGACGACGAGCGGCCGATCGAGTACTTCGGCCTCTACTGGCACTTCGTGGACATCGTCTGGGTGTTCGTCTTCCCGCTGTTCTACCTCTTCTGAGGCGGTCCGCGGTTCGGTTTTTTGTTCTCCTACGCGTCGCCTTCACCGACCGGTTCGGCGCACCACTGACAGAAGTCGAACGTCGGATCGGTCTCCTTCCCGCACTCCGGACAACGCACGGTCCCGTCGCCGTCCGCCGTCCCCGCGGACCGCGCGTCCGGTTCCGCTGTCATCCCCGCGGACTGCGCGCTCGGTTCCTCCGCAGTCTCGTGGTCGAGCGACTCCGTGCGGCCGGTTGCGCGGGCCGCTTCTCGCTCCTGCTCGTACGCCCGGTTGTTCCGGATCGCCACGACGTACGCGTCGATCACGCTGGCGCCCACGACCGCGGCGGCGGGCGCGACCTCCCGGACCGGCGGCGGGTCACCGGCGAGCGCGCCGGAGATCGCCGACTCGGGGACGAACACGAACACCGCCGCGGTGACCGCCACGTACCAGCCGAGCCCGCGGGCCCACCGGCGGAGGTACGCGTGGCCGAGCCCGGAGACGACGAGCGCGAGCAGGGCGGCGAGCCAGGGCCGTCGACGAGTGTGCTCCGTCATAGGCCGCCGTACGGCCCCCCGGCCCGAGAAGCTACCTCTCTCGGAGCGTTTATGTGGCGGACGCGCTGAACTCGGGTATGCTCGGAGTTCCGCTCGGCGATTTCCTCTCCGGGGCCGCGTTCGCGGTCTTCGGCGTCGGGACCTGGGGGATCGGCCTCGGCGTCGCCTACCTCCTGTACCGCCGGTGGCGGGGCGACGGTCCTCGCGACGGCGACGACTGAACCGACGCTCGAATTCCGGTTCGGCCACGCTTTTCACCTCGCTCGTCCGATCACGAGTATGACAGACACGGCGCTCGTCGTCGGCGGGACGCGTTTCATCGGTCGACACGCGGTCGGAGAACTGCTGGCGCACGACTACGAGGTCGCGATATTCAACCGCGGCAACCACGAGAACCCCTTCGACGACGATCGCGTCACCCGCGTCGAGGGCGACCGGAAAGACGAGACCGCGCTCCGCGCCGCGAAGCTGTCGGTCGAACCAGACGTCGTGATCGACTGCGTCGCCTACCAGCCGGCCGACGTGGAGGCCGCCACCGAGATATTCTCCGACGTCGACGGCTACGTGTACATCTCGTCGGGGTCCAGCTACGCCGCCGAGGAGATCCCCAAGCGAGAGGGAGAGACGCCGCTGGAGCCGTGTACAGCCGAGCAGGCGACCGACGACTCCCACGAGACGTACGGCAACCGGAAGGCCGAGGGCGACCGCGCGGTGTTCGCGGCCGCCGAGGAGGGGGTCTCCGCGATGGCCGTCCGCCCGTGTATCGTCTACGGCCCGCACGACTACACGGAGCGGCTCGACTACTGGATCGACCGCGTGCTCAACTACGACCGCGTGGTGGTTCCCGGCGACGGGCAGAACCTCTGGCATCGGGCGTACGTCGAGGACGTCGCGAGCGCGCTGCGGATCGTCGCGGAGCGCGGCGAACCGGGCGCGGCGTACAACGTGGGCGACCGGCGCGCGCTTACGCTGCGGGAGACACTAGAGGCGATAGCCGACGCCGCCGGCGTCGACCCGGAAATCGTCCCGGCGAGCGAGGACGCGCTGGCGGCCGGCGGACTCGAACCCGACGACTTCACCCTCTACCGCGAGTACCCGCACCTGCTCGACACCTGCGCGCTGGCCGACCTCGGCTGGGAGTCGACCCCGGTCGACGAGGCGATGGAACGCACCGTGAGCGAACACCGCGACTCGGACCGCGACGGGAGCGAGTGGGACCCCGGCCGCGAGGCCGAGGAACGCGTTATCGGCGTGAAGGAGACGCTCTGAGGGGGAAAGTCGCGACGACGACCGTCAGTACGCGGCGTCCCACCGGGTCGGCTTCCGCCGGTTCCCGCAGGCGCGACACTCCATCCGGTCCATCGTGTCGATCGCGACGTCGGTGCCCTCGCAGTTGCCACAGAGGTAGCCGTACCGCCGCTCGTGGTCCGGATCGGCGTACGCGACGTAGAACGGCGCCCGCGATCCGCGGTCGCTCTCGTCGAACGCGACGTGGACCGTCTCGTCCTCCTCGGTCTCGTAGGTCGCCTCGGAGATGCCGGTGAGGCGGCCGACCTGCTTGCGGTACTCCCGTTCCGCGAACCGCTCGCCGCCGATGTCGACGTCGCGCTCGCCGGCGAGTTCGTACCCCTCGCGCTCGTAGAACTCGGTCCCCGCCTCGTTGTCGACGAGAACGCGCGCCTCGATGCGGTCGACGTCGGCCGAGCGGAGCGCGGACTCGACGCGTTCGAGCAGGGCGGAGCCGATGCCGGACTCACGGTGGTCGGGGTGGACGTGGAGCCAGTCGATCTCCCCGACCCGCTCGCGGCGCCCGACGACGTAGCTCTCCGCGAAGCCGACGACGACCCCGTCGACGAGCGCGACGGGGAACACCGCGTCGTCGTCGTTGACGTCCTCGCCGAGGTCGCCGGCGTCGTACCACTCCTCGACGGCCTCGTCCAACAGTTCCTCGTCGACGGCGTGTCCGTACGAGGCCACCAGCGACTCGCGGGCGACCGAGCGGACCGCGTCGATGTCCGCGGCGGTTGCGGCGCGTAGGTCCATGCGGGTAGATCGCACCCCGGCTACAAAAAACTCGGTCGGCGTTCTCACCGCGACCCGGCGGACCTCAGAGGACGAACGGCCCGCGCTGGTCGATCGGCTCGCCGTGGGGACGCCCCGCGACCGCGACGGCGCGGAGCGACCCCTCGCTGCCGACGTCGACGGCGTCGGCGTCGGTCACCGGGAGCACCTCGCCCTCCGTAATCGAGTCGCCTCCCGCTCCGTCGTCCGCCGTTCCGTCGGTCGCTTCTCTTCCGCCGGCGCTCACCGTCCCCGCGCCGTCCACGGCGTAGAGGAAGCCGGTCCAGCCGTCCGGAATCGACCACCGCCACGAGCCGGTGACCTCGACGTCGAGGTACTCCAGCGGCGTGTGCGTCGCGAGCGGTGAGCCCTCTCCGATGACGGTGGTGACCGTCGCGCCGTCGACCCCCTTGGTCGGAAGCTCGCCGGCCGCGGCGTCCGAGTAGTCGGGATCCATCTCTTTGTCCTCGCGCGGCAGGTTCACCCAGAGCTGGAGGCCGTTACAGCCGGCGCCGTCCGCGGGGAACTCGGAGTGTCGGATCCCGCCGCCGGTCGTGATGTGCATCGCCTCGTTCTCGCGGGCGGTGTTCGTCACCCCGAGGCTGTCCTCGTGGTCCATCCCGCCCTCGATCATGTACGAGACGATCTCGAACCCGCGGTGCGGGTGCATCGGGAACCCCTCGTTCGGCTCGATGTAGAACCGCTCGAAGAGGACGAACGGATCGAGGTGCCGCGGGAACGCCTCGGTGGGGAACGCTCGGTTCGAGTTCACCCCGGTGCCGTGGCGGACGGTCTGGCCCGAGCGGGGCGCCGTCCGGGCCGCGCTCGACTCGTGTTCAGTCACGTTCGACCCGAGCCGACCGCGGGCGATAAGCATCACGATTACGGAACCGAGAAATAGTCAATTTCCTTATTGTGAATTTGTGAACGCCGCCCAGTAACCTTATTGAGCTGCCCTTCGAGTATTCGCTAATAAACAGATAGTTTACTGGAACGCGCTACAGAGAATCTTCTTACCCGTGGCGCGAGTACGACGGAACGCAACAATGAGCTACGAACTCGATCCGCTGCCGTACGACTACGACGCACTCGAACCGCACATCTCCGAGCAGGTGCTCGAATGGCATCACGACACCCACCACCAGGGGTACGTCAACGGCTGGAACTCGGCCGAGGAGACGCTCGAAGCGAACCGCGACGCGGGCGACTTCTCCTCGTCCGGCGGCGCCATCCGCGACGTGACCCACAACTCCTCGGGTCACATCCTCCACGACCTGTTCTGGCAGAGCATGTCGCCCGAGGGCGGCGCCGAGCCGGAAGGCGCCCTCGCGGACCGCATCGCGAAGGACTTCGGCTCGTACGAGGCCTGGAAGGGCGAGTTCGAAGCGGCGGCCTCCGCGGCGAGCGGCTGGGCCCTGCTCGTGTACGACTCGTTCTCGAACCAGCTCCGTAACGTCGTGGTCGACAAGCACGACCAGGGCGCTGTCTGGGGCGGGCACCCGGTCCTCGCGCTCGACGTCTGGGAGCACTCCTACTACCACGACTACGGCCCGGCCCGCGGCGAGTTCGTCGACAACTTCTTCGAAGTCGTCGACTGGGACGAGCCGTCCGCCCGCTTCGAGCAGGCCGTCGAACTGTTCGAGTAATCGGGTAATCGGACGCGTCACGCGTCCAAGATGCCGGTTCCACGCTCCTCGTGCCCGGCCGCCGGCGACGGAGCGGGACTGTGGGCAGCCGCGGCGGCCTCTTTCTCTCTGTCTTCTCGATTCCGAAGCCGTTTCTCCGGATATCTCATCGCCCGTTTATATCTAGTTAACCACAGACCGGCAGCAAACACCGCCAAAACCCCAGTCGCTCGGCTGTACGTAGATTACTGCTGATCGGTGGCCAGCACCGCCAAAGCCCCAGTCGCGAGCGCGGGCGTCGCGAGGCGCGCACGCTCGCTGTCGCCCGAAAATCTCCGATTTTCGGGATGACGAGAGAGCTTCGCTCTCTCGAACCACGCTCCTCGTCACTCGCTCCGCTCGTTCCTGCGGTGCTTACGTCGTCATCAGAACGCTTCGCGTTCTGATTGGCTCACGAGAGCTCCGCTCTCGTGAACGCCTGCGCCCGCCTCGCGACTGCCCCTTTGAGTCCCACCCCGCACAGCAACCGCACCCCACGCCTCCCCAGCCTCGTCAGTCGGCCTCCGCTACGCTCCGGCCGACTGACTCCAGCGAGGGACCGAAGGTCCCTCTGGCAGCCGGCGCGTAGCGCCGGCGACCTCGCGCGTGCTGCTCGGCCGCGAAGCGGCCTCGCAGGCACGCGCCACCGCAGTTCCTTTATAAATAGTCGTCACCGTTCCGCGGTCGTCGACCGCGGGCTGCGAGCGCAGGCGGTTACCGCGCGTCGAGTTCCGGGCCGTCGGTCTCGACGACCGTCCCGCTCTCGTCGACGCCACGCGCATCTCGTCGCCCGCACAGGCGACGGTCACTCGGACGCGGAGCGGGTCCCCGGAGACGACCGTCGTCGCGGCGTCGCTCACGCACCAGTCGAACTCCCAGAACGGCGCCGAACTCAGGTCGACGCCGCGGTCCGCGTGGAACCGGAGCACGTCGGCGTCGTCGAGCAGGAGGAGGCCGACGGTCGAGCGGAGGTCGTAGCTACAGCGCTGACAGGCGTGCTCGACCGCGACCTCCCGTCCGCCCTCCTCGGGCGTCCGGACGAGGTCGGTCTCGACGGTCCCGGTACACTCGGGGCAGACGCCGTCGGCGGCCAGGCAGTAGTGGTGGCGGACGTAGTGGTGGAACGCCTCGAGCAGGTCGTCGGTCGAGCGCCCGTCGAGCGCGCCCGCGGGGAACGGGTAGCTCACCTGGATCGCGCCGCAGTCGGCGCAGCCGATAGAGAGCGTGTCGTCGACGTACCAGGCGTGGAGGTCGCCCCCGCAGGCGTGACACGACCCCTCCGCCGGGAAGAAGCCGAGCTGCGCCCGCTCGGTCAGGGTGCCGGTGAAGATGGAGCTGACGACCTTCCGCCCGGGGGCGCGGAGCTCGTACCCCTCGTCGCGCCGCCGAACGAAGTGGTCGGTGAGCTGGTCGAGGTGGTAGCTGAAGTTCGCGCTGTCCGTCGCGCCGACCCGCTCGAACAGGTCGGTGAAGCTCACGGGCGACTCGTCGCCGCCGAGTTCGAGCAGCGCGTGGAGGACCGCGACCCGCGTCTCGTTGCCGAGGACGGCGAACACCTCGGCGGGCGGGATCCGGGATTCGGTCCGCGGTGTCGCGGCCGTGGCGTCGGCGCCGTCGATGCGGTCCGCGCGCTCCCCGTCGGAGGCGACGCCGCCGGACCGGTCGAACTGACTCATACGTCACCCCTCGTTTACCACCCGGTAAAGTCTGTTGGAGCGTCGGGGGCGGTGGGGCGGCGTCTCGGTCGGCCGATTCCACCGATCCGGCGGGCATCTCCGCTATCTGTCCGCTTTTTGCTTTTTCTACCGTTTGGTAAAACGCAATGACTGACCTATCGATCGACGCGGACTGGGACCGCCTCTACGTGGACGGCGAGTGGCGGGCCAGCGAGAGCGGCGAGACCATCGCCGTCGAGGACCCCTCGACGCGCGAGACGGTGACGGAGGTGGCCTCGGGGACCGAGGCCGACGTGGACGCCGCCTACGAGGCCGCCGCCGAGGCGCAGGAGTCGTGGGGCGAGCAGCCGCCCGCGCGCCGACAGGCGGTCGTCGAGCAGTTCCACGAGGCGCTCGACGCCCACGCCGACAAGATCATCGAGCTGTTAGAGTACGAGGTCGGCGGCTCGGCCATCATGGGCGAGACGTCGATCCAGATCGCGAGCGACCACGCCAGCGAGGCCGCGACGCTCCCGCGCCGGATGAAGGGCGAGCACGCCGCCTCGAACATCCCCGGCAAGGAGAACCAGCTTCAGGTCGGCCCGAAGGGCGTCGTCACGGTGATCTCGCCGTGGAACTTCCCGCTGAACCTCTCGATGCGGGCGGTCGCGCCCGCCATCGCGGCCGGCAACGCCGTGGTGCTCAAACCCTCGACGAACTCCCCGGTCACCGGCGGGCTGCTGTTCGCGAAGCTGTTCGAGGAGACCGACCTCCCGGACGGCCTGATAAACGTCGTCACCGGTCGCGGCTCGGAGATCGGCGACCGCGTCGCGAGCCACCCCGAGAGCGACGTCGTCGCGTTCACCGGCTCGACGAGCGTCGGCAAGCGCGTCGCCGGCCTCGCCGGCGAGAACCTCGCCGTCCCGGCGATGGAGCTGGGCGGAAACAACGCGCACGTCGTCACCGCGGACGCCGACCTCGACCGCGCGCTCGACGCCGCCGCCTTCGGCTCGTTCGTCCACCAGGGACAGGTGTGCATCTCGATCAACCGCCACGTCGTCCACGAGGACGTCTACGACGAGTACGTCGCGGGGCTCGTCGACCGCGCCGAGTCGCTGCCGACCGGTAGCGTCCACGACCCCGAGACGATCGTCGGGCCGATCATCGACGAGTCGCAGCGCGACGAGATGCTCGGCTACGTCGACGAGACGGTCGACGCGGGCGCGACGCTGGAGACCGGCGGCCACGCGGTGGACGTCGACGGTGTCGACGACTCGCTCGTCGTCGCTCCGACCGTCCTCTCGGGCGTCACCAACGACATGCCCGCCGCGGCGAACGAGCACTTCGGTCCGATCGCGCCGGTGATCCCGTTCTCCGACGTGGACGAGGCCGTCGAGATCGCCAACGACACGGAGTACGGTCTCTCCGGCGCGGTCCACTCCGGCGACCTCGGCACGGCGAAGGAGATCGCCGACCGCATGGAGACCGGCAACGTCCACATCAACGACCAACCGATCAACGACGAGGCGCACGTCCCGTTCAGCGGCATCGGCGCCTCCGGCGTCGGCCACTACAACAGCGACGCCTTCCTCGACGAGATCACCGAGACGAAGTGGATCTCGATCCAGCACGAGCCGCGCGAGTACCCGTTCTGAGCGGGCCTCCCCCGTCACCCGGCCGCTGACCGAGCCGCCTCGGTCGGCGCGTCGCCTCAGACGCTCCACGCCTCCTCGGTGTAACACATCTCCCAGAACGCGTTCTCGAGGCGGGCGCTCCGCAGGAACGCCGCCCGCATCGCGTCGCGCTCGCCGGGGGACGCCTCGCCGTACCGGTCGACGAGGTCGCGCATCCACCCGACCGTCTCGCGGAACTCCTCGCTCGTGTACTTCTCGATGAACGGCGTGTACCGGTGGTCCTCGGTCGCGAGGGCGGCCATGTGGTCCGCCACGTCGAGGTACCCCTGTCCGCACGGGTAGACGGCGGCGGCTATCTCCGCGATCGACCCCTCGTGGGCCGTCCGGACGAGGAAGTCGGTGTAGGCGGCGCAGGTCGGGGCCTTCTCGACGGCCTCCAACTCCGCGGGCGAGAGCCCGCACTCGGCGGCGAGCGACCGGTGGAGGTCCATCTCGTCGTCCAGCGTGGCGTGGGCGGTCGCCGTCAGCCGCCGGGTCGTCTCCTCGTCGTCCGCCTTCGCGCCCGCGAGCGCGAAGACCCGCGCGTAATCGAGCAGGTACCGGTAGTCCTGTTTCACCCAGTGGCGGAACGCCGCCTCGTCGAGGCTTCCCTCCGCCAGTTCGACGACGAACGGGTGTTCCTTCTGTGCGTCCCAGACGTCCGATCCGGCCTCGAGGAGTCGGTCGCTGAATCCCATCTCGTCGGAGCCTCGTTTCGGGGAGTGATATAACTAACTGATACCACCTACTAATAACATCTCGGACGGCCGCCGTCGAGGACGCGGATCGCGGGCGGGACGAAACGGGGTCGAAAAAAAACGGGGTCGGGAAGACAGCGTACTTCGAGAGGGCTTCGAGGGGAGCGCGGACGCGGAGTCGTTACGAGATGGAGTACGTCGCGGCCGCCATCAGCAGCATGGTGAGCGCGAGTGCGAGTCCCATCAGGTAGGTGAGCGAGCGGTTCTCCCAGCGGAGGTGCTGGAAGTACGCGACAATGAGCAGCGTCTTGACCGTCGCGATCAGCAGCGTGCCGCCGACCGCTTGGGCGTACGTGAACTCGACGAAGGCCGACTCGAAGAGGAGGAAGTTCAGCGTCGCCGCCGCGAGAAGGGCGACGTATATCGCCGTATACAGCTTCACGGAGTCGTGCGCCATCTTACACCCCACTTCGTCCCTGCGCTTAAAGAATTAACCATCCGGGGGTCCCGGTGTCGCTCCCGAACGAGTCCCGCGGGGGCGCCGAGCGGGCCTGTGACGACGTTTCGGATCCCGAAACGCCTATCCGCGCGACGGCCGGACCTCCGGCCGGTCGCAGTACGCGATCGGGACCCCACGTGACTCCGCTCGAACCGACGGACGACCTGCTCGAATCGCTGTACGTCGTCAACAAGGTCGCGAAGCAGTTCGCCGACGAGGCCACCGCCGCCTACGAGCGCGGCGACGTCACCGAGAGCAACGTCCGCTCGGCCCGGAAAGACGCGCTCTACCGCCTCAAGACCGCCGTCCTCTCGCGGATGGTCGCGTACGACGCGGACCGGGTCACCGGCGAGTACCACGCCATCAACGGCGACGTGTGGCTGTTCCTCACCGTCGGTGACTGGCACTTCCACCAGCCGCCGCACGCGATCGGCGGCGACCTCACCGACGCGATCGCGATCTCGAACTCGCGGGCGGACCCGATCGACGCCCCCTACGAGCGCGACGCCAGCGTGAAGCGCTCGGACCGCACGCTCGACGAGGCGCTCGCTCACCTGGCCGACGCCGGCGCCAACGCCAACGACCACCTCGCCCGGCCGACGGTCACCAGCGAGCGCGACCGGATCGTCGACGTCCGCTGGTCGTTCCTCTCGTAGCTCGGGTCGTTCCTCTCGTCGGTCGAACCGTCGTCGAAAAAAGCCGGTTCGCGTCCGAACGGTCCGCCGAAGGCGGCTTACGCCTCGACGACTTCGATCGCGCCGAGCATCCCGTTCGCCTGGTGGGGCGTACACTGGTACAGCTGGATCCCCGTGTTGTCGAACGACTGCTCGAAGGTCGTCCCCTCCTCGGCGACGGAGTCGCCGCTGCTGAAGTCCGACTCGGAGTCCTCGACCGACTCGACGTTGTGGGCGCCGCCGTTCCCGGTCCACTCCCAGACGACGGTGGTGCTGGAGTCGATCCGGATCGCCGCGGGCGAGAAGCCGAACCCGACGTCGCCGGTGCCGACCTCGACGGTGACCTGGTCTTCGCCGGTGTGGTCCTCGATCGCCCCGTCGTACTGGTTGGCGTCGGAGAGGTACTCGTCGATCTCGCCCGGCACGTCTCCGGACCCGCTGTCAGAGCCGTCAGAGCCGTCAGAGCCGTCAGCCATCGCTTCCGTCCGACCCGTCGCCGCCGTCCCCGCCGCCGGAACAGCCGGCGAGGGTTCCGATGGTCAACGCGGCTCCGGTTCCGGCGAGATACCGCCGTCTGGACAGTTTATCAGACATCAGCGAAGGTAGGGGACGAAGCCTTACAAACCCCGTGACGGCTTTCGGCTCGTGGGAACGCCTCCCCGTCTCGCCGTGCGCCCGATTCGCACCGGAGCCTTCCCGGTTGGCACCCGATCCGCCCCGCTGCGCGCGCGCCGAGAGTCGGGTTTATCGCCCTTCGCTCCCTCCGGAGACGCATGCGCGAAGACGCGCTGGCGACCCGGCTCGTCGAGCACTACGAGGCGACGGCCGACGACCCGGCGATCCGGCTCGAAGAGCCGTACGACGCCGACGGGCGAGAGGGCGTGGCGGACCTGTTCGTCCGGACGCGGACGCCCGAGCCGGTCGACCGAGTGATCGAACTCAAGTCGGACGCCGCGGTCCGCCGCGCCACCGGCGCGAACGAGGTCCTCCGGCAGTACCGTCGGATGGAGCGGTACTTCCACGCCGACGAGCGCCACGCCCTCCGACCCAAACTGGGTCGCACCGAACCGGGCGCCCGCTACCTGCTGTGTTTCGCGCCGACGCCGACCTGCGTCCACCACGTCGCGACGAACCGGACGCTGTACGGCTCCGTCGACCCGGAGGGGCGGGCCGGCGACGTGCCCGCGGTCCGCACCGTCGCGTTCCTGACGGGACTCGACGGCGACCCGGCCGCGCTCGGGTTAGTCTCCGTCAACGGCGAGGTCCGATTCGGGTCGAAGCCGTTCCGGCGGGCGGTACCGGCGGACTCGCGGCTCGCGGAGAGCTTACGCGGCGTCGACGACGACCTGATCGAGTTCCACTGACGCGGCCCGAAAATCAGCTCCCCAGTCCGAGGCTGCGACCGCTTACAGCCCCAGTTCGCGACCGATGACGACGTGTTGGATCTCGCTCGTCCCCTCGCCTATCTCCATCAGCTTCGCGTCGCGGTAGAACCGCTGCGGGGCGAAGTCGGTGGTGTAGCCGTAGCCGCCGAGCGTCTGGACCGCCTCCTCGGCCACCTCGCGGGCCGCCTCGCTGGCGTCGAGCTTCGCGAGCGCCGACTCCCGGGTGACCGACTCGCCGGCGTCGTACCGCGACGCGGCGCGGTGTGTGAGGAGCCGGGCACGCTCGATCTGGCGGTGCATATGAACGACCTTGTCGCGAACCGCGTCGAACTTCGCGATCGGCTTGCCGAACTGCTCGCGCTCGCCCGCGTACTCCTTCGCCGCCTCGTAGGCGCCCTGCGCGAGGCCGACGGAGAGCGCGGCGATGGATATCCGGCCGCCGTCGAGCGTCTTCATCGTCTGTGTCCACCCGTCGCCCTCCTCGCCCAGCAGCCGGTCCTCCGGGATCCGCACGTCGTCGAAGCTGATCTCGCAGGTGGGCGAGCTGTTGAGCCCCATCTTGTCCCAGACGGTCGTCACCTCGAAGCCGTCGTCGTTCTCCGGGTCGACGATGAACGTCGATATGCCGTCGTAGCCGGCCTCTCGGTCCGTCACCGCCTTCACGAGCACCGAGTTGGCGACGTTCGCGTTCGTGATGAACTGCTTGGTGCCGTTCAGCACGTACTCGCCCGCGTCGGCGTCGTACTCCGCGGTCGTGTCCATGTCGGAGGCGTCCGAGCCGCTGCCCGGCTCGGTGAGCGCCCACGCGCCGAGCCCCTCGCCCTCCGCGAGCGGGCGGAGCCACTCCTCCTTCTGTTCGTCGGTGCCGAACAGGTCGATCGGCTTCGCGCCCAGCGAGGTGTGCGCGGCGTACGAGAGGCCGATGCCGCCGGAAACGCGGCCCAGCTCCTCGGTGACTAGGGCGTACATCAGCTGGTCGCCGCCCAGCCCGCCGTACTCCTCGGAGACCGGGATCCCCATCACGTCGAGCTCCGCGAGCGAGTCGAACACCTCCTCGGGGAAGCGGTGTTCGTCCTCGATATCCTGAGCGACGGGCGCGATCTCCGCCTCGCAGAACTCCCGGACGGTGTCTCGTATCATCCGGTGTTCTGCGGGTACCTCGAAGTCCATGGGCAAGAATTGCGACCCGCGGACATAAACGATGCGAACGACCGTGACAGACCGCGGCACGGGCCCGCCGCGAGCCGACGACTTATGAGGCGCCGCCGCGTTCCGCCGGTATGGAGTTCCGACAGCTCGTCCGCGGCCGCGTCGACTGGCCCGACGTCGAGCGGGTCGCCCGCGAGCTGGCGGCCCGGTACGACCGCGACGAGGTGCGCGTGCGGTTCCTCGACGCCGACAACTGGCTGTCGACCCCGATGGTCGTCGACGACGACCTCTTCGTGAAGGTGATCACCCGACAGAACACGCTCGTCCACGCGCTGTTCACCACCGGGCGGAACCTCGGGGCGTTCTCGGCCGGCACCGAGGGCTTCTTCGAGCGCTACGAGACGCCCTACGAGATGGCGCGCCACGAGCTGGAGGCGACCGGACGCGTCCGCGAGCTGGGCGTCAACGCGCCAGCACCGGTCGAGGCGTTCGAGGTGGACGGCCTCGGCGTCCTCGTGTTGGAGTACCTCCCGGAGTTCCGAACCCTCGGTGAGCTCGACCGGGCGGCCGTCGCGGGGCTCGCGCCCGAGCTGTTCGCGACGCTGCGGACGGTCCACGACGCGGGGATGGCGCACGGCGACCTCCGCGCCGAGAACGTCCTCGTCGCGGACGGGGAGCTGTACGTCATCGACGCGACCCGCGTGAGCGACGACGGCCGCGAGGCGGCGCGCGCCTACGACCTTGCGAGCGCGCTCGCGGCGCTGGAGCCGCTGATCGGCGCGGCCGACGCGGTCGAGGCCGCGCTGACGAGCTACTCGACCGAGGACCTGCTCGCCGGCGAGCGGTTCCTCGACTTCGTCGCGATCCGTCCCGACCACGAGTTCGACGCCGCGGAGCTGCGCGGCGAGTTCGACAAGCGGGCCGGCGAACTCCGGTCCGGCGAGGAGTCGCGGGCGGAGTGAACGCCGGCGTTCGCGCGACCGCGCCGACGGAGAGGTGACTTTTTACCCGGACACGCAAATATTGCGTCCATGGCGCAGCCGTACCAGCACTACATCGACGGCGAGTGGGTCGACGGCGACGGGTCCGAGACGTTCGAGAGCGAGAACCCCGCGACGGGCGAGTCGCTCGGGGAGTTCCGACGCGGTACCCCCGACGATGTCGACCGCGCGGTCGAGGCCGCGGACGCGGCGTTCGAGGAGTGGCGCGAGCTCTCCCGGATCCAGCGCGCGGAGTACCTCTGGGACGTGTACCACGAGCTCCGCGAGCGCACCGACGAGCTGGGCGAGATCGTCTCGAAGGAGTGCGGCAAGGAGATATCGGAGGGGAAGGCGGACGTGGTCGAGGCCGCGCACATGGTCGAGTGGGCCGCGGGCGACGCCCGCCACCCGAAGGGCGACATCGTCCCCTCGGAGATCCCGTCGAAGGACGCGTACATGCGTCGGAAGCCCCGCGGCGTCACCGGCTGCATCACGCCGTGGAACTTCCCGGTCGCGATCCCGTACTGGCACATGGCCATCGCGCTGGTCGAGGGGAACACCGTCGTGTTCAAGCCGGCGGAGCAGACGCCGTGGTGCGCGCAGGTCGTCGCGGAGATGTTCGACGACGCGGGCATCCCGGACGGCGTGTTCAACATGGTACAGGGCTTTGGCGACGCCGGCAACGCGATAGTCGAGAACGACGACGTCCCGACGGTGCTTTTCACCGGCTCCGCGGAGGTCGGTCACCACATTCAGGACAAGCTCGGCGGCGTCCCCGGCAGGCGGGCCGCCTGCGAGATGGGCGGGAAGAACGCGGTCGTCGTCACCGAGGCGGCCGACCTCGACGTCGCGGTCCACTCCGCGGTGATGTCCTCGTTTAAGACGACCGGGCAGCGCTGCGTCTCCTCCGAGCGCCTGATCGTCCACAGCGACGTGTACGACGAGTTCAAAGAGCGGTTCGTCGAGGTCGCGGAGTCGGTCGCGGTCGGGGACCCGCTCGACGAGGACACGTTCATGGGCCCGCTGGTCGAGGCGGAGCACCAAGAGAAGGTCACGGAGTACAACGAACTCGCCCGCGAGGAGGGCGTGAACGTCCTCGTCGACCGGACCGAACTCGCTCCCGACGAGATTCCGGACGGCCACGGGGACGGCCACTGGGTCGGCCCGTTCGTCTACGAGGCGGACCCGGACGCGGACCTGCGGTGTACCCACGAGGAGGTGTTCGGTCCTCACGTCGCGCTCCTCGAGTACGACGGGGACATCGAGCGCGCCGTCGAGATCCAGAACGACGTCGACTACGGGCTGGCGGGCGCGATCATCTCCGAGGACTACCGGCAGATCAACTACTACCGCGACCGCGCCGAACTGGGGCTGGCGTACGGGAACCTCCCGTGTATCGGCGCTGAGGTCCAGCTCCCCTTCGGCGGCGTGAAGAAGTCCGGCAACGGCTACCCCTCCGCCCGCGAGGCGATCGAGGCCGTCACCGACCGCACCGCGTGGACCCTCAACAACTCGAAGGAGATCGAGATGGCGCAGGGCCTCTCCGCGGACATCAAGACGAAAGACGAGTAAGATAGCCGGACGCGCGCCTCTCTCGCCTCCGTCACGTCCCGCACCGCCGCGACGCCCGGCGTCACTCAGTTACGCCCCGAACCGCCGCGGCGGTCTCCTCGGGCGTCTCAGTCGCCGCGAGCGCGCCGTGGGCCGCGAGCCGCTCCCGCGGGCGTCCCACCGGCTGTGGCTCGGAGACCGTCTCGATCAGGTCCGCCTCCCGCAGGAGCCGTTTTATCCGCGTGAACGTCGACGGACTCCCGAGTCCGGCGTCCTCGCAGGCCCGCCGGAGGGAGCGGTCGAGGACGCCCTCGCGAGCGCCGACCGCGTAGGCGCGGACCCGAGTCTCCTCCGCGTCCGGACCCGACGACTCGGGGGAAGCCGACTCGACCTCGGCGTCGAGCGCGCGGAGCACCGCGGCGGCGACCGACTCGTCGCACCGCGACGCGAACCCCTCGTACGCGCGCCGCCGGCTCGGGGTTCGGAGCCGGTACGGCTCGGCGTCCGCGAACCCCGACGCGTACCGTCCACGGAGCGACGCGTCGTCGCCCACGCGGTGCCATCGGGTCTCGTCCTCGGTCGTCTCCCGACCCTCGATCAGCGCGAACCCCGTCTCGGAACCCGCCAGCACCGAGTTCGGCTGGGGGGCGTCGAGGACCCGGAGGTCGACGGCGTCGCCGTCCGCCAGCGCCGCGAGCCGGCTCGCCGGTCGGAACCCCGCGGTCGCGGCGTCGAGCGCGGCCTCGCCCGCGAACACCTTCAGCGCGGGAAGATCCGAGGACCGGTCGAGGGGAGTTTCCCCGTCCGCCAGTTCCGCGACGCTCGGGTCGACGAGCGCCGGCGCGGCCTCGCGGTACGCCTCGACGACGGCCCGGAGCAGCCGCGGCCCGGGGTCGACGAGGAGCGGGTCCGAGAGCGCGCCCAGCGGGAGCGGCTCCGGGGACGAGGGGAGTGCGGGACCGGTCGCCATCGACCGATCCTACGGACGCGACGGATTAAGTCTGCGGGACGTGGCGGGGCGACCGCGGCGCACCGGAGCGCGGGAGACCGAGACGCACCGTAGCGGGAGAGATCGCGGCTCCCGACCTGCCGGCTCGCACGCCTTTTTCACCTCGCGCTCGGAACCCGGAGGCGTGCCACCGCTCGACCTGTCGATCGGGCTCGGAACGTCCGGGCTCGACGACCCCGAGACCTGTACCGACACCGTCGCCGCGGCGCTCGAGGCCGGCTACCGCCACGTCGACACCGCGCAGATGTACGACAACGAGGCCGCGGTCGGCGCGGGGATCGCGGAGAGCGACGTCGACCGCGAGGACGTGGTCGTCGCCACCAAGGTCCACCCGGAGAACCTCGCGCCCGACGACGTCCGCGAGACGGCGCGCGCGAGCTTGGACCGACTCGGTCTCGACCGCGTCGACCTCCTGTACGTCCACTGGCCGATTCGCGCGTACGACGCCGAGGCGACGCTGCCCGCGTTCGACGACCTCCGCGACGCGGGGGTCACGGACCACGTCGGCGTCTCGAATTTCACCCCCGACCTGCTGCGCGAGGCCCGCGAGATCCTTGACGCGCCGATCGCGGCCCATCAGGTCGAGTGTCACCCGCGGTTCCGGCAGCCGGAGCTTCGCGACCTCGCCGCCGAGTTCGACCACCGCCTCGTCGGCTACTCCCCGCTCGGCCGCGGCGAGATCATCGATGACCCCGAAATCGCCGAGGTCGCGGAGCGGAACGATCTCTCGCCGGCGGTCGTCGCGCTCGCGTGGGCGCTCGACCGCGGGGTCGTCCCGATCCCGAAGGCGCGCGGCGACCACCTCCGGGAGAACCTCCGCGCGGTCGACGTCGACCTGCCCGACGCCGACCTCGATAAGATCGACGCGCTCGACCCGGGCGACCGCCGGATAGACCCCGACGACGCGGCGTGGAACCGCTGAGAGGGCCCGGTTTCCGGTTCGTCGCCGCCTTCAGACCGCGTCGAGCCGCGCCCGAAGCTCCGCGTCCGCGCGCTCGACTAAGTCGTCGAGCGGCTCGTCGAGGTGCGTCGCCCACTGGTCGACGAACCCGGAGCGGCCGAGGATCCTGACGACCTCGTAGACCGGGCGGCGGCGCTCGAACCCCTCCGGAAGCCCCCCGGCGCGGTCGCGGTACCCCTCGCGGAGGGACGCTGCGAACCGGTCCGGGCCGGTCGAGTCGAACCCGTTGAGAAGCTGGTCCTCCGCGCGCACCAGGTCCCGCGCCGGGTCTCCGACGTGGGACAGCTCCCAGTCGATCGGCGAGACGCCGAGACCGCACCCGCCGAGCGAGCCGTCCTCGTCCGGGTCGCTCGTCACGAAGAGGTTCGGCTTGGCGACGTCGCCGTGGAGCAGCGCGGCCGGCGCGCCGTCGAGCAGGTCCCGGTTCGCGCGGACGCAGTCGACGACCGCGTCGTAGTGGCCCGCGAGCCGCTCCGCGGTGCCGATCTCGCGCGTCCGCTCGATCGTCGCGAGCAACACCTCCGTCCACGACGCGAACTCGACCGAGAGTCCGGTCGGCTGGTTGTTCTCCCCGATCGCGCCCCCGCTAGCGGCCGATCCGGTCTCCGTCCCCGGGCCGACGATCTCCCCGTGCGCCGCGAAGCGGTCGGCGTGGAGCGCGGCGAGCGCGCCGCCGACGCGCCGGAGGAGGCGTTCGCGTTCGTCGTCGCTCGCGGCCTCGTAGGCGCCCAGCAGCTCTCGCCCGGGCGCCGGCGCGGTCGCGAGGTACGCCGGGTCGCCGTCGGGGTCGGCCGCCAGCACCTCCGGGACCGGGAGCGGTCCGTTCGCCCGCAGGTACCGGAGGACGGCGCACTCGCGGGCGAGCCGGTGGCTCTCGTCCGCGAGGGCGACCTTGAGGAACGCCCGCCCGCCGTCGACGAAGACGACCCCGACGGTCTCGTTGGCGCCGTTCCACGACGGGCCGACGCCCGTCACCCGGTCGACGGGTCGGCCCGGGAACGCCTCGCGGAGCGCCCGTGCGACCGTCGTCGACTCGACGCCGTCCATGCGACACCCTCCGGACGGGGCGTTGTTAAGATTATTGTCACACGTTCGTTTACCCCACGTGAAGTCTTAGACGCGGGGCAGCGTGTCGCTCGGCGCCGTTTCACCGACACGCTCATACGTGTTGGCGAATCAAACTAATCTAGTGAACGACTGGTCAGCCGACGGACGGATCGGGTTCGAGGTCGACGGGACGACGCTCACCGTTCGCGACGCGATCGAGGGCAAGCGGATGCGGATCCGGGTCGACCGAGAGCCGGACCTCTCGTCGGCGCTCACGGCGCTTTTCCCCCTGCCCGTCGACCGGGCGGTCAGCTTCGAGGCGGAGTCGGTGTCGGTCGCGGAGTACTCCAGTATAATCCTCCGCGACGACGAGGGCGAGTTCGTCGGGCGTACCAACGAGGCGACGGAACTCCCGCGGGGGTCGTACTATATCGAGATCACGGGGACGACGAAGGCGTACGTCCGGGTGAACGACGTCGAGATCGCGATGAGCGGGATGCGCGGTTCCGACCCGATCGAGTTCGCGTTCGACCGGCCGCGCACCGTGACGGTCGGCGCTCGGTCCTTCCACACGCGCCCCGAAGCGACGATCACGGTCCCCGACGACCCGAGCGCCCTCGCGGAGGCGGTGTCGGTGCTCGGGTCGTCGATCCGGGAGTTCTCGCCGGAGCGGTCGTGGCCGACCCTCCGCGGGTACCCGCCGCGGATCGAGCGCGGCGACGCGCTCGACATCCCGAGCCCCCTCGTCGCGCCGGACACCGGTATCGAGGTGATCGTCCGCCCGACGTACGCCGACGTCTACCGGCTCTCGACGCTCTCGTTCTATCTCGGTGCTCGGATGCGGACCGGTGACGCGCCGGCGATCCGGCTCGACAACGGCTACGAGGAACGGCTACCTACCGAGCGTCGTGCGCTCGAAGCGCGCGTCGAGGAGCTGTCGCGGACGTGGTTCTTCCTCGACACGCTCGCGCGGATCGAGGGGTACACGCCGTCGAACCGGTACGAGTACGAGGCCGTCGGATCGGACCTCCCCTTTTACCCGCCCAATCTCGCAGACCTGTCGATGAGCGAGCGGCTGATGGAGTATCTGGAAGTCGACGCGGAGACGGTCGCACCGTACGCCCCCGCGTGGCCGACCGAGGCGACCCTACGTCCCACGCCCGCCGCCGCGGAGTTGCTCCCGCATCTCGCGCGGGTCCTCGCACCGGTTCGCGTCCGCGGTGCCGCCAAGCCAACGCGGTCGGACGCGCCCATCGGACTAGCGACGCCGGGCTGGGACTCCCCGCCCGACCCGGCTCCGAATCCGGAAACGGACCCGATACCGGCGGGAACGTCCGTCTTGACGCCCGCCACCTACGAGACTCGGTTACGCAGAGAGCTAGCTGACCGAGGGGAGGTACGCGTCGCGTTCCTGCTCGACGATGACGAGCGGGCCCGGAAACTCCGACACTCGCTGACGACTCCCGCGGTCCCCGACGGGATCGGTTCCTGGTCCGTGGATGTTTCTCCGAACCGGAACGCGGTCGCCGGAACGCTGTCCGACCCGTCGCTCGACCTCGTTCTCTGCGGGCTCCCGACGCGGAACGGCGTCGTTGAGGCGGCCGACGGACCGGTCGAAATTCAGAGCGGATCCGCCGGATCGGACCTCAGTGCCCCGGCGGTGTCCGTCTTCGAGGGAACTGACGACGTCACTCCCGTCCTCGACTCGGTCGATCGGGGCGGGATCGGAGGGGCGACGTTCGACAGCACCATCGCACCGGACCGAATCCGGTCGTTCGTTGGACTGCTTGCCGCGGGGTGCCCGGTCGTCGCCGCGGCTCGGTTGGCGCTCGACTCGACAGGTCCGGCGGCACGGTTCGTCGGTGACTCGGGAATGGCGGTTGCCACCGACAGGAGACTCCCGACGCAGGTGTTCCCCTGTCACCCTACCGCACCGGACTCGTTCCAAGTTCGATCCCGGACGTTCCTCTCGACAGAGGTACTGCTCGGGACAGATTATCAGGTGGTCTCCGAGTTGTTCGACTCGACGCCGTCTCTGGCCGGCAAAGAGCGCACCGTCGGGGAAACAGACGCTTCTGGAATTCTCCGTATTCACGACGAAAAAGGGCCCGTGCTTCACCTGTTCGGTGACATCTTCCTCCAGAACGATGGACTCACCGTCGAGGAAATCGAGGCCTCGGCCCGCCGTGCGCTCGCCGCCGACGATCCGCCGGAATCAAATTCCGGGTCGGGCGTCGAATCGCAGTGCCGGGATTGAGCCGCCCCCGCGTGTTCTCCCTACGATGCCGACCGTGCTTGCCCGCGTTCTCTGAGTCTTACGCCCGCCGACATCCTTTATTTCCCGGCCGACGAACCGCCGCGTATGCCCCAGATCCACCTCGACGAGGAGACGGTCGAGCGACTCGACGCGCTCCGTGTCGACGACGAGGAGTACGACGAGATAGTCAGCGAACTCATCAACATCTACGAGGCGGAGGAGCTGACCCTGTTCCGCGGTAGCGACCTAGAGTAACGGGAGCCGAACGGACGCACCGGGTCGGCGGGACCCGACGGCGGCTACTCCTGATAGGCGACGCGGACCTGCTCCCACTTGCCGACCTCCTCTAGGTGGGCCTGTAGCTCGTCGGCATACTCCTGTACGAGCCGTTCCGCGGCCTCCAGTTCCTCGTCCGAGGTCCCGCCGCCGCCTCCGCCGAGACCGAGCGCGCCCTTGATCGAGTCGACGAGGCCGCCGCCTGACCCCCCGGCGTCGCCACCGGGAGCGCCGCCCATCCCCGCCATCTGCGACCGGAGGTTCTCCAGTTCGGGCATGATCGCGGGGAGGCTCGACGTGTCCGCCACGACGCGGGCGGCCTCCGGGTCGTCGGCGTTTTCGATCTCCAGTTCGGTCGCCGTCATGATCAGTCCCCACTCCTGGCTGGAGAAGCGCGACGAGGCGACGCGCTCGTTGAACTGGTTGTCGACGGTCATCCGCTCGCCGACGATGGCGTCGGTCCACTCGCTCATACGCCTCCGTTCGACGGTCGCGGTGAAAAGTCCGTTCCCCCGCGGCGAGCCGTCGGCCGCGAACCGGTTCCCGTCGCGGGCGACGACGCGGAGGAGTTTATACGCCGGAGTCCCTCAACCGAGGTATGAGAGACAGCAGCCGTCGCGCGCTCCTCGCCGCCGCGGGGACCGCGGGCGCGACCGCCCTCGCGGGCTGTGCCGACGCCGTCCTCCCCGGCGCGGGAGGCGACGACGCCGGCGGGTCGGGCGACGAGCGGGTCGACCGGACCGGCGAGGAGACGGTCGCGGTCGACGTCGGCGCGGACGACGGGTTCGCGTACGCGCCGGCGCACGTCCGGGTCGACCCCGGAACGACCGTCGTCTGGGAGTGGACCGGGAAGGGCGGCGGCCACAACGTGTACGCGGTCGACGGCTCGTTCGAGTCCGAACTCGTGGCCGAGGAGGGCCACACCTACGAGCGCGCGTTCGAGACGCCGGGGACCCACGAGTACGTCTGTACGCCCCACCAGACCCGCGGCATGCGCGGCAGCGTGAAGGTCGTTTCGCCCGGCGACGGCTGACCCCGGTCGATCCCCCTCTCCGACCGGTCGCTCACCCATCTCCGCCGGCCGGTCGCCCGCCCCAGAGCGGTGACCGCCTACGAACGGCGCAGTTCGTCGAACGCCCCGCCCGCGAGCCCCGGACCGGACGGGACCGTCGCCCGGCCCGCCGCGACCGGACACGGATCGGGCGCTAAGTCCTCGTCGAGCAGCGACCCGGTCGCGAGCCCGCAGGGCGACACCTCGGGGACCGCGGCCGCGACGTGGACGGCGGCGGCGCGCGCGACGACCGCGTCGACGGTGGTGGTGACGACCGGGTCGACGCCGGCCGACCGCGCCCGGAGCGCGGCCGCCAGCGCGCGGTCGGGACCGCCGAGCGCCATCGGCTTGAGGACGACCGCGTCGGCGGCGTCCGCGTCCAAGACGGCGCCGATCCCCCGGGCCGCGACCGACTCGTCGACCGCGACCGGAACCCCGGAGCCGCGCTCGGCTCCCCGGAGCGCCGCCAGCCCGTCGAGGTCGTCCGCCGGGAGCGGCTGCTCGACGTACGCGAGGTCGAACGCGGCCAGCGCGTCGAGCGCGCGCCGCGCCGCCTCCCGGTCCCACGCCCCGTTCGCGTCGAGCCGGAGCGAGACCGCGCCTCCTACGGCCTCGCGGACCGCGCGGACGCGCTCGACGTCGGCGCCGACGTCGCGGGCGCCGACCTTCAGCTTGAGGCAGTCGAACCCCTCGTCGACCGCTCGCGCCGCCTCGTCGGCGGTTTCGGTCGGCTCGCCGTCTCCGACGGTCGCGTTGACCGGGACGGCGTCCGCGACCGACGCGTCGACCCCGGCCCCGGCCGCGAGCCGGTCCGCGAGCCGCTCTCCCGACCGCCGGGCCGCGGCGTCAGCGAGCGCGAGGGAGACGCCGTGTCTGGCCGCCGGGGTCGCCCCGTCGTCGAGGGCGTCGCCCACCGGCCCGTCGCCGGTCCCCTCCGACAGTCCGTCCAGCGCCGCCGCGCACGCCTCGTACGACTCCGTCCACCCCGGGAGCGGCGTGGCCTCACCGACGCCGACCGCGGCCGACTCGTCGCCCTCGCCGCCGGCCGTCACCACGAACCCCTCTCGGCTGCGTATCTCCCCCCGGGCGGTGCCGAGCGGGCGGGTCAGGTCGAGTGCGAACGGGCGGTGTCGCACCGCGAGAGTCGGGTTCCCGTCGGTGGGTCGGCGGTCGGTCACGCCGCCAGTCCGACCGCGAACGCGACGGCGTACGCCGCGAGCAGTTTGCCGGTCGATTCGAGCGCGGGGTTGAGCGCCTCGCCGGACGTCTCGGTCACCACCGTCCGGGCGACGGTCGCCGCCAGCGGGAGGGTAACGAGCGGGAGCAGCGTCGCGAGGTCGTCGCCGCGCGCGACGAACCAGAGCGGGGCGAGGTACGCGACAGCGAGCATCGCGAGGTACTCGGCGCGGGCGAACCGGTAGCCGAAGCGGACGGCCAGCGTTCGCTTGCCCGTCGAGGCGTCCTCCTCGCGGTCGCGGAGGTTGTTGACGACGAGGATGTTCGTCGAGAGCGCGGCGATCGGGAGGCTCGCGACGACCGCGGCGAGCGCGACGGTGCCGTCGGGGACCCCGACCGGGAACCACCCGGAGAGAAGCGCGGCCGCTTGGACGTAGTAGGTCCCGGTCACCGCGATCACCCCGAAGAAGACGAACACGAAGAGGTCTCCCAGCCCGTGGTAGCCGAGCGGGTACGGGCCGCCGGTGTAGGCGATCCCGGCCGCGACGGAGGCGAGCCCGATCACGAGGATGGGGACGCCGCCGACGGCGACGAGGTAGGTGCCGACCCCGATCGCGGCCGCGAAGGTGAGCCACATCGCCCGCTTCACCTCGGCCGGCTCGATGAGGCCGCTGGCGACGACCCGGGTGAACCCCTCGCGGTCGTCGGTGTCGGCGCCCTGGATCGCGTCGTAGTAGTCGTTCGCGAAGTTCGTGCCGACCTGGATCAGCGCCGCGCCGACGAGCGCCGCCAGCGCGGGCAGCGGAGCGAACACCCCGTCTGCGAGCGCCAGTCCGACGCCGACGATCACCGGCGCGGCCGCCGCGGGGAGCGTCTGAGGCCGGGCGGCGATCACCCACGCCCGCCGACGGGTCACCTCGGTACTCATTACTGTCGATTGGTGCGTGGCGTCCCTTAACCTTGCCATCGCGGACGCCGCGGGCCGCGCGGCGAGTTCACCACCGGGCCCCCCGCGGCGACCGACAGGTTCGACAGGGACCGGCCCGTGTGTCCCGTATGACCGACACGGAAGCCGAGTCGGGGAACGGCATCGAGGCACGGTACGAGGAGACCGACGGCGAGCGCCTGCTCACCTTCTCCCGAGACGGCCGCGAGGCGACGGTCGCACAGAACGCCGAGGGGTACGCCATGCTGAAGGTCCGAGCCGGTCCCGACGGAGACGAGCTAGAGCGGTACTACGGGTTCGACATGGCGCTCGACCACGCCGCTGAGCTGCTCGGCGTCGCGGTCCCCGACCTCCCGGTGCCGGACGCCGCCGCCGACATGGGGATGTAGCCGCGCCGTCGGCGCCCCGCCGGCGATCAACCAGCAACATCGTCCGCTACCCGGAACGGGAGCCGAACCGCTTCGGCGGCGAGGGAACGCGACTCGTGAGCGCACGACCGGGCGTTAACCGTCGTGAGGGGCCGATCGAAGCCCGTGTGAACGACGCTTACTGTCGAAAATAAATAACTATCAAACATCACAATCGGAATTAAATATTCTCAGTAGCCATATTTGCTTATGAGCGGCGCCGGTAGGGGGAACCACGATGGAACGACGACAATTCCTGCGCGGTACCGGTGCGGCGATCGGCGGCTCGCCGCTCGCCGGCTGCGCGGGGGGCGGCGGATCGGGAACGGTGACCGTCGACTACGCGTACTACAACCCGGTCAGCCTCGTGTTGCGCGAGAAGGGCTGGCTCGACGAGGCGTTCTCGGCGCTCGACCGGCTGACGAAGGCCGACCAGCAGGACCACCTGCTCGACGTGTGGGAGGAGCGCGGGACGACGGTCGTCCTCGTCACCCACGACGTCGAGGAGGCCGTCTACCTCGCGGACCGGGTCGTCGTCCTCGGCGGCCAGCCCGGCACGGTGGAGTCGGTCGTCGACGTGGACATCGAGCGCCCCCGCGAGCGGGCGGACGCCGACTTGGTCGCGCTCCGGCGGGAGGTGACCGGCGCGCTGGGCCGGTAGCGGCGTCCCGCCTCGCCCGTGCGGATAGCTGTCACGACCCGCGCGCCGGCCCGACTCCGAACGAAACGAACGTCGATCCGGCTTATTAACCCGCTTCCGAATCGGAATACACGTCGGATCATCGGTGTGCGTATAACTTCCTTAAGGTGTATTGACACCGACGCAGTCGTGCGGTTTTCGTTTAGGTCTCTGCTGGGAGGCGACTAGCGGTTAGTTCCGATTTTGCGATCGTCCAAACCGTTAAGTACCCGACCGTCTTGTCCTGGATCGATGACAGACATCACGGAGGCTTCGTCGGACACCCCGGCGGATCGAGTTCTTCCAGGGCACGATAGCTTCTAACGTCGAAATCGGTCCTGTACGGATCTTCGACACGACCCTGCGAGACGGAGAACAGTCACCACGCACGTCGTTCAGCTACGAGGAGAAACGCCGCATAGCGGCGACGCTGGACGACATGAACACCCACGTCATCGAGGCGGGGTTCCCGGTCAACTCGGACGCGGAGTTCGAGGCCGTCAGCGACATCGCCGCCGCGACGGACACCACCGTCTGCGGGCTGGCGCGGGTCGTCGAGGGCGACATCGACGCCGCCATCGACTCCGGCGTCGAGATGGTCCACGTGTTCGTCTCCACCAGCGACGTTCAGCTGGAGGACTCGATGCACGCGACCCGCGAGGAGGCGAAGGAACGCGCGGTCGACGCCGTCGAGCAGGTGAAAGACGCCGGCGTCGAGTGTATGTTCTCCCCGATGGACGCCACCCGGACGGACCCGGACTACCTGGTGGACATCGTCGAGGCCGTCTCCGAAGCGGGCACCGACTGGATCAACATCCCGGACACCTGCGGCGTCGGGATGCCGACCAGCTTCGGACAGACGGTGAACGCCGTCGTCGAGGCGACCGACGCCCGCGTCGACGTCCACACCCACGACGACTTCGGCATGGCCGCGGCCAACGCGGTCACCGGCTTCGAGAACGGCGCGGAGCAGGCGCAGGTGTCGGTCAACGGGATCGGCGAGCGCGCCGGCAACGCCGCCTACGAGGAGGTCGTCATGGCCGTCGAGTCGGTGTACGGCGTCGACACCGGTATCGACACGACCCAGATCACCAAGCTGGCCCGGATCGTCGAGGAGGCCTCGGACATCCCGGTGCCGGCGAACAAGCCCGTCACCGGGCGGAACGCGTTCGCCCACGAGTCGGGCATCCACGCCGCCGGCGTCATCGAGAACAGCGACACGTTCGAGACCGGCGTGATGACCCCGGAGATGGTGGGCGCCGAGCGCGAGTTCGTGCTGGGCAAACACACGGGCACCCACAGCGTGCGCAAGCACCTGGTGGAGGCCGGCTTCGACCCGACGGACAGCGAGGTCCGGTCGATTACGAAGCGGGTCAAGGAGTACGGCTCCGGCAAGCGGCAGGTGACCGCTGGCGACGTCGAGCGGTTCGCCGAGGAGGCGGACGTCACGCGGGAGGAGGAGGTCCGGGTCTGATGACCCGGTCCTCGACCGGAGCGCGCCCCGAGCGACCGCCGTCGCGGTCGCGGGAGGGGTCCGGCCGCGGACCCGTTCCGGACTCCCGACAGGAATTTATACCCCGGCCGCGTTGCTTCGGGCGAGATGCGACGGCACACCGCGGTCGCGGAGCGAACGGGCGTTCCCGCAGCCGTCGCGCCGATCATTGTAGGGGTATAAGCCCCTACACTATCCCTTCCTCACCGACCCGACGTACCGCCGAACGCGGGCGAGCGGGCCGTTTCCGACGCGCGGAGTTCAGTTTCGGAGGCGCGAGCCTCGACCCCGCCCGTCCCGCGTTCGCAGCGACCGACACCAGCCGCCAGACCCCACACCGAACACCACCACGACAATGAGCGACACAGCAGCACACACACGAGAGGACGACCCGGACGGCTCCGCGGAGCCGGCGGGGGCCGACGACGGGACGCCCGACGCCGACGACGCCCCCGCCGCGGGGCCCGTCTCGACCGGCGCCGAGTCGGTCGTCGCCGCCCTCGAGGCCGCGGGCGCGAAGACCGCCTTCGGCGTTCAGGGCGGCGCGATCATGCCCGTCTACGACGCGTTGTACGACTCGTCGATCCGACATGTAACGATGGCCCACGAGCAGGGCGCCGCCCACGCCGCGGACGCGTACGGCGTCGTCGCGGGCGAGCCGGGGCTCTGTATGGCCACCTCCGGCCCGGGCGCGACGAACCTCGTCACCGGCATCGCGGACGCCGACATGGACTCGGACGCGATGTTAGCGCTGACCGGGCAGGTCCCCACGGAGTTCGTCGGCAACGACGCGTTTCAGGAGACCGACACGGTCGGCGTCACCCGCCCCATCACGAAGCACAACTACTTCGCGGGCGGCGCCGACACCGTCGGGGACACCGTCGGCGAGGCGTTCGAACTGTCGCGGGCCGGGCGCCCCGGGCCGACGCTCGTCGACCTCCCGAAGGACGTGACGCAGGACGAGACGGACCGGACGCCCGGGCCGGCGACGCCGCCCGCGGGGACCGACCCCGACCCGAACGCCGACCCGGACGCGGTCGAGGAGGCGGCGCGCGCCATCGAGTCGGCCGAGCGACCGGTCTGCCTGTTCGGCGGCGGCGTCATCAAGGGCGACGCGAGCGCCGAGGCGCGGACCTTCGCCCGGAGCTACGGGATTCCGGTGACGACGACGATGCCGGGCATCGGCTCGTTCCCCGAGGACGACGACCTCTGTCTCTCGTGGGCGGGGATGCACGGCACCGGCTACGCGAACCTCGCAATCACCCACACCGACTGCCTGATCGCGGTCGGCACCCGGTTCGACGACCGGCTGACCGGCGGGATCGACACGTTCGCGCCCGAGGCCGAGGTGATCCACGTCGACATCGACCCCGCGGAGATATCGAAGAACGTCCACGCCGACTACCCGCTCGTCGGGGACGCGGGACGCGTCTTGGACCAGTTGACCGCCGCCGTCCGCGAGGCGCCCGCCGCCGAGGCGTGGCGCGACCGGTGCGAGGAGTGGACGGAGACGTACCCGCTCACGTACGCGACGCCCGACGACGAACCGCTGAAGCCGCAGTTCGTCGTCGAGGCGTTCGACGAGGCGACCGACGACGACACCATCGTGACGACCGGCGTCGGCCAACACCAGATGTGGGCCTCGCAGTTCTGGACGTACTCGGAGCCGCGGACGTGGGTCTCCTCGCACGGGCTGGGGACGATGGGGTACGGCGTGCCGGCCGCGGTCGGCGCGCGCGTCGCAGCCGACACGATGGGCGAGGAGGACCGCGACGTGGTGTGTTTCGACGGCGACGGCTCCTTCCTGATGACGATGCAGGAGCTGTCGGTCGCGGTCCGCGAGGACCTCGACGTCACGATAGCGGTGCTCAACAACGAGTACATCGGGATGGTCCGGCAATGGCAGGACGCCTTCTACGAGGGACGCCACATGGCGTCCGACTACACGTGGATGCCCGAGTTCGACAAGCTCGCGGAGGCGTTCGGCGCCCTCGGGATCCGCGTCGACGACTACGACGAAGTCGCGCCCGCGGTCGAGGAGGCGCTCGACTACGACGGTCCCGCCGTGGTCGACTTCCACGTCGACCCCGAGGAGAACGTCCTGCCGATGGTGCCGAGCGGCGGCGCGAACGGCAAGTTCGCGGCCGCGGAGGACCAGCTATGAGCGGCGACTCGCCCGACTCCCGCCCCGCGACGGACGGGGGCTCCGCCGCCGGCGCCGGCGCGCCCGAGACCGACTCCCGACCCCTGCCGGGCGAGCAGCCCGGTCCCGACGAGCGCGACCACCCCGAGGGGCGCCGGAACCTCGAAGGGATCCGGATCGACCCCGTCGTCGAGGCCGAACACGAGTCGCGGCGCGCCGTCATCTCGGCGCTCGTCGAGGACGAACCCGGCGTGCTCGCGCGCGTCTCGGGGCTCGTCTCGCGGCGGCAGTTCAACATCGAGAGCCTCACCGTCGGGCCGACGACCGTGGACGGCCACTCGCGGATCACGATGGTCGTCGAGGAGACGGACCCCGGCATCGACCAGATCGAAAAGCAGATGGCGAAGCTGAAGCCGGTCATCTCGGTGGGCGAGGTCGCCGGCGACGCGGTCACCTCCGAGCTCGTCCTGCTGAAGGTCGAGGCCGACGACCCGGCGGCGGTCCACGCAGTCTCCGATATGTACGACGGCCGGACGGTCGACGCCGGCCCGGAGACGATCACCGTCGAACTCACCGGCGACAAGGCGAGCATCGACAACGCGATCGGCGCCTTCGACCGGTTCGGCATCGTCGAGATCGCGCGGACGGGACCGACCGCCCTCGCGCGCGGCGACACCCCGACGGCGCCGGGAGAGAAACCCGGAACGGCCGGCGAACCGACCACCCACGACGACTGACGCGCAGACGCACCCGAACACACAGCGAACCCACACACGATACATATGACCGAAGAAGACACGCAGACGTTCAATTCGACAGTATACTACGACGACGACGCCGACGAGGAGGCCATCGCCCACAAGACGGTGGCCGTCCTCGGCTACGGCTCGCAGGGTCACGCGCACGCCCAGAACCTCTCCGAGAGCGGGGTCGACGTGATCGTCGGCCTCCGCGAGGACAGTTCCTCCCGGAGCGCAGCCGAGAGCGACGGGCTCCGCGTGGAGACCCCCGCGGACGCGGCCGCCGAGGCCGACGTGGTGAGCGTCCTCGTCCCCGACACCGTCCAGCCGGACGTGTACGAGGCGGCGGTCGAACCGAACCTCGACGCGGGCGACACGCTCCAGTTCGCGCACGGGTTCAACATCCACTACAACCAGATCCAGCCGCCCGAGGACGTCGACGTGACGATGGTCGCGCCGAAGTCGCCGGGCCACCTCGTCCGCCGCAACTACGAGAACGACGAGGGGACGCCCGGCCTGCTCGCGGTGTATCAGGACGCGACCGGCGACGCGCACGACGAGGGGCTGGCGTACGCGGCCGCGATCGGCTGTACCCGCGCCGGCGTCGTCGAGACGTCGTTCCGCGAGGAGACCGAGACCGACCTGTTCGGCGAGCAGGCCGTCCTCTGCGGCGGCGTCACCTCGCTGGTGAAACAGGGGTACGAGACGCTCGTCGACGCCGGCTACTCCCCGGAGATGGCGTACTTCGAGTGTCTCAACGAGCTGAAGCTCATCGTCGACCTGATGTACGAGGACGGGCTCGGCGGCATGTGGGACTCCGTCTCCGACACCGCGGAGTACGGCGGGCTCACGCAGGGAGACGTGGTCGTCGACGAGCACGCCCGCGAGAACATGGAGGAAGTGCTCGAAAAGGTCCAGAACGGGCAGTTCGCCCGCGAGTGGATCTCGGAGAACCAGGCGGGGCGGCCCTCCTACACGCAGCTCCGCGAAGCGGAGAAGAACCACGAGATCGAGGCCGTCGGTGAGGAGCTCCGCGGTCTGTTCGCGTGGGAGGAGTCGGCCGACGACGAGGAGGAAGAGAGCCCCGAGGTGACCGCCTGATGGGCGTATCGGAGCCGGCGGTCGGTGGCGCGGCGGTCCGGGGTGACTCCCGATGAGCGAGGGAACGCTGTACGACAAGGTGTGGGACCGCCACAAGGTGACGGAGCTCCCGAACGGGCAGGACCAGCTGTTCGTCGGGCTCCACCTCGTCCACGAGGTCACCAGCCCGCAGGCGTTCGGCATGCTCCGCGAGCGCGACCTCGACGTCGCGTACCCGGACCGGACGTTCGCGACGACGGACCACATCGCGCCCACGGAGGCCGACAAGCGCGAGCGACCGCTGGCCGACGACCAGGCCGAGGAGATGCTCTCCGCGCTCGAACGCAACACCAGCGAGAGCGGGATCACCTTCTTCGGGTTCGACTCCGGGAAACAGGGGATCACCCACGTCGTCGCGCCCGAACTCGGCCTCTCGCAGCCGGGGATGACGGTCGCGTGCGGCGACAGCCACACGGCGACGCACGGCGCCTTCGGCTCCATCGGCGTCGGCATCGGCACGAGCCAGATCCGAGACGTGCTCGCGACCGGCTGCATCGCGGCGGACAAACAGAAGGTGCGCAGAATCGAGGTCGAGGGCGAACTCGGTGAGGGCGTCTACGCGAAGGACGTGATCATGAAAGTGATCAAGGACCTCGGCGTCGACGGCGGCGTGGGCCACGTGTACGAGTACGGCGGCCCCGCCATCGAGGCGCTCGACATGGAGGGGCGGCTCGCGGTGTGTAATATGTCCATCGAGGGCGGCGCCCGCGCGGGGTACGTCAACCCCGACGAGACCACCTACGAGTACCTGAAGGGCCGCGAGTACGTCCCCGAGGGCGAGGCGTTCGAGGAGCGGAAGCGGTACTGGGAGTCGGTCGCGTCCGACGACGACGCCGAGTACGACGACGTGGTCACCGTCGACGCCGACGGGCTAGACCCGCTCGTCACGTGGGGGATCAACCCCGGGCAGGTCGTCGAGGTCGACGAGCCGGTGCCGAACCCGGACGACTTCGAGGCGCGGACGGACCGCGAGGCAGCCGAGAAGGCGCTCGACCACATGGAGGTCGAGCCGGGGCAGTCGATGCTCGGCTACGACGTCGACGTGGCGTTCCTCGGCACCTGTACGAACGGTCGGCTCTCCGACTTCGAGGAGGCCGCGCGAATCTTAGAGAACCACAGCGTCGAGGAGGACGTGCGCGCGCTCGCCGTGCCCGGCTCGGAGACCGTCCGGGCGCAATGCGAGGCGCGCGGCATCGACCAGACGTTCATCGAGGCCGGCTTCCAGTGGCGGCGCGCCGGCTGCTCGATGTGCCTCGCGATGAACGACGACCAGCTGGGCGCCGGCGAGGTCTGTGCCTCCTCGTCAAACCGCAACTTCGTCGGCCGGCAGGGGTCGAAGGAGGGGCGGACGGTGCTGATGAGCCCCGCGATGGTCGCGGCCGCGGCCGTCGAGGGCGAGGTCGTCGACGCGCGCGACTACCTCGACGACGGGCCGACCGGCGGCGCCGGCGGCGTCGAGGAGGTGGCCGACTGATGGCCCCCGACGCCAACGCGGGCGGCGATCAGCACATCACCGAGGTCTCCGGCACCGGCGTCCCCATCCCGGGCGACGACGTCGACACCGACCAGATCCTGCCGGCGCAGTTCATGAAGGAGGTCACGTTCGACAACATGGCGGACTACCTCTTCTACGACGCCCGGCGCGACGAGGACGGGGAGCTCAACGACCACCCGCTCAACCGCTTCGAGGGCGCGTCGATCGCGGTCGTCAACTCCAACTTCGGCTGCGGCTCCTCCCGGGAGCACGCGCCGCAGGCGATGATGCGCTGGGGGGTCGACGGGGTCGTGGGCGAGTCGTACGCCGAGATCTTCCGCGACAACTGCAAATCGCTCGGCATCCCCGCCGTCACCGCGGACCACGAGACCGTCGTGGCGCTTCAGGAGTGGATCGAGGCGAACCCGGACGGCGACATCGAGGTCGACGTCGACGACGAGACGGTCACGTACGGCGACACCATCATCGACGTCGAGGTCGACGACGCGATGCGGGAGGCATTAGTCGAGGGGATCTGGGACACGACCGCGCTGATGTACTCGAACCGGAGCAAGGTCGACGAGACGGTCGCCGGCCTGCCGTACGTCGAGGGGGACGACTGAGCCGGATGAGCGACGAGATAGTCGTCATCGAGGGCGACGGGATCGGCCGCGAGGTAGTGCCCGCCGCCGTCGAGGTGCTGGAGTCGTTCGATCTGGACTTCGCGTTCGTCGAGGCGGAAGCGGGCGACGCGACGCGGGAGGCGACCGGCGAGGCGCTCCCGGCCGAGACGTACGACGCGGTCGCGGCCGCGGACGCGACGCTGTTCGGCGCGGCCGGCGAGACCGCCGCCGACGTCATCCTCCCGCTGCGCGAGGCGGTCGACTCGTTCGTCAACGTCCGCCCTGCGAGGGCGTACCCCGGCGTCGACGCGCTCCGCCCGGAGACGGACGTGGTGTTCCTCCGCGAGAACACCGAGGGCGTCTACGCGGGCCACGAGGACCGGCTCTCCGAGGACCTCTCGACGCTGACGCGGGTCGTCACCTCGTCGGCCTCGCGGGAGCTGGCGGAGTACGCCTGCGAGTTCGTTCGGGACGGCCGCGGCCCCGCGGGCGACCCCGACGAGGGGTTCACCGTCGCGCACAAGGCGAACGTGATGCGGGAGACGGACGGGCGCTTCCGCGAGGAGGTCCTCTCGGTTGCGGCGGAGCGCGGCGTCGACGCCGACGAGGAACTGATGGACGCGTTCGCGACGAAGCTCCCGCTCGACCCGACGGAGTACGGCGTGATCGTCTGCCCGAACCTCGCGGGCGACGTGCTCTCCGACTTGGCCGCCGGCCTCGTCGGCGGGCTGGGGCTGCTCCCCTCCGCGAACGTCGGCCACGACAACGGCCTGTTCGAGCCGGTCCACGGCACCGCGCCCGACATCGCGGGCGAGGGGGTCGCCAACCCGACCGCGGCGGTCCTCTCGGCCGCCATGCTGTTGGAGTACCTCGGCCACGTTGAGGAGGGCCAGCGCGTCCGCGACGCGGTGGAGGGCGTCCTGTCGGACGGCCCGCGCACCGGGGACCTCGGCGGCGACGCGGCGACCGACGAGGTCACCGCGGCCATCGTCGACCGGCTGTAGGGGCGGTTCCCCTGAATCGGTCCCGCTGACGGGGCGGTCGTGACCGCGGGCGAACCACAAGACAAGAAACCCTGCGGCACCTCCGGCCGAATATGAGCAACTACGAAGTCGCGATGGAAGCCGCCTGGTTGGTCCGAGACGTCGAGGAGACCGACGACGCCATCGGCGTCGCGGTCAGCGAGGCCGGCAAGCGACTCAACGAGACGGACAAGCAGTACGTCGAGGTCGAACCCGGCGTCACCGGCTGTCCCGCCTGCGGCGAGCCGTTCGACGCCGCGTTCCTCGCGGCGAACACGGCGCTCGTGGGGCTCCTCTTAGAGATCGACATCTTCAACGCCGACAGCGAGGAGCACGCCGAGCGGATCGCGAAAAGCGAGGTCGGCGGCGCGCTCCGCGACGTCCCTCTCGAAGTCATCGACGTCTTCGAGACCGAGGCGGACGAGGAAGACGAGGACGCGGCGCGATAGGCGGAGCCGCCGGGGCGAGTTCGGTCGGTGCCGAAAGCTTTTCTAATAACCTTAAGTAATCCGTCGGTATGGAACTGCCGACGCCACAGGACCTCCGCGAGCGCCGGACCGCGCTCGAGCTCACCCAGAGCGAACTCGCGGACGCCGCGGACGTCTCCCAGCCCCTCATCGCGAGGATCGAGGGCGGCGACGTCGACCCGCGGCTCTCGACGCTGCGCCGCATCGTGAACGCCCTCCAGGAGGCGGAGGGCGAGGTCGTGCGCGCGACCGACCTGATGAACGAGACCGTGATCAGCGTCGCGCCCGACGACGCCGTGAGCGAGGCGATCGACCTGATGGAGGCGGAGGCGTACTCGCAGCTCCCCGTCCTCCAGAACGGCGTGCCGGTCGGCTCGATCAGTCAGGGGGACATCGTCCACGCGGGCGAGAACGTCGGGGACCACCCCGTCAGCGAGGTGATGAGCGAGTCGTTCCCGACGGTCGCGCCGTCCGCGACCGTCGACGAGGTCCGGAACCTCCTCGACCACTACAAGGCCGTGATGGTCACCGACGGCGGCGAGACGGTCGGGATCATCACCGAGGCCGACATCGCGGCGCAGCTGTCGTAACGCCCGCTACTCCCCCCGCCGCTCGGAGAGCCGCTCCCAGATCTCCGTACACCCCGCGCCGTCCTCGACGTCGTCGAGGTGGTCGTCGTCGGGTTCAGCGTCCGTTTCCCCCTCGGCGTCGGGTTCAGCGTCCGTTTCCTCCTCCGCGTCGACTTCATTCCCGACGTCGCTCTGCTCGTCGTCGTCGGTCGCTCGGGAATCGCCTCGCTCGGTCATCGTCGCTCCGGGACGTCCTCGAAGAGTTCGGGCGCCACGTCCGCGGACGCGTGCTGTCGGTGCGTCACGTCGGGCGGGTCGACCGGTCGATCGTCGGCGGCGTCGGGAACCGGATCGGTCATCACACCGACGTACGCGGGCGCGAGCCATAAGCGTCGGCACGCGCGTAAATCGGACCACTACTCTCGGATACCGGATTTCGTGTCCGGTAGATCGGAGACTAATTTCACACGGTGTCTCGGCGTAGTCTGCCGGTTTTCCGCCGTCGGGCCGTCATCGGTACTGTCGACGGTTGCGAGCAGCGTCACCCATTGGGTCGTCGCGGCCGAAACCCGGGCGTGACCACTCGACTGCGCGTCCTCGACGACGGTGCGTGGATCTCCGTCAACGACAGCCGGGAAGTGCGTGTCAGCGAACTGTGGCGGCTCGACGCGCCGGACCTGTGCGAGTGCGCGCTCGCGGACCTGGTCGTCGAGAACTTCCAGTCGGTCGGCGTCGACGGCCCGACCGTGGAGGCGAAGGTGTACGGCCAGTGCATCGCGTGCGGGGCGACCGGGATCACCGGGTGGGTGCCAATTGGACGGGTACGCGGGGGCGAGTTCGTCGAATTCGACCGTTCCGCCGTTCGACGGGTGCGGCGGTGAGGGTAGCGGCAACACGTGCCAGATCGGTGGGGCACCGGGGAAGGTTGACGCCACGCCGTCAGCTATGTGGGAGTCGGCTGTATGCCGGATCGATGCCAACGGACGTCGAGAACTGGAAATCGGAGGTGTACGGCAACGAGGTGCGCGACCGCTTGTTCGAGTTCGCCGAGGAGGGGTTCGACTCGATCCCTGACGACGAGCGGGACGCGTGGTTCGAGCGGTTCAAATGGTGGGGCCTGTACCACCAGCGGAACGGACAGGAGGGGCACTTCATGCTGCGGATCGGGACCCCGAACGGCGTGCTCGAACCGGGACAGCTCCGCGTCGTCGGGGAGATAGCTGACGAGTACGCCCGCGGTCCCGGAACGAACCCGGTCTTCGGTGACGCGTACGCCGACTTCACTACCCGACAGTCGATCCAGCTACACTGGATCGAGCTGTCGGACGTGCCGGCGATATTCGAGAAGCTGGAGGCGAACGGCCTCTCGACTCAGCAGGCCTGCGGTGACTCGTGGCGGAACATCGTCGGCAACCCGGTCGCGGGCAAGGACGGACAGGAGGTGATCGACGCGTGGCCGGTCATCCACGACCTCAACGAGCGGTTCAAGGGGAACGACGACCACGCGAACCTCCCGCGCAAGTGGAAGGTGTCGGTGACCGGCTCGGCCGACGGCTCCGGACAGGGCGACATCAACGACCTCGCGTTCGAGCCGGCGTACAAGACGGTCGGCGGGGACGGCGAGGACGGCGAGAACGGGGGCGACGAGAGCGGGGACGCGGTCGGCTTCAACGTCCGCGTCGGCGGCGGGCTCGCGCGCAACGAGCCGCGGTTCGCCCGCGACATCGACGTCTGGGTGCCGCCGGAGCGGGTCCCCGACGTTGCCGGCGGGCTCTCCGCGCTGTTCCGCGACCACGGCGACCGCGAGGACCGGTACAACGCCCGGGTGAAGTTCCTTGTCGACGAGTGGGGCGCGGCGGAGGTCCGCGAGACGCTGCAGGAGGAGTACGTCGACTTCGAGCTGGAGACCGCCGGCCGCGACGTGCGCGAGGAGTACACCTACAACGCCGGCGAGGGCGAGCGCAACGACCTGATCGGCGTCCACGACCAGAAGGACGGGACGAACTTCGTCGGCCTGAACGTGCTCGTCGGGCGGATGGGCGCCGACGACGTGCTCGAACTGGCCGACCTCGCGGCGGAGTACGGCTCCGGCGAGGTCCGGCTCTCGCAGCGACAGAACGTCATCGTCACCGACGTGCCGGACGACGCCCTCGACGAGTTCCTCGACGAACCCCTCTTTGACCACTACTCGCCCGACCCGTCGCCGTTCATGCGCGGATCGGTCGCGTGTACCGGCACCGAGTTCTGCTCGCTGTCTATCGTCGAGACGAAGAACCGGCAGGTCCGGTTCGCGCGCTGGCTGAAGGCGAACGTCGACCTCCCCGACGGCGTCGACGAGTTCCACGTCCACCTCTCCGGGTGTACGGCCTCGTGCGCGCAGCCGCAGATCGCTGACGTGAGTCTGCGCGGGATGAAGACCCGAAAGGACGGCGACCCGGTCGAGGCGCTCGACGTCGGCCTCGGCGGCGGCCTCGGGGAGGACCCGGGGTTCGCCCGCTGGGTCACCCAGCGCGTGCCCGTCGACGAGGTCCCGGGGGCGATCGCGAACCTGATCGAGTCGTTCGCCGCCGAGCGCGACGAGGGCGAGTCGTTCCGGGCGTTCGTCGCCCGCCACGACGAGGACGAACTCGACGCCCTCGTGGAGCCGGAGGAGACCGACTACGAGGACCCGATGATGCACAACACGAAGCGCACCTGGTACCCGTACGCCGAGGACGACTCGATGGACGACGCGCCGCCGACCCCGGCGGACGACTGACGATGCCGAACCGCCTGCTCCGCGTGAACGCCTACACGACGCTGGATCTGGTCGACGGGCGCGCCCGTGGCCACGAGTTCGAGAGCGACGCGCCCGGCGTCGTGAACGTCACCGCGCCACGGGAGGACCCCGACCACGTCACGCTGGAGGTCGAACTGGACGGAACGGAAATCGACGACCTCGCCGCCCACGCCGACGAGTTCGACCTCTCGCCCGCGCAAGCGAGAACGCTGGCCGAGGCCTTGGAGTCGACGGCGGACCGCGTCGAAGCCGCGCAGAACGGCGACGATTTATAAGTGGACAACGCTGTGGCGCGTGCCGACGAGCGCCCGCAGGGCGCGAGTCGCACGCGCGAGGTCGCCGGCAGCGAAGCCGCCGGCTGCCAGAGAATCTTCGATTCTCGCTGGACGCGGCGACCGGAGCGAAGCGAAGGGAGCCGCGAGGCTGGGGAGGCGTGAGGTGCTGTGCGGTGCGGGGAGGGACTCAAAGGGGCAGTCGCGAGGGCGAAGTACGGCGCAGTAAGCACCGCAGCGAGCAACGCGAGCGAGGAGCGCAGCAAGCCGCGCGAGTCCTCGCGGCTGGGGCTTTGGAGGTGTTCACCGTCGGTTCGGCAGCAACGATTTATAAATGAGCGAAGGCTTTGGAAGTACTCGCCGTCGAGCCGAAGTTGCGGTTTTATAAGCGATCGAGAACGGCGTCGGCGGCACCCACTTATAAATCCAGTCCGCGGATCGCGACGCTCCCCCCGTCGCCCTCACTCTCCTCCACGTGCCCGATCACGCGACCGTCAGTCTCGTCGGCCAGCGACTCGGCGTCGTCAGCGTCGAGCGCCGCGACGAAGCCGGTTCCCATGTTGAACGTCCGGTACATCTCCTCGTCGGAGACGCCCCCCTCGCGCTGGACGAACTCGAAGACGGGCTGGGGGTCGAACGCGTCCTCGACGACGTACCGGTTCGCGCCGAGCCGCGTCAGGTTCGTCCAGCCGCCGCCGGTGACGTGGGCCGCGCCGCGCACGCCGCGCTCGCGCATCGGGTCGAGCAGGTCGGTGTAGATTCGGGTCGGCTCTAAGAGCGCCTCCCCGACGGTCTCGTACCCCTCGAACGGACAGGCGTCGGTGTACTCGTGATTGCGGGTCGCCGCCTCCCGCGCCAGCGTGAGCCCGTTCGAGTGGATCCCCGACGAGCGCCAGCCGAGTAAGGCGTCGCCCGGCTCCGCCCGGCCGTCGAACACGCCGTCCTTCGCCGCGAGACCGACGCAGGCCCCCGCCAGGTCGAGCCCGCGAATCACGTCGGGCATCACCGCTGTCTCGCCGCCGACGAGTTCGACGTCGGCCAGCTCCGCCCCCCGCGAGAGCCCCGCACCGACCTGCTCCGCGAACCGCTCGTCCGGCTCGTCGACCGCGAGGTAGTCGACGAACGCGACCGGGCGGACCCCGGCCGCGACGAGGTCGTTGACGTTCATCGCGATACAGTCGATCCCGACCGTCGAGTAGTCGCGAAGCGCCTCCGCGACGAGCAGTTTCGTTCCGACGCCGTCGGTCGCGAGCGCGAGGTAGCGGTCGCCGATGTCGAGCAGGCCGGCGTAGTCGCTCCCGGCGTCGTCCGCGTCGGGATCCGAGCCGACCGCGCCGACGAGCGCCGCGGTCGCGGCCTCGCTCGCGTCGATGTCGACGCCCGCGTCCGCGTAGGTGAGTTCGTCGCCGTCGGTCGCCCCGCCCGGTCCCCCGTCGTCGCCCTCGTCGCCCTCGGACATGTGTGTGAGAGCACGCCCGCGGAGCAAAAACGCACCGTTCCCTCCGGGTGGACGAGAGACGGGGAAAGCGGACCCCCTCGCGTCAGAACGGGCCGCCGAAGCCGAGTCCGATGACGAACACGAGCCACACCGTGAGCAGCACGGAGACGGCGAAAGAGCCGGCCCAGACGGGCTTGCTCCAGTTCAGCACCGTCTTCCCGTCGAGGGGGCCGTACGGGACGAGGTTGAACGCCGCGAGGAAGACGTTGATCGCGATGCCGCGCGCGCCGAGGACCGTCACTATCTCGCTGCCGACGATCCCGCCGAGCGCGTACAGCGGGAAGAAGACGACCATCAGCCCGAGGTTCACGACGGGGCCGGCGAGCGCGATGTGGCCGTGTTCGCGGGGCGTCAGCCGCCCGCGGTGGTGGACGGCGCCCGGCGCGGCGAAGATGAACCCGAGAAGCGAACTCATCACGGCGATAAACAGCATGCCGCTGTCCGCGCGGAACTCCGCGACCTGGTCGTAGTGGACCGCGACCACCTTGTGCGCGACCTCGTGGAGGAGGAAGGCGACCCCGGCGGTCGCGAGCGCGACGAACAGCGGCGGGAGCACGCCCGCCGCGAGGATCCGGCCGATCCCCCCCGACCCGCCGACGAAGAACAGCGTGAACGCCACGCCGAGCGCGAGCCACGCGACGAGCAGGTCGCGGAGCTCCGCGCCGCTGAAGTAGAGGCCGCCGATCCGGCGCCCGGAGAAGGTCGCGCCGCTCATGCGATCCCCCCGACCGCGCCGCGCACGAGGTCGGCGCCGTTGACCGCGCCGTCGACCAGCAGCCGCCCGACGTCCTCGACGCCGCCGACCTCGGCGCCGAACATCGCCGGGATGACGTACGCCGCGAAGAGGAAGCTGGCGACGATGCTGCCGACGTTCGTCATCGCGACGACGACGATGAGCCGGAACAGCGGCACGTCGAGCATTGCGGAGACAAGCTCCGTCACCGACCGCGTCTCGTCGGCGAGCAGGTCGTTGAGCGCGCCGATGTCCGCGACGTTCACGGTGAGGCTCCGGAGTTCGACGTAGCCGGTGAACCAGCCGGGCGCGAGCAGCGGGTTGATCGAGGTCATCCACGCGACGGCGCCGCCGACGCCGGCCGAGAGCCAGCGCGCGCCGGCGACCTTCGCGAACGCGAACGCGAAGACGCCGTTGATCAGGAACCACGCGCCGAACAGCCGGAGCAGGAACGCGTTGCCGGCCCCGCCCAGCGCTAACAGGAGGAAGAAGCCGACGAATCCGACCGTGATCGCGTAGCCGATCGCCTTCTTCCACGGCAGCCCCCCGCCGGACTCCTGTCCGACCAAACTCTCCATCGGCGGGAGCGTCGCCGGGTTCGCGAGGTACCCCTCGATCCCCGCACGGTGACCGGCGCCGACGACCGCGACCACGTCGTGGCCGGCCTCGCGGAGCGCGACGAGCCGGTGGGCGATGAACGCGTCGCGCTCGTCGATGAGCGCCTCCGCGCCGCCCGGGGAGAACTGCCGGAACTCCTCCATCATCATCGTCACCACGTCGGTGTCGGTGAGGTCGGCCTCGTCTAACTCCTCGATCCCGCCGGCCTCGGCGTCGACCTCGCCGCCGGCGACCGCGCCGACCGCGACCGCGAGGACCGCGCCGACGACCAGCCCGAGTCCGATGCCGATCCCGAACCCGCCGATGGCCGTCACGGGGAACCCGCCGAGGTACGTTGAGACGAGTCCGTCGGCGGCGCCCGTGACTCCGGCGGCGACGCCGGCCGCCAGCCCGGTGCCGGCCGCGGCGTAGAGCCGCTGATCGGCGAGAGCGCGAGCGTCCCGACCTGGTCGACGGCGATGCCGACGACGAGCGCGACGAGGACGCCCGCGGCGACGCTCGTCAGCACGGCCTCCGTGATCCCCACGGCGCCGCCGAAGAGCCCGATAGCCGGGCCGGCGAGGATCCCGACGAAGAGGCCGCCGATCACGCCGGCGACGCGCGGGTCGCTGACGCCGAACGCCAGCCCGCCGACGAGCCGGAGCTTCTCCGTTATCGTCATACGCGCCCAGAACCGCTGGATCGTCGTCTGGATGTCGCGGTCGACCAAGGCGACGTCGATGCCGAGCGACTCCGCGACGTCGACGGCGGCCTTCATGTCCGCGCCCGGCTCGATGTCGAACCGCTCGCCCAGTTGGGTCTGGACGTACGAGAGCATCCAGTACGCCAAAAATTGGAACACGGTGTTCCCCTTGAGCAGGTCGCCGGCGTCGAGGTCCTCGGGGGTCTCGCCGTTGAGCTGACGGTAGCGCCCCTCGTCGAGTTCGACCGCGACGACGTCGGGTCGCTCCCGCTCTATCGTCTCCTCGACCTCGTCGACGGAGCGCTCCGACACGTGCGCGGTCCCGACGACCGTGACGCTCCCGTCGCCGTCGGGGTCGCGACGCGTCGGCTCGTCGAACTCGCCGCCGTCGGTCCGCGGGGACGAGTCGGTCGACGGGGGCGCCTCCTCCGGCCCCCGTGACGTCTCTGTCATCACCTGACGTACTCGGTCACCGCGTTTAGGGTTTGTGAGTCGGTCTCGGCTCCGTGCCGCCGCCCGACCGCCGGTACGTCCCCCGCGATCCAACAAGTTTGTATCCTCACGCGTCCCACGAGACCGTATGTCCCGGCTGTTGCCCTCCCTGCCGGACGCGAGTCCCGAGGAGCGCGAGCCCCGGGTCGTCGGCGTCGACGACGACGAGGCCGACGACCTCATCGCCGCCCTCGGCTCCGAGACCGCCAGAGCGATCCTCTCGACGCTCCACGACCGCCCGGCGACGAAGTCCGAGCTCGCAGAGGAGGTCGACACCTCGCTCCAGAACGTCCAGTACCACCTCTCGCGGCTCGACGAGGCCGACCTCGTCGACGTCGTCGACACCGCCTACTCGGAGAAGGGCCGCGAGATGGACGTGTACGCCGCCGCGGACGAGCCGCTCGTGCTGTTCGCGGGCGGCTCCGAGGAGTCGACCGGGATCAAGACCGCGCTGATGCGCCTGCTCGGCGGCTACGGGGTAATCGGCCTCGCGGCGGTCGCGGCCCAGCGGCTCCTCGCGGTCGGCTCGCTCGGTGGGGCGGCCGGCTACGCGGGCGCGTCCGGCGGCGGCGACGCGGGGACGGCGACGACCGACGGCGCGGACGGGAGCGGAGCGGACGGCGCCGACGGTCCCGGGATAGAGAGCGTTCAAGACCAGAACACCGCCGCCGACGGCGCCGACGGCGCGATCGAACTCGTGGGCGACCCGCTCGCGGAGTACGCCGTCTCGCTCGTCGAGCCGGGGGTCGTCTTCTTCGTCGCCGCCGCGCTCGTGTTCACGCTCGCGTGGGCGTACTGGTACCGCTCGTCGAACTAGGGCGCCCGTCGAACGAGGTGGCGCGCCGCACCGCTTCGCCGCTCTGTCGGGCCGCGACGCGACCCGAGCGACCCGCGCGTGGGACAGCTATTCAAGCCGCCGTCACCACGTTCGCGTATGGAACACGAGGCCGAGGTCGTCGGGGTCGGTGCGGGGTCGGCGCCGAGCGGCGACGTCCCGGCGGTGATCCTGTCCGCTCGCGGCGAGTACGTCCCGATATTCGTCAGCGGCGACCAGGCTCGATCGATCGGCATGGCGCTGGAGGGGGAACCGTTCGACCGACCGCTCACGCACGACCTCCTCGTCGATATCCTCACGGAGTTCGGCGGTGCCATCGACCGCGTCCGCGTCGACGACCTCCGCGACGGCACCTTCTACGCGAAGGTCGACGCCGAGCGCTACGACGACGGCGAGCCGGAGCGGTTCGTCTTCGACGCGCGCCCCTCCGACGCGCTCGCGCTCGCGGTGCGCGTCGACTGTCCCATCGTCGTGACCGACGAGGTGATAGACGAGGCGGGCCGCCCGTCGGACTCGGTCCAGTTCAGCGGCGACGGCGACCCCTCCGAGGAGCGCTGAGGGCTCACAGGCCGTCGCGCCGTCGAGTTCGCAGGCCGTCGCGCCGCCGCCGAATTCCACCCGCGCCGCCGCCAAAGCCGACCGTTCAAGTCGCCGGCCGTCCCACGACGGGCATGGACGAGACGGCCACGCTCGCCTCCTCGCACACCGAGATGACGGAGATGCTGCTGCCGAACGACACGAACAACCTCGGCCGCGCGCTCGGGGGCGCCGTGTTGCACTGGATGGACATCTGCGGCGCCATCGCCGGGATGCGCTTCTCGAACCGGCAGGTGGTCACCGCCTCGATGGACCACGTCGACTTCATCGCGCCCATCGAGATGGGCGAGGTCGCCATCATCGAGGGGTACGTGTTCAACACCGGCCGGACGAGCGTCGACGTGAAGGTCGACGTGCGCGCGGAGAACCCCCGAACCGACGAGACGCGCCGCACGACCACCTCCTACTTCACCTTCGTCGCGCTCGACGACGACGGCCGCCCCACGCCGGTCCCCGATCTGGAGTGTCCGAGCGAGGACGAGGCGGCGCTCCGCGACGACGCTATGAGCGGCCGCGAGGAGCAGTTGCGACAGGTCGTCGACCGGTACGACCTCTGAGCCGGCGCGGTCCGGACGGCCCTACTCCTCTGAACCCGCGACGACCTCGACGGTCGCGTCTAAGTCGTCGGTCTCCGCGACCGCCGCCTCGTGCGCCGCCAGCGCGCGCTCCGCGAGGGCGTCGAGGGCGTTGCCGGCATCGCCGTCGCACTCGGCGGTCTCGTCCCGGTCGCCGCTCGCGAGGTGGCTCGGACAGCCGCAGTCCGAGGCGCCGAACCCCGCTATCGGCCCGGCCGGCAGCCGCTCCGCGACCGCGCACTCGACGTCGACGCTGACGCTCCGGACGACGCGGTCGATCCGCGCGGCCGGGTGCCCGAGCAGGTAGTCGACGTGCCAGTGGCGGACGTCGTGGTCGCCGCGCGCGGTCCGGCGGTGTCTGTCCACCCGCGAGAAGCCGCCCGAGCCGAGCGCGCTCCCCGTGTAGGCGTACGCGCCGGCCGGGAACCGGTGTTCCCCGAGCGCGCCCGCCGACAGCGTCGCGTCGTCCGTGAGGGCGACGACGAGCGTGTAGCTGCCGCCGTCGGCGTCGCTCATCGACGGATCGCCGCCGGAGCGTCGACCGACGGGACGTCGCCTGTCGCGGCGCCAACCCCCGGAGGTGTCGCCGCCCTCACGACAGCGCGGCCGGCGCCTCGTCGGCGGCCGTCCGGAGCGAGGTCACCATCTCGCCCGCGTCGCCGTCGAGCGGGTAGGTGTCGTGGAAGTCCGCCGGGTCGCGGTCGCGGCCCGACAGCGCGCCGACGACGCCGGCGATCGCGTCGTAGTTGTCGCGGACGAGTCCGCCGACGATCCCGGGCGTCCCGGCGCGGCCGGCCAGCTCCTCGGCCGCCGACCGACCGGCGTACACCCGGCGCTCTGCGGGGTCGACGAGCACCATCGCGAACGGGCGCGAGCCGAACTGCGCGTCGAGGAACGGCCCGACCGGGTCGGCCTCCCACGGGACCGCGACCACGCCGTCGAGCCGGCGGAGCGCGACCGCCGCGACCGAGCAGTAGGGACAGTCGCCGTCGAAGATCAACACCGGCGCGTCGGCGTCGTCCGGGTCGGTAGGCATACGAAAAGATACGGTCTCGACCGGCTTAAGCGGCCGGTCGGGCGAACTTGTTCGGGTGAACTGCGGCGTCGACTCTGTTAATGCGAGTGGCCGAGCGCCTCTTCGAGAGGCTGTCCGAACCGCTCCTCGAACAGCTCCGCGGCCGTCTCCTCCATCTGTGCGATGTCCTCGGGCACGTCGCCCTCGCTGTGGTGGACGATGACGTGCGCCTGCTGGGCCATCGCCTGAACGACCACGTCGGAGACGACGGCGGTCGCCGGCTCGCCCTGCTCGCTGAGGACGTCGACGAGGCCGGCGGGCAGTTCGAACGACTCTTCGTCACCGTCGGGACCGCTGATCGTGTATGTCTCGGTGTCTCCCATACTGGCGGGTCGCGGCCGCGACATAAGGGTCTGTGGAAACCGGACGGGCGCGGCGCGCGCGCCGCTCCCGAGGCTCGCGCGGTCGATCGAACTCATCCGTGCGCCGAGATGGCCTTCACGGAGAAGCCGGAGCCGACGATGCTCGCGAGGTACACCGCGATGGCCGTGACGACGATGGATCCCCCGGAGGGGAGCCCGAGACCGATGGAGACCGCGAAGCCGCCGAGCACCGACAGCTGGCCGAAGATCACCGCGAGGTACACCGTCTCGCGGAAGCTCCGGGCGACCTGCGAGGCGGCCGCGACGGGAACGACCAGCATCGCGGCGACGAGGATGACGCCGAGCACCTGCATCGCGCCGACGACGACGACGGCGGTCAACACCACGAGCAGGGTGTTGTAGCCGGTGACGTTCAGCTGTGCGACCCGCGCCGCCTGCTCGTCGAAGGTGATGAAGACGAGCTGTTTGTACGTCAGCGCCACGCCCGCGACGACGAGAAGCGAGAGCGCGCCCATCAGCCGCGCTCCCTCGGGGGTGACGACTGCGAGGTTCCCGAACAGGTATCCCTGGATGTTCACTCCCGTGAGCCCGTCGCCGTAGCTGATGATCAGGGTGCCGACCGCGAAGCTCCCGCTGAGCATGATCGCGATGGGCACGTCGCCGTACGCGTCGGTGCGGTCGGTGAGCCACTGGACCGCGAGCGCGCCGAGGACCCCGACGACGAGCGCGACGAGCAGCAGCGACCCGTTCCACCCAGTTGAGGAGGTGACGAGGATTCCGACCGCGACGCCGGCGAACGCCGTGTGCGCGAGCGTCTCCCCGATCAGCGCCATCTCGCGGTGGACGAGGAACGAGCCGACGAGGGGCGCGACCACGCCGACGAGCACGCCGACCGCCATCGACTGCCACATGATCGGGTGCCGGAAGACGTTCGTGCCGAACGCGGCGTCCATCCCCCGCCCGAGCGAGCGGAACGCGGCGTACAGGTCGCTCGCCACCGGGAGGTCCTGTGCCCAGTACAGCAGGACGAATCCGAGCATGACGGCCGCGACGACCGCGGTGACGCCGATACCGGCGAGTTCCGCGGTCCGGCGGAGCCCTCTCTCTTGGCGGGGGCGACGCTCGGACCGTGTCGAGTCGCCGCCGTCCGCCGGTGTCTCTCCGCTCATCAGTGGTGGTGGTGAACGACCTGTCCGGTCGTGCCGTACGCCTCCGCGAGCGCGTCGCTCTCGACGAACGACTCGGTGTCCCCGTGGTGGTACAGCTCGGTGTTGATACAGGCGATGCGGTTCGCGCGGTCGGTGACGACGCCGATGTCGTGCTCGATGAGCATGACGGTGATCCCCTCGCCGTTGAGGTCGTCGAGGAGGGCGTAGAACGCGTCGCGCGACTCGGCGTCGACGCCGACGGTCGGCTCGTCCAGCGCGAGTAGGTCCGCGTCGCTCGCGAGGGCCCGCGCGATGTACGCCCGCTGCTTCTGCCCGCCGGACAGCTCAGAGACGAGCCTGTCGGTCAGGCCCCCGATCCCGACGGTCTCGATCGCGTCCGCGACGGCGGCGCGGTCGGCCTCGGAGAGCCGCCCCCGTCCGGCGTGCGCGAACCGGCCCATGGTGACGCACTCGCGGACGGTGACCGGCATCGCGCCGCCCCGGCTCGTCGCCTTCTGGGAGACGTAGCCGATCCGGCCGCCGTCGTCGAACTCGTCGACGGGGCGGCCGAACAGCTCCACGGACCCCTCGTCGGGCTCGTGGAGGCCGAGCATGAGGTGGAGCAGGGTGGTCTTCCCGGAGCCGTTCGGCCCGACCAGCCCGAGGAAGTCGCCCTCCTCGACCGTCAGAGAGACGTCTCTCACGGCGACCGTGTCGCCGTAGGCGAACGTCACGCCGTCGAGGTCGACGATTGCGCTCACTATGTGTCTCCGATCTGAGCCGGCCGCACGTTTAGCTCTTTTACTCCGGCGTCGCGGCGGCGGTCGGTCTCGGGGGCGAGCACCGCGCGCTCGTTGGGAGACCGGGTCACTGCGCGCCGAACGCCCGCTCGAAGGCGGGGACGTTGATCTCGGTCATCTGTTCGAGGTAGCCGTACCCGGCGTCGTTCCACTCGCGGGTCGTTCCCCCCGCGGGCGTGACCGGGAGCGCCTCCGTCGCGTCGCTGTTCTCGACGATGGACTCCGCGAGCCGGGGCGACTGGAAGCGGTCGTACAGCACGACGTCTATCCCCTCGTCGTCGACGAGGTCGATGGTGTCGGCGATCTCCGACTGCGTCGGCTCGTTCTGCGGCGAGACGCCGACCGGCGAGCGGAGCCGGAAGCCGTAGCGCGCCTCCAGGTACTGGAAGGAGTTGTGGCCCGCCAGCACCGCCACGTCCCGGGCGGCGTCTTCCGCGATCGACTCGAAGGCGTCGTCGACCGCGCCGAGTTCCTCGGCGTACGCGTCGGCGTTGTCGGCGTACGCGTCGGCGTTGTCCGGGTCCGCCTCGCCCAGCCCCGTTGCGATCGTGTCGACGACGTCCGCGGCCAACACCGGGTCGACCCAGACGTGCGGGTCGTACCGGGGCTCCTCGCCCCCTCCGTCGTGGTCCTCCCCCTCTCCGTCGTGGTTCCCTCCTTCTCCGTCGTGGTCCTCCCCCTCTCCGTCGTGGTTCCCTCCCTCTCCGTCGTGGGTCTCGCCGCCCTCGTCGTGTTCTTCGTCTTCGCCGCCGTGCGCGTGGTCCCAGTCGAGGAGGTCGTCCTCCAGCCCGGCCAGCCCGTCGATCACGGCCACCGTGTCGTAGTCGGCTTCGAGCGTTCCGGCCAGGTCCTGCGCCCACGAGAACTCCGGGCTGTCGAGGTAGACGAACGCGTCCGTCGCGGCGACGTCGGCGGCGAGGGTCCCGTCCGGGGTCCAGCCGTGGCCGAGCCGCCCCACGTCGACGGGGTCCTCGAAGCTCGCGCGGTCGCCCGCGACCTCGTTCGCCCAGTCGTTGAGGGTGAAGAACGCCGCGTACCCGGAGTCGAAACCCTCGGACCCGCCGTCCGCGGCGCCGGAACATCCCGCCAGCGACGCCGCCGTCCCCGCGACCGCGAGTCCGGCGCCCCGCCGCAGCACCGACCGTCGTGAGTGAGTCATACCGATCGGTACCGTCGATTAATAGAAAAAGGTTGTTATTTCACAACTCTATATTAATAACTCGGGCGTCGAGAGCGTCTCGGCTTAACAACTCGCCGGCGGTGCCCGCGACGGGAAGCCACGCCGCGAGTCACTCGGTGAGGTCGACGACGGTCGCGTCCGCGAGGCCGACGAGCGTCTCGGGGTCGACCGCGAACACCGCGCTCGGCGTCCCCGCCGCGCCGTAGACGGTGCCGTACTCGGTCAGCGCCGGATCGAAGACGGTCGGGACCGCGGTGTCGTGACAGATCGGCGGGACGCCTCCGATGCTCCAGCCGACCACCTCGCGGATGCGACTCGGGTCGCCCATCTCGGCGGCGTCGGCGTCGAAGTAGTCAGCGACGGCGTCGAGAGCCAGTCTGTTCGCGCCGCTCGTGACCGCGGCGACGAGCGCCCCGTCTCGCTCGCGGCCCGAGAGCGCCGCGACGATGGTCGACGCGATGGCGCCCGTCTCGCAGCCGACGGCGTCGGCCGCGGCGGCCGCCGTCTCCGTGCCCGCCTCGAACTCCACCACGTCGAGGTCGACCCCGTACCGTTCCCGCGCCCGCTCCTCGAACTCCGCCGCGCGTGGATGCATGCGATCCGAGCCGCGTCCCGTCGGTATCAAGCTCCCGGAGGCGGTGAAACTGCGCGGGCGCTCGCGTCGTGTCGAAGGGAGTCAGGAGCCGTCAGCGGGTCCGAAGCTCGTCTTTGTCCTTGACCACCCGGGCGTCCCCCTCCCCGGAGGTGACCTCGTTGACGAGGTCGTACAGCTCGTTCTGGAGGCCGGCGGGGAAGGTGAGGACGCCGACCCACGAGCCGTCGTTCTGCCACTCCTCGCGTTCGAGGTCACCGAACTCCCTGATCTGCGCCTGTCCGGATCCCGCGTAGTCGGCCGGGAGCTGCACCGCCATCGTCACCTCCTCGAACCGGATCGGGATCACCGGGCGGAGCGCGTCGAGCGCGTCGTCGATCTGGTTTTCCACCGGTTCCATCGGGTCGATCTGGAACCCGGCCTCCTCGAGGGCGCGCTCGATCCGCTCCGGCGGGTGCGGGGAGTCGTCCATCTGCGGGTTCACGGCGTTGCGCGTGATGGTGGTGACGAGCTGGTTGTGCTTCCGCTCTTGCATCTCCGCGCGCTGCTCGGCGGTGATCTGTATCTCCCCGCGCTCGACGACCTCGGGGATGATCTCAAGCGGCTCCGTCGTGCCGAAGACGGTCTCTAAGTCCTCCTCGGCCGGCCGGTCGCCCCGCGAGGCGTTCTCGAAGACGTCCTCCGCGGCGATGACCTCCTCTAAGTCCTCGTCGAACTCTCCCCGCTTGATCGCGAGCGCGGCGTCGGGGTCTATCAGGACCTCGAAGCGCTCCCCGTGTGACTCCAGTCGGGCCGTCACGGCCTCGTCGAGCGATATCATACCGAACGCTACCACCCCCGCGGGCAAAAAGCCTCCCGCCGCCGCCGGTCGCCGCGCCGAGCGTCGCCGTCCCCGCCGCGCCGGTCACCCCGCCGCCGGCGGTCGCTCGTCGTCCCAGTCCGCGCGACACGACTCCGAGCAGAAGTGCCGGTGGACGACGTCGTCGCCGTCGACCCACGTGATTGTTCGGTGACCGCTCCCGAGGGCCGGCTCGCCGCACGTCGCGCAACTCGGCGCGGACTCCTCGTCGACGTCCTCCTCGAGCTCCGAGGTCGGATCCACCATACCTCACCGTACGCCCGGGGGCACTTGAACCCGCGAAGGGCGGCAAGTTCTGGCCACGGGTCGCGGCCGTCCGCGCGACGGCTCGGCCGAGACCGTTCGGGCGCTATCTCGTCGTCCGCGCGTCGCGGTCGGTCGCCCTCCGCGACGGGTGTTTGACCGTGATCTCGCGGTCCGCGCTCGGGCCGACGACGGTCCGCTCGCGGCCGTCCGGCCACCGCACGTCCACGCGCAGCGGCTCCGCGTCCCCCAGCCCGAAGTGCGCGACCGGCTCCGTCTGACAGAGGCAGCCGCCGCCGGCGTCGACCGTCCGCCGCTGGACGCCGTCGGGGGTCTCCAACGTCACGACCGCCCCCCGGGCCGGCGCGCCCTGACGCGTCGTCGGGCGCACGCGGAGCCACCCGGCCGACGGCGCGTCCGGGTCGCCGTAGGCCGTCACCGGCTGCGCGGCGACCTCTCCGTGGACGACGAGGAGCTCAAGCGCCCCGTCGCCGTCGAGGTCGGCCGCCACCGCCCCGGTGCCGAACCCGTCCGGCTCCGCCGCCGCGCCGAGGGATACGGGCTCCCAGCGCGACGGCTCGCCGGACCCGTCGACCCGTTCGAACAGCCGGTTCTCGGCGCCGCAGACGTTGAAGAACAGCTCCTCGCGGCCGTCGTTATCGAAGTCCGCAGCGACGACCGTCCGGACCGCGCCCGCGTCGCGCAGCGCGGGCGGCGCCACGTCGTCGTAGCCGCCGCCGGGCGAACAGCGCAGGAGGCGGCTCGGCGCCGCCTCGTTGCCGACCGCGAGCGCGAACGTGCCGCCCTCGTCGACGAGCGCGGCGCCGCGCGTGTCTCCGCCGGGGTCCGAGAGCTCGGGACCGCCGTCGGTCCGGGCGTAGTGGCCGTCGCGGTTGCTGAACAGTCGGTTCGGGCCGCCCTCGACGCCCGCGAACAGGTCCCCCTCGCGGGAGCGGTACGGGACCGCGAGCAGCGACCGACAGCCGCTCTCCACCTCCAGCCCGACCGCCTCGGCCATGTCGGTCACCTCGCCGTCGTCGCCCAGTTCGTAGAACGCGAGCGGCGCGGCGTAGCCGGAGACGGCGACGCCGTAGCGACCCGTTCCCAGCCGGTCGAGCGCGGCGACCGACCGGCCGGCGCGGACGTCGAGCCGGTCGGCGTTCACCTCCCGCGCGAACACGTCGGTCCAGCGGTACCGGTCGGCCTCCAGCCGGCTCAAGAGGAGGTCGGGGTCGCCGCCGTCGACGCCGCGCGCGCAGTTGTGGACGTACACCTCCTCGCAGCCGTCGGCGTCGAGGTCGGCCGCGCACACGCCCATCCCGTGGCGCGTCCCGTCCGCGACGATGCCGCAGGCGGTGTCCGAAAAGCGGTCGCCCTCTCGGGCGTACAGCCGGTTCGGTTCGCCGTAGCCGGCGACGAGGACGAGCGGCCCGTCGCGGCCGGGAGTCACCGCGACGCCGTACCCGCGCATCGGGCGTCCGTCGTCGACGAGGGCGGACCGCTCCGTGAACATGGCCGCCCGTCACCGCTCCGAGGATATGAACGCACGGGTTGGATACGGGCGGACTTCGGCGGGAGAAATATACAGCGAGCCTACAGGTTCCGCTCGATGTACCGGTTCATCTGCGAGAGGCGATCCGCGTCGAACGTCCAGAGGCCGCGCCAGACGCGCGGCTCCGCCTCCACCGCGAGGAGCCCGACGCCCCCCTCTACCCCTCGCTTGAGGTCGTTCTCCGGGTCGCTTTCCGCCGAATGCGGCCCCTCGGGCGGTCGGTACACGACGAACCAGCTGTCGGTGAAGTCCGGCTCGGCGCCGGCGTGGATCACCGCGTCGAGGTCCTCCGGAATATCGTCCGGGACCCCGTAGAGGTGCGTGTCGACGGCCGTACCGGAGATGCGCTCGTACACCGCCCGCGTGCCGACCTCGTCGTCGATACGCGAGAGCCGCTGGAACGACGAGCGGAGGGTGCCGTCGCCGGCCACCCACGCCACCCGCTCGATGAACCGCGAGATGGTGATGAGAAGCAGCTTCTGTCGGTTCGACTCGGGGTACCCCCGGAGAGTGAACGTCGCGTCGTCGAGTCCGCTTATCACGGACGGGAGGTCGATATCGCTGAGCGACCGCGCGCCGGTGGTGTAGAGGTCGGAGTTGACGAAAAGCACCGCGTCACCGAGTTCGTCCAGCGTCGACCCGGCCACGACCTCGTCGCCCTCCATGAGCAACACGAGGTTCTCGATTTCGTCGGGGTCGCCGCCGTCGAACGGGACGTCGTCGTGGCGGCGGAGCACCTCGACGTCGAGCGACGGGACGGCCTCGCCGTTCCGGTCGACCACGCCGGTCCTCGCCAGTTCTCGCGCGGTGAGACCGACGGACCGGCCGGTCACGCGGCCGTCGCCCGCGCCGTCGGTCACGCGGCCGTCGCCCGCGCCGTCGGTCACGCGGCCGTCGCCCGCGCCGTCGGTCACGCGGCCGTCGCCCGCGCCGTCGGTCACGTGGCCGTCGCCCGCGCCGTCGGTCACGCGGCCGTCGCCCGCGCCGTCGGTCACGCGGCCGTCGACCACCCGTACTGCGTCGTCGCCGAACGTGTCCACGAGCATGCTCAAGGTGGGGTCCGGGTCGGTCCGGTTGACGATGACCACGGAGCGCTCGGGTCCGTCGAAGCGATCGAGAAACCGTTCGAGGGTCACGTAGTCCGGACTGCGAGAGTTCGACTCATAAGGGTTCCCGCGTAGCTATCATATCTAAGAACGGGCGTGTCGGGCGGTCGGGAGGTCCCGATCCCCGAAACGGGTCTGGTCCGGCGACCGGCCGTCCGAACCGGTTACGCGCCCAGCGCGTCCTCCAACAGCTGGAGGGGGTGTTCAATCTCGTACCCCGTCCCGTGTTCCATCTGCATCGCGCAGGTCGGACACTCCGTCATGCCGACCTCGCCCTCGGCGTCCTCCATGTGCTCGAACATCTCCTCGCCTATCTCCATCGACTTCTCGTACTTCTCCTCCTTCCAGCCGTAGGTGCCGGAGATGCCCGAACAGGAGTCGCCCACGTCCTCCATCGTCACGCCGTCGACGTCGCGGAACGTCTCGACGGCCTGTCGCGAGAGCCCCTGATTCCGGGCGTGACACGGCGCGTGGTACGCGAACGCGCGCTCGTCGTCCAGCCCGCCGGCGGCGTCGAGTTCGCCCTCCAAGTCCTCGTGGATCCGGAGGTACTCCAGCGCCTCGAAGGTGTGCTCCGCGAGGTCCTCGATCCCGTGGAGGTCGAACAGCTCGGGGTACTCCTGCCGGAGCGACATCGAACAGGAGGTACAGGAGGCGATCACGTCGGCGCCCTGCCCGATGGCCTCGACGAGGTTCTCGACGTTCGTCTCAGCGTGGCGTCGGGCGTCGTCCAGCATTCCGTTCGCGAACATCGGCGTGCCCGAGCACTTCTGGGGCGGGACCATCACCTCGTAGCCGAAGTGCTCGTAGACGCGCACCATGGCCTTGCCCACCTCGGGAGTGTTGTAGTTGGAGTAGCAGCCGTGGAAGTACGCCACTCGCTTGTCGGGGTTCTCCACTTTCGCGCCGCCGCGCGCCTTCCACCACTCGCGGAACGTCTCCGTGGCGAACTCGGGGAAGTCGCGCTCCTTGGGGATCCCCATCACCTTCTCCATCGCCCACCGCGCCGGCCCGAAGTTCATCGCGAACGACGCCGTGCGCGGGAACTTGCTCGCGAGGCTCGCGGAGGTGCGGTAGTTGGCCAGGATCCGGTTCCGGATGTACTCGACGGAGAGCTTCTCCATCTGTCGCTCGACGTACTGCCCGCGCGCCTCGTTGTGCATCTGCGAGAGCGGCACCGAGGAGGGACAGGCGTCGTCACAGCGCATACAGTTCGAACAGGAGGTGATCGACTCGTCGATGTCGTGGTCCTCCTTCCGCTTGAGCCGCCACTGCTCCGGCCCCTGGAACTTCGGGCCGGGGAACTCGTCGTCGACCTCCGCCACCGGGCAGGAAGTATCACAGCTCGTACACTTGTAACAGGAGTCGGCCCCCTCACGGAGGTCGAGGTCGCCGCCGGGGAACACGTCGACCGGGTCGTACGCGTCCGGGTCGAGCTCCGTCGAGTCGGTCCCGCCGGTCGCGCTCTCGGCGCCGCCCGAGGCGCTCTCGACGCCGCCGTCGGTGGCGGCGCGCTCCGCGACGGGGTCGTCGCCGCGCTCGTTCGTCCCGTTCGCGTCCCCTGCGTCTCCGTCGTCGTCCGTGTGTCGTGTCATTGGCTCGCCTCCGTCGCCGCCTGCCGCCCGGCCACGATGCCGGTCGCGAGCGAGACCCCGCTCGCGGACTTCTCCCTCGCCGCGTCCGCGCCGCCGACGACGCCGCCGGCCGCGAACACGTTCTGGTACTGTACGTTCCCCTCGGCGTCGGCGGGCCGACACCGCTCGTCGGGTCGGACCCCGAACCGCGCGTACGGCTGATCGCCGAACGCGTCGTCGACGAACCACTCGTACCGGTCCTCGGGCTGGTCGACGTGGAGGTCGAAGACGGGCTCGCGGACGCCCTCGCGGTCCGAGTCGAGGCCCTTCCCGACGAGGCCGCCGGTCGCCAGCACGAACGCGTCGGCGCCGTACGGCGTCGTCCGCCCATTGCGGTCGACCGCGACCGTCTCCACCCGCCCGTCGCTCGCGGACTCGACGCCGACGACGGGGTTGCCGGTCTCGAACCGGACGCCCTCGGCGTCGAGCGCGTCGAACAGCCGATCCTCTAAGCGGAGGCCGGGGAGGCTCGGCGGCCCCATCGGTATCTCGAACACGTCCGCGCCGAGCCGGTCCGCGAGCTCCTCGCGGACCTCGTCGCCCTCGTCGTCACCCAGGAACGCCGGGAAGCCGACGCGCTCGACGCGGTCGACGCCGCCCGACTCGTCGACTACGTCGTGGAGGTGTGGCGCGACCGCCTTCGCGAGCGCCTCGCGGGCGGGGACGCCGTCTATCTCCTCGTCGTGGTCGAGCGCCTTCGCGACCCGGGTTATCTTCGCGTCGGCGCGGAACGCCTCCGCGAACTCGACTTCCGCGCCGGCGACGTCGAACGGGACGCCCGCGGCCTCCAGCCGCCCCGCGAAGGCGCGCGCGTCGTACTCCGTGAGCGACCGGAACCCGACGACCAGCATCGGTCGGTCGTCGCTGGCGAGTCCGGCCTCGGCGGCCGCGGGGTACCGCGCCGTCGGCTTCACCGCGCCGCCGAACGTCGGCACGAGCGCGTTGCGCTCGGTGTGGCCGCCGCGGTACGCGTCGCCCGCGAGGTCGTCGAACAGGTCCAGCCCGTCGCGGAGCGCGTCGCCGCCCACGACCCGGTACGGGTGCGACTCGGGGAGCCGGTCTATCCCCTCGAACGGGTCCGCGAGCGGTCCCTCCGGGTCGGGCCACTCGTCGGGGTCGAGGTTCCGGCCCGCGGTCGGCGGCCCGTCGCGCAGCGGCTTCGCCGGCTCGGTCGCCGGGACGTAACCGAGCGCGTCGATCAGCCCGGAGGCCTGCCGCAGCGTGCTCGCCTTGTGGGAGACGAGCCGCACGTCGGCCCCCTCGCGGGCGGCGGACACCGCGGCCGCGACCGCGGCGAGGCCGCCGCCGACCACGAGGACGTCGCTGTTTATCGCCATCAGCGGTCCCCCTCGGCGGCCGCGTCGTCACCTGCGCAGCCGCCGTCGGCGGCCACAGTCCCCTCTTCGCCTCCCGACTCGTCGGCGCCGGCGGCGTCCGGCGACTCCGCTCCGGCGTCGAACGCGCCGAAGTCGACCTCCTCGTCGAGGTTCGCGGGGTCGCCGTCGCGGTTCATCGTCGTCGCGTGGAGCAGGTGGTTCAACATCGCCTGCGAGAGCTGCTCGCCCCACAGCGCGTGGCGCTGGCCCTTCCAGCGCTCCTGATACAGCTCGTCTTCGGCGTCGCGGACGACCGGCTCGGGGTACTCCTGTGCGAGTTCCGACGCGATCCGGTGCGTACAGAAGCCGCCCTGACAGTTCCCCATCGAGGCGCGGGTCCGCAGGCGGACGGCGTTGAGGTCGGAGCCGGCCTCCCCTATCGCGTCCTGGACCTCCGCGCGCGTCACGCTCTCGCAGTTGCAGACGATCGGGTTCGGGTCGTACTCGTCGAGCACGTCGTCGGCCCGCGAGCCGAGCCGCTGGCCCGACCGCCGCGCGACGGGCGAGCGGAGGCCGAACTCGTTCATCAGCTCCGCCATGCGCGCCTCGCTCTCCGAGCCGGGGAGCGGCGCGTCGGCCGTGTCGCAGGTCGCCTCGTAGCCGAGCGTCTCGCAGACGTGATCGGAGATGGACTCGGCCATCATCCGGTAGGTGGTGAGCTTCCCGCCGACGATGGTCGTCATCCCCGGCAGGTCGTCGCGGTCGCCGTGGTCCAAGAGGAAGTAGTCGCGAGTGATGTCCGTCGGGTCCTCGGTGCCCGTTCCCGGCGGCTCGTAGAGTGGCCGGACGCCCCAAAAGGAGCGGAGCGTGCGGGCGTCTTCGAGCGCCGGCACGAGCTCCGAGAGCGTCTCGATCATCAGGTCGACCTCCCAGTCCTCCTCGGGGTAGTCCTCGGGGTCGTCGACCTCCTCGTCGGTCGTGCCGAGGATACTGGCCGTCTCGTGGGGGACGATGATGTCGGCGTCGCCCTTCGGTCGGCACCGGTTGATCACGGTGTCGACCTGCCGGGTGTTCATCACCGTCATCACGCCCTTCGAGGGGCGCACCTCCACGTCGACGCCGGCCATCTCCCCGACGTTGCCCGCCCACGCGCCGGTCGCGTTGACGACGTGACGCGCGCGGATCTCCTCTGTCGTCCCGGGCTCGTGGTGAACGCGCTTCCCGGGACCGGTCTCGTGTTCTATCTCGACGCCGACGACCTCGCCGCCCTCGACGAGCACGTCCGTCACCGGGGCGTGCGTCTCGACCCGCGCGCCGTGTTCGCGGGCGTCCGCGGCGTTCGACACGCAGAGCCGGAAGGGGTCGACCGCGCCGTCGGGCAGGGCGATCGCCTTTTCGACGTCGCGCGCGAGGTACGGCTCGCGGCGGCGCGCCTCCTCGCCGTCGATCACCTCGACGGGGATGTCGCACGCCTTACACCCCTCCAGCTTCTCTTGGAAGTACTCCTCCGAGTCCTCCGGTCGCTTGACGAACAGCCCGCCGGTCTCCTCGACGCAGTGGGCCGCGATGTCGCGGAGCACCATGTTCTCCTCGATACACTCCTCCGCGCTCTTCTGGTCCGAGACCGCGTAGCGCCCCCCGCTGTGGAGGAGTCCGTGCATCCGGCCGGTCGTCCCGTGCGTCAGGTTCCCCTTCTCGACGAGGACCGTGTCGAGTCCGCGTCGCGCCAGGTCCCTGACGACGCCGCACCCCGTCGACCCCCCACCGACGACGACGACGTCAACTTGTCTGTCCATGGGCGGTCCTTGTCCCACGACCACTTTACTTTACCTCCCGAGGTGCCCCACGCATAACTATCAGGGTCATTCAAGTGGTGTAATCGCTGTCGCGGCCGATTAGTTTATATACCATACTTTTTCACTCACGCAGAAATCCGGATTTCAACAGGAAGATTATTATGGTAGTACATTATGTTCACGACCGGCGTGGTAGCTTCCGTGAAGATATGTCGCGACGGGGCCGATGCGCCTCACGGCCGTCTCGGGCCGACTCCGGACGGGTCTGCCCGAGCGGTCGCGCGACGCGACGGCGAACGCGGCACTGGGGTCGCCCTCGACGGCGAGGGTGACCCGGTCACCGCCGCGCACGGACCAGCGCCACAGGAGGGATCCACAACATGACACAGTACGTCGGTGCGATAGACCAGGGGACGACCGGTACCCGATTCATGGTGTTCGACCACGAGGGCCAGGTCGTCGCGAACGCATACGAACAGCACGAACAGATCTACCCGAACCCGGGCTGGGTCGAACACGACCCGATCGAGATCTGGGAGAACACCCAACAGGTCGTCCTCGACGGCCTCGCGGACGCGGGGCTCGAGGCCGATCAGCTCGAAGCGATCGGCATCACCAACCAGCGCGAGACGACCATCGTCTGGGACAAAGACTCCGGCCGCCCCGTCCACAACGCCCTAGTGTGGCAGGACCGCCGGACGACCGACCGCGTCGAGGAGCTTCAGGAGGACGAGAAAGTCGAGGAGATCCGCGAGAAGACCGGGCTGGAATGTGACGCGTACTTCTCCGCGACCAAGACGGAGTGGATACTCGACAACGCGGAGCCGCTCAAGATGCAGAGCTCGCGCGGCGGCGACCTGCGTGACCGCGCTCGCGAGGGCGAGCTCGTCATGGGCACGATCGACTCGTGGCTCATCTACAACCTGACGGGCAACCACATCACGGACGTCACCAACGCTTCCCGGACGATGCTGTACAACATCCGGGAGATGGAGTGGGACGACGAGCTCTTAGACGAGTTCGACGTGCCGAAGGAGATGGTGCCCGAGGTACGCCCCTCCTCCGACGAGGACTACTACGGGCACACGGACGCCGACGGTTTCCTCGGCGAGGAAATCCCTGTCGCGGGCGCGCTGGGCGACCAGCAGGCCGCCTTGTTCGGACAGACGTGTTTCGACAAGGGCGACGCGAAGAACACCTACGGGACCGGTGCGTTCTACCTAATGAACACCGGCGAAGAGGCCGTCGCGTCCGACAACGGACTGCTCACGACGGTCGGCTTCCAGATGTCCGGCGAACCGGTACAGTACGCGCTGGAGGGGTCGATCTTCATCGCCGGCGCGGCGATCGAGTTCCTCGAGGACGTCGACCTCATCAACAACGCCGCACAGACCGCGGAGCTGGCCAGCTCGGTCGACTCGACCGACGGCGTCTATATGGTCCCGGCGTTCACCGGGCTCGGCGCCCCGCACTGGGACGGCCGCGCCCGCGGGACCATCGTCGGGATGACCCGCGGCACCACCAAAGAACACATCGTCCGGGCGACGTTGGAGAGCATCGCCTACCAGACCCGCGACCTCGCGGAGGCGATGGAGGCCGACTCGGGCGTCGAGATGACGAGCCTCCGCGTCGACGGGGGCGCGGTCAAGAACAACTTCCTCTGTCAGCTCCAGGCCGACATCATCCAGACGGACATCGTGCGGCCGGAGGTCGACGAGACGACCGCGCTCGGCTCGGCGTACGCCGCCGGGCTGGCGGTCGGCTACTGGGACAACGTCGACGAGCTCCGCGACAACTGGCAGGTCGACCGCGATTTCAACCCGGAGAAGTCGCAGGGCGAGGTCGACAAGCTGTACAGCCGCTGGGACGACGCGGTCGAGCGCTCGAAGAACTGGGCGATCGACGAGGAGGAGGAGTAAATGAACGAGTTGCTGCTCCAGATCCCGGTCATCGGGATGGAGGTGGAGCCGTTCCTGCTGCTCCTCATCACCGCCCTCGCCGGCGGGGCGTTCGGCGCCGCCATCGGCGCGCTGCCCGCGTTCATCTTCACCGGGTTCGTCGTCTTCCTCGGTGAGGGTATCGGGATACTCCAGCGGCAGGTCGGTGCGACAGAGGCGATCCCGGCCGGCGAGCTCGCCGCCGGCATCACCGGCGTCATCGGCTTCGGGGCGATCACCGGCCCGCACATCGCCTTCGCGGGCGGCGTGGCCGCCTCCGCGTACGCCGGCAAGAAGTACCCCGAAATGAACCCCGCCGACGGCGGGTACCACTTCGGGAAGGACATCACGTACGCGTTCGGCACGAAGCCCGACATCCTCGCCGTCGGAGCGATCTTCGGCGTGCTCGGGATGCTGATCACCCAGCTCGCGAACGGGCTCTTCCTCAACGTGTTGGAGATGACGCCGCCGACCGACTTCATCGCGGTGTCGGTGTTCGCGACCGCGTTCCTCGCTCGGCCCGTCTTCGGGTACCCGATCGTCGGGAAGCCGGCGGGCGACGGACTGCTCGACATGTCGCCGTTCGAGCGCGGCGAGGACCACCCGAAGGCCGACACGGACGAGGAACACGCCGGTCGCCCCGCGACCGAGCCGTGGCTCCCGCACCAGTACGAGTGGTCGGGCGTCACCGCCATCGGTCTCGTCGGCGGCATCCTCGGCGGCTACATCTGGCTGCAGACGGGGAGCATCTTCCTCGGCTACGCCATCTCCGCCATCAGCCTGCTGTTCCTCAACCTCGGCGTCGAGAAGATTCCGGTGACCCACCACATCACGCTGCTCGGCGCGGTCGGCGCGGTCGTCATCGACCCCGTCGCGGGCAGCGTCGTGGCGCTGCTCGCGGGCGGCGTCCTCGGGGCGCTCAGCGGCCTCGTGGGCGAGGTCACGCAGCGGATGTTCTACTCGCACTCCGGAACCCACGTGGACCCGCCGGCGATGGCCATCGCGATCATGATGCTCGTCGTCGGTATCCTCGGCATCCTCGGCGTCCTGCCGAACGCCGGGTACCTCTGAGCCCGCTCGCGGGAGCCGACGCGGCGTCGGCCTCCCCGTAGCGGCCGAGGACGGTTCCACGCGCGAAACACCCTCTGACCAAGCCGCCGGACACCAATGAGACCAGACCGGACACGCGACGGCCGACGCGACCGTTCCGAGAGCGACGCCGCTCTCGACCGCGACGAGCCGCGCATTGACTCCGTTTCGCACCAGTTTTCCTCGATCGTCTCGGAGGGTCGGCCGTGAACATCGACGACCGTATCGAGCGACGGCTCGGCTACGACACCGGGCTGAGCGTGCTCGCGGACTTCGAGGCCGTCTCGCCGGTCTCGCACACCGAGTCGCCGGTCGGTCGCGGCCCGTCGATCGAGCGCCTGCTCGACGTGTTCGCCCCCGCGTTCTCCGGGTCGCTCCCGCCGAGCCTCTACGTGTACGGCCCGAAGGGGAGCGGGAAGTCGGCGGTCGTCTCCGCGCTGTTCGACCGCCTCGCGGCCCACAGCGGCCCGCGACAGGCGATCCAGACGACGACCCGGGCGGTCAAGCCGACGATACCCGGATTCGTCTACGTCGACGCTCGGTGTGCGTCGACCCGATTCCGGCTGTACCACGAGATGTTGGCCGCGATGAGCGACGAGCCCGTCCCCGACCACGGGATCGGGACCGAGGAGCTGGCCGACTCGCTGCGCGACGCGATGCGCACCGGCCCGGACCTCGTGGTCGCGGTCGACCACACGAACGAGCCGGAGACCCCGACCGCGGCGACGCTCGTCGACTGGCTCACCGACGTCGGCGAGCGGCTCGCTCCGGCGTGTCTCGGCCGCGACCCGCCGGACGCGATCGACTGGGAACCGGAGACCACCGTCGAGTTCGCGAAGTACCGCCGGCACGTCCTCGTCGAGCTGTTGACGAGCCGGTGCTCGACCGGGCTCGGCCGCGAAGCGCTCTCCCACGACCAGATCCGCGAGATAGTCGAGTGGTCCGCCGGCGACGCCCACGACGCGCTCGCCGCCGTGATGGGCGCGGCGGTCAGCGCGGAGCGGGCCGGCGCGTCGACGGTCCGCTCGGCCGACGTCGACGCCGGGATTGAGGGAGTTCCGCGCCCCTCGGTGGCGCTGGGTCGCGTCCTCGCGCTGCCCGAGAGCCGCCAGCGGCTCCTCTACGAGCTCGCCGGGCTCTCGGACGACGAGCGGTCCACGGTGGGTGCGGCCACGGAGGCCATCGCGGCGCGCCCCGGCGTCGACCTCTCGGCGTCGACGGTGCGGCGCGTGCTCTACGAGCAGGCCGACGACGGCCTGCTCGAACGCGTCACCGTCCACCAGAGCGGCGGGAAGGGTCGGCCGCCGAGCCGGCTCGTGCCCCTCTTCCCGACTGTCGTCTTCCGCGAGCTGTTCGACCGGCAGACTCGGACCGGATAGGCCGGTCCGGCGCGCTTGCCGGGTCAAGTCGGTTTGCCCGGCGACCCGGTACGCCCGCCAAGCCGGGTCGGAGCCCTCCCTCTCGATCGAACGGAAGACAGTTGTCGTCGAGCCGTCGAGTCTCGGGTATGGTTCCGCCCCTCGCGCTCGACATCGACGGCACGCTGACGACGCCGACCGGCCGGATCGACCCGCGGGTCTTCGAGCTGTTGCCCGCGTGGGAGGCGCCGGTCGTGTTCGCCACCGGGAAGGCGTTCCCGTACCCGGTCGCGCTCGCCCACTTCCTCGGCCGCGAGGAGACGGTGATCGCGGAGAACGGCGGCGTCGCGTACGCCGACGGCGAGACGACTATCGTGGGCGACCCGGACACGGCGCGGGCCGTCGTCGAGGCGTTCCGCGAGCGCGGCGGCGAGGTCGGCTGGGGCGACGGGGACACGGTGAACCGGTGGCGCGAGACGGAGGTCGCGCTCTCGCCCGACGCCGACGCGGCGCTCCTGCGCGAGGTCGCCGCTGCCGTCGACGGCGTGGAGGTCGTCGACACCGGCTACGCCTACCACGTCAAGTCGACGGGCGTGAGCAAGGGCCGGGCGCTCGGCGTCGTGGCCGACGCGCTCGGGCTCGACCCCGCCTCGTTCGTCGCGGTCGGCGACAGCGAGAACGACGTCTCGACGTTCGGCGTCGCCGGCGAGTCGTACGCGGTCGCCAACGCGGACGCCGCCGCGCGCGAGGCGGCCGGCGAGCTGATCGAGGAGGGGTTCATGGACGGGACGATTTCGGTGCTCGAACGGCTGCGCGAGCGCGCCGAGTAGTCGGAGGCCTCCTTCCCCCTCTCTCACTCCCCGTACGGGTACCGCGCCGTCGACCCGCACTCCGTACAGCGGACGACCACGCGCCCGGGTCGCGTCCGGACGCGGCTCGTCTTCCCGGGCCGGAGGTAGACGGCGCAGTCGTCGCAGGCGCGTCTGGAGAGCTCAGAGGGGATCCCACAGCGGTTTCGCTCCGCGATACGGCGGGCGCGGGCGACGTACTCGCGGGCGCGGTCGCACTCGTCGTCGACGACCGCCTCGCGCGCGAGCGCGAACAGCCGCTCGATCCGCTCCGCCGGAATGCTCATGTCACGGGAGGCGGCGCGCGGCGGCAAAGAGGTTGTTATCCGGGCCGGGCGCGGCCGCCTTCCGGACCGGTCGGACGTGCCGAACGCGACGCGGCGGGCGCGACCCGCACGCTTTTTTATCGGTCCGACCCAACCGAGCGGTATGAAGGAATCCCTGATGGACGTGATCTGCTGTCCGCTCGACAAGGCGACCCTCGAACTCGACGTCGACGACGCGGACGACGAGGAGGTCCTCGCCGGGACGCTTACCTGTGCCGAGTGCGGCGAGACGTACCCGATAGAGGACGGGATTCCGAACCTCCTGCCGCCGGACATGCGCGAAGAGGCCGCGGCGTAGGACTCTCCGACGCGGACGGACCGCGGCGACGGGGGCGACACCCTCCCCGAAACCCCTCGCTCGTGTGAATCTTTTTTTAGTACGGGGTCGTGGTCTCGACCGTGCCGACACTCGACGTCGAACTGAACGGGGAGGCGGTCCACGACATCGACGCGCCGGACTCGTTCGCCGCGGACGGGCCGTTTCCGGTCGTGCTCGAGAACAGCGGGCGCTCGACGCACGTCCACCTCCACTTCGACGACGAACTCGACCGGGTGACCGCCGTCGACGAGGTGAACCACTTCGTCGCCGACGAGGCCACCCGGCACGTCCACGTCTCGACGGCCGCCGTCGACGAACCGGTCCGCGGGAAGCTGAAGGTCGTCACCGGCTACGGGTCGAACACGCGCTACGTCGACGTGCGGATCGACCCGTCGCCCGAGACCCCGGCGGAGCCGGTCGCCGTCGACGAGACCCTCTCTGCGCCCCCGGAGCGGAGTCCGGACCCCCCGCCGCGGCAGCGCGCGGTGAACGCGCTCGACCGCCTCGTCCGGCGCGGCGGGGTCGCGGGCGCCGCCTTCGGACTGGTCGCGGTCGCCGCCGCGGTCGCGGTCGCGCTCGCCGTCGACAGCGCCCTCGTCTGGCTCGCCGTCGGCGTCGCGCTGACGGTCGCGCTCGGGGCGGCGCTGCTCGCGGCCGTCTGACGCCGCGGGGCGCGGTGACCCCCTGTCGGCTCCCCGGCGCGCCGCTCGGGATCCGCGCGCTTTTAAGCGTCCCACCGGAACGAGAGGCCATGAGCTTCGAGAAGGAAGACGAGGTCGTGCTCCACGACAAACACAGCGAGTACGACGGCGAGACGGGGACGATCACGCAGGTGATGGAGACGATGTTCGGCGACGCGACGTACACGGTCAGCTTCGAGGACGGGCAGGAGACCGGCGTCCCCGAGGACGCGCTCGACGCCGTCGAGAGCGAGGAGTAACGCCGCCCCCACCCGTATCGCATGCCGAAAGTCCCCTTCCACTACGTCGACCTCCGGGCGTTCTCGTACGCCACAGAGGACGTGAAACGCGTCGAGCAGGCGCTGTACTCCCTGCTGCCCGAGGAGGTCGAACTCGACCGCGTCGAGAACGCCGGCCACCACGGGGACCGGATCGTCGTGCTCTCGGCCCGCGTCGAGCGCGCCGACGAGATGCGGCACGTGCTCGACCGGCTCTCCGAACTGGAGGACCTCGACCGGATCCTCGACGAACTCGACGAGCGGGTCGACGACAACTGCGCGCTGTTCCTCCGCCTCGACAAGCAGGCGGCGTTCGGCGGCGAAGTCCGGCTCGGCCCGGGGATCACCGTCCGCACGAAGGTCGAGGCCTACCCGGCGAAAAAGGAGAAGGCCGTCGAGAACGCGCGCGAGACGCTCTCCCGGCTGGCGGACGAGGACTGAGCGCGCGACCCCGGGTGCGGTGGCGGTTCGACCGCCGACGGCCGCGCGAGGTCGCGCCCGCCCGGTGACGCACCCGCGCCGCACCGGCGGCGTGACTTTTTCACCCGGCCCGTCGATGTCCAGTCATGAGCGATCCGTTCGTGGTCGTCGGCGCCGACGCGGCGGGGTTGAGCGCGGCCAGCAAGTTCCGGCGCGAGGCGCCCGACCGCGACGTCGTCGTCTTCGAGAAGGGGCGGTGGATCTCGTACGCCTACTGCGGGATGCCCTACTTCATCGCGGGCTACGTCGACCGCATGTCGGACCTCCTCTCGCTGTCACCGAGCGAGGTCGACGAGCGCGGGATCGACCTCCGGCGCGACAGCGAGGTGGTCGCGGTCGACCCCGACGCGAAGCGCGTCACGGTCGAGACGGCCGACGGCGACCGCTTCGAGCAGGCGTACGACGACCTGCTCGTCGCCACCGGAGCGCGCGCGACGACCGGTCCCTTCGACGTGCGCGGCGTCGACGGCGCCTTCACGCTACACGACATGGACGCGGCGGCCGCCATCGACGCGTACGTCGCCGACCCGGACGCGTACGACCCCGACCGCGCCGACGTGAGCGCGGTCGACCGCGAGCGCGTCGAGCGCAACGCGGCCATGCCGGCGCCCCGGACCGTCGCGGTCGTCGGCGGGGGGTACGTCGGCGTCGAGGTCGCGGAGGCGCTCTCCGAGCGCGGGCTCTCGGTCCACGTGTTCCACCGGTCGGGACACCTCCTCTCGCCGTTCGGGGAGCCGGTCGGGAACCGGGTCCGGGAGGCGCTCGAAGCGGAGGGGGTGACCGTTCACACGGACACGCCGGTCGAGGCGCTCGTCGGTGACGACCGGATCGAAGCGATCGAGGTCGGGAGCGACGGGGACGCCGAGACGGTCCCCGTCGACATGGCGGTCGTCGGCGTCGGGATCCGGCCGAACACCGACCTCCTCGACGGCACCGGCGTCGACCTCGGGCCGGGGGGCGCGCTCCGCGTCGACGACCGCGGACGTACCAGCCTCCCGGACGTGTACGCCGCGGGGGACTGCGCGACCGCGCGCCACGCGGTGACCGGCGAGCCGGACTGGACGCCGCTCGGCCTCACCGCGAACCGCGCCGGGCGGGCCGTCGGCGCGACGGTCGCGGGCGATCCGACCCCGGTAGGCGACATCGCGGGCACCGCGGCCGTCAAGGCGTTCGACACGGAGGCCGCCCGCGTCGGAATCGTGGACCCCGAGGAGGCGGACGCGGCCGGCTTCGACCCGGTCAGCGAGACGGTGACCGCCGGCTCCCGCTCCGGCTACTACCCGGGCGCGGCCGAGACGGACGTGACGCTCGTGGCCGACCGCGACACGGGACGCCTGCTCGGCGGGAGCGTCGTCGGCACCGACCGCGCGGCGATCCGGATCGACACGCTCGCGACCGCGATCGAGGCGGACATGACGGTGCCCGAGGTCGAGCGGCTGGACCTCGCGTACGCGCCGCCGTTCAGCCCGGTGTGGGACCCGATACTCGTCGCCGCGAAGGTGCTGAACGGAACGCTCGACGACTGACGAGCGTGACTCGTGCGGGGCTACCGCGACGCCGCGACCCGCCTGAGAAGGGAACCGACGACGGCCGAGGCGGCGCCGACCGCGACCGCCACCGCGACGGCGAGCGCGAGCGGCGCGGTGACGGCGGAGAGGCTCGGGCCGCCGGCCGCGAGGGGGAGGACGTACGGCTCCGGTCCGACCGCGCGGAGCAGAGTTCCCGCGAAGGGGCCGTACGCGAGCAGCACCGCCGGGAGCGCGCCGCCGCCCGTCGCGACGAACGCGAGCGCGCCGAGCGCCGTCACCGCGGCGAGGGCGCCCGCGGTCCCCGCGGCGCCGACCCCGAGCGCGGCCGTCGCGTCGAAGGCGACGTACGACAGCGCGAGTCCGACCGCGCTCCAGACCGCTGCGCGCTCGAACCCCGTCTCGCCCAAGAGGATCCGCCGAAGCGCCGCGACGCCGGAGTCGGGCGCCGCGGACCCGCCCGCGTCGCCCTCCGTCTCGCCGCCCGTCATTCCGGTCGCGTCGCGCCCCGGCCCTCGCGGTCGGGGGTGAGGTTGCCGTGTTCGTCAATCTCGCCCGCGACGATTCGCGTCGAGGAAATGCGTTCGCCGTCATCGGCCGCCACGTGGTCGACGACGACGAGTTCGAGGGGGTCGCGGCCGCGTTCGGCGCGGATCTCGTTGATGCGTTCGCCGCCCGCCTCCGTCTCCGGCGAGACGATCAGCGCGTCGAACTCCGGCTCGACCGCGATGCCGGTCGGCTCCGTCAGCTCCCGGATCTCGTACTCGCGCCCGTGGCTGTCGGCCAGCGGGGCGAGTTCTGCCTCCAGGTCGCGCTCGCGCCGTTCGTAGGGGCGGACGTACCGCTCGACGTGTCGGGTCTCCGGCGCCAGATCGTCGGCGGTGAGTCCGACGGTGACGTCACCCAGCTCGAACGCCCGCTCGAACAGCTTGCGGTGGCCGTCGTGAACGGGGTCGAACGTACCTCCCAGCGCGACGTTCATGCCTCTCCGTTGCGCGGGTCGAACTTAAAACGTCCCGAACCGCGGTCGAGCCGACGCCGGACCGTACCGGGACGGCTCAGTTCCCGGATCCGGAGTCGGCCGCCACGTCGGCCTCGTCCTCGTCGTCCGCGCCGCCCCCGTTCTCCTCGTCCACGCCGGTCTCTCCGTCCGCGCCGACGTCTCCGTCCCCGTCGCCGTCGACGGATATCTGGACCGGCTCGGCGTCGCCGTCGGGCGACTCTCCGCCGAGCCGTCGGTCGAGGTTGAAGACGGCGTTCAGCTCCGCCTGAACGTCACCGACGACCCCGCGGACCAGGTCGCTCGGCGCGATGGCCTCGTACTCGTAGGGGTTGTTGCCCGCCCCCTCGGCCTTCCGCTTGCCGCGCTCGACGGTGCCCTCGTCGTGGAGTTCGGCGAGCGCCTCGCGGACGGTGCTGGGGTAGAGTCCGGTGCCGTCTGCGACCTCGTCGCTCGTACTCTGTGGGTTGTCTCGGAGGTAGACGTATATCCGGGCGCGGGTCTCCGTGTCGAGGACCCACGCGAGCAGGTCGACGACGTTGTCGTCGAACCCCTTCACCGCCCGGTCGGCGCCCTCCCCGAGCCGCTGTTTCGTCTTTCGAAGCTCCTCGCGGGTCCGCTCCGTCGGGGACTCCTCCGGGTCGTCCGCCGGGTCGGAAGGCGAATCGTCCGTGGTCATGACAGAGAGTGGGGGCTACGCGGGCAAAAGGGTTTCTCGTCGCTTTCGTTCCGACGAAACGCATCCGGCGCGGCCGGTCGACCCCGAGGCATTCGGCGGCTCTCAGGCCCGCACGAGGAGGTCCTCGCACAGGGCGTCGACGCCGGACGCCTCGCGGAGCCGGCGCTGGCGCGCGGCGCCGCTCTCCGCCTCGTACACCTCGCGGATCCCGTCGATTCCGAGCCGGTCGCACTCGGACGCGACGATCTCGCCCAGCGGGGTCGTCCCCTCGCCGTCTCGGTCGACGAACGCGGCGTCGTGGCCGCGGCGGATCGCGCGCCACTTGTTCTCGTCGAGGAGCTCGCGGCGCAGCGACGGGGGCGACTCGCCGTCCTCGTAGCGCGCCGCGTAGTCGACGACCAGCGCGCGGACGTACTCGGCCAAGGCGAGCGTGACCTCGGGGTCGCGCTGCGCGTCGGGGGCGCGCACCTCCACGGTGCCGTGGCCGGTGTGCGGGCGCACGTCGAACCACAGCTCGCCGCGGTCCGCGATGGAGTCCGTCTCGACCATCCGGCGCTCGTACCGCTGGAACGCGTCGAAGTCGTCGAACGCGGAGGGAATCCCGGTGTTCGGGAGGTTCTCGAACACCTTCGCGCGGGCCGAGGCCAGCCCGGTGTCGAACCCGTTCCAGAACGGGGAGTTCGCAGAGAGGGCGAGCAGGACCGGACAGTGCCACCGCAGGCGGTTCGCGACCCAGACGGCCTTGTCCGCGTCGTCGACGCCGACGTGGACGTGGAGGCCCGCCGTCGTGTTCCGGTGTTGGGGGTACCGTATCCGGTCCAACTGGGCCTGATACCGGGGTTTCTGGACGTGGTCGAGCTCGCGCCACTTCGCCGTCGGGTGGAGTCCGGCGGCCGCGATCTGATACCCGTCGGCGGCGGCGTGGTCGACGAGCGCCTCCCGGACCGTTTCGAGCGCGTCCGCGGCGTTCGCCGGGTCCTCGATCAGTTCCGTCTGCGCCTCTATCGTGCACTCGAACAGCTCGTGGTCGAACCCCTCCGGCACGGCCGCGGGCGGGTCGCGGCCGTACACGAGGTCGTCAGTTCCGGACGTGGGGCGGCCTTCGGCATCGACGATATAGAACTCCTCTTCGATGCCGAGCGTCCCCATCCGGGAGAACGCGTCCCGCGAACCGAGTTCCATTACGCCTCCGTTCCGCCCGCGCGGTCTTATATGAATTGAAACCCGAAACGGAGCGCTAGTGTCGGGAACGGCTATTTAAATGGACTGCGCGACTGACCCGTTTGCTTATAACTGGCGGGCGGTCGCGGTGGCGCGTGCCTGCGAGCGCCCGGAGGGCGCGAGTCGCACGCGCGAGGGAGTCGCGAACGAAGTGAGCGTCGAGGCTGGGGAGGCGCGAGGTGCGGTCGCGGTGCGGGATGGGATTTAAAGGGGCAGCCGTGAGGACTCGATGCGCTCGCTGTCGTTCGAGACGCCGAAGGCGTCTCGTGATGACGAGAGAGCTTTGCTCTCTCGAACCACGGTCCTCAGTCGCTCGCTCCGCTCGCTCCCTGCGGTCCTTGCGTCGCGCGTCTTCGTCCTCACGGCTGGGGCTTTGGAGGTGTTCTCCAGTGATCCGCAGTCTGTCAGTTATAAATGAGCGGTAGCAACGCCGACGCTCTCCGTTACAAAATCGAGCACGGAACGCGAATCAACGACACCGCGCTTCACGTCTCGAAAACGAGTCGGCGGCGCGCTCTCACGCGCTCCGTTCCCCTCGCCCGACACGGTCCCCGCTTAGCCGAGGACGTACCGGAGCGCCGGGAACTTCTCCACGAGCGCCTGCCCGCCGACCTCGATCCGCTCGATGTAGGCGTCCAGTCCGAGGACGCGGCCCGCGCCGAACGCGGCGACCGTGAGGAACACCATCGCGTACACCAGCGTCGAGTCGAACAGCGCGAGCGCCTCGCCGCTCCACCCGCCGAGGTAGAACAGCATCATCTGCATCGCGCCGCCGAGCGCGGCGAGGCGGACGAACGCGCCGGCGATGAGCGCGAGACCGATGAGCACCTGCGTCACCGGGACGACGACGTTGACGAACTCCATCAGCGCCGCGTTCGACGCCATGGCGGCGTACAGCCCGCTGACCGGACTCGCGGCGTCGACGTTCGCGAGGTAGCCCGCGGCGTCGAACGGCCACTCCGAGACCTTACCGAGGCCGGCGAACAGGATCATCCCGCCGATGGTCGCCCGGAGCAGGACGATGAACAGCGCCGACAGCGAGTGCGCCTTCCCCAGTAGCGTGACGCCGCCGAACTCTCCGCCGAACTCGTTCGTGGTTTTGGTGGACATAGTGTCTCTCCTCACTTGCGGATACGCCGGAGACCCGTATAAACCGAGCAGCGAGTTCCCCCCCGCCGGGACGGATTCGGCCGGTCCCCCGCATCTGTGGGGTTTTTAAATACTACCCGCCGAACGTCATCGGTTTCTTGCCGTTTCCGCCCGCTACCACGCCTCGCCGCTCGCGAGGTCCACGTCGCCGTCCCCCTTCTCCGAGGGGCAGACGGAAGCGAGGACGCAGTCGGCGCAGTCGGGACTGATCGCGGTGCACGTCGCGCGGCCGTGGTCGATCATGAGGTGGGTGAACTGCTGCCAGTCGCTCTCGGGGACGACGTCGAGGAGGTCCTGCTCTATCGCCTCGGGGCGCTCCTCCTCCGTGATCCCCAGCCGGCGCGTGAGCCGCTGGACGTGGGTGTCGACGACGATACCCTCCACCACGTCGTGACCGTGCTGGAGGACGACGTTGGCGGTCTTCCGGCCCACGCCGGCGAGATCCGTCAGCTCCGACATCGTGTCCGGCACCTCGCCGTCGTGCTTCTCCGCGATGTCCGCGCACGCCGAGCGGATGTACTTCGCCTTGTTGTTGTAGTAGGTGATCGAGTCGATCGCCTCCGCCATCTCCTCTTGGGGAGCGTTCGCGTACTCCTCGGGCGTCTCGTACGTCTCGAACAGGTCGGCGCACACCTTGTTCACGCGCTCGTCCGTACACTGCGCCGAGAGGATCACGGCGATGAGCAGCTCCAGCCGGTTCGAGTAGTTGAGCGAGATGGTCGAGTCGGGGTACTCCTCGTAGAGCCGGTCTACGACCTCAGCGACCTGCTCGTCCCGCGAGTCGAGTGGCGTTCCCATATCGATCCCCTCCGCGCGGGCAACATTGAACGATCCGACTGCGGTGCTTCAGCCGAGTAGTAAGACAGTTACCACGCGCCGCGTTTGAGGGCGTATGGACGTACTCGACGTCGCGGCGCGCGCGACAGCGACCGGGCCGGTGTGCGACGCCTGTCTCGGCCGGGTCGTCGCGGACCGGAGCTTCGGGCTGTCGAACGCCGAGCGCGGGTCGGCGCTCCGGGTCTCGCTCTCGCTGCGCGACGACGAGGACCACGAGCCGGTCGAAACGGAGGAGTGTTGGGTCTGTGAGGGGCGCTGCGCGGAGTTCGACGAGTGGGCCGAGCGCGCCGCGGCGGCGGTCGAGGGGGTCGAGTTCGCCACGTACAACGTCGGCACGCGTCCCCCGCCGCTGATCGAGGAGAACGAGGCCCTGCTCCGCGCGGACGCCGGTCTCGACGAGGACGCGGGCGAGCCGTTAAAGTCGGAGTTCAACCGCGAGGTCGGCAAGCGGGTCGGCCGCCGCACCGACGCCGAGGTGTCCTTCGACCGCCCGGACGTCCAGTTCACGATCGACTTAGCCGAAGACGAGGTCGACGCCAAGATCAACTCCACCTTCGTCTACGGGCGGTACCGGAAGCTGGAGCGCGACATCCCGCAGACGGAGTGGCCCTGCCGCGAGTGTAAGGGCTCGGGGCGGCAGGGCGCGGACCCCTGCGACCACTGCGGCGGCTCCGGCTACCTCTACGACGACAGCGTCGAGGAGTACACCGCGCCCGTCGTCGAGGACGTAATGGACGGCACCGAGGCGACGTTCCACGGCGCGGGCCGCGAGGACGTCGACGCCCTCATGCTCGGCACCGGCCGCCCGTTCGTGATCGAAGTCGAGGAGCCGCGCCGGCGCCGGGTCGACACCGACCGCCTCCAGTCGGACATCAACGCCTTCGCGGACGGGGCGGTCGAGGTCGAAGGACTCCGCCTCGCGACCTACGACACCGTCGAGCGCGTGAAGGAACACGACGCAGCGAAGCGCTACCGCGCGCAGGTGACGTTCGACGCCGACGTCGACGCCGACGCGCTCGCGGACGCGGCCGCGGAACTGGAGGGCGCGACCGTCGAGCAGTACACCCCGAACCGCGTCGACCACCGCCGCGCGAGCATGACGCGCGAGCGCGAGGCCTACGAGGTGACCGCCGAACTCGACGACCCGCGCCACGCCACCGTCGAGGTCCGCGGCGAGGGCGGGCTCTACATCAAGGAGCTGATATCGAGCGACGAGGGGCGGACCGAGCCGAGCCTCGCCGGCCTGCTCGGCGTCGGCGCCGAAGTCGCCGCGCTCGACGTGCTCGCCGTTGAGGGGGAAGACGAGCCGTTCGAGCGCGAGGAGTTCTTCCGGGAATAGCGCCCGCTCGCGGCGGTCGTTCTCGCGGACCGGCGCGGACCAACGGGATTTATCTGACGCGCGTCAGACGCTCGCGTATGAACGGGAGCGACGCCGACGGTGGGAGCACCCGAGAGGGCGGGACTCGGAGCGGCGGCGCCCGCGGCGGATCGAGCGACTCGACCGCGAGCGGCGGCTCCGCCGGCGCCGACTCGCTCGCGGTCGGGGACCCGGTGATCGGTCCCGCGGTCGACGAGGCGAGCGGGGTCCCGACCGCGGCCGACGTGTCGCTGAACGGCGCCGACCGCGCGGAGCGCCCCGACCGCGTCTCCTCGATCCTCGTCGCCGTCGGTCCCGGTCCGCACTCGGGGGCGACCGTCGACGTCGCGCGCGAGATAGCGAACGCGACCGAGGCGTGGCTCGAACTGTTCCACGTCGTCCCCTCGGACGCGGCGCTGGCCGACGCCGGACCCGACGAGGACGCGAGCGGAACGGCCGCGCCCGCCGCCGGCGACGCGGCCGAAACCGACTACGCCGCGGCCGGCGAGCGGCTCCTCGACGCGGCCGAGGAGCGGCTCGGCGGGTTCGACCGCGCCGACCGGTGGCTCGTCGAGGACCGGACCGCGGCCGGCGCTATCGTCGAGCAGTCGCCCTACTACGACCTCGTCGTCGTCGGCGCGCCCACGACGGGGACCGTCGGCCGGTTCGTCTTCGGCTCCACCACCGACACGGTCGTCGGCGACGCCGAGGTCCCGGTCGTGGTCGTCGAGGCCGACGGATCGACCGCGCTCGACGCGGCGTAGGTCCGGCTCACGCAGGTCTCCGCCTCCCCGCGCTCGCCGCCGACTCCGTCGGGCCCCGCCCGCTTGCTTCTCGCGTGCCACCTGTTCTCTCCCCGCCGACAGCGTTAAATTAGTGTACATACTTGTACATCACAACGCGGAATACTACATCGGTGGACACAATGAATCTCAACGACACGGTCGAGCGCGTGACGGACGGGACGGATCTGACCCTCGAAGAGTCGCGCGAGGCCGCGCGGCTCGTCTTCGAAGAGGCGACTGATGCCCAGATCGGGGCGCTGCTCGCCGCGCTCCGCGCGAAGGGCGAGACGGAGACCGAGATAGCGGGCTTCGCGCAGGGGATGCGCGACGCCGCACGGACGATCGAGCCCGAGCGCGAGCCGCTCGTCGACACCTGCGGCACCGGCGGCGACGACTACGACACGATCAACGTGTCGACGACCGCCGCCATCGTCGCCGCGGGCGCAGGCGTTCCGATCGCCAAGCACGGCAACTACTCGGTCTCCTCCTCGTCGGGCAGCGCCGACGTGCTTGAGGTCGCGGGCGCCGACGTCGAGGCCGAGCCGCCGGCCGTCGAGGGCGCGATCGAGGACGACGGGATCGGGTTCATGCTCGCGCCCGTCTTCCACCCGGCGATGAAGGCCGTCATCGGCCCCCGCAAGGAGCTGGGAATGCGGACCATCTTCAACGTGCTCGGGCCGCTCACCAACCCCGCCGGCGCCGACGCGCAGGTGCTCGGCGTGTACGACCCGGACCTGGTCCCCACGATCGCGCGGTCGCTCGCGCACATGCCCGTCGAGCGCGCCCTCGTCGTCCACGGCGCCGGGATGGACGAGATCGGGATCCACGACGAAACCGTCGCCGCCGAGGTCGACGGCGAGGAGGTCACGGAGTTCACGATCGCGCCCGAGGACCTCGGTCTCGACCGCGCGCCCATCGACGACGTCGCGGGCGGCACGCCCGAGGAGAACGCCGCGGACCTCCGCGGGGTCGTCGACGGCTCCGTGACGGGACCGAAGCGCGACCTGATTCTGGCGAACGCGGGCGCAGCGATCTACGTCGCCGGCGAGGCCGACACGCTCGAAGCGGGCGTCGAGCGCGCGGCCGAGGCGATCGACTCCGGCGCGGCCGCCGAGAAGTTCGCGGCGCTCTGCGGCGACGACGAGTCGCTCGCGGCCGACGCGGGGGCGACGACCGCGGAGGACGACGACTGATGGCCCGGGTGAAGATCTGCGGGATCACCCGGGAGGCCGACCTCCGCGCCGCGGTCGACGCGGGCGCCGACGCGATCGGCATGATCACCGAGGTGCCGGTCGACTCGCCGCGCGAGGTCGACCCGGCGAAAGCGGCCGAACTGCTCGCGGACGTGCCCCCGTTCGTCACCGCGACGCTCGTGACGATGCCCGACTCCGCGGAGCGCGCGGTCGAACTCGCCCGCACGGTCGCGCCCGACGCGATCCAGCTCCACGGCGAGTGGACCCGAGACGAACTGCGGTACGTGCGCGCGGAGACGGAGCGCAAGGTGCTGCTCACGGTCGACGCCGACGACCCGGCGCGCGCCGAGGAGTTCGACGGCGCGGTCGACGCCCTGGTCGTCGACTCCACCGACGACTCGGGCGCCGGCGGCACCGGCGAGACGCACGACTGGCGCGCGACCGGCGAGCTGGCGGCCCGGCTCACCACGCCGGTCGTGCTCGCGGGCGGACTCACGGCCGACAGCGTTGCCGAGGCGGTCCGCGTCGCGGACCCCTTCGCCGTCGACGTCGCCTCGGGCGTCGAGATCGAGGAGGGCCGGAAGGACCACAACGCGGTGGCCCGCTTCGTCGCCAACGCGGGCCGGGAGATGGAGCTGGCATGAGCGCTCCGGCCCCCTCGCTCGACCGCTCGAAGGCCGAGTTCGTCGACCTCGCCGCGGACGCCGAGAAGCCGGTCGTCGTCCGCGCGTCCGCGACGCTGGACGCCGACGTGACTCCGCTCGGCGCGTACGCGACCCTCGTGGGCGACAGCCCGTACGGGTTCCTCCTCGAATCCGGCGAGAAGGTCGCCTCCAGCGACCCCGACGGGGCGTTCACCTCGGGCGGGAAGGCCGACAGACACGCTCGCTACTCGTTCGTCGGCTACGACCCCGAGGCGGTCGTCTCGGTCCACCCGGACCGCACCGAGGTGACCGAACTCGGGCCCGCGGCCAGGTTCGTTGGCGACGGCGCCGCCGACGATTCGAGCGTCGCCGGGGACCGAAGCGCCGAGGGAGAGCTGGGTCCCGGCGCGGGCGACGCGGTCGACCGCGTCCGGGCGGCGTTCCCCGACGTGAGCCTGCGCGGCTTCCCCGACACCGATCGCCAGATCCTCTCGGGCGGGTTCGTCGGCTTCCTCGCGTACGAGGCCGTCTACGACCTCTGGTTAGAGGAGGTCGGCGTCGAGCGCCCCGAGACCGAGTTCCCCGACGCGGAGTTCGCGCTCACGACCCGGACGGTCGTCTTCGACGAGCGCGAGGGCAGTGTCGAACTCGTCTTCACGCCGGTGATCGGCGTCGACGACGACCCGGGGGCGGCCTACGACGACCTCGTCGCGGAGACCGAGCGGGTCGCGGCCGAACTGCGCGAGGCCGCGCCGCCGGACCCCGACGGGATCCGCGTGCGGGAGGAGTCCGCGGACCCGCGCGAGGAGTACGAGGAGGCGGTCCGGACCGCCAAGCGACACGTCCTCGACGGCGACATCTATCAGGGGGTGGTCTCGCGGAGCCGGGAGCTCCGCGGCGAGGTCGACTCGCTCGGACTGTACGCGGCGCTGCGCGACGTGAACCCCTCGCCGTACATGTACGTGCTGCGCCACGACGACCGGACAGTCGTCGGCGCCAGCCCCGAGACGCTCGTGTCGGTGAAAGGCGACCGGATCGTCTCGAACCCGATTGCCGGCACCTGCCCGCGCGGGACCAGCCCGGTCGAGGACCGGCGGCTCGCGGGCGAGATGCTCGCGGACGGGAAGGAGCGCGCGGAGCACACGATGCTCGTCGACCTCGCGCGCAACGACGTGCGCCGCGTCTCGGAGCCGGGCTCCGTCCGCGTCGAGGAGTTCATGAACGTGTTGAAGTACAGCCACGTCCAGCACATCGAGTCAACCGTGACGGGGACGCTCGCGCCCGGTTCCGACGCGTTCGACGCGACGCGCGCGACGTTCCCGGCGGGGACGCTCACCGGCGCGCCGAAGGTGCGCGCGATGGAGATCATCGACGACCTCGAAACGACCCCGCGGGAGGCGTACGGCGGCGGCGTCGGCTACTACTCGTGGACCGGCGACGCCGACTTCGCGATCGTGATCCGGACCGCGACGCTCGACGCGTCGGGCGACGGGTCGACCGTCGGCGTCCGGGCGGGCGCGGGCCTCGTCGCGGACTCCGACCCGGCCGCGGAGTACGAGGAGACCGAACAGAAGATGGACGGCGTGTTGACCGCGATCGACCGGATCCGCGAGGAGGCGACCGAGGGCGGCGGCGCGGCCGACCGGTCGGGGGACGACGAGCCGCTCGCGACCGGCCCGGAGGGCGAGCGATGAAGGTCGTCGTCGTCGACAACTTCGACTCGTTCACGTACAACCTCGTCGAGTACGTCTCCGACCAGACGGTCGACGGGGAGCCGGTCGCCGTCGAGGTGTTCAAGAACACCGCGTCGCTCGACGATATCGAGGCCGCGGACCCCGACGCGGTGATCATCAGCCCCGGCCCGGGGCACCCGAAGAACGAGCGCGACGTGGGCGTGACGATGCCGGTGTTGCGCGACCTCTCGCAGCGGGTGCCGACGCTCGGCGTGTGCCTCGGCCTGGAGGCCGCCGTCCACGAGTACGGCGGGACCGTCGGGCACGCGCCCGAGCCGGTCCACGGCAAGGCGTTCCCGGTCGAGCACGACGGAGAGGGCGTGTTCCGCGGACTCGACCAGGGGCTTCGGGCCGGCCGGTACCACTCGCTGGCGGCCACCGAGGTGCCCGACGCGTTCGCCGTGACGGCCACTACGGACCACGACGGCGAGGAGATCGTGATGGGGATCCGGCACCGCGAGCGCCCGATCGAGGCGGTACAGTTCCACCCGGAGAGCGTGTTGACCGGGTCGGGCCACGACCTCGTCCGGAACTTCCTCACCGGCGTCTGAGGCGCTGGCGCGTCAGGTTTCGCCGCCCGTCGATCCGTCGTCGGCCGCTCCGCCCTCGTCTGCTTCCTCGTGACCCGTCGCTCCGCCCTCGTCTGCTTCCTCGTCGTCGACCCCCCGCCCCGCGAGGCCGACGAGGTGGCCGATCTCGGGGAGGATCACCTCGTCGACGCCGAGCCGGACCGCGTTCTCGGAGCCGGGGAGACAGAACACGGGCGTCGCGGAGACGACTCCCGCCGTCGCGCGCGACCCGACCGTCCGCGTGCCGACCTCCTCGTAGGAGAGCCGGCGGAACAGCTCTCCGAACCCGGGGAGCGGCTTCGCGAGCAGTCCGCGGACCGCCTCCGGCGTGACGTCGTCGGGCGTGACGCCCGTGCCGCCGGTCGTCACCACCGCGTCCGTGTCCTTCCGGCGGGCCAGCCTGTCGACGGTCCCCTGAACGCTGTCGTAGTCGTCCGGGATTAGCTCCCGGACCGCGACCTCGTGGCCCGCCTCCTCGAAGGCGGTCGCGACGTAGTCGCCGGCCGGGTCCTCGTCCGCGGTCCGCGACGACGACACCGTGACGACCGCGACCGCGACCGACTCCACGTCGTGGTGATGGTGGTCGTGGCCGGAGTCGTCGTCGCCGTAATGGTGATGCCCCTCGTCGTCGCCGTGATGCCCGGTCTCGGAACCGTCACCGTGGTCGGTCATGCGTCCGGGTTCGTCGCCCTCGTCAAAACACCTCTCGGTCGAGGGTGCCGGAGTCGGAGACGCGACTCAGGGCCAGTCGTCGCGGGCCTGTTCCTCGGGCGCCTCGTCGGCCGCCTCGCCGGTCGCGAGGGTCCAGCCCGCGGCCTCGGCGGCGTCCTCGACGTGGAGGAACTCCCAGCCCGTCGCCTCCGCGACCGCCTCGTCGTCCTCGTCGACCCCCACGAAGACGTGCCGATCCGTGTCGAACTGCCCGGTGATGTTCTCTAAGCTCTCCTCGACGCCGCGCGGTCCGGAGAAGAAGTCCTGTCGCACGCGGTGTTTCCGCGTGAAGTTCGTGACGACGTAGGTCGGCTTCTCGCTGACGACCCCGACGTACTCCGTCCACTGTCGGGCGTTGTTGAACACCGCGTTGGGGTCCGCGAGCGCTTTCAGCGCCTCCAACTCGAACGCCAGCGTCATGTCTGTGGATCCGCCGCTGTCCATGCGCCTCGCTTACCCCCCGCCGGCGAAAACAACTTCGCTTCCGCCCGGGCGGCGACCTGACCGGCCACCGCGGCCCGAGCGCCGCTACCGCGCCCGACCGGCCACCGCGGCCCGAGCGCCGCTACCGCGACCGGACGAGGTAGTAGTCGGTGAACTTCACCACGTCGCCGTCGTCGAGGTCGCCGGTCTCCGGCGCGGTCCACGGCTTGCCCGCCAACTCCCGCACGACGCCCTGCTCGTCGTCGGCCAGTTCGTCGTAGTGCCTGACCCGCGCGTCGGCCGGGACGCGACCGGTCCGGCGGAGCCGCAGCCGTCGCCCGGTGTCTCTGAGTGACATATGGTACCATACAACATTATTAATCATAAACGTTTCGCGGCGCCCGTCGCCGCGACGAGCGTCGCCGCGAACGCGACGGCGGCGGTTCAGTCGCCGGCTCGGGGGAAGGTGAGCGTCACGACGGTGCCGCGGGGCTCCGCGTCCGCGACCGCGGCGGAGCCGCCCGACTGCTGGACGACCCAGTAGACGAGCCACAGCCCGAGACCGCTGCCGTGGTACAGGGCGTCGACCGCCGTCCCGTCGACGAGGACGTCTCGGTTCATGCCGGTCAGCCCCGGCCCGTCGTCCTCGACGCGGATATCGATCGCGTCGGAGCGGGGTTCGACCGACACCGCGACCGTCGGTCGGTCCCGGTCGTGGTGTTCGACCGCGTTTCGGACCAACTCGTCTACCGCCCGCGAGAGCCACGTCGTCGCCAACGCCGTCGCGACCCCGTCGTCCGGCACCGAGACGTCGACCGACGCGCTCGGGAACTCTTCGGCCCGCGCGGCGACGACCTGTCGGACGACCCGCCCGGCGTCGACCGGTTCGGTCTCCGGCGCGTCGCTCAGTATCTCGGTGATGTGGTGGGCCTTCTCGCTCGTCCGTAAGAGGTCGTCGGCCCGAGACACGATGTACTCGGCCGCGTCCGCTGGCTCTGCGGTCCCCGCCGCGATCTGTTCCGCGCGCCCCCGGACGACCGTCAGCGCGTTCCGGAGGTTGTGCTGGAGGACGCGGTCGACGACCCGGAGCTGCCGCGCGCGATTTTCGCTGTCGGTCACGTCTCGAAGCACGCCGACGACCCCGGCGGGCGCCTCCCCGTCCGGGCTGTCGAGCGGGTAGTACCGAACGTCGAACGTCCGCCTGCCGCGGGTCGGGTGCGTCCGCGTCGTCCGGTACTCCACCGGCTCGCCCCGGAGCGCGCACTCCACCTGCCGCTCGACGTCCTCGTAGCCCTCCTCGGGAACGACGTCGGCGAGGGTCAGGTCCGTCACGTCGCGGCCGCCGAGCCCGTGGTACTCGCGGTACTGCGGGTTCGCGAACAGCAGCCGCCCGTCGCGGTCGACCGCGGCGATGAGGTCCGTCGCACCGTTGATCGCGCGCTCGTACCGCTCCAACTCCCGCTCGCGAACCTTCCGGTCGGTGATGTCGCGGCAGATGGCGAAGGTCCCGGCCAGGTCGCCGTCGGCGTCGTAGTAGGGGTACCGCTGCGTGCTGAACGTCGCCTCCCGGTCGCTCTCGGGGAACGTCGGTGAGATCTCGTACTCGGCTGCTCCCTCGGTTTCGAGTACCTCCCGCCGGCGCTCGTCGACCTCGGCCGCCGTCTCCGCGTCCATAAACGCGAACTCGTCGGTGCCGTACAGCGCCCCGCGGTCGACGCCCGCGAACTCGCTCACCGCACCGTTCAGCAGTTCGAACTCGCCGTCGCGGTTCTGGAGGAGAACCGGGTCGTCGAGCCGCTCGACGATGTCACGGTACTGTTTCAACTGCCCCATCGCCGCCTTCCGCGCCGTGACGTCCGTCTGGATCGCGACGAACCGGGACACCTCGTCGTCGTCGCCGATGACGGGCGCGATGGTCTGATGGGCGTGGTACGTCTCGCCGTCCCGCCGGCGATCGATTATCTCCCCTTCCCACACCTCGCCGTCCAGCAGCGTCGACCACAGCCCGTCGTAGTACTCGTCGGGCATCTCGCCGGAGTTGAGGATCGCCGGCGTCTCGCCGAGGGCTTCGTCCGCGTCGTAGCCGGTGTGGTCGGTGAACGCCGGGTTGGCGTACTCGATGGTCCCGTCGGTGTCGGTGACGTAGATGGCGTGGCCGGCGTGTTCGACGAGGTTCCGGAACGTCTCGGTCACCGTGCGGCCCACCTCCTCGACGCCGTCCCGAAATACCCCCGTGTAGACGGCGTCTGTGTCGCCCGTCGCCGCGTCGGCGTCGCCGTCGCTTCCGCCGCCTCCCGGGTCGCCTCCGGCGGCGTGTTCGTGGAACCGGACGGAAAAGGTCACGGTGTGGCCGTCCGCGTGTCGGACGGGGACCGAGAAGCTCCCGCGCTCGTCGAGTCCCTCGACCCGTGCGAACCGCTCGCTGACCGACCGGGCGCGCCCGTCCGCCGCCTCGGAGGCGACGAGGGAGGCGAGGTCGCGGCCGCGGAGGTCGGACGGGTCGTACCCGAGGACCGCCTCGGTGGCGGGGTTCGCGTAGACCACCGTCCCAGTTCGGTCGACGGAGACGACCGGATCGGAGCACCCCTCGACGAAGGAGGCGAAGAAGCCGGCCGGAGGCCGTTGCGATCCGGATGACATATAAAAACGATAGCGCGTCAACGGTGAAAAGATCCGGGACACGTCGCTCGCCGCGAATCCGTCGCCGCGATCGGTCCCCGCCGAGACGGGGGCGGGGTCGCCGGGTTACTGCTCGGTCGAGGCCGCCAGGTCGTCGACCGAGAAGCCGGGCTCCATGAGGCGGTCCGTCTGGTCGCTGACGTCGCGGCCCTCCCGCATCAGCCGTTTGAACGCGGACTGCGGCGAGAGGTCACCGATGAGCACACCGCCGACCACCTTCCCGTCCTTCAGCGCGACGCGGCGCCACTCGCCCTCGGCGGTGGTCGCCTCCACCGAGTCGTCGCCGAGCGTCGGGTGGCCAAAGGAGAGGAAGGGGAAATCGAAGTGGGTGATCGAGTACGAGGAGACCCACCGGAACTCCTCGCTGCCGTACTCGACCATGTTCCGGGCCGCGACCGTCCCCTGCTCTTTGGCCGACCCCCACGAGCCGTTCTTCGCCCGCTCGCCCAGGATGAGGTCGTTGAACGTCGTGATGTCTCCGGCCGCGAACACGTTGTCGACGTTGGTGCGCATGAACTCGTCGACGGCGATGCCGTCGTCGAGTTCCAGCGGCGTGTCCTCGACGAGTTCGGTGTTGAAGTTCAGCCCGATGGCGACGCCCGCGAAGTCGCACTCGTAGCGCTCGCCGTTCGGGTCGACCGCGGCCTCGACGTGGCCGTCGTCGTCGACCTCGAAGCGGTCGACCCCGGAGCCGAAGACGGGCTCGACGCCGCGCTCCCGCATCGCCTCGTGCATGATCTCCGCGCCCTCCTCGGAGAGCGCGTAGCGCCACCAGTTGTCGCCGCGCATCAGGTACTTTGCCTCGACGTCCTGCGCGCCGCAGATGGCCGCGAAGTCGATGCCGAGCAGGCCGGCGCCGACGATGACGCCCTTCTCCGCGCCCTCGACGCTCTCTTTGATCCGGCGGGCGTCCTGGAACGTCCAGAAGTGGTGGATCCCGTCCGCGTCGGCGTTCTCGACCGGGAGCTGCTGGGGGGTGCCGCCGATCGCGAGCAGGAGGCTGTCGTACTCGAACGTCCCTCCCTCGTGGGTGTGGACCGCGTCGTTCTCGACGTCGATGTCGACGACGACCGTGTTGAGCCGGAGGTCCACGTCGTGTTCGTCGTACCAGTCCTCCTGGTGGATCGATATCGGCGCCTCGGGGAGTTTCCCCTTCGCGTACTCTTTGATCAGAATCCGGTTGTAGAGGGACTCTCCCTCGTCCGTAAGAACCGTGACCTCGGCGTCGGGCGCTTCCTCGCGGAGCGTCTCGGCCGCGGACGCGCCCGCGATACCGTCACCGACGATCACGTACGAATCGCTCATAACCGGCCGTTCGGATTCATGCCTAATGTGGGTTGTCATCCGCGTCTCGCGGCGTGAGAATCTCCCGCAGTCGCCGCCGAAAGCGGTTCTGCGCCGGCTCCGGGGCCGGTCGCGCAGGCCGATTAGTGGTCCGCGCCGGCCGGCTCCGCGGGGAAGTCCTTCTCGCCGGCCTCAATCGCGACGTCGAGCCAGTTCTCCGTCGGGACGAGCGGGCACTCGTACGCGTGGTTGTACGCGCACGTCGGGTTGTACGCCTGATTGAAGTCCACCACCCACTCCCCGTCGACGCGGTCGCGGTCGGGCTCTAAGTCGAGGTACCGGCCGGCGCCGTACGTCGCCTCGCCGCTGGTCGCGTCGCGGAACGGCACCCAGAACCGGTCGTCGCCGTCGGCGGGGCGGTACGCCTGGAGCGTCGTCGACTCCCCGTCGACCTCGAACCGGAACTCGCCCCAGCGGTGGTACGTCTGCTCCCCGTCGGCGGTCGTCTCGACGGTGACTGTCTCCTTCTCGTCGTGCTCGTGAAGCGGGAGGCGGAACCGGTACGCCGGGTCCGGATCGAAGTACGCCAGCCCGGGGAACGCGTCGCCCCGCATCGAGACCGGCAGCGGCGAGCGCCCCGAATCGCGGAAGTGTTCGGCCTTCGCCTGCCGCTGCGCCTCGACCTGCCCCGCCCAGTCGTCGTCGCCCTCGCTCGATGCCATATCTATCTCGGTATTGTTCGCTGAGCGCAATAACAGTTCCGCGGCGCGGTCGGTGACGCGCACGGCCACGGTGCGGGCGGCGTCGCGGCGGGCCGCCACGCCACAGATTCAAGACCGTCCCGGCCCAACTAGGCGTATGAAAATCCGGCAGAACATCCGCCATTGGGCCGCGAAGAAGGCGCTGACCACGCCGGTCGTGGGCGACGTCGCCAACGACAAGCTCGTCGACCTCCACACGAGTATCTTCCTCAACAAGGCCGACGAAGACCGACGCGAGGAGCGCCGCGACCACCTCGACAGCTTCTTCGACGCGACGATGGACACGTACGTCGCCGCCTTGGAGGCCGGGTTCCCGGAGGCGGAGGCCCGCGAGATCACCCACGTTCAGGCGAACTTCGACTTCTTCAACCACGGCTGGACGGAGATGATGGAGATCCCCGGCGACGAGCTAGAGGCCCACTACCGCCGGTACGAGTCCTTCTTCACCCGGTACTCGATCACGATCGACGACCCGCTGGGCGAGTTCCGCCCGCCGGAGGGCGTCGTTGAGGCGCCGGAGACGGCCGAGAAACTCGACTCGCCGGAGTACGAGAACGCGCTGGCCGGCTTCGCGGACGACGTGTACGTCGAGACCGACGAGGGCGAGACGGTCGTCGGCGGCGACACGGAGGAGCCGGACGAGGTCGACGCTGCGGCCGCGCCCGGACTCGACGAGGACGAGGCGAGCGCCTGAGCGCCCGACTCGGACCGCCATCTCCCCACCCACCGGCTTTTTCGCCCGACTCGACGGCCGGGACCGCACCGTAGTGTTCAGATGAGCTGATTCCATGCGAAGGCGAACGATCTGAGCCGCTTGTTCGCGGCCTCTGCTCCGGCGTTGCTGAAACAGTTTGAAAACAGGCAGCTCCGCGAGAAACGGATCTGCGATCACGTTCGTTCCCGTCGGTTCAAGCTTTGTATGGGTAATGAGTTCTCTGTACTGACCGCGACTGGGTGAGAATATATCACTTGCTGAGAGTTTCAACAGCGCGCCAAAACCCACTATTACGGTTGTAAAAGCTATTTATCGCCTATTACGGCGATACTCTCAAATTGGTACAGAATAGTGAGTCATACAACAAGATGAGTCCGGAACCCACGTCGCCCGACCACGGGGCCGACGCGTTCCTCGCGCGTCTGGCAATAAAATCTCCAGCACCCGTCCTCACCGCGGAGGCCACTACTGGAACCGTCGTGGCGGTAAACGAGGCTGCGACCGAGCTGTTCGGTCGCAGCCGCTCTTCGCTTATTGGGATGCACCAGACCGAACTTCACCCTCCAGAGAGTGAGACGCGCCATCGAGAAGGATTTCAGGCAGTCCAAGACGGGCGGGAGAAACACGTCCGCGCCGACGCGGAGGAGCCGGTAACGATTCTGCGCGCCGACGGGTCGACGGTGCCCGTCGACGTGCGGTCAACGACGTTCACACACGCGGGCACCGAGTACGTCCTCGGAATCTTCCAAGACGATAGGGAGAGCATGGAGAACTTGGCCCGACTCGAACAGCAGGCGGCCGCGATGGACCTGACGACCTCCGGTATTGCGTTATTAAACCGAGACGGTGAGTACGCATACCTCAACGACGCCCACGTCACGATGTTCGGGTACGACGACGCTGAGGAGCTGCTCGGCGGGACCTGGCGGCAGATATACGCGGACGACGTCATCGAGCGGATCGAAACCGAGGTTCTCCCGGTCGTCGAGGAGACGGGGTCGTGGGACGGAGAGTTGGTCGGCGTCAAACGGGACGGCACGCCGATCACACAGCGCGTGTCGCTCGCACAGCTTCCCGACGGGGGAATCACCTGCGTGAACCTCGATCTCACCGAACAAGAACGCCGACTCCGCCGCCTTGAGGAGACACGCTCGCTCGCCGAAGAGCTGATGACTGCAGACGATTACGAGGAAGTGGTCGATACTGCGATCGAGGGAGTGACGGAGATTATCGATCGCCCGTTCTCTGGGTATTGGGCACACGAACCCGCTGGGACGGATACGGCGGATCCGACTGGAACTGTAGGGACCGCGACCGACGTGCTCGTTCCGGTGTCTGTCTCCAGTGGCGGAGCGTCGATTGTCGAGGCGGTACCGGAATTCCGCCCCGGTGAATCGCTCGCGTGGGAGGCGTTCGATGCTGGGACGCCGGCATACTATCCGAATGTCGCCGGCGAGGTGGGCGTTCACAACCGGGAGACGCCGATCGGGACCGAATTTATTGTCCCTATCGACGACGATGGCGTGTTTCTCGTCGGGTCGCCGGAAACTGATAATCTCGCCGAGGACGAACGCGAGCTCATTTTGATCGTCACGCAGTATCTTCAGACGGCAATCGAACTCGTCGCGCAGCGACGTCAGCTACGTGCTGCGCGGGACCGCATAGCGTCTGAACGCAATCAGCTCGACCGCGTCATGAATACGGTCCCGCAGCTGATATTCGCGAAGAACACCGACGGCGAATTTTTGCTCGCGAACGAAGCGGTCGCTGACGCGTACGGTACAACGGTCTCGGACCTGATCGGTTCGACTGATGCGGACTACACGGCCGAGCCCGACGAAGTGGACACATTCACCGACGACGATAGACGGGTGATTGAGACCGGCGAGCCGCTCCATCGAACCGAGGAGACGCTGACCGACGCCGCAGGCAACGAACGGGTCTTGGAAACGTGGAAAATACCATTCAACCCGGCCGACAGCGATGAGGACGCGGTACTCGGCGTCGCCAACGACATCACCGATCTCACCGATGCGCGTGACGAGCTCGACCGGCAGCGCCGGTTGACGAACCTCTACGCCGTGAGCAACCGTGTATTCAAATCAACGGACCCGCAAGACGCGTTCGACGCGTGCGTCGAGGCGGTTGCCGACGTGGTGACGGCTGACGAGCTCGCGATATACGACCGCAATACGTCGAAAGGGGAGCTGGTGCGGCTTGCGACTGCGGGAGACAACGCCGAATCACGTAGCCGACAGCGAATTCACCCGGGCGAGACGGACCTCTGGCGAGCGTTCACCGAGGCGGACACGTGCTGGCTCCCGGCCGACGCCGTTATCGAGGCGGACGGCGCAGCCGAGAGGCAGGTACTCGTCTCACAGCTGGGTGAGACGAGTCTGTTGAGCGTGGTCGTCGACGAACGGGACGAGACGTTGGAATCGTTCATCCGGGCGGTGAGCCAGCAGGTCTCGGCAGCACTCACGCAACTCCGCCAGGAGACATCGATAGCGGGGCTCTCGAACGATGTCGCCAGGACCCAGCGGCAAGCGGACCGCTACCAGAGCCTGTGGGAGGGGGTGGTTGACGCCGTTGAATCGATCGTGACTGCGGAGACGCCGGCGGCAGTGCGTGAAGCGGTTGTCGACTTCGGCGATCGTGTGGCGGAGTACGCGTTCGTTGGCACGTATGATCCGGTCACAGAGCGAATTGACCCGGTCGAAGTGCCCGAGGCGGGCGGACCGGCGAAGCTGTACGAAAACGACGGGCAGGCGTTCCCCGCGATCACCGCTGCCTCACGAAACGAACCACAGCGTGTCGTCGACGGAGAAGAGACTGGGGGAACTCACGGCGAGTGGCTCAACCGACTGCTCCATTTCGGCTACCGGGAATCGCTCGCGGTTCCGGTGAGCCATTACGGGACCGTCCACGCCGTCGCCGAGTTCATCAGTACAGATGCCGAGCGCTTCGCCGAACCAGAACGCCAAGCGGTTGGTGCGGTTGCGGACGCCGCCGGAATGCGCCTGTCAACGCTCGAGTCCGCGAGCACGTCGAACGCACCGGTCGCCTTCGACCTCGAGTGTGGGGGCCCGTCGCCGTTTTTCCCGGGCCTCTCGACGTCCGGTACAATCGTCGTCGAACACGTCGCGCTAACGGGCAGAGAACACTTTCACCTAACCGGTCGCGTCGACGGCTACACCGAGACCGCGTTTCGCGACTACGTCGCGGCGACGCCGGGGATCGAACTCGACGGTATTGACTCGATCGATAGCAGCGTCCACGAGGTTGCCGTGCGGATGAGGGATACGCCGGACCGGTCGCTAGCCTCGGTTCGCGACGTACTCATGCGGACAGACACGCAACTGAGCAGTGTCCGTTCCCGCCCGACCGCCGACGTGTTGGAGTTCCGGACCACGGACCCGAGCGTGATCGGTCGGGTCCGCGAGGAGCTGTCCACCGTCTCCGATTCGTGTCAGCTCGTCTCGAAGCGCCATCTGTCTCGGTCGTCCGGTAGACGCGACGAGTCGGCCGGGAATACAGACTTGACGAGCCGACAGCGGGAGATCGTCGAGACAGCGCTTCGACAGGGGTACTATGATGATCCCCGTGGTATCAACGGTGCCGACCTCGCCGATCGGTTCGACGTGTCCTCGTCGACGCTCCACCAGCATCTGCGCGCCGCGGAGTCGAAGATCATCCGCGGATTCTTCGAGTGACGAACGGCTGTGGACCGGTACCGAGACACGGATATGTTTGGTATCTATTCTGACTGCCACATATCTTCGGGCGTAGAACTAGTACTGATACTGAAAGAATAGCAAGTATGATTTTGGGACGGAATGACGCGCTGCGAATCTCGGCGAAGGGCCCTCTATACCCGATACCGACCGAAACAGGTGAGACAGAGTGAGTGCCCAGCCGTCTGAGTTGACCATGATGGTGTACGAGTATCTGAACCGGTTCACTGAGCCCGCCGCGACTGCGACGAGTGAAGACCGTTCGTCATGGGTCGACTCTTCCGTCTACGCCGACGACTACGGGAACGAGCTAGTCGACCGGCTCCTCGCAGCCGAAAGGCACCCCGGTGAGGCCTTCGAAGCCGTTCTACACCCGTCTCCAGAGACGATCGCACCGGCTTTCATCGCCGATGTTGCGGTCCGACACGACGACATCGTTGGATTCGCCGCGCCGAGCTCCCAGTTGTACGATGACCTGTTTTACGCCATGTACGCGGCGATGACCGAGACGGGCGCGGTGTTGACGACGAAGTACCCACGCCATGAGGTCCGCTCGCGGCTCTCGACGATGGACCCTCTCGTCATCGATTCCACCCCCGGTGCCGAGACAGACGGCGGCGTTGACGTCGCGACCACTGACTCCGCACCGGTCCGGTGCGGCGATCTCACCTCACTTGGTGTCGCCGCCGAACGTGCGACGACGCAACTCGCGACGGGCGACCGAACGGGAACGTTCGCGATCGCGACGCTGACACAACTGCTGGCACACCACGACTCGACCGCACTCGATCGGTTCCTCCACGAACTGGTCGGTCCGTGGCGAAATCAGGGCATCGGCGGGCTCATCCACCTGCCACCAGCGAGCGACATCGACGGTTCCAGCTGGTTTGGGTCGGCACACCTCGATTACGTTATCCAGATGCGTACCGACGACGGCCAGACCGAGGCGCGAGTGTGTGGGAAGCGAGACGTTGCCTCCACGTGGCAGGTGGTCGGCTCGGCGCCGTGCTCGGATAGTGAAGCGTCGGTCCAAGCAGTGGACCGACAGTCTTCCGAGATAGTCGATGAAGACGGCGGCGAGTCTACCTCGGTGTGAATACGGTGATATCACCCGACGAATGTCCGGGAGCTAATACGGTCTAGTGCCGCGGCGAGTAACCCCGCCGCTCGCTCGAGAACGTCGCGGACACCGACCCCGTCCAACGCGGTCGCGAGGTCGCGGCGATCCCAGCCGACCGATAGCACACGCTCGGACTCGATCGGAACGAAAAGTTCCTGACGCGGAAGCCAGCGGGTATCGTCCGGTGCGACTGGTCCGGCCACCCCGTCGGTTCGAACCGGCGCATCAGCCGTGAAACATCGCTTGATTAGAGCTGCGTCGGGTGAAGGGGTTCGAGCCGGTCAACCTGTACGGTGTTCGGAACTGAACACCGGTGGGGACGACTGTTCCGGCGGTTGGGCATGCTCAAGGTCGCCGTTGCGCTCGTTGCGGTTTCGCCACACGGTAATCGATGCATCCCCCAGAGTGGTACGGACCGCAGTCAGCGTCCGATCAACGGCGCCGCCGACTGTCTCCTCCGGGTCGAGGTCGACGCCGAGGTTGAACAGCGCGTCGTCGGTCACCTCGTCACAGCTGGTCATCTATCCGTGTCGCCGGCGGTTCAGTCGAAAACGGCTGAGCGGTCAGGTCGTCAATCGATGTCTGAATGGTCCAGAGCTGCTCTACTACTGCCCAGAGCGGAGCGCCGAGTTCAGTATCCGAAGTGTCGCTAGCGGCGCTCCAGACGTATTCTTCAGCCTCAGCGAGCGCCGCTGCCGCCGCTTTGAGAGCCGCTTCGGTCGACTGCTGTTCGCGTGTGTCCGCTGACTGTCCATGGTGCGCTGACCGTGCGCGGAACGCGTCTGCGTCGACGATCTTAATCCATCCGTCATGTGTCACAGTCACGAATACATCGTCGTATCGAAACGAAAGGCTCCCCTCTTCAATACGCGTTGTCGAACTGTCTGGACCGCCAAACAGCAGGTTAATCGTATCGGAGTTGATATATCTGTCGAGACGTCGAAGCTCTTTCACATCTGTGTTTTTAAATTCGGAGACAGCAGTAAACACCGCGTCGAGTGCTGACCGAGCAGTCGTCGGATCAAACCGGGTAACTGACGAGTCCGATTTCATAGGTCTGTGAATATACATAAATGGTGCATCAGTATGTTTCGTTTCGCGGACCACTCCGGGTCTCACAGTCCATGCCGGATATATACGTGCGCAACTCCCGACAGACATCTGCTCGTACAGTTCGGGAGACAGCCGCGATTATACGTGGCAAGGAGAACACCTGCGGCTTTAGCGCTTATGAAGGGGATGACTGGGACGAGCCCGTCGCCCACGTTTATAATCCGACGGTTACACGGGGCGGTATGAACCGCGGGCAATCGTTCCTCCTCCTCCTCATAGGGTCCGTCGCGCTCCTGACGCTCTTCGTCATCCTGCCGTTCGTCGAGTACGTGATCGCCTCGGCCATCCTCGCGTTCGTCCTCTACCCCTTCCACCGGCGGCTCACCCGCTGGCTCCGGAAGCGCGTCTCGGAGCGGTTCGGCCAGATGCTGTCGGCGCTGACCCTCATCTTCTCGGCCATCGTCGCCGTAATCCTCCCGCTCGCATACATCACGTGGGTGTTCGTGCGAGACCTCACCGCCATCGCCGCCGGGGAGTCGTCGGTCGACGTCGCGGCCATCGAGGCGGAGATAGCCGCGTTCACGGGGCAGGACCCGGAGGTCGGAGAGGCGCTTCAGACCGTGGGCGAACTCCTCGTCCAGACGCTGTTCGGCGGCCTGAGCGGCGTGCTCACCACGGCGATCCGGGCGTCGGTCGGACTGTCGCTCGCGCTCTTTTTAGTGTACTACACCCTCATCGACGGGCCGGCGTTCGTGAGGTGGATCCGGGACACGAGCCCGCTGCCGCCGGGCGTCACCGCCGACCTCGTCGAGCGCGTCAACGTGATGACCCGCGGCGTCGTCATCGGGCACATCTCGGTCGCGCTCCTCCAAGCGCTCGTCGCCGGGCTCGGGCTGTGGGTCGCCGGGATCCCCAACGTGGTGTTCTGGACGTTCGTGATGGCGGTGCTGGCGCTGTTGCCGCTCATCGGCGCCTTCTTCGTGTGGGGACCGGCGGCCGCGTACCTCGTGGTCGTCGACCAGGTGACGGCCGGAGTCTTCCTCGCGGTGTACGGGGTCGCGGTGATCGCGATGGTGGACAACTACGCCCGCCCGCTCGTCATCGACCAGCAGGCGCACCTCAACCCGGCGATCATCCTCCTCGGCGTGTTCGGCGGCATCTACTCGGTCGGGTTCACCGGCCTCTTCGTCGGTCCCATCGTGATCGGCGTGCTCGCGGCCGCGCTGGAGACGTTCCGCGAGGACTACGACTCGATCTGAGCGGGGTTTAAGCCCGAGCGCGGCCCACGATACCCATGGCGACGAGCGCGACCGCCCGACTCCCCAACCGACGCGACGCCCTCCTGATCGCCGCCGCGGCGGTCGCCGTCAACCTGATCGGCGCGCTCGGCGTCCCGTTCACGACCACGGAAAGCGCTTGGTTCGCGGCCCTGGAACTCCCCGGCTTCTACCCGCCGGGCTGGGCGTTCGGCGTCGTCTGGCCGATACTGTACGCGCTGTGCGGCGCCGCGGCCGCGCTCGTCTACCTCGCCGGGCGCGACGGCGGCGCGACGGCGGGACGCGTGCGGCCCGCGCTCGCGCTGTTCGGCGTCCAACTCGCGGTCAACGTCGCGTGGTCGCCGGTCTTCTGGGGACTCGAACGCCCGGACCTCGGACTCGTCGTCCTCGCCGTCCTCCTCCCGCTGGTCGTCGCGACGGTCCGGGCCTTCGACCGCGTCGACCGACGGGCCGCGGCGCTGCTCGTCCCGTACCTCGCGTGGGTCTGTTTCGCGACCGCGCTCAACTACGCCATCTGGGCGCTCAACTAGCGCCGGTCACCCCTCCCCGGCGTCGCGTCGTCCACCGACGGCGGCCCGCGGTCGAGGCGCTTCGCGACGAACCGGCGCTCCGCCCGGCTCAGCTCCCCGTCCGTCTCGCGGAACGCCGCCATCCCGTCGCGGTACCGCTCGGGGTCGACCTCCGCGGGCGCCGCGGCCGGGCGTTCGAGTTCCAGCTCCGCGAGTCCCGTCCGCGCACCCGTGTACGCGAAGCCGCACTTGTGGCACGCCTCGTACGCGAACGGGTTGTTCACGGCGATCTTCACGCGGTCGAAGCCGTCGGCGGCGAGGTCCGCGACGGTCTCGTCGATCAGGCGCGGGCCGATCCCCTCCCCGCGGCGCGCGGCGTGGACCGTGACGTACCGCAGCCGGCAGCAGTCGGGGTCGGTCCGGTCGGGTGAGAAGGAGACGGCCGCGACCACGTCCCCGTCGAACGCCTCGGGCTCGACCGTGTCCGGAAGCGGCTCGTCGGGCTCCCAGTCCGGCGCGGCCGGGCCGCCGTCCGTCGTTCGGACCACCGACTTGCCCGGCGCGCCGACGACGAACTTGCCGGCGTACGCGAACGCCCGGTAGTCGAGCCGCAGGGCCTCCCCTTCGTCGGGGCGACACACGAGCGCGTACTCCATGGGCGCCGTACGGCGGCGAGCCCCTAAACGGGGTCGGTGGCTCTTTGAGGCTCGCGGCGCTCATTCCGTCCATGTACGGAGTCGGTGACGTGGCGTTCTTCGATCGGGTGGCGCCGCTGTACGACCTCGCGATGCCGCCGGCGGACAGGGCGGCGCTGGCCGCGGGCCTCGACCACGCGACTCGACCGATCGAGCGCCTCATCGACGTCGGCGGCGGGTCGGGTCGCGCGGCGGCCGCGCTGACCGGTCCCGACATCGCGGTCGTCGACGCCTCCGTCGAAATGCTCTCGCGGGGGCGACGCGCCCGCGGACTCGACGGGCTCGCGGCCGACGCGGGACGGCTTCCGTTCCGGGACGCGAGCGTCGACGCGGTCACCGTCGTCGACGCGTTCCACCACCTCCCCGACCACGACGCCGCGCTCGGGGAGGCGGCGCGCGTGCTCGCGCCCGGCGGCGCGCTCGTCGTCCGCGAGTTCGACCCCGACCACCCGCTCGGACGACTGCTGGTCGCCGGCGAGCACGCGATCGGGATGGACTCGCGGTTCCGAACGCCGGCCGACCTCGCGGCCGCGATGGACGATGCCGACCTCGATCCGCGGATCGTCGACCGCGGCTTCGGCTACACGGTCGTCGGCGTTCGGCGTTGAGTCGGCGGATCTGAGCTATACGGTCGTCGGCGTTCGGCGCTGAGCCGTCGGGGTCGCGGGCGCTCCCAATCAAAAAAAGAGCCGCGCGTCAGTCCTGCGTCCGCCCCTGCGGCTCCGCGCCGCGGGTCGGGTCCGGCGAGTCCTCGTCGTGGCCCTCCTCGCCGTGGTCGTGGTCGCTGTGGTCGTGCTCGTCGTGGTCGTGAGCGTCGTTCGACCCCGTCTCGCCCAGCACCTCGGCGCCCTCCCCGTCGATCATGTCCATATTCTTGAGGTTGTCGCGCTCCTCGAAGTCCTCGACCGCCTCCATCACGTCCGCCTGCGTGATCGTCATCCGGTCTTCGGTGAGCGCGCCGAGGACGGCCTCCCGGAGCACCATCCGGAGGTCGGAGCCGGTGAGTCCGCTGGTCCGGTCCGCGACCTCCTGAGGGTCGAAGTCGGCTATCTTCATCTCCTTGGTCACCACACGGAGGATGTCCGCGCGCATGTCGCGGTCGGGCTTGGGGAAGTTGACGATCTCGTCGAACCGGCGCCACGCGGCGGCGTCGAGCTGGTCCGGGTGGTTCGTCGCGCCGATGAGGAGCACCTCGTCGCGGACCAGCGACACCTCGTCGATCGACTTTAGGAGGGTGTTGACCGCGCGCTTGAGGGCGGCGTGCTCGTCCGAGCGGCGGGTCTTCGCCACCGAGTCGAACTCGTCGATGAAGAGGATGCACGGGGAGAGCCGCTTGGCGACCTCGAAGCTCTTCTCGACGTTCTTCGACGTCTCACCGAGGTACTGGCTCGTGATCATCGAGAGCTTCACCTCGACGAACGGGAGGCCGAGCTCGTGGGCGAGCGCGCGAGACACGGTCGTCTTCCCGGTCCCCGGCGGACCGACGAACAGCAGCTTCCCGATCTCGCGGAGGCCGATCTCCGCGAGGTACTCGCGGTGTTCGATCGCCTTGACGATCTTCTGGATCTCGCCCTCCTGGTCGCCGGTCAACACGAGGTCGGCCAGCGTCGTCTCGATCTCCTCGGGCGCGCGGACGTTGACGAGGTCGAGCATCTCCCCGTCCTCGTCCTCGTCGAAGTACTCCGCGAGCAGCGCGTCGATCCAGACGCGGTCGGCTTGGACCGGTCGCACGTCCTCTCTGGCCTCCTCGCGGGTGACGGGCGCCGTCAGGTCCTCGGCGGCCGCCAGCGCGGCGACGATCGTCGGGTTCCCGCCGATCCGGTCGTCGTCCGCGTGGTCGCGGTACCACTCTAACCCCATCACCGGCTGGGTCAGCGAGATCTCGCCGGAGAACTCGGTCCGCTGGGTGAAGAGGAGGTCGGAGACCGCGTCCCACGGCCGCTCGACGCCCGTGGCGGTGCGGGCCGTCTCGTCGGTCGCCTTCAGCGGTCGCTCCACGCCGCCGGGGGCGTCCTCGGCGGCGTCGGCCGACCAGAACACCTGCCGGAACCGCGGGGGCAGGTCGTTCTCGTCGAGGTCGCGGTCCTGCGTGTAGAAGTGCGTCGTCAACACGAACTCGACGACGTCGAGCGCCGGGTTACTCATCCGCGCGAAGTAGCGCCGGGACGCGGTTAAGAGCGTCGAAGCGCCGCGGGCGTGGAGCGTCGAAGCGCCGCGGGCGCGAACCGAGCGCCGGCGGGTGCGGGCGGACGCGGGCGGCGGGAGTGCCGTCGGAACCGGACGCCGTATCGAACCCTTATTAGCCCTGGTCCGCGACGTAACGCGCATGAGTTCCGAAGACGCGGCCGCGTCGGGTGACCCCGCCGGCGACGGCGCGAGCGACACGGGCAGCGGCGCGAGCGAGACCGACCACGAGAACGCGCTTCAGGACGTCATCGCCGTCGACCCCGACGACGTCGCGCAGGGGACGGTGAACCGGCTCGACGCCCACACCGGCGACGGGATCCGCCACCGCGCGTTCACCTGCCTCGTCTTCGACGGGGACGGCCGGATCCTGCTCGCTCAGCGCGCGCCGGACAAGCGCCTGTGGGACGGCCACTGGGACGGGACGGTCGCCTCCCACCCGGTCGAGGGACAGTCACAGGAGGACGCCACCGAGCAGCGGCTCGAAGAGGAGCTCGGCATCTCGCCCGACCAGTACGGCGACCTCCGCGTGACTGACAAGTTCGAGTACAAGCGCTACTACCCCAACGAGGGCGTCGAGTGGGAGGTGTGCGCGGTGCTGAAGGTCACGCTCGACGACACCTCGCTCGACCCGGACGAGGAGGAGATCGGCGGCATGCTGTGGGCCGACTACGACCACCTCCACGAGAATCCGGCGCTGTACCGACAGCTCCGACTCTGCCCGTGGTTCGAGATCGCGATGCGGCGCGACTTCTCCTGAGCGGCCTCTCTCCCGTCTCGGTCCGGCCTGTTCTCTCGGACGCTCTCCCCTCGGACCGAAACGGCGACTTGAAGGCGCTCCCGCGCCGCGATCCGGTATGACCGTCGTCGCCCTGCTGGCGAACCCGCCCCGCGAGGGGCTCGTCGGAACCGCGATCGCAGAGTCGACGCCGCTGTCCGCCGCGGAGGCGGCCGACCTCTACGAGGCGGGGTTCCGCGACGCCGTCCTCGCGGTCGACCGCTCCGGCGGCGAACTCCTCGTCAACTACCCCGACGAGGAGGACCTCCCCGCGGAGTACCGGACCGAGACGAGTCCGGAGGCCGAACTGCGGACGCTCGTCGCGGACACCCTCGGCGGGACCGACGAGGTTCGCTTCGAGCGGCAGGTCGGCTCCACGTTCGGCGCGCGCGCCGGCAACACCGTCACGCACCTGCTGCGCGAGGAGGGCGCCGACTCGGTCGCGGTCGTCACCCCGACCGCGCCGCTGCTCTCGCGGACGAGCGTCGACTCGGCGGCGATGAAGCTGCGGACGACGGAAGTCGTGCTCGGCCCGTCGTCGGACGGCCGGGCGTACTACGCGGGCTTTACCGAACCGATCGACTTCGACGGCGCGTTCGAGGCGCCCGCCCTGCCGACGCTCGCGGAGCGCGGCCGCGACGCGGACCGCTCGGTCGACTTCGTCGAGCCGTCGCCCTCGCTGGAGACCGGCGAGGACCTGCTCGACGTGGTGCCCATGTTGCGGGCGCGGTTCGCCGCGGAGCGCGTGGTGCCGGACTACACGGCCGCGTTCGTCCACGAGAAGGGGCTGGACGTGGTCGTCGAGGACGGCGAGCAGCGGCTGGTTCGGGACTGAGGGAGTCGGGGTCGGCTCCGTCGGATCCGACACCACTTAGTCGGGCGACCCCCACCGGTGACGTGTGGTGGGATGGCAGAGTGGCCCATTGCGCCTGCCTTGAAAGCAGGTAGCCTCACGGCTTCCTGGGTTCGAATCCCAGTCCCACCGCTTCTCCGCGAACGCTAGTGAGCGGAGAGCGGTCGCTGGGAGTCGCAGCGCCCGAGTGGAACGAGGGCGACCGTCTCGCAGGCTTCGAATCCCAGCCCCACGGTAAGCGCGCGGCGCACCTTCGCGCCGGACGCAGTTCGTTCGGAATATGAAACTGAATACAGTTACGCGCTCGTTTCGTCCGTCAGTCGCGGCTGACTTTCGCTCCCGCGCACTTCGTTCCGGAACCGCAACCACACCGCTGATCGCCTGACGCGGCCGGAAACACTCGCGTCCGGTGTCGCGTGGTATCACGTGACGCATTATCTTTAACAGCGTTCCGACACATGTTCGTAATAGGTGATACAAGCATGAGTTACGAACTCGATCCGCTACCGTACGATTACGACGCGCTGGAACCGCACATCTCCGAGCAGGTGCTCGAATGGCACCACGACACCCACCATCAGGGGTACGTCAACGGCTGGAACGCCGCCGAAGAGACGCTCGAAGGGAACCGTGAGTCCCACGACTTCTCTTCGTCCGCCGGCGCCATCCGCGACGTGACCCACAACTCCTCGGGTCACATCCTCCACGACCTGTTCTGGCAGAACATGTCGCCGGAGGGCGGCGACGAGCCCGAGGGCGCGCTCGCGGACCGCATCGCGGAGGACTTCGGCTCGTACGAGGCCTGGAAGGGCGAGTTCGAAGCCGCTGCGGGCGACGCGAGCGGCTGGGCGCTTCTGGTGTACGACACGTTCTCGAACCAGCTTCGCAACGTCGTGGTCGACAAGCACGACCAGGGCGCGGTCTGGGGCGGTCACCCGGTCCTCGCGCTGGACGTCTGGGAGCACTCCTACTACCACGACTACGGTCCGGCTCGCGGCGAGTTCGTCGACAACTTCTTCGAGGTCGTCGACTGGGAGGAGCCGTCGGATCGCTACGAGCAGGCCGTCGAGCTGTTCGAGTAAGCGCGTCCGAGAGGGCGCGTTACGCGCGTCGAGATCCGCATTTTTTCGCAGGACGCTGCCCGGTGAGCGACTGTTCCGTTCGGGCTGGTTGATTTATAAGTGGTTACTGATGGGTCAGCGGTGAACACCTCCAAGGGCCAGCCATCTGCTTATAAATCCTCGACTACGGATCGGCGGAAAACGCCTCCAAAGCCCCAGCCGGGAGGGCGGCGCACGCTCGTTGTCGTTCGAGACGCCTTCGGCGTCTCGTGATGACGAGAGAGCGGACCTCTCTCGAACCACGCTCCTCGCTCGTTCGCTCCGCTCACTCGCTGCGGTGCTTACCTCGTCATCAGAACGCTTCGCGTTCTGATTGGCTCACGAGAGCTTCGCTCTCGTGAACGCCTGCGCCGCCCTCCCGGCTGCCCCTTTGAGTCCCGCCCCGCACAGCACCGCACCTCTCACCTCCCCAGCCTCGTCGGTGGCCCTCCGCTTCGCTCCGGGCCACCGACTCCAGCGAGAATCGAAGATTCTCTGGCAGCCGGCGGCTTCGCCGCCGGCGACAGGGCGAGAGCGAAGCTCTCGCTTGAAACCGGACTCGTCCGGTGACAGCGAGGCGCGACGCGCCTCTGGTAGTCGGGCGAAGCCCGACGACCTCGCGCGTACTGCTCGGCCGCCGAGGGCGGCCGCTCGCAGGCACGCGCCACCGCATTCGGATCGAGTGTTGCCAGATCGATTCGAGTCGTATCGGCAGCGTTTACGGACGCGGTCGCGTACCCTCGCGCATGCCCGAACCGAAGTCGGCGTTCGACGCCACCTACCCGTGCGACTTCTACGAGCCCGCGGAGCTGTTCGAGCCGGATCAGATGTACACGATCCCCGAGATCGGTCGCCTCCTTCAGGGGGTAGAGCCGGACGCCGAGGTCGACCCCGACACCGAGGCCGTGCTGGTCGACTGGGCGGTCCCGTGGGTGATGGTCCACGCCGAGGACATGGTCGTCGCTGAGCCGCTACACGATGACGGCCCGGGGTACTACGGGCTGGCGACCGAGGAGGAATCGGACGCTGCGCCCGACACCGACTCCGATCCGGACGTCGAGGGTGACGCCACCGCAGACGCCGACGAGTCGGCGTGACCGGGGACGCCTCCGACCCGCCGACCTACCTCGTCGCCGGCGGCGCGCGCGTCGACGCCGGCAAGACCACCTTTTCGGCGGGGCTGGTCGCGCACCTCGCGGACCGCGCGGGCGACGTGGTCGGCGTCAAGCCCCGCGCGGGCAACGACTTCTGGTTCGACCACGACGACTACCGGATCGCGACCGATTCGGGCCGCCTGTACGGGAAGGACGCCCGGACCCTCGCGGCCGCGACCACCCGCCCGCTGGCGACGGTCGACGACGCGTCCCCGTCGCCCTCGGCGGTCGCGCCCGAGTCGATCAACCCAGTTCACCGGCTCTGGCGACCGACGCCCGGCCGGACCGGCATGCTGGGCGACGCCGACCGCACCTTCCTCTGTGACCGCGTGACGACCGCGTCCGGGACGCGGTTCGTCGTCAACGGCGCGGCCGAGGACGCGGGGCTGCTCCCCGAGGGACTGACGGAGCGCCTCCCGCTCGCGGACGCGACCCGGGTGTACGATGTCCCCGAGTTCAACGACGTGATGGCCGAGGCGCACCTCCCGGCGGTCGGACGGCTCGCGGAACGCGTCGCGCGGACGCCGGTCCCGGTCGTCGTCGAGTCGTACGCCGACGTCGCCGGGACGCTCCCGCGCGACGGGCCGGTCGCCCCCGACGCGGTCGCCGTCGTCGACCCCGGTCGCGCGCGGGTCTACGCGGGCGACCGCTACGCGAAGGCCCGCGCGGTCGCCGCCGGCAGCCCGCGAGAGGGCACCCGCGAGGAGCACGTCGACGCGGTGACGGAGATGATCGAACCGCTCGCGACCGCCTCGCTCCCGGCGCTCGCAGGCGACGTTCGCGGGGATCCGGATCGGATCGCGTCGCGGTACGAATCGGCGTACGCGGCGCTCACCGGCGCGGTTGCGGAATAAAAGGGGGGCGTCCGGCGCGTTCAGGCGTTCCGTTTCGTGTAGTGTTCCAGCGCGGACTCGATTGATGAGAGGTCGGCGTTCACCCGGCTGTCCGCGACGCGCATGAACCCGGGCGTGTACGACGACGAGTAGTCGAAGATGCGGTTGACGGCGCGCTTGGGCGCGGTGACGGCGTTGAAACCGGTGACCGTGTACACCCGCGTGGTCGGGAACGCGGTCCAGAACGTGCTGCTCGCCCAGCGGTCGTCGTCCGCGAACGCCTCGCCGATGCGGCCGGTCGCGACGTACTCGTCGTCCGCGTAGAACAGCAGGAGGTCGCCGGCGCCCATCTTCTCGAACGTCGACCCGTTGCCGCTGTCGTCGTCGACGGCCCACAGGCGGGCCTCGTCGAGGTCCGCGAGGGGCTCGGGGCGGTCCGGGTAGTCGGTGAGGTCGACGGGCGACCGGACCGTTCGGTCGAAGTTCTCCGGGTCGATCGGGACCAGGAAGACGTTCTCGCTCATTACCCGTCGTTTCGCCGGGAGAGGTTTAAAGCCGTTCGTTGCCGTGTCGGGCCGGCGGCCGTCCGGTCACTCGTCGTAGTCGGCGTACAGGCGGTCCATCCGCGCCGCCATCACGAAGTCGGCCCGGGTGAGGCCGCCGACCTCGTGGCTCCATATCTCGACCCCGACCTCGCCCCACGACAGCGCGATGTCCGGGTGGTGCCACTCCCGTTCGGCCAGTTCGCCCACGTCGTTCGTGAACGCCAGCGCCGTCTCGAAGTCGGGGAACTCGTAGCTCGCCTCCAGGTGGTGGTCGTCCACGACCTCCCACGCGGGACCGAGCTCGTCGAAGTAGTCGGCGTACTCGTCGGCGTCGAGCGGCTCCGCGTCGTCGCCGGCCGTCTCGACCGGCTCGTCCGCGAGCGGTGAGGACATACCCCACGTTGTGCGAGGAGCGGTTTGTACCTTCCGCGGGGAACGCCGCCCGACGGCCGGCGGGACCCGACCGGTCACCGGAGCCGCGAGACCGCGTCGCGGACCGCCCGCCGCAGTCGGGCGAGGCGCCCGCCCCCGCGGTCCGCCCCGCCCCGCTCGTCACCGTCCGCTCCCGTCGCTCCCGGCTCCGAGAGCTCCCACCCGGCCTTCTCGGCGGCCTCGGTCACCGGCAGGTACTCGTAGCCGGTCTCGGTCGCCACGCGCTCGTCCGCGCGGGTGGTGCCGACGAACACGTACCGCGGGGCCGTGCTCTCCTCGCGGACGTCCGCGAGCGTGCCCCACTTGTCCCAGTTCGTGAGCTCGTAGTCGTTGTCGACCCCGTGGTCGCGAACGAACGCCGCCACCCGGTCGGCCTCGTTCGCGACGATGCCGACGTGGCGGCTCCACCGCCGCGCGTCGTCGAACGCCGCGGCCGGGTCCGCGAGCGACCGCGCGGCCCCGAGCGAGAAGACCAGCGTCACGTCCCCGTCGCCGGGCGTCGTCGCGTCGATTCCCATCTCGAACGGATCCAGACGGTCGGCGCCCTAAACGCTGTGGGGAGGCTTTTACCCGACCGTCCCGTCGCCCTCGACGATGGAGTTCGAATCCACCTTCGGCACGGGCGCGCCGCTGCTCGGCATGGTCCACCTCCCGCCGCTCCCCGGCGCTCCCCGGGCGCCGGACGACGGGCGCGAGGCGATGCGCGCGGCGGTCGACCGGGCCGCGAGCGACGCGCGGGCGCTCGACCGCGGCGGCGTCGACGGGATCGTGATCGAGAACTTCGGGGACGCGCCCTTCTACCCCGACGAGGTCCCGCCCCACGTCGTCGCGGGCGTGACCCGCGCCGCGACCGCGGTCGCCGCCGAGACGGACCTCCCGCTCGGCGTCAACGTCCTCCGGAACGACGCCGAGGCCGCCCTCTCCGTCGCCGCCGCCGTCGACGCCCAGTTCGTCCGCGTGAACGTCCACACCGGCGCCCGCGTGACGGACCAGGGGATCGTTCAGGGGCGCGCCCACGAGACGCTCCGCCTGCGCGACCGCCTCGGCGTCGACGTCGGCGTCTTCGCCGACACCGACGTGAAACACTCCGCGCCGCTGACCCCGGCGGGGTACACCGCCGAGTCGTTCGCGGACACCGCCGAGCGCGGCCTCGCGGACGCCGTCATCGCCTCCGGCCCCGGGACCGGCGAAGCCGTCGACGCCGACGCCCTCGAGGCGGTCGTGGCCGAGCGCGAGCGCCACGGGCTCGACACCCCCGTCCTCGTCGGGAGCGGCGTCACGCCGGAGACGGTCGGCGGTCTGCTCGGCGTCGCCGACGGCGCCATCGTCGGCACCGCGCTCAAGGAGGGCGGCGAGACGACCGCCCCGGTCGACCCGGACCGCGTCGCGGACCTCGTCGCGGCCGCCGACGCGGTCCGGTGACGCTCGTAGCCCCGACCCGCCTCACCGGCTCCCGTCCGGCCCGTGCCCGCGCTCCGCGAGGAACGACTCGACCTCGCTCCGCGTCGGAAGCCCCGGCTGCGTGAACCGGGCGGTGCAGTTGATCGCGGCGACCGCGGCCGCGAACCTGACGCCGGAGGCGACCCCGTCGCCGTCGTCGCGCGGCTCCGCGGTCGGCTCCGCGCTCGCCCCGGCAGCCCGCCCCGCGATCCACCGGTCGATCAGCCCGGCGGTGAACGCGTCGCCGGCGCCGGTCGCGTCGACGGTCTCGACGTCGAACGCGTCGAACCGAGAAGCCTGGCCGCCCGCTACCGCCGTCATCCCGTCGGCGCCGCGCGTGAGGACCGCCCGGGGCCACGTCGGCCCGCGTCGCGAGCGGGACCCGGCCTTGGAGCGGGACCCGGCCTCGGAGTGAGACCCGGACCCGCCGGTCTGCGCGGCCGCGACTCGCTCGACGGCCGCCGCCGCCGAGCCGAAGAACGCGGGGGCGGCCACCCCGCCCGCGACGAACACGTCGGCCCGGTGGAGGAACCGGTGGATCGTCTGCGGTTCGGTCCCGCGCCCGACTAGCTCCTCGACCGGCCCGGACAGATCGAAGACGAGCGCGGGCGGGTCGGCCTCCGGACTCTCCGCGGCGCGCTCTCGGAGCGACTCGACCCGGTCGAGGACCCGCCTGGCCGCGCGGTCCGGCGCGTAGGCGGTGAGGAAGACGGCGTCGGCGTCGGCCATCGCCGCGAGCGCGTCGCCGTCCGGCCGGAGCCGCCGGAAGCTCTCGCCCGCGGTGACGATGGCGCGCTCGCCGTCCGGGTCGCGGAGGATCAGCGACCGGGTGTGCGGCCCGTCACCGACCGCGACGTGGGTCGCGTCGACGCCGGTCTCCGCGAGGTGTTCCAGCGCCCGCCGCCCGTACTCGTCGTCCCCGACGCGGCTGACGAGGCCCGCGTCGCGGCCCAGGCGGTCGAGCGCGACCGCGACGTTCGCGCCGACGCCGCCGAACGCGGACGTGACCTCGCGGGCGAACGCGCCGCCGTCCGGCTCAGGGAGGTTCGAGACCGCGTACCACTCGTCTATCGCCGCGGCGCCGACGGAGAGGACCGCGGGCGAGCGGTCCCGCTCCGCCTCGCCGGAGTCCGGTCCCCGCGTCACGGCTCGCCGTAAAAGGACTCGTGGACGCGCATCGCCGCGTCGACGGCGATCGGTCCCTCGACGGTCGTCTCGCCGCCGGCGCGTCGGATCACCTCCTCGCAGGGGATCGGCACCACCCCGCCGGAGAGGTCGCCGAGCGCCTCGCCGTCGACGCCGAAGACGACCCGGTCGATCCCGGCGTAGTGGACCGCCGTCGCGCACATGGGGCACGGCTCCGTGCTGGCGTACATCGTACAGGCCGAAAGCTCGTCGGCGTCCAGCTCGCGCGCGGCCCACCGCGCGAGCGTCAGCTCTGGGTGCGCGGCGACGTCGTCGCCGGTCCGCGTCTCGTTTCGCGCCTCGCGGACGACCTCGCCGTCGACGACGAGCAGCGCGCCGAACGGCGTGTCGCCGGCCGCGACGGCGGCCTCGGCCAAGTCGATCGCTCGGTCCACGTACTCGCGGTCGGTCGCGTCGGACGGAAGGTCGGCCGCGACCGGGTCTCCCGGCGCGTTCTCGTCTGCCATACGGACACGTCCCGCTCCGGGCACCTAACGCTTCCCGCGGTCACCGTCGGTCGGTCGCTCCGGGGCGCCATCGTCGTCGTCGGCCTCGCCGTTTCCGGTCTCGCCGTCCCCGTCGACCGGCGGTCCGGACTCCCGGACGTCGCGGAGGGCGTCGACCGCGTCGTCGGTGGCGGTCGCGGTCCGGGTCTCGGTGGCGGCGGCGGGGTCGAGACCCTCGGACCCGTCGTCGTCGACCGCGCTCTCGCCGCCGCCGGCCGCCTCGCTCGCTTCCGTCTCGTCGTCCGATTCCGCCGCGTCGGCCGCGTCGTCGTCCGCGCCGAAGAGCCACGCGCGGACCGCGTCGATGAGTCCCATTGGTCGGTGTCGTGGTCAGTAGTTCTTGAACAGCAGCGCGCGCACGTCGTCTTTCGTCCGCGCCGTCTCGACGCTCCCGTCCGGGAGGTCGACCTCGTACCGCGCGTCGCCGTCGGCCTCCCGCCACTTGTCGCCGTGGGTGTCGAGGAGGCTCATCATCGCGTCCAACTGGCCGGCGCCGCCGTCGTCGTCGTCGCCGACCGCGTCGCCGTCGTCGGACTCGCCGTCGGGTTCGGTCTCGCCGTCGGGTTCGGTCTCGCCGGCGTCGGAGTCGTCGCCGGGGGAGTCGAGGTCGTCACCGGCCGAGTCGAGGTCGAGGTCGACGCGCGCGAAGGGGTCGGCGGCGAGCCGCTCGGCCGCGTCGAGGACCGCGTCGACGAGTTCGGCCTTCGTCATCTCGCTGCGTCCCGTGACCTCGAAGGCGGCCGCGATGTCGGAGAGGTCCATCGGATCGTCAGGATCCGGATCGCTGCGCCGCCGGTTCCGCGCCGCCAGCGCCTCGCGGGCCTCGTCGCGGTCGAAGGGCGGCCCGGCGTCGGCCCGGTCGCCGGACTCCTCGTCGTCGCCCCCGTCGTCGCCGCTTACCGGGTCCGCGGCGCGGTCCGGGTCGTCGACGGCGTCCGCGAGGTCGAGCAGGTACGCGAGCGCGTCCTCGCGGTCGACGGAGGCGTACGGGCCGGCGTGGGCCGCAGCGAGCTCCCGCCGGAGCGCTTCGATCCGGTCCGCGTGGTCGTCGGTGATGTCGAGCGTTGGCATGGTGTGGTCTCTGTCGGGCGGTTACTGGTCCTCCTCGAAGCGCGCGAGCGCGTCCGCCCAGCTCTCTGCGAACTCCGGCTCGCCGGAGTGGTCGGCCTCGACGTCGGCGTAGCCGCAGTCGTCGCACGCGACGGCGGTGGCGGCGCCCAGCGAGAGCGACGACAGGGCGGCGCCACAACGGGGGCAGTCGGACGACACGGATTCTCGCATAGGAGGTCGTCGCCCGCCGTGAAAAACGCACGGGTCGGGGGCCCGACGGCTCCCAGGCGCCGCGCCCCCGCTCTCACCGCCGCCGGCGTCCCCACGAGCTCGCCCCCACTCCCGACCGTCGCCGCTCGGGGTAACAGTCATTACACTCGGCGGAAACGTTCGCATATGAGCGAAGCGGACGCCGACAACGTCCTCATGGAGTACTACCGGCGGTACGTCGGTGACCCGGAGCGGACGATCGACGTGTACGGCGGGTTCGGGCTGTTCTTCGCCGGCATCGCCCTCGGGGTGATCGGGGTCGTCGTGTTCCTCTACAGCGCGACGCTCGACCCGACCGCGCTCTCGACGTTCGCGGTCCGCGAGGTCGCGGCCGTCGCCGGCGCGGTCGGGCTCCCCGCGCTGCTGTTCGGCACCGTCGTCCTCCTGCCCGTCGACCGCCGAATGCTGTACCTCGCGAGCGCCGGAGTCGCGATCACCCTCGCCGGTACCGGCGCGTTCGTCTGGGCGTACCCGTACAACTGGAACGTCGTCGGCAACCCCGACTACAGCGCGCAGGTCGTCGCCGTCTACACCGTCGGGCTGGTTGCGGTCATCGGCGCGACCGGCGGCGCGCTGGTCGCCCACCGCGTCGAGCGCGCGACGGGCGGCGCGGCCGCGGGCGGTGCGAGCGCGGCCGAAGCCGGTGACGGCACCGGCGCGAGCGCCGGCGGCGAGGCGGGTTCGGGGGCGGCCGGCGGCGGCGAGGAAGTCACCGACGAGGCGGTCCGCGCCGACATCGAGCGCGAACTGGACGACGCGGAGCTGACGTGGGGCGGCGTCGAGCGCTCCGAGACGCGCCGGCTGGAGCTGAACACCAGCGCGGTCGACGACGTCGACGTCGACACCGAGAAGCTCGCGGGATCGGCCACCGAGACGCGGACGACCTCCGGGACGGTCAACGACGCCGTCTCTGAGCTGGAGGGCCTCCAGGGCGGCGAGGCGAAGACCGACAGCGGGCAGGGGACCGACGACCAGGCCGCGAAGCTCCGCGAACTGCGCGAACAGCAGCGGAAGGAGGCCGATGAGGCCGATGAAGATGGCTCGGTCGTCGACAAGATCAAGGGGCTGTTCGGTTGAATCGGGCGAATTGCGTTCGGTGTTATTTATAAAGAGACGCCTCGGCGGAGGACATCGCTGAAGTTTCAGTCGCTCGCTTATAAATGAGTGATAGCGGATCGGCGGTGAACACTTCCAAAGCCCCAGCCGCGAGGGCGCCGTACGCTCGCTGCGGTCCTCGGTTGGTCGCTCGCTTCGCTCGCTCCCGCCCTGCGGTCCTTGCGTCGCCTACGGCGCCCTCGCGACTGCCCCTTTGAGTCCCGCCCCGCACAGCACCTCACACCTCCCCAGCCTCGTCGCGGCCGCTTTTAAGCGGCCGCGACTCCCTCGCGCAGTACTGCTCGGCCGCAAAGGCGGCCTCGCAGGCACGCGCCACCGCGAGTCAATTTGCGAATGTACGCGAGTCAGTTGTCCGACGGCCGTCGTTCGCCCATTTATATAGCTCCCGCCGCGTAGTCCGAGCGTGTCCCGCGTCACCGTCAGCATCGACCCGCACGTCCACTCCGAGGGGAGCTACGACGGCCACGAGCCGGTCGAGCTGATTCTCGAACACGCGGCCGAGATCGGGCTTGACGCCGTCGTCATCACCGACCACGACGTGATCCGGGAGTCGAAACACGCCGCGGAGCTCGCCTCCGAGTACGGGCTGATCGGCATCCCCGGCGTCGAGGTGTCGACCGCGCACGGCCACCTGCTGGCGATCGGCGTCGACCGGATGCCGCCGCGCGGCCGCCCGTACGCCGAGACGGTCCGCCGGATCCACGAGCAGGGCGGCGTCGCGGTCGTCCCCCACCCGTTCCAGCGCTCGCGCCACGGCGTCCGCCAGCGCAACATTCCGACGCCCGCCCCGGCCGACGAGTCGACGAGGGGGGACCGGGAGCCCGAACCGTCCCCGGAACGGGCCGATTCGGTCGCGGAGACCGACGGCGTCGGGGAGTTCGGCGCGGTCGAGGAGGTCGACGCGATAGAGGTGTTCAACGCCTGGCTGTTCACCGGGTACCGGAACCGGCGCGCGCGTCGGTTCGCGGCCGAGCACGGCTACCCGGGGATCGCCGCCAGCGACGCCCACCACCTCCAGTACGTCGGGCGCGCGTTCACGGAACTGGAGATAGCGGGCCGGGAGTCGGCGGCCGCGGTCACCGCCGCCGACGTGCTGACGGCGATCCGCCGCGGCACGACGACCGTCGACGGCCGGCGCGCGCCGATCCGGATGGCCGCGAAACACTACGTCGGCGCGGCCGGGCGTCGGTCGGCGTACTACGCCCGGACCGGCGCGTCTCGGGGCGCTCGGGCCACCGAGCGGACGGCCCGCGACGCGCTCACGGCCGCGAAGGTCGCGGCCCTCCAGTCGGCCCACCGCACCCGCCGGCTCCTCTCCTGGTTCGCCTGACGGGTCGGCGGGCCTTCGAACGACGCGGATGCCGGCGACGCCGCCCGCGGAGAACGGGGTTTTTGCCCGCGGCCGCGAATTGTGGAGTATGAGCCACGACAGACGCGAGTCCGGGTTCAAGCGACGGACCCGGGTCGCGGACGCGAGGGCGACGCTCCTCGACGCCGTCACGCCCCACGACCGAGAGGAATCGGTCCCGGTCGCGGCGGCCGACGGCCGCGTCGTCGCCGAACCGATCGACGCGCCCGCCCCGGTACCGGGGTACGACCGCGCCGCGATGGACGGGTACGCGGTCCGCGCGAGCGACACCTTCGGTGCGGGCGACCGCTCGCCCGCGGTCCTCGCGGCGAAGCCGGTCGAGGCGGACGCGGTCGCGCCCGGCGAGGCGGCCCGCGTCCACACCGGCAGCGCGGTGCCCGAGGGCGCGGACGCGGTCGTGATGATCGAGCAGGTCGAGTCGGTCGGAGACGACGTCGAGGTGTTCGACGCGGTCGCGGCCGGCGAGAACGTCGGCGAGGCCGGCGAGGACGTCGCGGCCGGCCAGCGGCTCTACGAGCCGGGCCACGTCCTGCGGCCGTCCGACGTCGGCCTGCTGCGCTCGGTCGGTCTCGACCGCGTCGCGGTCCGCGAGCCGCCCGAGGTCGCCGTGATCCCGACCGGCGAGGAGTTGGTCGAGTCCGACCCCGGCCCCGGCGAGGTGATCGAGACGAACGGGCTCACCGTCTCGCGGCTCGTCGAGCGCTGGGGCGGCGCGGCGCGCTACCGCGACGTCGTCACCGACGACCCCGACGCGCTGCGCGAGGCGGTGGAGTCCGACCTCGACGCCGACGTGGTCGTCACCACCGGCGGCTCCTCCGTCGGCGAGCGGGACCTGATCCCCGAAGTCGTCGACGGCCTCGGGGAGGTGCTCGTCCACGGCGTCGCGCTGAAGCCCGGCCACCCGGTGTGTCTCGGACGGGCGGAGGGGACGCCGATCGTCTCGCTCCCGGGCTACCCGGTCGCGTGCATCGTCAACGCGGCGCAGTTCCTCCGCCCTGCGATGAAGCGGGCCGGTGGGACCGACGCGGAGCCGTTCCCGACGCGGCGCGCGACGCTCGCCCGGAAGGTCGCGAGCGAACCGGGCGTGCGGACGTTCGCCCGGGTGACGCTCAGTCCCCCCGACGAAGACGACGACGAGAGCAACGACGGCCTCCCGACCGCGACGCCGACCCGCGCGAGCGGCTCCGGAATCCTCTCCAGCGTCGCGCTCGCGGACGGCTGGGTCGTCGTCCCGGAGCCGCGGGAGGGGCTCGACGCGGGCGAGGCAGTCGACGTGGAGCTGTGGGAGGCAAACCGATGAGCGACCGCAAGGAGTTCCGCGACCTCGCGACCCCCGAGGCCGCCCGCGAGGCGATCGCGTCGCTCGACCTCTCACCGGCGCCGGAGGCGGTCCCGCTGCGAGAGGCCCGCGGGCGCGTCCTCGCGGAGCGGGTCGACGCCTCGATTGACGTGCCCGGCTTCGACCGCGCCTCGATGGACGGGTACGCCGTGCGGGCGCGCGACACCTTCGGCGCCGACGAGGCCGACCCCGTCGAACTCGACCTCGTCGGCGCGGTCCACGCCGGCGCGGCGCCCGACGTGACCGTCGAGCCCGGGACCTGCGCGGAGATATCGACGGGCGCGGTGATGCCGGAGGGCGCGGACGCGGTCGTGATGGTCGAGCGGACGGACGAGGTCGGGGGGAGCGACGACGCCGGCGACGACCCCTCTCGCATCGCGGTCCGGACCTCGGTCGCGCCGGGCGACCACGTGATGACCGCGGGGACCGACATCGCCGCCGGCGCCCGCGCGCTCGGTCCCGGCACGCGGCTGACGCCCCGCGAGATCGGCCTGCTCTCGGCGCTCGGCGTCGACGAGGTCCCGGTCGAGGGCCGCCCGCGCGTCGGGATCGTCTCGACGGGCGACGAGCTGGTCCGGCCGGGCGAGGAGCTCGACCCGGAGCGCGGCGAGATATACGACGTGAACTCGACGACGATCGCCGCGGGCGTCGAGGAGGCGGGCGGCGAGCCCGTCCTCTACCCGCACGCCGGCGACGACTACGACGAGATGGAGCGGCTGCTCCGCCGGGCGGCCGACGAGTGCGACCTCGTGTGCTCCTCCGGGTCGACCTCGGCCAGCGCGGTCGACGTGATCTACCGCGTGATCGAGGCGCGCGGCGAACTGCTCCTCCACGGCGTCGCGGTCAAGCCCGGCAAGCCGATGCTCGTCGGGCGGCTCGACCGAACCGGAGATAGCGGTCCGGACGGCGATCGACCCGGCGAGTCGGCCTACATCGGCCTCCCCGGCTACCCGGTGTCCGCCCTGACCATCTTCCGGACGTTCGTCGCGCCCGCGATCCGCGAGGCGGCCGGCCGGCCCGAGCCGGCGACGGCGACCGTCGAGGGGCGGATGGGCGTCGGTGAGCGCTACGGCGAGGGCCGCATGCGGCTGATGCCGGTCGGCTTACTCGATCTGGCTGACGGCGACCGCCCGCTCGTCTACCCGGTCGACAAGGGGTCGGGCGCGACGACGAGCCTCGTCGAGGCGGACGGCGTCGTCGCGGTCGACCCGGACACGGAGTACCTCGACGCCGGCGAGACGGTCTCCGTCGACCTGTTCTCGCCCGACGTGCGCCCGCCGACGCTGCTCGGCGTCGGAGAGGACGACCCCGCGCTCAACCGCCTGCTCGACCGGCTCGACGACCCGCGGTACCTCGCCGTCGGCTCGCGCGAGGGGCTCCGCCGGCTCCGCGACGGCGTCCCCGACGTGGCCGTCACCGCCGGTCCGACCGACCGCGACGCCGACGCCGAGGAACTCGGCGGCTGGAGCCGCGAGTGGGGCCTCGTCGTCCCGGAGGGCAACCCCGACGGGGTGACGGGGCTCGCGGATCTCGTCGACCGCGACCTCCGCTTCCGGAACCGCCCGACCGTCTCGGGGCTCCGTCGCAGCCTCGACGCGGCGCTCGACGACGTCGCGGGCGACCGCGACGCCGACCGCCGCGCGCTCGCGGAGCGGATCGACGGCTACGAGCGCACGGCGAAGGCGTTCGAGAGCCCGGTCCGCGCGGTCGTCGCCGGCGACGCGGACGCCGGGCTCGGCCTCCGCGAGACCGCGGACCGGCTCGGCTGCGGGTTCGTCTCGCTTGGCGAGCAGTCCGTCGTCGTTCGCGCCGCCTCGGACCGCGCCGACCGCGGGCCGGTCGCGGCGCTGGCGGCCGAGCTGGCCGGTGAGGGCTCTGAGGGCGACGCTCCGGACGGTCCCTCCGCCTTCTGCGCGGTCCTCGACGACCTCTCGGGCTACTCCCGGAACAGCCGGAACGACCCCTGACCGACGACGACCTCGGAGCGGGTCCCGTCGCTCCCGTCGTCTCCCTCGGCCGCCCCGCCCCCGTTCCCGGCGGTGGTGACCGTCATCTCGCTGACGCCGATCGAGCCGCCGGCCCTGACGACCTCTGCCTCCGCGCGGAGGTCGCCGTCCGCGGGCCGGAGGTAGTTCGCGTTGAGGTTCACGGTCGCCACGCCGCCGTCGAGCGGGTCCTCGAACGTCGTGCGCTGCGCGACGCCGCCGGCCGTGTCGATCAGGGTCGCCGCGACGCCGCCGTGGATCGTCCGCCCGTCGGCGTTCGTGAGCTTGTCGTCGAAGGGGATAGAGAGCACGACGCGGCCGCGCTCGATCGTCTCGACCGACGTGTTCAGCCACGAGAGGTAGCCGTGATCGTCTTCCAGCTTCCGCTCGACGAACTCCGTCGCCGCGTCGGGGAGCGGGTCCATCGCCGCGATGTCCGTGCGGTCCATGTTCCGGGACTCGCTCTCGGACGGTTTGTAGCCCCCGGAAACGCCCGACAACCGGCGATCGATTGTGGGGTCGACGACGGACGCCGCAGGCGTGTCGGCGCCGGAGTCGCCGGTCACCCGACGCCGAGGCGGACCGGATCGTCGCTCGGGACGACCGCGACCGTCACCGACTCCCCGACCGCGAACTCGCGGTCGGGACAGACTATCTTGACGCCGAACCGGTCGCCGCGCGCCGCGAACAGCGACAGCCCGACGACGCGCTCGCCGTTCGCGAGGACGTCCACGGGCGCCCACTCGACGCGGGGTGCTCCCGGCCCCACCCCCGCGCCATGGTCGGTCGCGGTTCCGATTCGAGCGCCGAAGAGGGAGAGCGGGTCGTCTGGCTTGATCGGTTCGACCGCCTCGGCCGGCTCGCCCCCCGCGACGGTCCCGCCCCCGACGCCGAACGTCCCGCCGCCCGCGTAATGCGTCACCCCGCCGTCGAGCGGGACGCCCTCGTCGCTCGCGAGCGCCGCGAACTGCGGGCCGGACTCGGACCGGCCCGGGCCCCCGCGCCGCGGCCCGTCGAGGACAACGTGCGTCGGGCCGCGCTCGACGACGGTCCCCGTCCCGTCCCACGCGACCGGCTCGACCGGGGCGTCGACGGCGACCGGGAGCGACCCGCTCGCCCTGAGCGGGTTCGCGTCCGGCGGGCGGAAGCCGAGGTGGACGTGGTCGTCGACCCACTGGCCGAAGAAGCCGGAGCGCGTCGTCGGCCCGAGCGCGTCGCCGACCGCGACCTGGTCGCCGGGTGCCACCTCGGGGATCACGTGGAGGACCCGCGCGACCGTCCCGGGCGCGACGCCGGCGCGGGCGCACCACTCGTCCGCGAGGTCGACGACGATCAGGTGGTCCTCGCCGGCCGCGTACGGGCGGTCCGGACAGCCGACAGTGCGGACCTCGCTGACGACGCCGGCGACCGGGGAGCGCCCGACGCCGTCTCCGGGGTACAGGTCCACCGCGCGGCCGCGGCGGTGGGCCGGGTACGGCGAGTTGAACCGCGAGAACTTCTCGTAGCGCTCGATCACGTCCGCCGGGAGCGAGACCGTCGGCGCCGGCGGGTCGGGGTCGGTGGCGCCGTCACCGTCATCGTCGTCGCCGGTCGGCGCCCCCGTCACGGCTCCGCCGCCTCCATTCCCTCGATCACGAACCGCGCGCCGCCCGCGTCGGACTCGACGACCGAGAGGCCCCAGCCGTGGGCCTCGACGATGTCGCCGACGATCGCCAGCCCCAGGCCGGTGCCGCCGCCGAGCGACACGCCGCGCTCGGTGACGCGCTCGCGCTCCGCCGGCGGGATCCCCGGGCCGTCGTCCCCGACCGCGAGCGTCACCTCGCCGCCGCCGACCGTGACGGTGACTGTGACCGCGACGTCGTCGCTCGCGTGGTCGATCGCGTTGCGGAACAGGTTCGAGATCAGCTGTTCGAGTCGGTCGCGGTCGGCCAGCGCGGTCGCGTCGCCCTCGACGGCCAGCGTCGCGTCCGCGGTCTCCAGCCGCGACCAGACGCGCCTGACCGTCCCGTCGAGCGAGACGCGGTCGAGGTCGTCGACCGTCTCCCCCGCCGTCGCCAGCGCGAGCAACCCCTCGATCATGTCGTCCATCCGGTCGTGGGCGTTCGCGGCCCGCTCTAAGGCGCCGTCCGGGTCGTCGCCGCGCTGACGGGCCAACTCGACGGCCGCTGACGCGGCGGCGAGGGGGTTCCGCAGGTCGTGCGAGACCACGCCGGCGAACTCCTCTAACCGCTCGTTCTGCCGCTCCAGCTCCGCCTCTCGGCGTTCGAGCTCCGTCTGTCGCCGCTCCCGTTCGGTCACGTCGCGGAGCAGGAAGACGTGGCCGCGGTCGGTCCCGCGCGGGTCGGTTATCGGGTTCTCTTGGATGTCGAACCGGCGGTCCCCGACGACCACCGGGTGTTCGGCGCCGTCCTCCAGCCGCGGGAACGCCTCGGACAGCGACGAGCCGACCGCGTCCGGCGAGAGGAGCGCCTCGGCGGCCGGGTTGAGGTCGCGGATCCGGCCGTCCGAACCGGAGACGATCACCGGGTCCTGCATCACCTCGACGGCGGTGTCGCGCGCGACGACCGCCGCGTCGAGGGTGCCGAGCCAGAAGACGGTGCCGTAGAGGAACACGCCGTGGATCACGAACGCGGTCGGCAGCCACGAGAGGTGCGCGTAGCTCCCGAGGTCGACGAACGTCGCCACGCCGGCCAGGAACGGGAACAGCGTGCCGAGCAGCACCACGAACGTCTGAAGCCGGTACCGGTTCCCGGTCCGCTCGTAGAGGTCCACGACGAGGAGCGCGCCCGCGACGCACAGCGCGTACGCGAGGAGGACGTACGCGCCCCCGACCGGGCCCAGCCCGTAGCCGAGCAGCGTGAACGGCCCGTCGGTGACGGGGGTCACCGCGTCCCGTGCCAGCCCGTGGGTCCCGCTCGACCACGCGAGCAGCACCCAGACGAAGGCGGGCGTCGCGAGCGCGACGATCCGGTTCTCCGTCCGCCAGCGGTCGTGGCCCGTGAATGCGAAGGCGAAGAGGGTCCAGAGCACGGGCAGCGCGCCGACCAGCGGCGTCGCCAGGTTGAGCGCGACCGTCATCGCGACCTCCCCGGGCGCGGCGATGCGGAGGGCGTACAGGAGGGAGATGCCGCCGCCGCACAGCAGGTAGAGCGCGACCTCGATCCCGCCCGGCTCGTCGCGCTCCCGCCACGCGACCCGGCCGAGCCAGAGTCCGACGCCCCCCGCCAGCAGGCAGGCGGTCAGGTACGCTTGGACCGGCAGCGCGCCGAGGTCGCTCATCGGTATCCGTACCACTCTCAGCGCGGACAAAACTGTTGTGTCACGCGGCGACGAGCGCGCTCCGGACCGGGGGACCGCGACCGCCCCGCTCGGCGCAAACGGCTTGTGCGCTCCCGCCGTCAGTCCCGTCCATGCGCGTGTACAGGGGCGAGTTCGCCACGCCCGCCGCGGACCGGAAGCCGACCGCAGACCTGCTCGCCTCGGCCGCGGACGGGGTTCCGGCCGTGCGCGTCACCGCGCCACCCCGGCAGGTCGCGTTCGGTCGTCGAGACGCCCGCGAGTCCGGATTCGAGCGGGCGAAGCGGGCGGCTCGCGACGCCGGATTCCCCGCCGTCGAGCGCGACGTCGGCGGCCGGGCGGTCGCGTACACCGGGGCGACGCTCTCGTTCGGCGTCGCGGTGCCGACCGGGGACGGGCGCGGGTCGATCGACTCGCGGTACGAGGTCGCGACCGAGGCGCTGCGCGGCGCGCTCCGGGGGCTCGGCGCCGACGTGGTCCGGGGAGAGCCGCCGGCCGCGTTCTGTCCCGGCGACCACTCGCTCCGGGTCGCGGGCGAAGCGAACGCAACGGACGACGGCAAGATAGCGGGGCTCGCCCAGCGCGTCCGCGCCGACGCGGCGCTCGTCGCGGGCGTCCTCGTCGTCTCGGCGGACGACCCCGGCCCGATAGCGCGGGTCACCGACCCCGTCTACGACGCGCTCGACGTCCCCTTCGACCCCGACTCGGTCGGGAGCGTCGCGGACGCGGGCGGTCCGGGCGACCCGGACGCCGTCGCTCGCGCGGTCGAGGACGCGTTCGTCGAGGGCGCGTGGGGCGACGGCGAGCGGGAGATCGTGCGCGTCGACGGGGGAGACGCCTGAGCGCGGCGCGGCCCGCGGTTCCGACGTTTCGACGTGCTTTTTATGCGCGGGGGACTGGGTTCGCGCATGGCCGAATTCAAAGTCGTCGTCGCCGACCCCGAGACCGGCGAGACGTTCCAGCGAGAGGTCGACGGACAGGACGCCAACCGATTCCTCGGTCGCGAACTCGGCGACGAGATCGGCGGCGACGCCGTCGGGCTCTCAGAGCACACGATCGAACTCACTGGCGGCTCCGACGAGACCGGGCGCCCGATGCGCGAGGACGTCTCCGGCACCCGCCTGAAGGAGCTCCTCCTCGAAGGCGGCGTCGGCTTCGAGCCGTCCCGCGAGGGCGAGCGCAAGCGCATCACCGTCCGCGGCCGCGAGGTCGACGACGATGTCGCGCAGATCAACGCGAGCGTCGTCGACGGCGACGGCGACGTGGCGGCCGCGTTCGGCGAGGGCGACGCGGACGACGCCGACGAGTAAGGGTCCGATGCCTCGCGTCCCCTCCGACGGCGAGGACGTTTCCTCGGTTCGCGTCTCCCTTGCGCGGAGCGGCAGCACTCGCCGCCCCTGCGTCAGGCTCCCAGACGACGACGCGCTCGACGGGCGCGTCGAGTCCGGAAGCTGTGACGAACTCGGCGTGAGCGCGGGCGATATCGTTCGCGTCGCGATCGACCGCGAGGAGCACCACGCGCGGGTCGCGAGCGACTCCAAGGGACGGCTCCTCCGCGGCGCGTTCGACAACCGGCGGCTCGCCCGCGAGGGCGGCGAGGGGGCGAACCGCCTCGTCGAGTGGATCGACGCGAACGGCCGGGAGCCGGGCGAGGGCGTCGTCCTCGACGTGGTCGTGCCCGGCGAACTGTACGGGCTTCGAATTCCGGGCGAGCGGACCGTCTACGACGCGAACCGCGGGCCGCGGTCGTCGCTCGCGGACATCGCCCGCGACGTCGACGAGTAGCGCCGCTCCCCGATCGACCGGCCGACCGATCCCGTTTGAAGCGGCGCGGCGCGAGCCCGCCGGATCAGGTCGGATCGCTTATTCTCGCTCGGTCCCGACATCAGTTTATGCAAGAGGTCGACGCGGATCTGACGGCGCTCGACCGCGCGATCATCAACGCGTTCCAGGGCGGCTTCCCGGTCGCGGAGCGCCCCTTCGACGCGGCGGCGGCCGCGCTCCGCGAGCGCGGCGTCGACGTGACGGGCCCGGAGCTCTGCGAGCGCGTGCGCGAACTCGACGAGGAGGGAATCCTCTCGCGGTTCGGCGCGCTCGTCAACGCGGAGGAGATCGGCGGGGCGGCGTCGCTCGTGGCGATGCACGCGCCCGAGGACCGCTACGAGGAGGTCGCGGAGACGGTCAACGAGTTCACCGCGGTCGCGCACAACTACGAGCGGGAACACCCCCATCTCAACATGTGGTTCGTGGTGAGCGTCGCGGACCACCCGGACCCGGACAAAGACGGGAGCGACCGCGTCGAGGAGGTGCTCGAAGAGATCGAGGCCACGACCGGGCAAGAGACGTACAACCTCCCGAAGCTCCGCGAGTTCCACGTCGGCGCGAAGTTCCTCGTCGACGGGCCGGTCCCCGAGGGAGACGTGGACCTCTCGGACCTCGGTCCCGAGGTGACGCCGAGCGACCGCGGGACGCTCACGCCCGACGAGCGCGACCTCGTGGTCGAAATTCAGGGCGGGCTGCCGGTGACGGAGACGCCGTACGCGGACGTGGCGGCCGCGATCGGCGCCGACGTCGACTGGGTTATCGAGACGGTGAAGCGGTTCGAGCGGGAGGGGAAGGTGCGCCGCGTCGGCGTCATCCCGAACCACTACGCGCTCGGCTACACGGAGAACGGGATGACGGTCTGGGACGTCCCCGAGGACGCGCTCGACGAGGTGGGTCCCGCGGTGGCGGGGCTGGACTTCGTCACCCACTGCTACGAGCGCCCGCGACACGCGGGCGTCTGGGAGTACAACTTCTTCGCGATGACGCACGGCCGCACGGAGGCGGAGAGCGAGCGCCGGATCGCGGAGGTGCGGGAGCTGATGGACGAGCACTGGGACGTCGGCGCCGACGACTGGGACACCCTGTTCTCGACGCGCATCCTGAAGAAGACCGGTATCCGCATCGCGGACCGGGCGGACAGCAACACGGCGTGACCAGCCGAACCGAGTCGCCCGGGGGTGCGCCGTGACGCCGCTGTACCACGACCTCTCGGGCGAGACGGTGGTCGTCTTCGGCGGCGGCGCCGTCGGCTCGCGGAAGGCGCGCGGGCTCGACGAGGCCGTGCGCGTCGTCGTCGTCAGCCCCGAGTTCGACGAACGGTTGCGCCCGGCTGACGACGGTACGAGCGAGTCCGACGGACCGATCGAACTGGTCCGCGCCGCGCCGGACGCCGACGCGGTCTCGGAGTGGATCGAGCGGTTCGACCCGGCGCTCGCGGTCGCCGCGACGGACGACGCGGCGGTCAACGCCGCGGTCGAGTCGGCCGCGCTCGACCGGGGGATCCTGGTCAACCGGACGGACGTCTCGGGCGGCCGCGACCCCGGGAGCGTCGTGGTGCCGGCGACCGTCGAGGACGACCCCGTGACCGTGGCGCTCTCGACGGGGGGGACCAGCCCCGCGCTCGCGAAGGCGCTCCGGGAGCGGATCGAAGGCGAGATCGAGGGGGCCGGCGAGATGGCGGCGCTCTCGGGGGAGATCCGCGAGGAGCTGAAATCGGCGGGTATCGCCCCAGAGAAGCGCCGAGAGGCGGTCCGGCGCGTCGTCAGATCGCGGGGGGTTTGGAAGGGTTTACAAAAGGGGAGATCCAACGGACGGCAAGAGGCCGACACCGTGATCGAGGAGGTACTCAATCGATGAGAGAGACGGGTGCGATCGCCGGCGCGAGCGTCGCTCACGGCGACGCGACCGTCGACGAGATCGAGGCCGCCGGCGGCGACGGCGTCCGCGCGACCGTCTCCGACCTGCTCGCTCGCGAAGGGGTCGAAGAGGCGTTCGCGGTGCAGACGTGTAACCGCTCGGAGGCGTACGTCGTCACCGACCGCACGGTCGACGGCGCGACGGCGCTGTCGACGTTCGCGCCGGAGGTGCGCGGCGGCGCGGTCCGTCGCCTCGACCACGAGGAGAGCTTGGAGCACCTCATGAGAGTCGCCTCCGGGCTGGAGTCGCTCGTGCTCGGGGAAGACCAGATCATCGGCCAGTTGCGCGAGGCCTACGAGGAGTCGAAGTCCGCCGGCGGGATCGGTCCCGTCCTCAAGGACGCCGTGACGAAGGCGCTCCACGTCGGAGAACGCGCGCGGACGGAGACCGAGATCAACGAGGGCGTCGTCTCGCTCGGCTCCGCGGCGGTCCGGCTGGCGGCGAGCGAGATAGACCTCACCGACGGGTCGGCCGTCGTTGTCGGCGCCGGCGAGATGGGCACGCTCGCGGCGCGCACGCTCGACGACACCGCGGTCTCCGAGATAACCGTCGCGAACCGCACCGTCCCGAACGCGGAGTTCGTCGCGGAGGAGGTCGACACCCCCGCGGAGGCGGTGTCGCTCGCTGACCTCCCGGCGATCATCCCCGACGCCGACCTCGTCGTCACCGCGACGGGCAGCCCGGACCTGATCGTCCACCCGTCGTACGTCGACGGGGCCGGTCGGCTCGTCTGTATCGACATCGCGCAGCCGCGCGACGTCGACCCCGCGGCCGGCGCCCGCGAGGGCGTCACCGTCTACGACATCGACGACCTCGAAGACGTCACCCGCCGGACCCGCGAGAGCCGCGCGCAGGAGGCCCGCGACGTTGAGGCGATCATCGACGACGAGCTGGACCGCATCCTCGAGGCGTACAAGCGCAAGCGCGCGGACGACGCCATCTCGTCGATGTACGCGGGCGCCGATCAGGTGAAGGCGCGCGAGCTCGACCGCGCGATGTCGAAGCTGGAGGCGCAGGGCGGCCTGACCGACGAGCAGCGCGAGACGGTCGAGGACCTGGCGGACGCGCTGGTCGGCCAGCTGCTCGCGGCCCCGACGCGCTCGCTCCGGGACGCCGCCGGCGAGGACGACTGGGAGACGATCCGGACCGCGCTCCGCCTGTTCGACCCCGATTTCACGTCGCAGGTGGAGGAGACGGACATGACTGACGCCGCGGCCGGCGGTCCCGACGCGGCCCCGGACTCCGTGGCTGAAGAACTCGACGATTAAAAGTGTCGTTTATAAGTGGTTGACGACGAGTCGGTGAGGAACTCTCTTGAGTCCCCGGCCGCTCGTTTATAAACGGTTGCTTACTGATCGGTGAAGAACTCCTCCAAAGCCCCAGCCGGGAGGCCGGCGCAGGCGACGCAAGGACCGCAGGAACGAGCGAAGCGAGTGACGAGGAGCGCAGCGAGCGTGCGCCGGCCTCCCGGCTGCCCCTTCGAGTCCCGTCCCGACCACAGCCTCACACCTCCCAGCCTCGTCAGTCGCCGTCGCTTCGCTCCGGCGACTGACTCCCTCGCGCGTGCGGTTCGCGCCGCGGTGCGGCGCTCACCGGCACGCGCCACCGCCGCGTTCATTTATAAATCGTTGGCTGCGAGGGCCGTGGATTGGCGGCGACTACGGTCGGATCCGATCTCGACGGACCGCCGCGCTTTATTCCCCGGCCGGTCCACGGTCCGGTATGAAGCTCTCCGAGTACGTCGACCGACTCGACGACGAACTCGACACGGCCGCGTACGCCGACGTCGACGCGAGCGCGAACGGATTACAGGTGGGGCCGGACGACGCCGACGTGGAGCGCGTCGCGTTCGCGGTCGACGCCGCACAGGCGACCATCGAAGCCGCCGCGGACGCGGGCGCCGACGTCCTCGTCGTCCACCACGGGATCTCGTGGGGCGGCATCGAGCGCGTCACGGGGCGCGCGCACGACCGGATCGCGGCCCTGATCGAGAACGACCTCGCCTTATACGTCTCCCACCTCCCGCTCGACGGGCATCGGGAGCGAGGCAACGCCGCCGGCGTCGCGGACGCGGTCGGCCTCTCGGACCGGAAGCCGTTCGGGGAGATGGGGCCGGTGACGATCGGGACGATGGGGGAGACGGCGTCGCCGCAGTCGGCACGGGAGATCCGCGAGACGCTCGACGGGTTCGAGGGGCAGCCCGCGGACGAGACCGCGCCCACGCGGGTGCTCGACTTCGGTCCCGACGAGATCGAGCGGATCGCGGTCGTCACCGGGTCCGGCGTCGACTGGCTCGACGAGGCGGTCGCGGCCGACGCGGACGCGCTGATCACGGGCGAGGGGAAAGGGAAGGTCTACCACGAGGCCCGAGGGCCGGACTCACCGTGTTCCTCGCCGGCCACTACGCCACCGAGACGTTCGGCGTCCGCGCGCTGGAGTCGCTGACCGACGACTGGGGCGTCGAGACCACATACGTGTCGCACCCGACCGGGCTGTAGCCGGCCCCTCGCGCCCGGGGCGACCGAGACCCGCGTCGCCGCCGAACGCAACCCTTACCGCTCGCGTCCGCGCAGTCGGGGTATGCGCGATCACTTCGAGATCCGGGACCACGACGCAGCCGGGCGGATCGGCCGGCTGGAGGTCCCCCGCGCCGACGTCACGGTCGAGACGCCGGCGCTCCTGCCCGTGGTCAACCCCAACGTGCTCACGATCGAGCCGGAGCGGCTCGAATCGGAGTTCGGCGCGGAGATGCTGATCACGAACTCCTACATCATCCGCAGCACCGACCGGATCCGCGACCGCGCGGTCGAGGAGGGGCTCCACGACTTTTTGGGTTCGACGGCGCGATCATGACCGACTCCGGCTCCTTCCAGCTGGCCGAGTACGGCGACATCGACGTGACGACCGAAGAGATCATCGAGTTCCAGCGGCAGATCGGCAGCGACGTGGCGACCCCCGTTGACGTGCCCACGCCGCCCGACGCCGACCGCGAGCGCGCCGAGCGCGAACTGGCGGCGACGAAGCGGGCGCTCGCGGACGCCGAGGCCGCCGACACCGGCGAGATGCTCGTCAACGCGCCGGTACAGGGGTCGACGTACGCCGACCTGCGCGAGGAGGCGGGGCGGCACGCGGCGGGGACCGGCCTCGACGTGTTCCCGGTCGGCGCGATGGTCCCGCTGCTCAACTCCTACCGCTACGCCGAGACGGTCGAGGCGGTGCGCGCGGCGAAGCGCGGCCTCGGCCCCGGCGCGCCGGTCCACCTGTTTGGCGCCGGCCACCCGATGATGCTGGCGCTCGCGGTTGCGGCCGGCTGCGATCTCTTCGACTCGGCCGCCTACGCGCTGATGGCGCGCGACGGGCGGTATCTCACCGTCTCGGGCACGGAACACCTCGAAGCCCTCGACTACTTCCCCTGCTCGTGTCCGGTGTGTGCGGACCACTCGCCCGCCGACCTCCGCGGCCTCGACGACGGCGAGGCGGAGCGGCTGCTGGCCGAGCACAACCTCCACGTCACCTTCGAGGAACTGCGCCGCGTGAAGGAGGCAATCCGCTCCGGGAACCTGCTCGAACTCGTCGACCGCCGCGCCCGCGGCCACCCGGCGATGCTCGACGGCTACCGCGCGCTCTTAGACCACGCCGACGAGTTAGAGCGCACCGACCCCGGCTCGAAGGACGCGTTCTTCTACGCTTCTCACGAGGCGGCCCGCCGCCCGGAGGTGGAGCGCCACCAGAGTCGCCTCGCCCGGCTGGCGGCGCCCGAGAAGCTCCTGCTCACCGAGTCGAAGGCCCCCTCGGACCACGAGTACGACGCGGTGTGGCGCGTGAAACCCCCGTTCGGCCCGTACCCGCCCGCGCTCTCGGAGACGTACCCGCTCACCGCGGAGGTTCCCGAGCGGACCGACGACGCGGCGCAGGTCGCGGCCGCGGAGGGGGTCGTCGCGCTGGCGACGGCCAACCCCGAAACGACGCTGACGCTCGGCCACGACGCGTGGTGCGATCGGGCGCTCGACCGAATTCCCGACCGCGTCGAGACGGAAAATCTGCGAACGCTCGGGTGACGAGCGGGGGGCTCACAGGGCCCAGCGTCCGTAGGAGCGAAAACCGCAGCCGTGACCGCGCTGAACGCCGGTTCGGGGCGGCGACGGTCGCTCAGTCCCGTCGGTGACCGAGCGGCTTCTTCTGGTCGACCTCGACTTCGACGTGGATCGAGTCGGGGAAGTCGCGGCCGACGACGTCGCGCGCGATGTCGTCGGCGCCGTGGATCTCCATCGAACGCCGGTACACGTCGTAGCGCCACGGCGAGAACTCGTCGCCGGGCGAGAGGTTCTTGTACAGCGGGACGGTGGCGCGCTCGGAGGGGGTCGCGTGCGGCCCCTTACACTCGGCGCCCTTGCGTTCGAGCGTCTCCTTGAGTTCCTGGACGGTCTCGACGAGCACGTCGCGGTCGCCGGACGCGAAGTCGAGTTTCGTGACGAAGGTCATGGCTGGGGGTCGTCCGCCAATGACCGCCCGAGCGGTAAAAACGCATCTACCCGCGGTCGACGGCGTCGATCGGCCCGCGAATCTCGTCCGCAGACCGGTCGACGCCGTCGAGTCGCCCGGGTCTGTTCGGGAGTCCGACACGCTCTTTAGGGGTGATCGCTTACCTGCGGCCAATGACGGTCGAAGCGACCAGCGCCGGAGCCATCCTCTTCCGCGATACCCGCGGCGAACGGGAGTACCTGCTCCTGAAGAGCCGACCGGGGGACTGGGAGTTCCCCAAGGGCGGGGTCGAGGGGGACGAGGAGCTCCAGCAGACGGCGATACGGGAAGTCGGCGAGGAGGCCGGAATCGAGGATTTCCGGCTGATCGACGGGTTCCGCGAGGAGTACGACTACGTGTTCGAGGCGAACGGCAAGACCATCCACAAGACGGTCCACCTGTTCATCGCCCGCTCGTTCGAGGCGAGCGCCGAACTCTCGAAGGAACACCGCGACCTCCAGTGGCGCGACTACGACCAGGCCCTCAACACGATCACGCAGGACGGCCCCCGCGACATCTTAGAGGAGGCCCACGAGTACCTCAACGAGCGGAAAGACGAGGAGAGCGGGAAGTACGTCTAGCTCGGCTCCCGAGCGGGCCCCTTTTGTCTGCCCCGCTCGACGGAGCGAGTAGTGACGCCCGACGCCGAGTTCGGCTACGAGCTTCTCGTCTGCCGGTACGCCGAGCTGGTCTGGCACCCGAGCGAGGGCCCCCGACCGGCGATCGTCTCCCGGCAACTGGGCACGAAGGAGCGCCGCTGGGACACGGTCGTGATCGAGGTCGACCCCGAGGCGTTCGGACGCCGGCGCGCGTTCGGTGACCGGACCATCGGCTCCGACCTCCTCCACGTCGTCCGGGGCGCGCCCGCCGAGTGGGCGTGGTACCGCGACGCGCTGCCCGACCCCGGCTACCCGTGGCGCTACGTCCGGCAGGCGGTCCACCGCGCCGCGGGCCGAGACCTGATCGAGAAGCGCCGCGACGGCAACCGGATCGAGATCCGCCGGGTGCGACCCTATCCGGACTGGGTCGAGCGGATCGTCGCGGTCGAGAACAAGCCGGACCTGGACCGCTCCGCGGCCGACCGGCTCGCTTCCCAACTCGAACACGACATCGGGACCGCGCTCGCCGACGAGGCGTGGCTGGCGACCGAGACGACCGGCGAGCGCGTCGAGCCGGCCCTGCTCCGCGAGATGCCCGTCGAGGCCGGCATCCTCGCGACCGACTTCGAGGGCGGGGTCGACGCCAACGCGGCCGACGTGGCGTGGCACCCGAGCGATCTGTCGCCGGGCGCCGCGGGCGATGCGGACGCGCGTCGCGACCCCGAGACCGAGACGCTCCGGCTCGAAATCGCCGAGCGCGCCTACGGGAAGGGGTGGCGCTCGTACCACGACACGATGCGGCCCGACTGCCGGCACTTCGAACTCCGGCGCGAGGGCCGCGGGCTCGTCCCGTACTGCGCGGCGAAGGGGAAGGTCCCGACCGCGCGGGAGTGTTCCGGCTCCTGCGCGGAGTTCTCGCCGGAGCCGCCGCAGTGGCGCACGAAGGGGTGGCCGATCGAGGGCGGTCCCGGGAAGGGGTTCAAACGGGTGTTGGCGCGGCGGCGGGAGCGCGAGCAAGACCGGGTTGAGGGTGGCGACTAACTTGATCGACAGCGGGAGTATGTGTCGTACGTCGCTCAGCGTGATGGCGTGGTTGCTTATAAACCGGGTCGCGGTGTTGCTGGCGGGTATGTATAACTGATCGACGCTGTAGCGGTGAACGGCTTCAAAGCCCCAGTTGCGACGGCTCGCGCACCTTGTTGCGCGCCTCGCTCGGTCGCAGTCGCTCCCTCGCTGCGGTGCTTACTGCGGCGAGCTTCGCCCTCGCGACAGCGTGGCGCTACGCGCCACGGGCAGCGAGGGACTCCGTCCCTCTGGCAACCGGGCTTCGCCCGGTGACAGCCGGCGGCCTCGCCGCCGGTGACTGCCCCTTTGATTCCCGCCCCGCACCGCTCCGCACAGCACCTCACGCCTCCCCAACCTCGTCGCTGGCGGCGGTCGCCGCCAGCGACTCCCTCGCACCGGCGGTTCGCGGCCCTTCGGGCCGCTCACCGGGGCGCGCCACCGCCTGCCATTTATAAGCACTCGTCGCCGTCGCTCACGGTTATTTAACTACCACATCGCGGCCGCCGATCTGCGACACCCACTCCCGCTATCTTTCGTCGAGGAGAGAATCCCGGCGTTTACGCCGGGAGTGAATCCGACAACTCCTACCCAATCCACCGCCGATGGCAGACCGGATATTCCACGCTCATCCACACCATTAAGTAGGATTCTCTACATAGACTATGTATGGCGATTCAGGCCACTCGTACCTACGTTGGTTCCATTCGGAACCACCGACAGGTTTGCGATGGCCTTGATTCGCTCGGTGATTCTGCCTCGAAGATTTGGAACGTCGCACGATGGACAGCCGACCGTATCTGGGACGCAACCGGCGAGATCCCGAACGGTAGTGTGCTGAAATCGTATATGAAGACCCAGTCCTGCTGGAAAGATTTGAACGCACAATCCAGTCAGAAAGTCATCGAAGAACTTTCTGACGCTTTCCAGTCGTGGTTCGATCTGCGACACAAAGATGAGAAGGCGAACCCGCCCGGCTACCGCAAGCGCGGAGATACTCGACCACGTTCCACGGTCACATTCAAAGAAGACGGGTTCAAACACGACCCTGAGAACAACCGCGTCCGACTCTCAAAAGGCTCGAATCTGAAAGAACACTTCTCAGACTTCCTGCTTTGCGAGTACCAGACTCGCCCGGACGTTGATCTCTCGGAAGTCAACCGCGTACAGAACGTTCGTACCGTCTGGAACGGTGACGAATGGGAAGTTCACTTCGTCTGTAAGGTCGAGCTCGAAACAGCGGATTCGGCTGGCGACGGCGTGGCAGGGATCGACCTCGGCATCACAAACATCGCCACGGTCGCGTTCCCGGACGAATACGTCCTGTACCCCGGCAACTTGCTCAAAGAAGACAAACACTACTTCACCAGAGCTGAGTACGACACCGAGGGAGAGAACGGCCTGTCAGAGCAGTCGAAGTGGGCACGTCGGAAGCTCTCCGAACGTGAGACACACTTCTACCACACGCTAACGGACGCCATCGTCACGGAGTGTGTGGAACGCGGTGTTGGCACGCTCGCGGTGAGTTGGCCTGAAGACGTCCGAGAGTCAGACTGGGGTAAAACGGGGAATAAGAAGCTCCACTCGTGGGCGTTCGACCGCATCTACCAGTACCTCGAATACAAAGGCGAGATGCGGGGTGTGGAGGTGCTGAAAGAGAACGAATGGAACACCTCGAAAACGTGTTCCCGATGCGGAGACGACACGAAATCGAACCGTGTCGAACGTGGCTTGTACGTCTGCTCGTCGTGTGAGTTGGTAGCCAACGCAGACTGTAACGGGGCAGAGAATATGCGTCAGAAGATAACTCCGAGTCCTCACGGCGAGGATAGGAGTAACGGCTGTGTGGCACAGCCATCGACACACTTGTTCGACCGCGAGAGCGGGACGTTTCACACGAGAGAACAGGTCGTGTCGTAGACCAGCAAATATCCCACCTGCGGGACGGGAAGCCCCGTCGTTTACAACGGGGAGGATGTCACCAACTGTTTACCGGACCTGTGTTGACCGAAGGCTTGTGCCTCTCTGTTTTTGAGAACTGCTCCTCGTCCGGTTCACGTGAGAGAGTCCCGCGCTCGAATTGACCGCCTACGCCAGCGCCGCCGCCAGCTTCTCGATCGGGTGCGCCGGCTCCGGCACCTCGCCCGGGCCCTCCTCCAACTGCGTCCGGCAGGAGGTGCCGGGCGCGACGAGGGCGTCGCCGGCGCTGGCGTCCACCTGCTCGAACAGGGTCTCGCCGATCGCCTTGCTCATCGAGTAGTGCTCGGCCTCGTAGCCGAACGAGCCGGCCATCCCGCAACAGGAGGAGTCGAGCGGGTCGACGCCGTACCCGGCGCGCCGCAGCACGCCGACGGCGTGGTGGTCCTTCTTCGTCGCCTTCTGGTGACAGTGGCCGTGGTAGGTGAGCGACTCGGTCGGCGCGTCGAGCGAGAGGTCCTCGTCGAGGCGGCGGACGTCGACGTACTCCATGACGCCGTAGGCGCTCTCGGAGACGGCCGCCACGTCGGCGTCGGGCACGTCGCTCGCGCCGCCGTCGAGCAGGTCGTGGTAGTCGGACTGGAGCATGACGGCGTCGGAGGGTTCGACGACGACCACGTCCCACCCGTCGCGCACGTCGGGCGCGAGCGTCTCGACGGCGTCTCTCGCCGTGGCGCGGGAGACGTCGAGCATCCCCTTCGAGTGGGGCGGGCGCCCGCTGCCGTCGACGTCCGGAATCTCGACGTGGCAGTTCGCCGCCTCCAGCACGCGCACCGCGGCCTTGCCCGCGCCGGGGTTCGTGTAGGTGGTGTACACGTCGGGGAATAAGAGCACGTCGCGGGCGGCCTCCTCGCGCGGGACGCCCGCGCCGCCGCGCGCCTCGAACCAGTCGACGAGCGTCTCCGAGCGGAAGGTGGGGAGGTCCCGCTCCCTCGCGATCCCGAGCGCCTTCTCCGCGAGGAGGCCGCTCCCCGGAATCTTGTTCGGGAGGTTCGACAGCGGCGCGAACTTCGAGGCGAGCGGCGCCAGCGACTCGAAGTGACCGAGCAGCCGCGTGCGCAGGTCGACCCCGTGTTCCTCGTGGTGGGCGTGCTCCACTTCGGCCTTCAGCTTCGCCATGTCGACGCCGCTCGGGCAGTCCACCTTACAGCCCTTACAGCCGACACAGAGGTCCATCACCTCGGTGACGAACTCGTCGTCGGTCGGGTCGTCGGGGAGCTCGCCGGAGATGGCCCCGCGGAGGGCGTTCGCCCGGCCGCGGGTCGACTGGATCTCCTCGTCGGAGGCGCGGTAGGTCGGACACATCACGCCGCCGGTCGTCTCCTGCGGGCCGCGACACCCGCCGCAGCCGTGGCAGAGTTCGACCATCCCCTGCATCCCGTTGTCGACCGCCCACTCCATCGCGGGGTCGAAGCCGGCGTCGTACTCGTAGTCGGCGTCGAACCGCAGGTTCTCGCTCATGTCGGAGTCGCCGCAGACGTTCCCGGGGTTGAGCAGCCAGTCGGGGTCGAACGCGGTCTTGAGGTCGCGGAACGCCTCCCAGAGGTCGTCGCCGTACAGCTTCCGGTTCCACTGGGTGCGCGCGCGGCCGTCGCCGTGTTCCCCGGACACCGACCCGCCGAGCCGGACCACCGCGTCGGTGACGCGGTCCGCGATGTCGACCATCGCGTCGACGTCGTCGACCTGCTTCGTGTTGATCAGCGGGCGGATGTGTAACACGCCCGGCCCGGCGTGCGCGTAGAAGGTGGCGAACGTGTCGTTGTCCTCGAGGATCTGCTGGAACTCGCGGGTGTACTCGGGGAGGTGTTCCGGCGGGATGGCGCAGTCCTCGATGAAGGAGATGTGCTTCTCGTCGGTGGTGCGCGAGAGCAGGATCGGGAGGCCCGCCTTGCGCATCTTCCAGAACCGGTCGCGCTTCGCGGGGTCGTGCGCCTCCATCGCGTGAGCCGCCCGCCGGGGATGGCTCGTCGTCTCCGCGGCGCCGTCGCTCGGGTCGGCCGCGGTGTCGACGGCCGCGCCGTCCCCGTCGGCGGCCCCGCCGTTGGCGGCGGCGCCCACCCGGTCCGCGATCAGGTCCGCGACCTTCCGTTTCCCTTCGGCGTCGCTCTCGGCGTAGAACTCGACGAGCAGCACGGAGTCGGTGCCGTCGGGTAACATGCCGACCACGTCCTCGAACTCCGGCGTGTCGGCCGCCAGCCCGAGCAGGACGTCGTCCATCACCTCGACGGCGGCGGGGTCGTGTTCCAGACACGCCGCCACGTCCTCCATCGCGTCGAGGAGGTCGTCGTAGGTGAGCAGCGCGACCGCCTTCGTCTCGGGGATCTCGACGAGCGAGACGGTCGCTTCCGTGACGGTCGCGAGGGTCCCCTCGCTGCCGGCCATCAGGCGGCCGAGGTTGACGACGCCCTCCTCGCCGTACTCGCCGCGGTGCTCCGCGAGCAGGCGGTCGAGGTTGTAGCCCGAGACGTTCCGCTTCAGCTCCGGGAAGCGATCGTCGATCTCGTCTGCCTCCTCGTCGAGGACCCGGACGACCTCGGCGTAGATTCGGGGCAGCAGGTCGTCGGCTTCGGGGTCCGCCGACTCCCGCAGGTCCGCGACCGCGACCTCGCCGAACGTCGTCACGGTCCCGTCCGCGAGGACGACCTCCAGCTCCTCGACGTAGTGGTCGGTCTTGCCGTACTTCAGCGAGTGCGAGCCGGTGGAGTTGTTCCCGATCGCGCCGCCGACGGCGGACTTGTCGCGCCACGCCGGGTCGGGGGCGAACTTCAGGCCGGCGTCCTCGACCGCGGCGTTGAGGTCGCCGACGTACGCGCCGGCCTGAACGCGGGCGGTCCGGGCGTCGGGATCGGTCGAACGGACCCCGTCCATCTCGCCGGTCAGGTCGAGGACGACCGCCTCGTTGACGGTCTGTCCCGCGAGCGAGGTGCCGCCGCCGCGGGGGAGGACCGGAATCTCCTCCTCGAAGCAGTACTCGTGGACGGCCGCGACGTCCGCGGTCGACTCCGGGATCACGACCCCGATCGGGGTGACCTCGTACGCCGAGGCGTCGGTCGCGTACAGCCGCCTCGAGTAGTCGTCGAACCGCACGTCGCCGTCGACGCGGCGGTCGAGCGCGTCGACGAGGTCCGGCCGTTCCACCGCGCCGCCAGTGTAGTCGAAGTCCCCGCCGTCCGTCGGCTCCGGGTCCGGGGTGTTAGTCGCCATGAGAACTACTCACGGTCGAGCGATGAAAAAGCTCCTGCCGTCCGCGCCTCGCGGGAACTCGGTGGTTCGAGACGCGCCGCCGACGGCCCCCTCGGGCGACGGTTCTGCGCCCCGAGAACGGCCGCAACACCCATATGCCGTCCGGCGAACAATCGTTCATGACACTCGCAGACACGTCGGCGTTCACCGGTCGGCTCGACGACCTCGGCGTCGCGGTCTCCGCGGGGCCGCCGGCGGAGTGCGCGGCCATGATCGACGCGGCCGCCGGCGAGCCGGCGGTCGGGGTTCCCCTCGCGCGCTCGGGACCGGACGGGTTCGTCGACTCGCCCGCGGCGCTGCCGGACCGAGTGGAGACGGACCCGACGACCGCCGCCCTCCGGGCGGCCCACACCGGCGTCACGGCGGCGTCGCTCGGCGTGGCCGAGTACGGCAGCGTCGCGCTGGAGGCCGACCCGGCCGGGACGGAGCCGGTGAGCCTCTTCGTCGACCGCCACGTCGTCGTCCTCCGCGAGCGCGACCTCGTCCCGGACATGCCCGACGCCTTCGAGTGGCTCGGCCCGCGGGCGCGCGACGAGTCGGTCGACGTGGTGTTCGCGACCGGGCCGAGCGCCACCGCGGACATGGGCGGCCTCGTCCACGGCGCGCACGGGCCGAAGGAGGTCCACGTGGTGCTGTTGCGGGACGATTTCGACGACGAGGCGGAGGTAGACCGATGAGCAGCGACGCCGACCCCGGCGGTCCCGCCGACCGCGCCGGCGCCGCGGAGGCGGACGCCCTCGACCGCGAGACGAAGGCCGAGCGCATCCGCGGGCTGCTGGCGACCGAGGGCGACGCGGTCGCGGCCAACACCCGCGGGTTCAACGAGGGGCGCTACGAGTCGACCGGTCGCCTCGACGGCTACGAGGCGCTGAAAGACGAGGCGCGCTCCATCAAGGAGGACGCGATCGAGCGGCTCCCGGAGCTCATTGACGAGGTGAGAGAGACGGTCGAGGCGAACGGCGGGACCGTCTACCTCGCGGACGACGCGGCCGACGCGAACCGGTACATCCGCGAGGTCGCGGCCGAGCGCGGCGCGGAGCGCGCGGTGAAATCGAAGTCGATGACCTCCGAGGAGATCGAGGTGAACGACGCGCTCGCGGGCGACGGCGTGGAGGTCGTCGAGACCGACCTCGGGGAGTGGGTGCTCCAGCTGGCCGACGAGGAGCCGTCGCACATCGTCGCCCCGGCGATCCACAAGTCCCGTGAGGGGATTTCGGAGCTGTTCGCGGAGCGGTTCGACCTCGACGACCCGCCCGAGACCGCCGAGGAGCTCACGATGTTCGCCCGCGAGCGGCTGGGCGACCTCGTGGAGGACGCCGACCTCGGGATGACCGGTGCGAACTTCGTCGCGGCCGACTCCGGAACGATGCTTCTGGTCACCAGCGAGGGCAACGCCCGGAAGACGGTGACCGCGACCGACACCCACGTCGCGGTCGCGGGCGTCGAGAAGCTCGTCCCGACCGTCGAGGACTTTTCCCCCTTCGTCGAGCTGATCGGGCGGTCGGGGACGGGGCAGGACGTGACCTCCTACATCTCGACGCTCACGCCGCCCGTGAACTCGCCCGTGCCCGACTTCGCGGACGACGGGGCGCCGCTGGCCGACGGCTCGGAGTCCGACCGCGAGTTCCACCTCGTCTTAATCGACAACGGGCGCATGGCGATGCGCGACGACGAGGAGCTGAAGGAGACGCTGTACTGTATCCGGTGTTCGGCCTGCTCGAACGCCTGCGGGAACTTCCAGAGCGTCGGCGGCCACGCGTTCGGCGGCGAGACGTACTCCGGCGGCATCGCCACGGGCTGGGAGGCGGGAATCGAGGGGCTCGACACCGCCGCCGAGTTCAACGACCTCTGTACCGGCTGCTCGCGGTGCGTCCCGGCGTGTCCGGTCGGCATCGATATCCCGTGGATCAACACCGCGGTCCGCGACCGGATCAACCGCGGCGAGGCCGACCCGAGCCAGCTCGACTGGGCGTTCGAGGAGCTGGTCCCCGACGAGGAGCCGGGCGGCCTCGATCTGGCCACCCGACTGGTCGGCAACTACGCGACGCTCGCGGAGTGGGGGCACAGGACCGCACCGGTCGCGAACCGGCTCGCGAACGCCGGCCCGCTGCGCGCGCTCGCGGAGCGGGTCGCCGGGATCGACCGCCGCCGCGACCTCCCCGAGTTCGCGCGCGAGTCGCTCGTCGAGTGGTTCGAGGCCCGCGGCGGCCCGGCGGTCCCGGCCGACGAGACGACCCGCGAGGCGGTCGTCTACCCCGACACCGCGACGAACTACGTCGACGTCGAGCGCGGGAAGGCGACCGTCCGGGCGCTGGAGGCGCTCGGCGTCCGCGTCGCGGTTCCGGACCTCCCCGGGAGCGGTCGCCCGCCGCTCTCGCAGGGGATGATCGCGACCGCCGAGTCGGCCGCCGAGGACGTGTACGCCGGGCTGGCGAGCCACGTCGACGCCGGGCGCGACGTGGTGGTGATCGAGCCGAGCGACCTCGCGACGTTCCGCCGCGAGTACGAGCGGTTCCTCCCGCGCGAGTCGTACGAGCGGCTCGCGGACGCGAGCTACGACGTGATGGAGTACGTCTTCGGCCTGCTGGAGAACGGCGGCGACCCGGCGGCGCTGCGCGCGCCGAGCGAGGGCACCGGCCCGGTGGCCGCCGGGAAGCGGATCGCGTACCACCCGCACTGTCAGGCCCGCACGGTCGAAGTGAGCGAGTACGCGACCGCGACCTTCGAGCGGCTCGGCTACGACGTGCGCGTCTCCGACACGGAGTGTTGCGGGATGGCCGGCTCGTTCGGCTACAAGAGCGACTACTACGAGCTGAGCATGGACGTCGGGGAGCCGCTCCGCGAGCAGTTCGGGGACACCGACCGCACCGTCGTCGCGCCGGGCACGTCCTGTACCGAACAGCTCGACGCGCTGCTGGACTCGTCCCCGCGACACCCGATCGAAGTCGTGGCGCCGCGGGAGTGAGGCGGCGGAGCTGGAGCGATCGACCCGCGGGAGCGAGATGGCGGCCGACCCGCGGGAGCGGAGGTTGTCCGACGCGCGTCGTTCGACAACGAACGCTTATTACGCGCGCTCGTGACCGTATCGAGTATGAACGCAGCCCCCGAAGAGATCACGTCGCTCGTCGGCCGCGAGGTGTACTCCAGCAACGGCGTCTTCGTCGGCGAAGTCGAGGACATCCAGCTGGATCTGGACGCCCGCACAGTCACCGGCCTCGCGCTGGCCGAACTCAACCACGAGCTGTTCGCCGGACAGGTCGGCGGCTCCACCGGCGTCATCGTCCCGTACCGCTGGGTTCGCGCCGTCGGAGACGTCGTCTTAGTCAACGACGTCATCGAGCGCTACGACGCCGGGGAGTCGGAAGAAGAGTCGGGCGAAATAGAGGCCCGCACGGAGAGTCGCTGAGGGGGCGGACCGGACTCGCTGCCGCGCGTTCTCGCCGTCACCGACGGTCCCGATCAGAACGGTAACGCGTCGCGGAGGCTGGCGATCACGCCCCGCTCCTCGCGGCGCGCCTCGTCGAACACCGGGTAGAGCGCGTCCAGCAGCGCGGTCTCGTTTTCGAACTCCCGCTTGGAGACGCGGTCGAGCGCGTCCGAGAGCGCGAGAGAGCGCCCCTGTGCGTCGTACGGGACCTCCTCGTCTCCGAGCGCGTCGCGTAGCTCCGCGGCCGTCGCGGGAAACGACACCTCCGCCTCGTCGAGCCGCGCGTCGAGCGCCGCGATGCCGAACTCGATCGCCTCCGGCTCCTTCGTATCGCCGCCGCCCGGTGGCCGTGCTGCCATCGCCGCGGTGTATTCCCTCCGGCGGCTTGAAACCCCTGTTCTCCGCGCCTCGGGACGCTCCGGGGACTCGCTCGCGGCCGGATCGGCTCACTCCGGGACGGACTCGGTCGGCGGGGCCGCGTCGACGACGGCGAGTTCGAGACCGTCTCCGGACCGATCGAAGGCGGCGACGGAGTCGTCGTCGTACGGCGGGACGGCGACGATCACCACGGCCGCGAGGTCGTCGGTCCGCGACACGCCGAGGAACCCGTCCGGGTGCGAGAGGAACCGCGCGCCCCCCTCGCCGGCCGGCGTCCCCAGGTCGACGCCGAACACGGAGTTGACCGAGCCACCCACGGACGGGAGCGTGAAGTGGGTCACCACCGGCGTCTCCGGGTCGAGTCCGAGGTCGGCCTCGAACTCGCCGGCGGCCGTCGCGGAGAGGCGGACGTTCACCTCGTCGGGGTCCTCGCTGGCGGCGCGCTCACGGAGCACGGTCAACAGGTCGCGGGTGACGTGTATCACTATTCGACCGTCGATAGGGCCCGGGGGGTCAAAAGGTCACGCACGGTTCGACCGCCGGGTTCGGCGGCCGTCTCCGGCCCCTGCCCGCGCTCAGAACGGTAGCGCCGACGTGAGCGTCTTCGCGTACAGTCCGGGGGCCTTCCGGCGCGAGTCGGAGAGGGCGTCCTCAAGCGCGACGGCCGCGCGCTCGTGGACGCCCACGCCGTGGCCGACCAGGACGCGCTCGGGGTCGAGTCCAGAGAGCGCCGCCGTCGGCGGCGTGAGCCGGAGCATCGGGTGGACGCCGAGGCGCTCGCGGTCGCCGCGGAAGTAGGAGGCGTTACCGAGCGATTCGGGGACGATCAGCGTCTCCCCGTCGAAGAGCCCGACCTCCTGCCACGGCGGGAGCGAGGAGTCCCGGATCCGGACCGCCTCGAAGCCGGTGTCCGCGAGCCGCGAGCCGAACCGCTCGACCTCGACGTCGGGTCCCAACTCCTCCGCGACTCCCGTCATCCACTCGGGGACGTACACCGGGGCGTCGTGGCGGGCGGCGAGTTCCCCGCTGTCGCGCACGTGGCGGTCCAGCCCGACCACGACGCCCGCGACCGTTCCGAGTTCGTCCAGCAGGTCGTCGACGCCGGGCGCGTCGACCGGGTCGACCACCCACACCTCGTCTTCGCCCGTCTCGTCGTTCCCGACCGCGAACGCGTGGCTCGCGCGCTCCATCGTCTCGTCGGGATACGCGATCCAGCCGACGCCACCGTCGTAGCGGTCGATCTCGTGGAGGTCCGGCTCGTCGCCTTTCATGCTCATACCATCCGTTCGGTCCGGACCCTTGTTAAGCCGTCTCTGTGGGAACGCCGATTCGGTGTCGGCGCCCCGGGCGGGCGACCGAGCGGCGAATCAGGCGTCCGGCCACTTGATTGAGCAGCCCCGAGAGGGTCGGTCAGGAATCTCGACCTCGTCGCCCGCGAGCACAGCGTCGGCTGCGTCGCGAATATAGAACTCTGTCGGCTCGTCGTCGGGGTTGAGCGCGTCGTCGAGGCGCCCGTGGTAGCGCAGGCGCCACTCGCCGTCTTCGCGGCCGAAGAGGAACGGGTCGGGGGTACAGACCGCGTCGTAAGCGGCCGCGACCTCGCCGGCCTCGTCGCGGAGGTACGCGTCGTACGCGACGGTGCCGTCCGCGACCGCCTCGCGCATCGCCTCGAAGGAGTCCGCGGGGTACTCGTCCGCGTCGTTGGGGTTGATCCCGACGACCGCGAGGTCGTCGTACTCGGCAGCGAGGTCGTTCAGGAGGCCGATCTTCGCTTTCGCGTACGGGCAGTGGTTACACGTGAAGACGACGAGCAGCGCGTCCGTCGTGAAGTCGTCGAGCGCGTGCGTCTCCCCGTCCGCGCCGGGCAGTTCGAAGTCGGGCGCGGCGTCGCCGCGGTCGAGCGCCGAGTCGGATTCCATCTGGACCATACGCGACCGTACGCCCGGGAGCCGAAAAGGCGTTGCGAGCCATATGGGCCGACCCGGTCGGTCAGGCCGTTGCGGGTTCTTCGCCGGTGTCGCTCCCGGTGAGTTCGACGTCGAGGCGGATGCGCTCGTATGGGAGGTACGGCTGCTTCGCACGGCCGTCATCCTCGACGAGGAACACGATACCGTACTTCGCTAAGAGGGTGACGTCGTCGTGAACAGTCTTATAGTCGCGGTCGAGCGACTCTGCGAGCGCGCTGATGCTCTCTGCGGCGCCGTCGGTATCCATCAGCGCCTGAAGGAGACCGATCCGCCGGTCGGTGAGAATCTTCCGCAGCTCGCCGACCGTCGCGAACGATACTACCGCAGGCCGGGGCTCTCCGTCGGCGACCGCGTCGACCGCGTCCCGCGTGTCCTCGAACGCCTCGTCGAACGACTCGACCGTGACGCGGAGCACGTCGGGATGCGGCCGCTCGCGAGGGTCGCTGTACTTGTCAGGCCAGCCGTCGTGGTCGGGGTCACTCATGGGTGGTCTTCATGTCCGCCATCGTCGCGATTTCGTTCAGAAACCGAGTCACGTGTGCTGCGAGTCCGTGGAACCCGATCTGTGTGTCTTCACCGAATCGAACGTGTCGGTGATGCCAGCCGAGATCGTCGTCATCGTGCGCGTCGTCGTACCGGAGCAGCTCGCCCGTCTCCGGGTGGTAGTACTGGGACCCGTAGAACCACCCGTCGGGACACTCTTCGTCACGGACCGCGAATATCACCACACGGGACAGCGCGGTTCAACTCGATCGGCTGCGGAGCCGGCATTCCCCTGTACTATGAGTCATGGCCACATAGAACATAACTCCACGGGAAAATCTACAGGCGGAGCGGGCCGAGTGCCCCGGGGCTTGACCCCGAGGCAGTTCACTCGAACAATAGGAACTCAACAGCACCGAACCGCCCGATTTCAGTCGCGACATACGCTCGGCGACCGATCGCGCCAGCAAAGAATAAAGGCCACTACGCCGGTAGCTGTCGGTATGTCGAGGCAGATGAACGCCGTCGTCTCGGGTTCTGAGTCCGGAATACACGACGAGCCGCACATTCGAGACCGGCGAATCACCGTGCGCCACATCCACGCGCTGGTGGAGGATCGCGGCCTTGACGCGCAGACGGTCGCGGACCGCTTCGACCTCACCGTCTCGAAGGTCTACCACGCGCTCGCGTACTACCACGACCACCCGGAGGAGATGCGAGGGGTCGAAGAACGCCGCCGGGAGCTGCGCGAAGCCGCAGGAGACGACCCGCATATCGTCACCGGTCCCGCAGATCTGCCGGGCCGGTAGCGCATCGTCACTTTCCTCGCGTGGTTGCGATTGAGTCTGCCTGTTAGTACTCGATAGCGGCGGAGTAGCGATTCAACGCCAGCACGACGCCGGCGCCGACGAGCGCCGCGAGCGCGAACCGTGGCGCGGCCGCCCGCCACGACTCGCCGGTCTCGACCAGCGTGCCCGTCGTCTCGACGAGGGGCGCGCGGAGCGCGCCGACGACGAGGCTCACGAGGAACGCCATCGTCGCGGCGCGGGCGCGGGAGAGCGCGTACCGGACGGCGTGCGCGATGGTGACCAGTCCGACGACGCCGCCGGCGCAGAACGCGGCGACGACCGGCGCGGTCTCGACGACCCCGCCCGCGCCCCGGCCCAGCGCGAGCGCGACGACGCCGTCGACGAACCGCCCCACTGTCCCCGCCATGTAGTCGTACTGGCCGAGGACGATGAGCAGCAGCGAACCGGAGATGCCGGGGAGGATCATCGCGCTGACCGCCACCGCGCCCGCGACGGCGACGACGGGCAGCGAGCTCGCGACCGCGGCGGAGGCGTAGCCGGACGCGAGGAACGCGGCCGCGAACCCGCCGAACGCGGCCGCCTTCCGGCGCGGCGTCGAGAGGTCGACGTCCGCGAGGAGCACGGCCGCGCTCGCGGCGATCAGTCCGAAGAAGAAGCCGTAGGTCGCGACCGGGCGGGTCGCGAGCAGGTAGTCGACGCCGCTCAACACCGCGACGACCGCGGTGGCGATCCCCGCGCCCAGCGCGAGCAGGAAGCCGGCGTCGAGCTCGCGGACCGCGGTCAGCGCGTCCGCGCGGTCCGCCGAGCGAACTCCCGCGAGTATCCGCCGGAGCCGCGAGGGGGTCGCGGCCGTGATCGCGGCCACGAGCCGCTCGTAGACACCGACGATGAGCGCGATGGTGCCGCCGGAGACGCCCGGCACGGCGTCGGCGCTCCCCATCGCCACGCCCTTCAGGTACAGTGTCGCCCACTCGCGGAGTTCGGCCATCTGCTCGCACGAAGCGCAGCCGCGGTAAAGAAGGGTGGGATCGCGCGACTGCGTCGACCGCGGGTCGGCGCCCGCGTCAGTTCGGTGCGCCCGCGTCAGTTCGGTGCGGTCGCGGTCGTCGCCGTCGCCTCGGACGGTTCGACTCCGATTAGCGACCCCGCCGTGTCGGTCGTGTTCGTGCTATTACCGCCCTCGCTCCCGCCGTCGTCGACGGGACACGCGGGGTCGCCGCTCGGACAGTCGACGACCCGCTCTTCGAGTTCGACGGTCGCCGCCGAGCCGTCGGTGCCGACGACCTGACCCTCTGTCACCTCGACCTGACCGAACCGCTCGGTCGTGTACAGGTCGTCGCCGGTCGTCCGCTCGGTGGTGACGTTGTACGGCCCGGTCGCGCGGACGCTCGTGTTCGTGTACCCGTTCTCCGGCCCAAACTCGTCGTAGCCCGCCGTCGAGTACGGGAGCGTGAGCTCGAAGCTCCCGTCGTCGTCCGCGGTCGCGTACTGCGTGTACTCGAACGTCTGTCCGTTCGGCTTCTCCATCTCGACGGTCGCCTCGACCTCCTGACCGGGTTCGGCGCCCGACCCCTCGACGGTCGCGCCCGGCACCCGCTCGAACGTCTTGACGAAGTCGTCGCTGAACGCCCCGAACAGCGACTCGCCGAACGTCGCCTGGAGGTCGACGTCGAACCGCTGGGCGAGGATCTGCGCCTGCTGGGCGTACGGCGACCGACCGGCCGACTGCGTGGCGTGGACCAGTCGGTAGTGTTCGAGCGCGTCGACGCGCTCCGAGGGAACCCCCATGACGCCGCCGACCTGCGCCGAGCCGTCCTCCTCGACGTACGACCGCGCGGCCGAGAGGTTTTCGAACCGACGGACCTGCTCGCCCTCGCTCGGCAGGACCTTGATGTCGACCTGGTCGCCAGATTGGGTCTGTGCCGTCTGCGGCTCCCAGTCGAGCACGACGGGGTCCGGCTCGACCGCGCTGCCGTAGTGCTGGTAGAGCCGGATCATCTGGCTCTCGTGGTAGCGCTGCGTGCGCGTCTGGAGGGCGGGTCGGAGGCCGCCCTGCTGCCCGTTCTGCCCCTCGACGCGCTCGTACAGCAGCTCGTTGAAGTCGCGAGCCGTCTCGTTGCCGCTGTAGAAGGTGACCGGGGCGTTGAACTTGGAGTTCGGCGACGCCATCTGCCAGTCGACCATCACGTAGCGGGTGTCGTTGCCCTCGGTGCTCTGGCTCGCGAGCACCTCCGCGGCCTCCTCCTCGCTCGGCGCGAGCAGGTAGTCCGCGGCCGTGCCGGCGTTCTGCTGGAACGGGTTGGCGTTCGGGATGCGCTCGGCGCGCGTGGTGATCCAGTGGCCGTAGTCCCACCACGACTGGACGCCGTACGCGCCCTCCGGGTACTCGAAGTCGCCGTTGGCGGGGCGCTCGTAGGTGCCGTATAACTCCATGGGGTTGTCCGCGCCCTCGAGTTCGCCCGGCTGGGGCGTCTCGTCGTTCATCCACTGGAGGCTCTCGTCCCACTGGACGACGCTGCCGGGGTTGCTGTCGTTGCCCGCCTGCCAGACGGGCGTGGCGACGCCGACGAGGGGAACGAGGAGCACGGCGAGCACCGCGACCACCGTGATCACCTGCCAGCCCTCGATATCGCGGACGGCGTCGAGCGAGGCAAGATCCAAGGCGTCGAGCGCGACCTGAAGGAAGTACGCCGTCCCGACCGCGACGATGACCGCGAGGTAGTAGTTGAAGCGTGTCTGGGTGAACGCGGCGCTCCCGATGAACGCCGCCCAGACGACGAAGTACAGCTCCTGGGTGTCGTACTCGACGAGGAACGTCGCGCCGACGAGGAACGCAGCGGCGATGAGCAGGCCGATCACCTGCCAGTCGACGCCGACCACGCCGCCGACCGCGCCGTACGCCTGCGGGACCGCGTAGACGGAGCCGACGACCGCGAGCGCGGCCGGGATGTACAGCGTGTGGTTGGTGTCGTCGGAGCGGTAGAGCGGGCGCGCAAGGATGTAAAGAATCGCGGCGAGTGCGAGGAAGAAGGCGAACCCGTACTGTCCGAGGACGAAGTCGGTGAACGCGGCCTCTTGGAGCGGGGGCTGGGCCTCGCCGATGGTGCGGGTGCTAGCGCTTGCCGAGAAGCCGACGGTGTTGAGGAGATTCCCGACGAGCGTCGACCACAGCGACGGAATCGTGAGCCAGACGACGCCCGCGGACGCGAGGATGAGTCCACCAACCGCGGGCGGATAGGTCGTCGCGTCGAGGTCGCGCGACTCCCACTCGCGGGCGAGCCACGCGAGGAAGACGGCGCCGACGGCGACGCCGAGCGGGAGGACCACCTGCGTGAGCGAGTAGCTGGTGACCCCGAAATCAAACTTGTTGAGCGGGATCACCTGCATGAGACCGGCGACGCCCATCGACACCGCGCCAGCGAAGGCGATCGGCTCGGGACTCGTCCCGTGGCGCACGTCGCTCGTGATCTTTATCGCGAGGAAGATGCCGGTGAACCCGACCATGAGCACGCCGGGCTGCCACGTCCACATGTAGAGGCCGAGCGCGACGCCCGCGGCGGCCGCGTACGCGGTCGGGCGCTTGAGCGCGTTCCAGTCCCGATCGACGACGAGTTCCCACACCGGCTTCTCGCGCTCCGCGACGCCGAACGCGACGAGGAACGCGAGGACGGCGGTGCTCTGGAAGAGGACCTCGGCCGCGCTGTGGTCGGGGAAGCCGACGAGCGAGTACCGGAGGAAGGTGCCCGAGAACAGCGCCAGCGTCGCCGCGCCCGCGAGCGCGGGGACGCGATCGGTGAACTGACGCGCGATGAAGTACGTCGGAATCGCGACGAGCGCACCGGCAATCGGGGCCATGATGAGCATGACTTCCTCGGTGCTCCCCATGACCGGGCGGGCGATCCAGACGCCGACGGCCATGATGTGGTCCCACAGCGTCCCGAACTGGCCGGCCGACCGGCCGAACGGGAAGCCGGTCCAGACGTCGAAGGGGAGGGTGTTCGGCCAGTTTTCGAGGAGGTAACTCGTCTCGCGGAAGTGATACCACGCGTCGTTGCCGCGGAAGTACACCTCGCCGTTGCGGACGAAGTTCCCGTACGATCGGAGGCGAGTCCACAACATGAACACGACGGCCCCGAGGAGGATCGGGACGTGGTACCACCGTTGGAGGACGTCGAGGGGAGATCCCTCGTCTCCCCCGACGGCGTCGGTTTGCTCGCTCATTACACGGTGTCACTCGCAAAACGTCCATAAGGCTTGTTATACCCGGCCGGCGGTCGGTTCAGAATCCTTATTGATCCGGACGGGAAACGCGGAGTCGATGAAGGTCTCCGTCGTCGTCTGTACGTACACGATGGACCGCTACGACGTCTTCACGGAGGCCGTCGAGAGCGCCCTCGCACAGACCTACGACCCGGTCGAGGTCGTGCTCGTGATCGACGGTAACCCCGAGGTGTACGAGCGGGCGGTCGCGGACTTCGGCGACCGTGAGAACGTCGTGATCTCCGATAACGACGAGAATCAGGGGATCTCCTACAGTCGGACGCGGGGCGCGGAGCTGGCGTCCGGAGAGGTCGTCGCGTTCATCGACGACGACGGCGTAGCCGAGGCGGACTGGATCGCGAGCCTCGTCGACGTGTACGAGGAGACGGACGCGATCGCGGCCGGCGGCGACGTACGCCCGAACTGGCAGGGGGAGCGGCCCGATTTCTTCCCCGAGGAGTTCTACTGGCTCGTGGGATGCGTCGAGCCGGACTTCGCCGAGGACGGCGAGGAGGTCCGGAACACGTACGGATCGAACATCTCCTACCGGCGAGCGGCGTTTCTGGAGGTCGGTGGGTACGACCCGAACACGGGTCGGAAGGGCGATAAACACCTACAGGCCCACGAGGCGCCGGTCGGGATTCGGCTGCTGGAGGAGTTCGGACGGGGAATGGTGTACACGGAGGACGCCGTCGTCCATCACACCCTGTTCGAGTACCGCGGGGAGTTCCGGTGGCTGGTGTCGCGATCGTTCTGGCAGGGGTACTCCAAACGCGTGATGGATCTCCTGTATCCTGAGGCGCCCGATGCTAAAGGTGATTACCTGAAGTGGTTGCTGACGGACCGCGTGCCGCGCCGGCTGGAGGGGCTCGTTCGGTCGCCGTCGACCGCGGCGGTGACTCAGCTCGGCGCGATCGGAGCGTTCACCGCGGCCGTCGGGTTGGGGTATCTGTACGCGATGGTAACGCCGGATCTGGTGGAGAAGGCGAACCAGTAGCTATCGGTACTGGTCGTACCAGTCCGGAACCGTTTGGGACCGCTCGACCGCCTCGGTGACCGTATCCTTCATTCTCTCGTGAAACGTCGAAACGGAAAATCGGTCCGCGAACGACGCTATTTCGCCGGGCGACCACTCGACTCCCTCGCTTTCGAACCGCGTGATCGACTCGGCTATCGACCGGCCGTCGGACTCGCGCGAGTGCCGATGCCCGTTCTTCCCCGGAACGACCTGATATCGCGTCATGCCCTCGTCGATCCCCAAAAGCGGCGTTCCGGCGGCGAGCGCCTCGACGGGGGCGATACCGAAATCCTCGTCGCGCCCGTTGAACACGAACGCCTTCGCGCCCGCGAGCAGTTCACGCTTCCGCTCCTCCGAGACGAACCCGGCGAACTCGACGTTCTCTCCCGCCATCCTCTCTAGCGATTCACGCTCGGGACCGTCGCCGGCTACTATCAATCGCTGATCCAGGCCGTCGAACGCTTCGATGATGCCGTCGATGTCCTTGTGCCAGTCGAGACGCGAGAGCGTGAGGTAGTAGTCCCCGGTCTCGGCGTCATCCGGAGAATACGCGGCCGTCTCGACGGGCGGGTACACGACCCGGATGCGCTCCTCGTCGACGCCCCAGTACCGAACGACGCGCCGCTTCACGACCTCGGAGTTGACGACGAACAGGTCCGGTTTGTGCGTGTTGTGGTCGTACGCGACGCGGATCGCGTAGTAGAGGAGCAGCTTCAGCGACGCGAACCGCGCCGACGCGACCTCGTCGATCTGGTCCGACTGTCGCCGGTTCGTGTGGTGGATATACGCCACCCACGTCTGGTCGTCCGGCGGGACGTAGAACAGCGGTTCGTTCCCGCTGGTGACGAGGACGTCGTACTCTCGGAGCGGTTCCGCCACCTGCCAGCCGAGCAGGTGCGCGAACTGTCGCGCGAGGCCGCCGCGTTCCAGCGCGCGCTTGAGAAATCGGCCGTCGATGAGTTGTTCCGCGTCGACGTCGTCGGGTTCGACCGTCGGATCGCGCCAGCCGACGAAGAAGGGAGCGTCTTCGAACACGCGCGAGAGTTCCCAGGCGAGGCGGTCACCGCCGCCGTTCGCGTGTTCGCCCCAGTGGGCGAGGACAAGGTTCGGATCAGACAATTTGGATGAACGCTCTCCTTCGTCACTCATTGCTCACCTTATGACTGTCTGGGTTAATATCGTTCATATCCTATCAAGTAGCGTCGAGCTGTAGCACAGAAACATCAATTGTTTTGGACTCGATCGTACACTCTACCAAACTGCGGGACAACCGTATCGGGGTGGTATCGGTCTCTCACGAATCGCTTATTCTCTGCTCCGATGCGATCCCTATCCTTATCGGCTCGCTCAATACACTCGGCCAGTTCGACTGCGTTTCCGGGTTCGCATAATAGGCTTTCCTGCGGAACGGTTTCGGCAGGACCGCCGATTTCGGTCGCAACGACCGGGAGCCCAGCTTGCATCGCTTCCAATATCGTCCGGCCGAACGGCTCCGGCCAGACACCGGGATGTACGAACACGTCTGCGTTCACGTACGCCTGGGTGACCTGTTCATACGGAACACTACCTGTTAGATCGATTCGATCCCGACCCGAACTCTCGGCCGCGCGCTTTCCGAGGGCGTCTTTCTCGGGTCCGTCGCCGACGATCGTTAGTTCAAACGTTACAGGGAGGTGTTCCATCGCGTCAACGAGGAATCTGACCCCTTTCGAGTCACGAAGATAGCCGACGTAGAGGACCCGAGTTCTCTTCGTATCCCTCTCGTTGCGCTCGGGGATCTCGAAGGAATCGTCCAGCATGTTCGGTATCACCTCGTAATCCATCTCGGCGAACCCGTGATCGCGGTACACTCGCTCGACAGCCCTACTTAGCGGAAGAAAGACGTCGATATTTCGCATCTGATGTTTCAGGCGGGGACGCTCAAGACGGAGCAGAGTCCGTTCGTACGCCTTCCGCTGGATCGATGGTGTAACCCCGATATCTGCCCAGTTGATTAGCGGATACGCGTTGAGAGTCGCAACGGCCGGCGTGTCGAGTCGTCGTGAGAGACGCCCCACCGCGGGATGGAGGTGCATGTTGTAGGCGTGGAACACGTCACAGTCCGGCTCCGCTTCGCGTAACTTTCTGTATGCGATTTCGTTCGGGAGCGTGTAGGGGTACTGAGGGACATCGAAGAGCCGTCGCACCTCTACCCCGCCTACCGTTTCCTCCGTCTCGCCGTCGAACGAGTAGACTGTCACGTCTGCGAGACCCCGCTGCTGGAGCTGTTCCGCGAGGAGTCGAGCGCTGACCTCGCCACCGCCGGCGTGCGTCGGCGGATAACGCGGTGTTACGAGTGCGAGTCGCACTAACTAACCTCCCGTGTTGCATCTACGAAGTAATTTGCCCGTCGGTCACCGAGATATTCAAGTTTGAAACCAAGGTCATCAAGAAGATCTTCAACGGCATCCGCTGATCCAGCAATCTCTTGGATTTTATCAGTGTGTATTTCGCAAAAGATCCGACGACAATCTGATTCAGCCAATGTTTTTTTGAACCCCTTTAGCGCGAGATACTCCGCGCCTTCAATATCGATTTTACAGATGTCTGGAGGTTTGATCTCTTGGTCTTCTATGAGGTCATCAGCACGCCGTGTCTCGATCTCGAGTGTCCCATCACTCTCTGAGAATTGATGGCCTGTCTGTCCGCGTACCGACATACTGGTAGATCCATTTCTATCTGACAACGCAATTTTGAATAGTTTAGCGTTGACATCGTTTCGATCGACGTTTCGCTTCAGTATCTCGAACGTTTCGGGTATTGGTTCAAAAGCGCTAACGTTCCCTGAATCTAACTGACTGGCGACCAAGCAAGTATATATCCCGACATTTGCTCCGATATCATAAAACACGTCATCTTGTCTGACAGATGATAATATTCGTCGTATGAGCTTTTCCTCAGATCTGATATCATCAACGAAATCGTGCTTTCCTAGCCGTCGACGAGACATGTTAAACTCCGCGCTTGCGGGTCTAACCGAGTATCGTTTATACTGTGGCTTTACTTGTTGATATACTGGATCAATGTATCCAAGTGCCTTCCTTTTACCACCAGTAATGAGTGCCTCGATACCTTCCTCCTGAAATAACTGATATGCGCGATGAGGTAGGCTCATAAGTTAAATAAAGCTATTCGCTGTATCATAAGTAGTTACTGCTTTGAGCGAAAAATTACAAATTGTTGATCGGTTCGTATTGACTTTTTGAACTATTTAACCTTATTATTTATAACCAAGCGAACGTAACCTTTCCTCAACGACCTCGGATCCCCCACGATCAAATGTAATGGGAGGATCACTCTTCACTTCACGGCGCTCATCTGCTGGTATCTCTAGCCATGGAACTCGATACAAGATCTCATTCCGAATGTACTCATCGGAGTGGCCGAATTTGGGTTTGGTGGCTGGGATGATCTTCTCACCCAACATTTCTCCATGATCAGCAGAAACCACCGTCTTTCCAGATAGGCTATTGATCAATGTCTCTACCTGTTCTAAAACGATATCAAGCGTCTCTTCATAGGCTTTTCGAGCCTTTCTTATCGAGATCTCGCCGTTTTCGATCAGCGTTGAAAAAGAAGCAGTATCCGATGTTTCATTACCGTACGCGAGATTTCGATTAAAACCGCTAATATTGTGGTCTTGCTGTAGTTCCTTTGCGGTCTCTCCAAGGTAAGGACGGTGTGGTTGCATGAAGTGAACGATTAGCCGCTTATCAGGAAACTCCTCATACGCATCTAAGGCAGCGTCAACCACTTGTTCCGGAAGTACCGTTTCGTGCTCCTCATCCCAAGCGTTAAGATATAAGGGATCGATAGCGTGGAAAAGGTCGTCAGAGAGCTTTCCAGTATGAGGATTTCCAGTTACATACACAGTATCGTGGAATTCCTGGCCGACAAAATTACCCTGCATAAACTCCCAGCTTGACCCTCCATGAGAGATAACTGATGAGAGGTCACCGCGGATCTCGTTATGTTTCTCAAAATAGTCGAATCGACACGCGTCAACGACGATCAAGTTGTCCCAGTCCTTTTTCATTACGTCAATAGCATTGCCCGAGTACTTTAGGTCGAACAGTAATCTTTGGATTTCCCAGCCGATATATCCTGGATTATTAAACAGCTTTTTTAAATTCCCAATTGTGTAGCGCTCTAGCATCTGTTGATGATAACTGGAGAATTAAAGCGGGAAAATCTTATGTTGTTATCCTCATTTAATGTAGGGTTTGTATGTTTTGAGGACATCATGAACAGATAGAGCGACCGGCGCGCTTTTATAAATATGGTATCTAAACAAAATATGACCAGTCATGAACTCACACTTGAGAATATAAAAAAGGGGATCAAGAACCCGACACGCGTTCTGGACGAAATCATTCTTGACTATTTATACCGAACTCCTATGGTTGGTTTAAACAGCATTCGAACATTTGGAACGAATGTTTTTGATCAAGAGTGGGATGTTCTAGTTGTGTTAGACACTGCGCGTGTTGACGCACTCCAACTGGTTTCAGACGAGTACGATTTTATTCAAGAGGTAGGAAGTATATGGTCTGTTGGAGGTGCATCTGCGGAGTGGCTCGCACGGACGTTTGACGAGTCACACGAGAAAGAGATTCAGAACACGGCCTTCTTGTCGGCACAGAGCCACGTTCAGGAAATTCTTGACAGTAAAATACAATATTCTGGAGAAAACAGGCCACTTCCACTCAAGACACTAAGATTAATGCCGACAGTTGACATTGATGATCTTGGAAAGGCCGAATATCTGTTTAATTTTGAGACGATTGGTGAGGAAGGTCCCTTCGGTCACATAGAGGGAAACACCCCTCCAGAATACGTAACGGACCGAGGAATCGCTGTCGGGAGAGAACAAGACTTTGACCGCCTAATTCTTCAGTATCATCAGCCGCATACACCTTGGTTCTCGCAAGCGCTAAGCGAGGGCCGCGAACTTGAATATCATGAGTACGACTGGTGGAACTACTACTACGAGACGGGCGATACTGACAGTATCTGGGAGGCATATATAAGTGACCTCCGCTACGTGCTAGATGATATTGAGACATTACTTGATAATCTGAATGCTGAAAAAGTTGTTATTACCGCAGATCATGGAGAAAGCTTTGGAGAGTACGGTATTCTCGGTCACAAACTCGGAAGTCTTCATCCACAGATCCGCAAGGTCCCTTGGGTCGTGACAACTGCTGAGGATAAAGAGACCTACGAACCAACAGTTGCGGAACCTGATAACGAAAAAATGTCGAGAGATGAACTAAATAGCCAACTGAAAGCACTTGGATACAAGGTATAATTACTACAAAATAGCACGAAGCAATCATCCGCTCTGATAAAACCGTAGCATTATTACTCTGACCCGACTACCATGTGTCATGCGCCACCATCTCCGCAAAGCGCGACAGATATATGACAGCGGGGGCGCGCTGGAGACCGCAAAGAGTGCGGTTCGGTATCTCCCTATCGAAGCGAATAACCTTCTATTTGGTCTGCGTCACGGAAATGGTACGCGAGTTATGAATGAGGACTGGGATAATCTGTTAATCCTTGATGCGTGCCGGTACGAGATGTTTGCTGACCGAATTGAGTTGGATGGATCGCTTGAATCCCGAATTTCTCTCGGTTCTAGTAGCGAAGAGTTCATGGAACAAAACTTCCTCAATAGTCAATTTTATGACACAGTCTATATTAGTGCGAATCCTTTCATTCCTCGCTTAAATCTTGATGAGAATACATTTCACGCCGTCGTCAACTGTCTAGAAGAGTGGGACGAGAAGCTACAGACTATTCGTCCAGATGTCGTCTCGCAGGCGGCCCGTGACGCACATGATAAATACCCCAACAAGCGCCTTATCGTCCACTACATGCAGCCTCACGCCCCATTCATCGGTGAAAAAGGCCGGACGATGATCGGTGGAGGGTGGACAATGGACGATAATGATACGGGCGAGCCTGGAATCTGGAACCAACTCCGAGACGGGCAAAATGTGCCCCTCGAATTGGTGTGGGAAGCATATAACGAGAATCTTGACCTGGTATTATCAGAAGTTGAGTCGCTACTTGACGATGTCAACGGCAAGTCTGTAATAACCTCCGACCACGGCAACCTCGTTGGCGAGCGACTTGGACCGATTCCGACCCGTCGAAAATACGGCCACCCATACGGCGTCCACACAGAGGAACTCGTAAAGGTACCGTGGTTTATTACCGATAGAGAAACACGAAGAGATATCCAAGCAGATCCACCCATTGAAAATGAGGGCAACACTCTCTCCGAGACTGAATTAGAGGATAGATTGGAAGCACTTGGCTACCGATGAGAAAAGGAATAAGACGGCGATGATATCGAGTGAATTTTCGTACAATAAGCTAAAGCGGAAACTACGTGAAGATGGTTTTAGACGGACACTCGTCGCAGCCAGCGACCTATTAACAAGGAAACGACTCGGCCGTGCCGTGTTCGATCCGCTCGTACAGAGAGAACTCATTGAGACGACCTCTAGGGATGAGTTACGAGCGAATGCCAACCAAGTGGTTCCAGTTCCGACGCCGCAGAACGACCCCGCGGAACCGTTCGTCGCGCTCGTCGGAACCGGCCGAATCCTTTCCGAGACCGGGTTAGCGCTAACTGATCGCTTCGGAATCATTGAGGAGAGTGCCGCTGAACCGGAGCAGGCACAGCAGGCGATGATGGCGATGCTTTCACGTGAACTGTTCTACGGACATATTCCGTTCAGGGAACTATTCGGGAGGAGTCGATCGCCTCGCGATACGTCGGTGACACTTGATACCGTTGCGCCGCTCGTGCCGCGTTATCGGAACTACTACCATTGGATGGTCGAGACGGTTCCGAAGATCCGGTACCTACGAGCGTTCGAGAGCCCGACCCAGCAAAAGGTGACACTCCTCGTTCCGAGCAATGTGCCCCCCTTCATCGAGGAGACGCTTCGCTTACTCTCCTGGCCACAGTCAAAAGTCGCCTACGCAACTGAGTCAACATATCTCATTCGAGACCTCGTGATCCCGTCTTACCCTGAGCGACACCCCTCAGACTTTGAGTGGATTCGACGAGACATCGTTGAATCTGTATTATCGGAATCAGAGCCGCTTGAAGAGAGTAACGTGTATGTATCGCGTTCGGACGCTATCGAACGCAGAGTGCTTAATGAAGAGGAAGTAATGGGTGTTCTGTCTGACTACGGATTTAAACGATACCACCTAGAGAACCGATCACTTGCCGAAAATGTTCGGTTGTTCAACCAAGCAGATATCGTCGTCGGCCCACACGGTGCCGGACTCACCGACATAATCTTCGCTGAGGACTGTACGCTAATTGAACTGTTTGGGGATAAAGTCAAGCAGCCGTATGAGTTGCTTGCTGAGACGCTTGAAATTGAATATGAACCGATGTATTGTCGAGCCGACGGAGCAGACATCATCGTCGATACGGAAAAACTAGAGAACAGGATCTCCACACTGGTGAAGTAATATTTTAGCTATGAGTTCAGAACGTTCATATCGACCGGTAAGATACACTCGGCCATGAGAAACCACTTTACTATTGAGAACCTCCGCAGGGCTCTTCGAAACCCACGCCTGTTCCGGCGAGAAATCCATCGGATCCTAAGCCTCCCGTTTAATATGTCGTACGGATACTACGTGGACCGACAAACGACAGCCATCGATGTCATGTCGGAAGACTGGGACAATCTATTTATTCTAGACGCCTGTCGGGCAGACTACTTCGAAGCTCAACACGACTTCGAGGGGTCCGCGGAACGCGTGACTGCTCCTGGAAAAATGAGCTGGGAGTTCATGCAGGAAACGTTCCTCGGGAAACAGTTCCATGATACCATCTACATCACAAGCAATCCGTTTGCGACTCGACTTCCCGAAGACACGTTCTTCAAAACAGAGTACCTTATTGACGAGTGGGACGACGAAATAGGCACGATTCATCCTGAAGACGTTATCGCTGCGGGGATAGCTGCACATCAGGAGTACCCAAATAAACGTCTCATTCTTCATTTCATGCAGCCTCACCGACCCTATCTCGGGCCGACAGCGGATCGACTCCGTGAGCGCGTGAATCTGAAGGGGTACCGCAGCGAAGGCGAAGGCCTCCAGATCTGGGGAGCAGCGAAGGAAAAGTTGGTTACCGTCGAAGAAGTACGTCAGGCGTACTCGGAATCACTAGATATTGTTCTGGATGTTGTGAAAGATGCCATTAAACAATTTGATGGAAAGACGATCCTCACCGCGGATCACGGAGAGATGCTGGGTGAGCGGGTATTCCCATTCACGTCGCGGGTTTGGGGACACTCAGAGGGATTCAGTACACCGACGCTTCGAAAAGTACCATGGCTGGAAGTTCATACTGAGAATCGACGCGATATAACTGAGTCTTACCCGGAAGATGTCGACGATACACTTGATGATGAAACGGTTGAAGATCGTCTTGAGGCACTCGGCTATACAGAATAGTTGTAATGTTATCAGTATCAGTTTGTCGGCGGTCGCTGTTTGCCTACGGATGTAGCTTACTTAATGGAGCGATTCGTGGATCAAAACACTGGGTAGTAGTGATTGAGTGAGATACAATGCGCAATAGGTTCAGACAGATACGAGATATTGGATTCTGTGGAGCGGTCAAGTCCGTCTACAATTCCCTTCGATACACCGGTACTGTTTCGTCACTCGTGGTTACATCTCCAGTGATAACTATTACGCTCTTCTGTAGGAGATTGTTGATACTGCTGAGCTGTCGCTATCGAGTCGAAGAGGACAAGGACACCGCGTCAGCGGTGTCCGACACGAATGATTCCGCTAGATGTGTTTGGATCGGAATCGGTCGCAGCGGACCTGCTCCAACAGGTTCGCTGGCGTGACGGCGTTTCTTGTCCTCGCTGCCGTTCTGACCGAACGGTCAGAAACGGCAGCTACGGGCACTTTCAGCGGTATCTGTGTAAGGATTGCGGCCGCACGTTCAACGATAAAACCGGCACGATCTTCGCTCATTCGAAGATCGCGCTCCGCAAGTGGCTGTTTTCGATCTACGCGTTTTTGCGGTTTAACACGACTCTCAGGCAGTTACAGTGCGAAATCGAGGTCACCTACAAAACGATCCACAGGCGTGTCGAGCGCTTCGCCGAAGCGCTCGACGCGCCGTCACTCGAGCTCGTCGGACCAGTCGAAATTGACGAGTTCTACGTCTCAGCCGGCTTGAAAGGCCGCGAGCGCGACCGCTGGTCGCGCTCTCGCGGTCTCTGTCGACGCGGGCGCGGGACGTATGAGCAAGACAAACCGCCCGTGTTCGTACTCGTGGATCGCGGCACCGATCAGCGGTACGTTGTGCCAGCGAAATCCGCAGACGAATCGACGATTCGGCTCCTGCTGGCTGACCGCCAGCAGGAGCCTCTCACCGTCTATACCGACGGATTTTGCGCGTACGATCCGCTTACAGAAGACGAAACATTCGACCGCGAATACGTCGTTCACGGAGACGGTGAGTACGCCGATGAGACGGTTCACGTGAACACGTGCGAGAGCCACGCGTCGCTGGCGCGACGGTGGCTCTCGCCGCATCGAGGCATCTCAAAAGATCGTCTCACACAGTATTTCCGCGCGTTCCAACTCAGACGAGAACTCTACCGCAAACCTGGACGAGAAGCGCTCAAACATGCCGTCAAAGCCACTCTCTGAAATCAACAATGTGCTACACAAGAGCGTAACTATTATTTCACCAGAAACCACGTTTGACTTGAATGGTCGGTTCACCATAGGTACCGGACGACGGGATGCAACTCATCCTCGGATCGCTCGCTCCAAATTTTCTACGACCGATACAGCATTAATTTCGCATACTGGAGATGACATGGGTATCATAGGGCCTGCGTCGATTCTCCATGTTGAAGGCAATTTTTCAATCGGGGATTCATACGTTAACTCACACGCGCGAATCCTATGTGGTGATGAGATCACTATTGGTGATGATGTAGCCATCGCGTGGAATGTAGAAATTCTGGACGATGATCGACATGAGATATCTATAGGTGGGACAACAAGCGAGCAGACTGCTCCAATTACTATTGAAGACGATGTTTGGATCGGCCATGATGTGTCTATTCACAAGGGAGTGACAATCCACGAAGGAAGTGTTGTGGCTAGCGATAGTGTGGTGACGTCTGATGTGCCATCAAATACCTTAGCTGCCGGGACGCCGGCTGAGGTTATTCGTGAAAATGTTTCGTGGGGCGGATCTGAGTAAATTGACCCAGTCTGTTCGAAAATCAGCGGTATCCGAGTGACTCAAGCCGCTCTGTGACTAATTCATCTGAGTAGTCTTTGAATTTTGTCGGGGTCTCCTCGGTAATTGTGCGTCGGCTACCCATTTCTAATACAAACCAAGGTACCTTGACGAGTTCTGGAGAATACACTCCCCAAGGATGTCCGAACATACGCTTCGTTGGGACGGGACCTTGCTGTTCATTAACCATATTTCCGTGATCCGCGGAAATAACAACCTTACCGTCGATGTTGTTGAGAAGATGTGATACGTATTCGAATGCTATATCGAGATTCTCGTTGTAGCCTTCCCAGAGTTCATCAATACTAATTGGCCGTAGACCGTTCCGGAACGGAATCCACGCGTTCCGTTGGCCAATCTGCTTGCGTAGTTCCAATCCCCGTTCTCCGATGAATGGGAGATGGGGCTGCATATAGTGGACGATGACGCGCTTGTTAGGGTATTCCTCATGGACCCCGCGTGCGGCTTCAGTGACCGTCTCGGGATGTGCAATTTCGAGATCCTCATCCCATTCATCTAGTAGATCAACAACGGCATGGAAAGTCCCGTCCTCGTTGAGACCTAATTTTGAAAAGTACACATTCGCGTTCACGTAGACGGTGTCGTGATACTGTCTATCCTCGAAGTTCTGCCGGAGAAATTCCTCGCTCGTGGAGCCGAGCGAAATTCGGGACTTGAGGTCACCGTCGAACGGTACCCGCTCGGCGAACATGTCGTACCGACAGGCGTCGAGGAGAATGAGCGTATCCCAGTCTTCGTCCATGACCCGCGTCCCTTCGCCGTGACGGAGGCGGAATATCGCGTTGTTCACCTCTATCGGAGCGTAGGTAGCCGCAGTCCGAACGAGATCGGCGAGCCCTCGATCGCTGTAAACGTGTTTGGCCCGCGCAAGATGATGTTTCATGCTCGGGCAGAACCACGCCTCGGATAAGTATATCGTGGATTTGCGGACTGAATCGGTGGAGTAAAGGATTCCATTGGCCCATTGGAGATACGTGGAGCTGTCGTTAGCGACATGAGACTCGGACAAACTTCCGTCGTACACTTTACATCCAGCTTCCTCGCGTCCGTGCTGGGATTCGCGTCGACGGTCTATATCGCGAGAATTCTCGGAGCGGAGCCGCTCGGCGTATATAATCTCGCAATCGGATTAGTGTCGTGGCTGGCTATCGTCGGTAAAGTCGGATTCTCGAGGGCAATCTCGAAGCGGGTCTCAGAAGGCGACGAACAGGGCGAATACGCCGTCGCTGGGGCAACTGTCATTCTCGGGCTATTCATAGTCGTCGCCGTCGGGATAGCTCTGTTCCGCGGGCGTGTCGACGCGTACATCGGATATCCAGCGGCGGGCTACGTAATACTGATTCTGCTTGCCGTTCTCCTCAACGGGCTCGTAAACTCGCTGCTGATCGGGTTCCATCTGGTACACGTAAGCGGAGTACTATCACCGATCAGGACGGGAGGACGCGCGCTCGCACAAGTCACGCTAATTGTTGCCGGCGCGAGTACCGCGGCACTATTCGTCGGCCATATCCTCGGCTTCGTCGCCGTAATCGCGATCGGGTCCTATTTCGTTTTGAGAGAAGCGCCGTCACTCGAGCGTCCGAACCAAGAACACTTCGAAGCGTTAGTCGATTTCGCGAAGTTCTCTTGGCTCGGAAACCTCCAGTCGAGGATGTTCAGTTACACCGATATCGTCGTCTTGGGTTTCTTCGTTTCCTCCGGTTTGATAGGGGTGTACGCGGTCGCCTGGAACATCTCGCAGTTCCTCATCCTCTTCAGCGGAACGCTCCGGTCGACGCTCTTCCCGGAAATGAGCGAAATCTCCGCTCAAGAGGATCCGCAGGCCGTTTCCCGCATCGTCGAGCAGTCACTCACCTTTGGCGGTCTCTTTCTGATTCCCGGGCTGTTCGGAGGCGTCTTACTGGGAGAGCGGATTCTCCGTATTTACGGCCCTGAGTTCCCACAGGGTACTGTAGTCCTGAGTATCCTCATCGTCGCCAACCTCTTTATGGGGTATCAGAATCAGTTGCTAAACACGCTCAACGCTGTCGATCGACCGGACTTGGCGTTTCGAGTGAACGTCGTGTTCGTTGCGGCTAACCTCGTACTCAACGTCGTGCTGATTTATACGTACAATTGGGTAGGTGCGGCCGTTGCGACCGCGATCTCCGTCGCAGTCAGTCTCGCACTCGCGTACCACCACGTCGACGCGCTTATTGACTTCAAAACGCCAGTCGGTGAGATTGCCAAGCAGTGGCTGGCAGGCGGTGTGATGGCTGCCGTCGTGTACGGCGGCCTCTGGACGGAACGAACCTACCGAGTTATCGGACATAACTTCGCGCTCGTCCTACTACTGGTCCTCTTGGGAGCGGCTGTCTACTTTGTCGTCTTACTCGGGCTCTCCCGAGAGTTTCGGCGCACCGTCAGTCGGAACTTACCTGCGGATATCACATTTAACCCGCGGTGACGAATACACGGGATTTCACGAAATCGTGACCGTCATATCGTCGGTCAATTCCGCCTCAAGAGACACACAAGCCGAAGATCAGAACGCGGAACACGGTCGCTCGCTACCGGCCCCGCTACCGTGACGGGAACCGGTCTGTCCGGTAACAAAGTATTTCCCACCCCACCGGTATCGCCTACTTATGCAAGCAGTCGTACTCGCCGCGGGCAAAGGCACACGCCTCCGACCGCTCACAGACGACAAGCCGAAGGTGCTCGTTGAGGTCAACGGCACGCCGCTCATCGAAGATGTCTTCGACAATCTGATCGACGCCGGGGCGACCGAACTCATCGTCGTCGTCGGCTACAAGGCCGAACAGATCATCGACCGCTACGGTGACGAGTACCGCGACGTACCGATCACGTACACGCACCAGCGCGAGCAACTCGGCCTCGCTCACGCCATCCTTCAGGCGGAACCCCACGTCGACGGCGACTTCATGCTGATGCTCGGCGACAACGTCTTCCGCGGCAATCTCCCCGACGTAACCAACCGCCAACGAGAGGACCGCGCCGACGCCGCGTTCCTCGTTGAGGAAGTCCCCTACGAGGAGGCCTCTCGCTACGGCGTCTTGGACACCAACGAGTACGGCGAGGTCGTCGAGGTCGTCGAGAAGCCCGACGACCCGCCGAGCAACCTCGTCATGACGGGCTTCTACACGTTCACCCCCGCCATCTTCCACGCGTGCCACCTCGTTCAGCCCTCGGACCGCGGCGAGTACGAGCTCCCCGACGCGATCGATCTCCTCATCCAGTCGGGCCGCACCATCGACGCGATCCGACTCGACGGCTGGCGTATCGACGTCGGGTATCCCGAAGACCGTGACCGGGCTGAGGAGCGACTCGACGAACTGAAGGCCGAAGCCGAAACGGACGATGACACGGACGCCGAAGAGGCGACGGTCGATAGCTAAGCGTAACCAACCCACATAGCGGATCTGTTTCGTTCCTAGACCCGGCCTCATTTTCGAAGTTCCGCAGCGTTGCGCGCGCTCCCCTTCGATTGACTCCTCATCACAAAATCACACGTACTCCGATCGAACCCTTTTATCATCGACTCTCGAAGGGGTAGTCAAGATGAACGTCTCCATCATCGGCAGCGGCTACGTCGGCACGACCGTCGCCGCCTGCTTCGCGGACCTCGGCCACGACGTCGTCAACGTCGACGTCGACGAGTCGGTCGTCGAGACGATCAACGCCGGCGAGGCGCCGATCCACGAGGAGGGCCTCTCGGAGCTCATCGCCGCCCACGCCGGGCCGGACGGCACCGGCCGCCTCCGGGCGACCACCGACTACGCGGCCGTCCTCGACACCGAAGTCACGTTCCTCTGTCTACCGACGCCCCAGAACGACGACGGCAGCATCGACCTGTCGATCATGGAGGCGGGCGCGAGCCAACTGGGCCAGACGCTGGCCGACAAAGACGACTGGCACACGGTCGTCGTCAAGAGCACGGTCGTCCCCGGCTCGACGGCGGACACCATCACGCCAATCTTAGAACGCGAGAGCGGCAAGACCGCCGGCGAGGCGTTCGGCGTCGGGATGAATCCCGAGTTCCTCCGCGAGGGAACGGCGGTCCACGACTTCCTGAACCCGGACAAGGTCGTCCTCGGCGCGGACGACGACCGCGCGCTCGAGGACATGCGCGCGGTGTTCGACCCGCTCGTCGAGGCGGCCGACGCGCCGGTCGTCGAGACGGACACGCGCACCGCCGAGATGATCAAGTACGCCAACAACGGCTTCCTCGCGGCGAAGGTCAGCCTCATCAACGACATCGGGAACATCTGCAAGGAGCTCGGCGTCGACGCCTACGAGGTGGCCGACGCGATCGGCCTCGACGACCGAATCAGCGAGCAGTTCCTCCAGAGCGGCGTGGGGTGGGGAGGCTCATGTTTCCCGAAGGACGTCGCCGCGATCATCGCGGCCGCGGAGGAGACCGGCTACGACCCGGCGGTGCTCAACGCGGCGACCGAGGTCAACGACCGCCAGCCGGAGCGGCTCGTCGCCCTCCTCGCGGACCACCTCGACGAGCGCCGCGACCGCGGGTTCGACGGCGCGACCATCGCCATCCTCGGCCTCGCGTTCAAGCCCGGCACCGACGACATGCGGAACTCACGCGCGATCCCGGTAATCGACGACCTCCAAGCACGCGGCGCGACGGTTACTGCGTACGACCCAGTTGCGGCCGACAACGCGCCGAACTACGTCGACGACGTGACGTACGCCGACTCGGCCGCGGCGGCGCTCGACGGCGCCGACGGCGCGGTCGTCGTCACCGACTGGGACGAGTTCGCCGCGCTCGACGCGGAGTTCGACGCGATGGCGACCCCGGTCGTCGTCGACGGCCGACGCATTATCGAGCGCCGCGACGGGATCACCTACGAAGGGTTGACCTGGTAGGGATCTCCTGTGGTCGGGCCGGCCGGGGGAGCGGTCCGCTCAGCGCCGGTCGCGCGTCAGCACCTCTCCGGGCCCCGTCGTCTCGCCGGCGCCCAGCACGACGCCGGCGTTCAGCGAGGTGTTGATCCCGGTCTTCCCCTCGTCGCCGACGATAGCGCCCAGCTTCCGGCGCCCGGTGTCGACGCGGTCGTCCTTGACGGTCAGCCGGACGTTCTCGTCGTCGTGTCGGAGGTTCGCGACGTTCGTCCCCGCGCCGAAGTTGACGTCGCGGCCCAGTACTGAGTCGCCCACGTACGAGAGGTGACCGACCGACGCGTCGGCCATCAGCACCGAGTTCTTCACCTCGACCGAGTGGCCGACGCGGACGCCGGGGCCCACGACGGTCGAGCCGCGGACGTAGGCGTTCGGTCCCACGTCGGCGCCCTCGCGGATTAGTGCCGGTCCCTCGATATAGGCGCCCGACCGGACCCGGGCGCCTTCTTCGACGACGACCGACCCGCCGAGGTGGACGTCCTCTTCGACGGTGCCGGCGATCTCGGTCCCGTCGTCGAGTTCCGCGAGCGCCAGCTCGTTCGCCTCCAGCAGCTCCCACGGGCGCCCCACGTCGAGCCACGTGCCGTCGTAGGTGGCCACGTCGATCCGCCGGCCGTCGCCCAGCAGGAGGTCGATCGTCGTCGTGATCTCGTACTCGCCGCGCTCGCTTTCGGGCGTGCGGTCGATGTACTCGAACACCTCCGGCTCGAACGCGTAGCAGCCGACGTTCGCGAGGTTCGTCGGCGGGTCCGCCGGCTTCTCGACGACGGCCGCCAGCGAGCCGTCTTCGGCGGTCGAGAGCACGCCGTACGCCCGCGGGTCCGGAACTTCGGTGGCAGCTATCGCCGGTGCGCCAGCGTCGGCCAGCGCGCGCGGGAGCGACGGGTCGACGACCACGTCGCCGTTGAGAACGAGGAAGTCGTCGTCGACGACCGGCGCGGCCTGCGCGACGGCGTGGGCGGTCCCCAGCGCCTCCGCCTGCTCGACGTAGTGGACCGGGCGGTCGCGGTACGACGCGCCGATCGCCTCCCGGATCGCGTCTCCGCGGTAGCCCGTCACGACGACGAACTCGTCGACGACGTCGCGGGCGGCGTCGAACACGCGTTCGAGCAGCGAGCGGTCCCCGACCGGGAGGAGCGGTTTCGGGCGGCGGTCCGTCAGCGGTCGCATCCGAGTCCCGCGGCCGGCCGCGAGCACGACTCCGTACATGTGAGAAGTCGACGCAGGGACAGGGTTTAGCCGCTGTGGTCGGTGGCGGTCGTCAGTCGCGATCTGCGGCGGTCGTCAGTCGCGATCTGCGGCGGTCGTCAGTCGCGATCTGCGGCGGTCGTCAGTCATGATCTGCGGCGGCCCGATCAATGAGGTCTCGCGCCCTCTCGAACAGGTCGGTGGCGTCGTCCTCGTCGCGCGCCTCCGCCGTGATCCGCACCAGCGGCTCGGTGCCGCTGGCGCGCACGAGGAACCAGCCCGCGTCCGTCTCGGCGCGGATCCCGTCGAGCGTCGAGACGTCGTCGAACGCCTCGTCCGCGAGCGCCGCGACGCGGTTGACGATCGCTCGCTTCGAGTCGGTCCGCACCGAGTCGCGGCGGATCGGGTACTCGGGGAGGTCGTCGACGAGCGCGGCGAGCGACCCCTCGGCGCCGACCAGCGCGGTCAGGACGCAGGCCGCGAGCGGGCCGTCGGGACAGGGCGTCCGGTCCGGCCAGATCCACGCGCCGCTTGGCTCGCCGCCGAAGGCGACGCCCGGCTTCGCCGCCTCCGCGGCGACGTACGCGTCCCCGACTGGCGTGTACGTCACCGCGGCGTCGACGGCGGCGAGCGCGTCCGCGACGAGGAGGCTCGTGTCGACCGGGACCGCCACGCGGTCGCCCGGCTCGGCCTCGTGCCGGGCGAACAAGGCGAGCAGCGCGTCGCCGGCGACGAACCGGCCGCGCTCGTCTATCGCCATCATCCGGTCCGCGTCGCCGTCGTGGACGACGCCGAGGTCGGCGTCGGTGGCCGCGACGACCTCGCAGGCGGTCTCGCAGTTCGCCGCGGTCGGCTCGCTCGGACGCCCGGGGAACCGCCCGTCGCGCTGCGCGTTGAGCGTCTCCACGTCGCAGCCGGCCGCGTGGAGCGCGTCGGCGGTGACGCGCCCGACGCCGTTACCGAGGTCGACGACGACGGAGATCTCCTCGGTGATCGCGACCGACTCGCGGAGCGCGCGCTCGTGGCTCCGGCGCGCGTCGCCGTCGGTCGCCGCCTCGGCGTCTCGGCGCTTCCCGATCGCGTCGTGACCGGCGAACTCGAACGACTCCGACGCGACGATTGCGGCGATCCGCTCGTTGCGCTCCTCCTCGAACGCCCGTCCCGACGCGGTCCAGAGCTTCAGCCCGTTGTCGGGCGCCGGGTTGTGCGAGGCCGTGACGACGACGCCGGCGTCCGCGTCCGTCCGGGCGACCGCTCGCGCCACCGTGGGCGTCGCCTCGACGCCGACGTCGACGGCGTCCGCCCCGCACTCGGTGAGCCCCGCGGTCAGCGCTCGGGAGAGCATCGGGCCGCTGTCGCGCGCGTCGCGGCCGACGACGACCGTCTCCGCGCCGTCCGTCGCGAGCGCGCGGCCGACGTCGAGCGCGAGGCCGGCCGTGACCGCCTCGCCGACGGGACCGCGAACGCCGCTGGTTCCGAACATACCGCGGCTTCTCAGCCCGGTGAAAAGACGTTTCGGGTCACAGCTGCGGGTCGCGGCCGGGGACCAGCCCCTGCGCCATGAGCCGGCGGGCGATGACGATGAGCCCGTTCCCGAACCCCTCCCCGTAGATGGCCTGCTCCTGGTTCGTCTGGGGGATGATCGAGCTCACGAGGATCGTCGAGCGGTCGACCAGGAGGAGCCGCCCCACCGCCGTCTCGTCGTCGGCCGTGTCCTCGCCCTGTAACCACTCCAACCCGGAGATGAACGTCGTGGCGTCCGGGACGGCCGCTTGGATCTTCTCTTGGAGCGGCTCCGTCAGCGTCCCGATGACGAGGGTGATGTCGTCGTCGACCGCGTTGAGCGTCTCGACGAGCTCGTCGGTCAGGAGCGACTCGTCGGTGATGACGAGCACGATCTCGTCGCTGGCCCGCTCGATGAGCTCGCTCGCTCGGTTCTCTATCGCGTCGCTCCCGGCCATCGCCCAGATCTGCTGGACCGGCGAGGTGTCGTCCTCGTCGACGATCTCGACCGTGTCGAGGGCGTCGTGTAGCCGCTCGACTCGCTCCTCGTACTGGTCCCGGAGCGTCTCGGTGGCCTCCGCCAGCGGGACCGCGCGGAACTGCTGGGGACTCGAGTGCTGTATCTCGACTAACCCCTGCGCCTCGAGGACGCGGATCGCGTCGTACACCCGCGTCCGGGGTACCTCGGTTATCTCGCTGAGCCGCTTTGCGGTTCCGGTGTTGAGCCGCGCTAATCCGACGAAGCACCGCGCCTCGTACTCTTTCAAACCGAGTTGCTGGAGAATCTCTATCGCGTCCTCCACGTTTTCTGGTGTGTCCATGTGTCCCAACCCCCGGGGTTTCCCGGGATTCGCCCGACGATTACCCCCGGAACGGATAGGTATTGTCACTCTCGCTATGACGCTGTCGCGGTCTTCGAACGCCCATTCCTCCGTCTCAGCGGCCGATCGCCCCGGTAGCCGATGTCGGTCCGCGACGTTTGTGATTTTTGTAGTGACCGAGAGGGCACTCGAGTCTCCGGTCATCCTACAGGGAAGAATTATATATATGCCTTCAGTCACCCGCTTAATCACAAAAGAGATAACAGGGTGCGGCACGACCGGCTACTCGCACGCAGTCCAGTTCAGTGTCCCAACCACCGTGCTGCTGCGTGCTCGTTCGGTCGCCCCGTTTCGGGGTGACCGGACCGGTCCTTTCGAAACACACTCACATCGATGAACGACGATCCAACAGCCGATCCGCAGTCCGTCGCCGTCGAACAGCTCGAGGAGTTCGGGCTGAGCGCGTACGCCGCGCGGTCGTTCGTCGCCCTCTCCGGGCTGGGAACGGGGACGGCGAGGGACGTGAGCCGAGTGTCGGAGGTCCCGCGGACCCGCGTCTACGACGCGATGGACGAGCTACACGACCGGGGGCTGGTCGACGTCCTCCAGTCGTCGCCAAAGCAGTTCCGAGCGACCTCCGCCGAGACCGCGAGCCGGACGTTCGAACACGAACTGCGGTACCGGACCGACGTCTTGCGGACGGCGTTAGACCGGCTCGAACCCACCGACCGCCGGGCCGAGCAGCGAGGCGTCTGGACGGTCAACGGGCGGCAGGCGGTGACGGAACGGGTCGTCGAGTTCCTCGCGAGCGCGGACGAGGAGATAGTGTACATGAGCGTCGAGGGGCTCCTCACCGACGACGTGCTCGACGCGCTGAGCGAGGCGGCGGAGCGCGACGTCTCGATTAAGCTCGGCGGCGTCTCGGCGGACGTTCAGGAGCGCGTTCAGGACGACATCCCCGGGGCGACGATGTTCGAGTCGCTGTGGGCCTGGTCGGACACGTCGGCGGGGCGCCTGATGATGGTCGACGGGCGGAAGACGCTGGTGAGCGCGCTCGTCAACGGCGCGGACGCGTCGCCGGCGGACCCCCGGTCCGAGACCGCCATCTGGGGCGAGGGCGACGCGAACAGCCTGGTCGTCGTGCTGAAGGCGATTTTTACCTGGCGGCTCGACTCGGAGACCGCGGACTGACGGGGCCTCTCACGACTCGGGGACCGCGGGGTGACTGGCTCCTTACGACTCGGGGACCGATCGGGACTCCTCCGCGGGGAGGCCGTCCAACACCGCCTCGACGTGCGGGTCGGGCCGGTACCGGACCTCGTCGGCGTCCCGGTCGTAGTCGATGACGCCGTGGTCGCTCAGCTTTGGCAGGTGCGTGTGGACCAACTGGATCGAGAGCCGCTCCCGACTCGGGACCGCGCCGGCCGTCGCGGTCGCTTCGGTCGTCGCGTCCGCTTCGGCCGTGCCGGCCCCTCCGCCGTCGCGTAGCCGGTCGATGAGGCTCTCGACCGTCGCCGTGTCGGTGGGGCCGCGCCGGAGCCCTCGCAGAATCTCTCGCCGTCGTCCGTTCGAAACGAGTCGCAGCGAGGCGTCGAGGCGAGTGTCGCTCATACCCGACCGAACGGCCCCGGAACGCATCAAGGGAAGAGATTACCACGGCTGCCGTGTTTTTAATTAAACGGGTGACCGCTGGTTCGACTCGCGAGGAGTAGTCGACGGCGCGTCTCGCGAGCCGACACCGACCGCGTGCTCGCGTCGGGAACGGGAGCCGCCGCGGAGGCCGTGTGCGATACGCACCGAACGGACAGGCTTTTATTTATGATGGCATAATTACGTTTCGTGGACCGAGCCCTCCCCGAACAGATCGCCAGAGCTATGGCTGAGTCCGAGTCGGTCGAACCCGACCAACTCGGCATCTCCCTGGAAGACTACGTCTCCACGGACGCGATCCGCGACCTCGTGCGTCACGACAGCGACTCGTGGCGGCTTCGGTTCGAGACGCCGAACCACGTCGTAGCGGTCACCGCAGACAATCAGGTCATCGTCGACGGCGAACCGGTCCGAACGCTCTCTTGAGCGCGGCCTCGGCGTCCGGCCGGCCGCGTCACTCCTCGTCGGGGACGAGCATCTCCGGGTCGCGCTTGTACTTCGGCGTCGACACGAACGCCGCGATCTGCCGCTCGTCCGCTTCCGTGATGTGGCTTTCCATACTCACCCGTTAAGCTGGGGTAACTTGAGTAATTAGCTCGTTCTCGACGGTAGTCGGTGGATACCGGGGTCTCGTCGCGCCGAGCGCCGGCCCCGACCGAGCGGGGTCACCGCATGGAGTCGACCGAGCAGTACGCGCCCTCCCGGGCGGTGATCCACGCCGTCGTCCGCCGGTCCTCGTCGACGTCTCTCGGGAATATCGTACACTCGGTCGAGTCTTCGTCGTCGCTGACGATCGCGGCCTCGAACACTTCGTACGTCGGCGTCCGTGAGTCCGTGTTCATCCGATACGCGCACTACCGCGGCGAGCGGTATCGTTATAAACGGCCTACGCCGGTCGAGGGCGGCGACGGCCGCGGCCGGGACCGGTGACCGGATCCGGCGGAAGCGCACCGCTCCGGAGACGAGGCGGGGGCGGACGACGGCCCGGGGAACTTCGGTCGGCCGAGCTACCGGTCCGAGTCGGCTGGTCGGACGGCGACGACGCCGTCGCCGCGGACGGTCACCTCGCAGCCGGCGAACCCGAACGAGACGGAGACGTCCTCGTCGCCCGAGCGGAACAGCGAGTCCAGCGCGTCCGAGTCGACGGCGTCGTACAGTCGGGGGAGCGCCAGCGGTTCGCGGCCGGTCGCGGCCGCCACGGTCTCGACGACGCCGGTCGAGGGCGCCGTCGACGACCAGTCGTACGTGGCACGGTGCGCGTCGCTGCCCCCGCTACCGGCGCCGGCAGCAACTTCGTCTGCGTCGTTCATCGGAGTACGGATCTTCAGGGAGATTCGGTACTAACTCTTGCGGATTCCGCCCGTACCGGCCGCGAAGCGTTCCGGTCCCGTTTCTCCGGGACGGCTCGTCGGTGCCGCGGCGCGGCGGTCGCCTCGCGCGCACCGGCGCCGCTCGTCGGCCCGCGCTCGGCGGGCGGCCCCTCAGGCCGTCGTCTTGACGACGACGTCGCCGGCGCCGTGGACGACGACGAGGTGCCCGGCGAGCGAGAACGAGACGCGGGTGTCGTCCGCGGGTTCCCCCTCCCGGTCGGCCCGGAAGATCGAGTCCAACGCGTCCGGGTCGATCCGGTCGTACAGCGGCCCGAACGAGGTGGGACCGCCGGTCACCGCGTCCGCGACGGCGTCGACGACCGCCTCGGACGGACTCGTGGTTCCCCAGTCGTACTGCGCGCGGACTTCGGTACGTTCGCTTCCCGAGTCGGCTGAGTGGTCCATACTCCCCCGTGTCGGGACGCCGGTATCAATCTGTTGTGATTATATAGGTGAATTAATTCCTGTGCGGCCCGAAACGCGGGCGACGTCCGCTCGCGGTCAGGGTAGTCACTCGGCGGTCCCGACCGCGACGCGCACCGCCGCCGCCCCGGCGTTCAGACGCGCGCGTCGGGAGAGTACTCCGTCGGAGCGCGCTTCGGACGCACGTACACGGTTGCGTCGGAGCGGACGAAGACGGACAGGCCGGCGTACGAGAACGTGATCGTCACGTCGTGCGACCGGTCGTCGGTCACCACCGCGTCCAACCCGTCGGTGTCTATCGCGTCGGAGAGCGGCGGGAGCGCGTCCACCGGCTCGTCGAGCACGTTCGAGACTGTCTCGCTCACGGTCACGCAGACGTCCTTGTGAACACTACCCATATTCCCGATCCTCTTCCCACGTAATTAATACTGGATAACATATCGATTCCTCCTTCGAGCTTACTCGAACGCGCCGCACGCGAGCCGTGCCTACGCGTCGGGAAAGATGCGGATACTCGCGGTCGCCGTCGGCGGCGGGGAGTTCGGGCCGGTCCGAGCGACCGGTCGACGCCCGCCGAGCGGCGAAAAGGCGCGGAGGCGGTCGGTCACCGGTCGTAGTGGCTCAGCTCGACCGGGACCTCCTCGGTGCCGGTCTGGGTCTGCCAGTACTGTCCGACGGCCGACCCGGCGAACGCGGCGGCGATTCCGGCGCCCAACACCGGCATCGGGACGGCGCCGAAGCCGGGGGCGCCGAGCGCGAACAGCGACAGCGCGGCCACCCCGGCGACCCCGAGGAGCAGGTAGTGGAACCGCCACGGGTACGTCGGGCCGTCGTCCGTCGTGAGGTACTCGTCGACGTCGGCGGCCCGTCGGGCGAGCCTGACGACCCCCTCGTCTTTGTCGTAGTCGATGGTGTCCATCTCCGCCATCTTCGGGAGGTGGGTCTGATACAGGGAGACGTAGACGCGCTTACGCTGCTGGCTGGTCAGCTCGTCGGCCGGGACGTCGTTCTCCATCGCCGCGACCTGCGTGGCGAGCTCCTGTATCCCGACGGACCCGCCGTTCGTCCGGAGGTAGTACAACACCATGCGCCGCCGGTGGTTGCTCAGCAGCTCGAAGACCCTGTCGGGCGTCAGCGCCTCCGCCTCGGCGCCGTTCATCGCCCCGAGTCCGGCTCGTCGGTTCCGTCTCCGTGCATGCTCGTGTAGTCCCGCAAACGGTGAATAGTTATTGACCGGATTATCCGCGCGTAGGGGGCTCTTACCCGTCGCTTCCGGCGGCTCGGCTCGGACTCGAAACGCGGGCCTCAGACCGCGATTCCGACGAGAAACGGGGCGGGCCGGCGGCGGCTCACGACGCGAGGCGGATGGCCGACACGCCCACTAGGGCCCCGACGAGGAGGGCGGTGACGACCAGAAGCGTCGCGTTCGACCCGACCGCGCCCAAGACGACGGGCACGACGAGCAGGAGGGCGGCGCCGAGCGACAGCCGCGAGTGGTAGCGCGTCCACGCGGGGTCCGCGTCGTCGTCGACGGCGAGGTACCGCTCGAACAGGAGGGTGTGCTTGCCCGTCTCGATCCGCCCGCGCGGCTTGTTGTACGAGATCGCCCCGTAGTCGTCCATCTTCGGCAGGTGGCACTGGTACAGTCTGACGTACACGCGCTTGCGCTCCTGTGAGGTGATCTGTGCGACGTCTTTCCCCGCCTCGCGCGCGGCTATCTCCTCGGCCAACTCGTCCAGCGTCACCTCCTCGCTGTCCTCGATCAGGTACCGCAGCACGCGCCGGCGCCGCTGGTTTTTCAGTATCTCGAACAGTTGGTCGAACCCGATCGGCGCGTCTTCGATCGCCACCTGTCGTGCGGTAGCGCCCTGCGCGTCCGCCGCGGGCGCCTCGGTCTCCGCGGTCTCCGCGGTCTCCGCGGTCTCCGGACCCGCCTGACTCGGCTCTCGGGAGTCGTTGTTCGGTCCGAGGCTCATGGTACGTTGCCGTTCCCCGCCCCGTTCGGCGCGGTCGGTTCACTTGGATTCTTGTTCATTATTCTCTGATTACCTTTATTCTGAAAGCAAGTAGTGCGGTTCGTTTCAGATCGGATAATTTTGTCAGCACAACTCAACTAGTTCTACTTATACATGATCCCTATTAACTGAAAGTGTGTTCTGAGGAACCGAGTGAACGCGTTCGCTGTCGGCAGGCGTTCGGACGCGGAACCCGGCGACGGTACCCGGACGGGGGCGGAACCCGGCGGGAAACGGTCGGCGCGGGTATCAGTTACTTACTCGCCGGCGGGTCTCCAATCCGGTCCATAACAAAGTAGGTATCCGGGTATGAGCGGGTATGAAAACCGATCTCTGGACGACCGCAGGCGGCGCGCGCGTCGAACGGGCGCCGGTTCCCGCGGAACGCGAGGCAGTCCCCGCGACCGACGCGACCGACGCGGCCGCCGGGGTGGTCGCGTAATGTGCGGCATCGTGGCGCGGATAGGCGAGGGCGACGACGCGGTGGACGAACTCCTCGCCGGCCTGACCAACCTCGAGTACCGCGGCTACGACTCGGCCGGCATCGCCGTCCAGAACGGCTGCGGCGTCGGTGTCCGCAAGCGCGCGGGCGGGATCGACGACCTGCGGAACGCGCTCGCGACGGACGGTCCGAGCGGGTCGGTCGGGATCGGTCACACGCGCTGGAGCACCCACGGGCCGCCGACGGACGCCAACGCGCACCCGCACACGGACTGCGACGGCGACGTCGCGGTCGTCCACAACGGGATCATCGAGAACTACGACGAACTCCGCCGGACCCTCTCGAAGGCGGGTCACGCCTTCGAGAGCGACACGGATACCGAGGTCATCCCCCACCTGATCGAGTCGGCGCTGGCGGACGGGGCGTCCCCGGCCGCGGCGTTCCGCGCGGCCGTCGACCGGATCGAGGGGAGCTACGCCGTCGCGGCCGTCATCGGCGGCCGGGAGGCGGTGTACGCGGCCCGCAACGACTCGCCGCTGGTGGTCGGTGAAGGCGAGTCGGCCCAGTACCTCGGCAGCGACGTCCCGGCGTTCTTGGAGTTCACCGAGCGCGTGGCCTACCTCGAGGACGGCGACGTCGTCCGGGTCACTCCGGGCGGGTTCACGGTCACCGACGCGGACGGGGAGCGCGTCCAGCGGACGACCGAGACCGTCGACTGGGACCCCCAAGACACCGGGAAAGGGGGGTACGACCATTACATGCTCAAGGAGATCAACGAGCAGCCGACCGCCCTCGGGCGGTCCGTCAGCGGCCGGACCGACCCGGACGCCGGCGCCATCGACTTAGACGGGTTCCCGCCCGGGACGTTCGAGGGGATCGAACGGGTCCACTTGGTCGCGATGGGGACGTCGTACCACGCGGCGATGTACGCCGAGTCGCTGCTGGCGCGCCGGGACGTCCCGGCGCGCGCGTTCATGGCCTCCGAGTACGCGATGTCCCCGCCCCCCGAGGAGGACGGGACGCTCGTGATAGCCATCTCGCAGAGCGGCGAGACCGCGGACACGATAGGGGCCGTCAGGGCGGCCCGCGCCGAGCGGACGATGGTGGTGACGAACGTCGTCGGGTCGTCGCTGACGCGGGAGTGCGACGACACGCTGTTAGTCCGCGCCGGCCCGGAGATCGGCGTGGCCGCGACGAAGTCCTTCTCCTCGCAGGTGGCGACGCTGTCGCTGCTGGCCGAGCGGATCCGCCGGGACGTGGTCGGCTCGCCGTCGCCGGACTCGCGGGCGTTCCTCTCGGCGCTCTCGGACCTCCCCGACCACGTCCGACGGGTCGTCGAGGGCACCGCGGCCGAGGAGGTCGCCGACGCGTTCACCGACTCCGAGGCGTACTTCTTCATCGGGCGGGGGCCGGGTCACGCGGTCGCCTTGGAGGGGGCGTTGAAGTTCAAGGAGATCACCTACGAGCACGCCGAGGGGTTCACCGCCGCCGAACTGAAACACGGACCGCTCGCGCTCGTCACGGAGGACACGCCGGTGTTCGCGGTGTTCAACGGCAGCGAGGGGGACACCGAGACGCTCGGAAACGTCAAGGAGATCCGAGCGCGCGGGGGACCGGTGATCGCCGTCGCGAGCGGGGACGCCCCAGACCTCGGGGACGCGGTCGACCGCGTGCTGCCGGTCCCCGCCACCCACCCGGACCTCGTGGGCGTCCTCGCGAACGTCCAGCTCCAGCTCGTCGCGTACCACGCCGCGAAGCGCCGCGGCCGGTCCATCGACAAGCCGCGCAACCTCGCCAAAAGCGTCACCGTCTGAGGGCGGTGCGGCGGAGCGTCCCGGGCGGCGCTCCGAGACCGTCAGTCGTTCCGGTCGTCGCCCGCTCGCCCCGCGGCCCGCTCCCTCGACGTCGGGCTCGCGGTCCGCCGGTCCGCGAGCGACTCGTACGCCCGTCGGACCCGTCGAACGCCCTTCCAGACCGGACTCCCGCCGAGCGACAGCGCCAGGTAGAGCCACGTCCGCCCCCGCTCCGGCTCGTGCCGGAGCGAGCGCGCCAGCCACCGGCGCGCCTCGCCGTACCGCCCGTTCTCCATCGCGGTCGCGCCGAGCTTCCGCGAGAGCGACGCGACGAGCGCGCGCTCGCAGCCGGGACCGTACTCGGCGGCCAACCCCCGGTGCGTCTCGAGGAACCGCGGATAGGCGACGTCGCGGGCGGCCTCGAAGTCGTCGGTAAGCTGGTCGTACTCCCCGAACCCGCGCCGGACGAGCTCCTCGCGGACCGGCCGGAACTCCCCGCGCTTCGAGAGCCGGACGTACCACTCGCGGTCCTCCCAGATCGGGAGCGCCTCGTCGAACCCCCCGGCGGCGTCGACCGCCGTCCGCCGCGCCATGACCGTCGAGGTGGGACCGCAGGCCGCCCCGCGGAGGAGCTCCTCGGTCACGTCGCCGGACAGCGACGGGGTCCGCCCCCCGACGCGCTCGCCGTCCCGCACCGCGAACTGCCCGGTGTAGACGGCGGCGACGCCCGGCTCGAACGCGGCCACCTGCCGCTCGGCCTTCTCGGGAAGCCACCTGTCGTCGTCGTCGAGGAACGCCACGAACTCCCCGCTCGCGGCGCGGATACCGACGTTTCGGGCGGCGCCCGGTCCCTCGCCCTCGTCGCGGCGATACGTGACCGGGCGGTCCCCGGCGCAGCGGCGCACCAGCGGCTCGACCGACGACTCGGAGCCGTCGACGACGACGAGTTCGAGGTGCGGGTACGTCTGTTCTCTGAGGCTGGCGAGCGCGCCCTCCAGCTTGGCCGGCCGGTCGCGGGTTATCACGACCGCGCTGACGAGCGGCCGGTCCGGTGTCTCCATCGGTTCGACGTGGCCTCGGCGAGCGTATTGTTAGGACGGTCGTTACGGCGGCCGGACCGCCCTGAACTCCGCACCGGTCAGTATGCGCGATCATACCACGGTCCACGGTGCCGCCGCCTCCGGTCGACAACGCGTCCGCGGCGGTCGGGTAACGCGTCCGCCGGAGTCCGATACCGCGTCCGCCGCGGGCGGTAACGCGTTCATAACAATGCCCGCAACGCTGGTTCCCGGGGACAGAGCCACACCAGCGCACCATGTCACCGCTCTCCTCACTCCGACGGCTTCTCACTCGCCTCACGCCCGGCGGCGACCTCACCGAGCGATCGGTGAAAAGCGGTATCTGGGCCACGATAACGAACATCCTCGACCGCGGGCTGCAGCTGCTGATGGTCGCCATCCTCGCCCGGATGCTCACCCCGGCCGACTTCGGGCTGCTCGGGATCGCCCTGCTGACGCTGTCGGCGTTCAAGCGGTTCTCGAACATCGGCTTCGATCAGGCGCTCATCCAGAAGGGGTCCGGAAACGTCGACAGCTACCTCAACACCTACTGGAGCATCGAGATACTCCGGGGGCTCCTGCTCGCCGGACTGCTCCTGCTCGTCGCGCCCCTCGTCGCCGGCTTCTTCGACGAGCCGCGCGCCACCCCGATCCTCCGGGTCATCGCGCTCACGCCGCTGCTCCTCGGGCTCCGCAACCCCGGTATCGTCTACTTCAGGAAGGACCTCGAGTTCGACAAGCAGTTCGTCTACACGATGAGCGGCTCGGTGACGAACTTCGTCGTCGCGCTCGCCGTCGCGCTCGCGACCCAGTCCGTCTGGGCGCTCGTGTTGGGGTACGTCTCCTCGGACGCCGCCCGGCTGCTGGCGTCGTACGCCATTCACGACTACCGCCCCCGACCCGGGTTCGACCTCGAGGTCGCCAAGGACCTGTTCGGCTTCGGGAAGTGGATCACCGGCTCCGAGAGCGTCTACTTCCTCATCAATCAGGGGGACGACGCCGTCATCGGCTGGGTGCTGTCCGCGACGTCGCTCGGCCTGTATCAGGTCGCCTATCAGTTCGCCAAGGCGCCGGCGACGGAGATATCACAGATCATTTCGAGCGTCGCCTTCCCGGCGTACTCCCAGCTCCAAGACGACATCCCGGCGCTCAGGACGGCCTTTTTCCGGACGCTACAGGTGACGATGGTGATCTCCTTTCCCGCCTCCGTCGGCATCGCGGTCGTCGCCCCGACTTTCGTCGAGGCCGTCCTCGGCCCGGGCTGGGGGCCGGTGGTGCCGGTGATGCAGATCGTCGCGGTGTACGGGCTGCTCATCGCGCTGGGGTCGGCGTACTCGCCGGTGTGGAAGGCGCTCGGCCGCCCCGACTACATGGCGAAGCTGGGCGTCTTCCGGCTCGTGTTGACCGCGCTGATCATCATTCCGGTCACCCGCGAGTTCGGGATCGTCGGGACCGCGGCGGCCGTGCTCGGCGTCTATATTTTCCCGGTGATGCCGATCGACGTGTACCTCGTGATCAGGTCGGTCGAGACGAGCCTCGGCCGGCTGCTCCGCGAGATATCCTACCCGGCCGTCGCGAGCCTCCTCATGGGCGGGGTCGTCTACTGGCTGCAGTCGACGCTGACGCTCCCGTGGGCGCTCCTCGAACTGGCCGTCCTCGTCGCCGTCGGCGCCGCGGTGTACGGGGCCGCGGTCGCGGCGCTCGAACTCGGGCTGAACTGGGACCTGCGCGAGACGCTCCGGAACTTCGCCGGGGCGATCTGACCCCCCGGAGGGCGCGTAAGCGATCGATAACAATGCCGCCCAGCCGCCAGGTGGGACCCATGCAGACACAGCGACTCCGCTTTCGCCATGAGGTCGTCGACACCTCCCCGCCCACGACCAAGCTCGGGATCTGCCTGACGACGGACCTCACGGGCAACGGCCGCCCGGACGTCGTCGTCGGCGGCGCGGGCCCGGAGACGAAGCTGTTCGTCGGCGGCGGCCGGACGCGGCTCCCGAGCGTCGAGGGGATCAGACAGGCGACCGGGCTGGCGGGACCGACGCTGTTCTGGTACGAGAACCCCGGCTGGGAGCGACACGCCATCTCCAGCGTCCCGCAGCTCGGCGTCGGCTGCGCGCTCGGCGACGTCGACGGCGACGGCCGGGTCGACGTGCTCGCCGGGCAGGGGATCCACAACAGCGGCGTCTTCTGGTTCGAGCAGCCGGCCGACCCGCGGTCGACGTGGGACCGTCACCTGGTGACGGACCGGTTCGAGAAGTACCACGACCTCGCCTTTGGCGACGTGGACGGCGACGGGGAGCCGGAGGTGGTGGGCCTCTCGCAGCGCTCGGAGACGGTGTTCTACTACGACGTGCCCGCGGACCCGACGGACGGCCCGTGGCCGGCGGAGAACTGTCACGTCGTCGACGGCGACAGCCGCGCCGAGGGCGTGTGGATAGGCGACGTCGACGGCGACGGCCGGACGGAACTGGTCGTCGGCGCGGCCCTCTACCGCCGCCGCGAGGGGACCCACGAGTGGGACCGCGAACCGATCGCGACCGACTGGGACGACGTGCGCGTGGCGGTCGGGGACGTCGACGGCGACGGCGAGTACGAGGTCGTGTTCGCGGAGGGTGACTCCCCCACCTACGGCACCCACCCCGGACGGGTCGGGGTGTTCGACCGCCGGGAGGACGGCTGGGCGGAGACCGTCATCGCGGACGACCTGTTCTGTCCGCACAGCCTCCAGCTGGCCGACTTCGACGGGAACGGGCGGCTCGACGTCTACGCGGCGGAGATGAGCCTCGGGGAGAACGAGACCCCGCGACACTACCTGTTCAGGAATCAGGGGGACGGTCGGTTCGAGCGGACCGTCGTCGCGGAGGGGGTCGAGACCCACGAGGCGAAGGCGGTCGACCTCACCGGCACCGGCGTCCCCGACGTGGTCGGGAAGTCGTACACCCCCGACCACCACGTCGACGTCTGGCACAACGAGGGAGACGCCGGCCCGTGACGCCCCGCCGGTCGAGCGGGCGCGCGGGACTGAGAGACCGGTCGACGGGACGACCGACGAGTCGACCGAGACGGCGGACTGGGCGCGCGGGGAACGGCGGGTGACCGACCGCGGCGCCGACGCGCCGCCCCCTCGGCGGGCGCCGCGGCGCCGCGACCTCCTGCGCGGGGGCGCGGCGCTCGGTGTCGCCGGGGTCCTCGCCGGCTGCGGCGACGGCTCGGAGCCGACCGACTCCGGGGCGCCGACGGAGACGCGAGACGACCCGGCCGTGTACGCCGGGTTCCTCGACGGCAACGAGGTGGTCGCGATCCGCGACCGCGTCGACGACGAGGAGGAGCCGTGGCGCTCCGGGTACGACGCCCAGCTGCGCGACGCCGAGCGCGCGCTCGGCGCGACGCCGTCGAGCGTCGTCGACGATGGCGCGCCCGAGGGCGTCGACGAACACCGGTTCGCCACGGGCGAGGAGCGCCCCGACTACGAGGCGGCGATAGAGACGGGCACGCGGGTCCGCGACCTCGGGATGGCGTACGTCTTCACGTCCGAGACCCGCTACGCCCGCGAGGCGATCGAACTGCTCGACCACTGGTTTCTCGCCCCCGACACGCGGATGTACCCCTCCGGCCGGAACTTCGGCGAGACGTACTTCTCCATCGAGCTTCACGTCACCCTCCCGACGCTGTTGTACGGCGCGGCGCTCGTCCGCGACTCCCCCCGCTGGTCGGCGGTCGAGGCGGACCGGGAGGCGCTCCGCGAGTGGGTCGAGGCGTACCTGACGGACCTCGAAGCGGGTCGGGGGAAAAAGCGGTACACCGGGACCGTGCGGAACAACATCTACGCCTGGTGGATCCTCGCTCGGGCGACCGCGGCGGCGTACCTCGACGACCGCGACGCGCTGTCGCGCGCGTTCGACGACTGGCGCGAGCGCGCCCTCGACCAGATCGAGCCGAACGGCCTCCTGAAACACGAGCGACAGCGGGTAGACGGGCTGGAGTACTCGGTGTACGGCCTGAAGGCGCTGACGCTCACCGCGGAGATCGCGCGCCACTACGGCGTCGACCTCTACGGCCACCGGCTCCCGGGCGACGACGCGAGCGCGCTCCTGCGGGCCTTCGAGGGGCACCGCGAGTACGTCGTCGACGCGGGCGACTGGGAGTGGGGGACCGGCGAGAACGGCTACACCGAGGCGGACCGGACGGCGGCGGGGTCGGTGTACGAACTCGCGCACTCGCGGTGGGACCGCCCCGCGTTCCGGCGCGTCGTCGAGTCGATCGGGCGACCGCTGTACGAGCGCCGGGTCCTCGGCTGGACGACGCTGACGCACGCGAATCGCACCGAGCTCGACCTCGGCTGACGCCCGGCGTCGCGGCCGGTTCCTCTCCGACCGACGCCCGGCGTCCCGGCCGGTCCGGCCGACCGCTATCGACCGTTTATCGGAGTATGCCGGGCATAACAAACCGGATCCCCCGCCAACCGGGACACAATGATTCGGATCGAACCGCGTCGGCGGAGGCGGTTCCGGTGACCGACGGCGACGGCCGCGCGTTCGTCCTCGGACTCGACGGCGTCCCGTGGCCGCTCGTCGAGCCCTGGATCGAGGGGGGAGAGCTCCCCGCGTTCGCCCGGCTGGTCGCGGAGGGGGCCTCCGGACCGCTCCGCAGCACGACGCCGGCGAACACGCCGGTCGCGTGGCCCTCCATCGCGACCGGCACTTGGCCCGACCGGCACGGCCTGTACGAGTTCATGCGGCTCGACGCCGACCACAGCCAGCGTCCGTACAACCGCGAGGACCTCCGGCAACCCCCGCTGTGGGAGCTGCTCTCCCCCGCGGTCGTCGCGAACGTGCCGATGACGTACCCGGCCGGCGGCGTCGGTGACGACGGGGCGATGGTCGCCGGGATGATGACGCCGTCGACCGACGCGGACGGGTTCACCGACCCGCCCGAACTGGGCGCGGAGATCCGCGACCGGATCCCCGACTACCGGGTCGGGCTCAAGTGGCACGAGTACAGCGAGGACCGCCGCGAGGAGTTCCGAGAGGACTTCGCGGCGCTGTTCGCGGCGCGTCGCGAGCTGTTAGCGTCGCTCATGGAGCGGGAGGCGTGGCGGCTGTTCTTCTTCACGTTCACGGCGCCGGACCGGCTCCAACACCTGATCTGGGACGATGACGTCATCCTCGACCACTACCGCGAGCTGGACGCCGTCCTCGCGGAGGTGATGGCGTACTGCGACCGGCTGGACGCGACGCTGTACGTCGTCTCCGACCACGGCTTCGGTCCCGTCTCCCGGATCGTCAACGTCAACCGGGCGCTGGCGGACGCCGGACTGCTGACGCCGAAGACGTCGACCGGCGTCCGGGCCGCGCTCTCCCGGGCCGGGGTGACGAAGTCGCGCGTCCTGCGCGGCTTAGCGCGGATCGGCGTCGACGACGAGACGCTCGTCGAGCGGCTCCCGGCGTCGGTCGTCGACAGCGTCGCCCGCGCGGTCCCCGGCGACCACGCCCTCTACGACGTGGACCCCGCGGAGACGCGGGCGTTCCTCCACGGGCTGGGCAGCGTGTACGTCAACGACACCGCTCGGTTCGACGACGGCGCCGTCGACCCCGCGGACGCGGACCGGGTCAAAGCCGAGGTGATCGACGCGCTCTCGGCGCTGACGGACCCCGAAACCGGTGAGCCGGTGCTGTCGGTACACGACGGCGACGAGCTGAATCCGGAGGACGAGTTCGCCCCCGACGTGGTCGTCGAGGGCGCCCCGGGGTACCACGTCAAGCCCGGGCTGGCGGACGACGCGGTCGTCGACGCCGACGGCATCGCCGGCTACCACCGGCCGGAGGGGGTGTTCTTCGCCCGCGGCCCCCCGATAGCGCCCGGGACCGCGGTCGAGGACGCCTCGGTCGTGGACGTGGCGCCGACGCTGCTCCACGCGCTGGGCGAGTCGGTCCCCGCGGCCGCGCATGGCCGGGTGTTGACCGAGGCGTTCGAGCCGGGGTCGCCGCCCGCGACCCGGGACGTGTCCAGGCGGGACCGCGGCGCGTCGGACGCGGCGACCGACGGACCGGGACGCGACGAGGCGGTCGAGGAGCGGCTCCGGGGACTCGGGTACCTATGAACCGCGAGTCGGACGGCTCCGAGAGCGCCCGCGGCAGGCGCTCCTATCTCGCGGCCCTCGGGGCCGCCGCGTCGCTGACCGGCTGTCTCGGCGGCGGCTCCACGGAACCGACGGGCGACTCCGCCGACCCGGGCGCCGACGAGAACGGAAACGGGACGGACGGCGACGGGTCGGCGATCGAGTTCGACGAGGACCGGCTCGAGAGCCGCCACGGCATCGAGTTCGACCGGGTCCGCCACGCGGTCGACGACCTCGGGCTGGACCCGTCGGGGGAGGTCGCCGCGGAGGAGGACGTCGAGTCGGCGCTGTCGGAGGCCGGGACGCTGCTGGCGTTTCCGGAGGGAAGCTATCGGTTCGGCGGCACCGTCTCCCTCGACGCCGAGCGGGTCGGGGTGCTCGGACTTGGCGGCGTCGCGTTCGAGCCCGACTTCGGGTTCGACGGCCTGCTGTTCGACGGGCAGGGCGAGACCCTCGACGAGGTGCTCGTCGAGAACGTCGACGTCGATATCCGCGCGCCGGCCACGACGGCCGGGATCCGGATCAACTGCCGGAGCCGGTTCCACGTCGAGGGCGTCGAGTTCCTCGGCCGCGGGACGAACGGCTCTCCCGGCGGGACGACGAGCGCGTTCCTCCTCGCGATCCGCGACGAGGACGGCCGCGGCGTCCTGCGTGACGCGGTGGCGAAGAAGGGGTCGCGGATCGACGGCTACGAGGGCGGGAACGGCCGGATCGGCGTGTGGGTCGGCTGGTCGAACAAGGGGACGGTCCGAATCGAGGGGTGCGACTTCCGCGAGTTCGGCAACAACGGCGTCTACGGCTCTCGGACCCCCGGAAACGTCGAGATCGTCGACTGCTACTTCCTCAACAACAACGTCTGCGGCCCGCGTATCGGCGGCGCGGGAAGCTACGTCGAGAACTGCACGGTCGAGATAGACGTCGACAGGTACACCGGCGGGGCGATCGATACGACCACGGAGTTCAACACCCGCGCGATAGTCGTCGAGCAGGGCGTTCAGCGGCGGGGCGCCCCCGCGCTCCCCGCGGGGGCGGAGATCCGCGGCTGCACGCTCCGCGCGCTCCGGTCGCCGCGCGCGCAGTCGGTGATAGAGCAGTCGCCGGTGGCGCGCAGCCTCGTCGTCCGCGACACGGCGATCCGGTGCGACGTCGACGGGACGCCGGCGGTGCGCCGCGGGCCGGTGGGGTCGCTGTCCTACCGGCCGGACCGACGGCGGCCGCCGCGCCCGCACTGGACCCGCCTGCGGAACGTCGCGATCGACGGGAGCGCGGCCGGCGGCGCCGCGGTCGACCTCCGCTCGGCGCCCGGGTCGCGGGTGACGGACTGCGAGGTCACCTGCCGCGGCGCGGACCGTGACGGGGTCTACCTCGACCGGTCCCCACGGAGCGAGGTGACCGGGGGGACGATCCGAACGGACGGCCACCCGATCGTCGTCGCCGTCGACCCGGCGGCCTCGGCCGACGCCCTGCTGTGTCTCGGCGTCGAGACCGCCTTGGAACGGACCGGGGACGACGACGGCGGGATCGAACTCACCGCGGACCCGCCCCTGCTTCGGACCCTCGATCAGAGCGCCGGGTCAGACGGCGTCTGTCTCGGCCTCGGTCCCGGCGCGCCGACGCTCCCCGTCGTCGGGTCCCCCTCCGACTCGCTCCGGTTCAGCATCGACGCGCTGGAGGACGGGACCCCGCTCGGCCGCGTCCTCGACCGACCGTGACGGAGACCCGATCGCGGCCGCCGATAGGGGGAACGCAGGGACCGCCACTTCTCGAACCGATCGACGGCGGGTTTCACCCGGTAGGAACTGCTTAATCGCCGGTACGACGCGTTTGACGGGTCGGTCCGAGTCGTGTCATTCGGTAGGCGTTTCCTACCGCCGGATGAACCGTGTTGTTAGGACCCAGGTAACAGCTGGTAACCAATCGGAACCATGCGCCCCTCATCCGGCCAGTTACTGGCGAAAACGAATATGATGGTAACCTCGGAATACCCGAGTATGTCCAAAGAACGGGCACCCGACGACAGCACAGTAGGAGAGGATTATAGGCGAGAAGCCGGAGTAGGGTCCGACTACGAGGACGGTGAGGCGGAAGAAGCGGACGAGAACGACGCGGCGGTCCGAGACGACGGGGACGACGCGGCGAGGCCGGCCGACGCCCGAGACGGGCGGCTGCTCGACCGGCGCGGCTACCTGAAGATGGCCGGCGTCGCCGCGGCCGCGGTCGCCGCCGGCTCGACCGGCGCCGCCGGCGCCGAGGGGACGACGCGCCACGGGATCGAGTTCGATCGCGTGCTCGACGCGGTCGACGACCTGGGGATGGACCCGTCCGGAAACAGCGCGGTGAACGCCCGCCTCGAACACGCGCTCACGGAGGGGACGCTGGTGCGGTTCCCCGAGGGGGAGTACCTGTTCGACGGGGAGTTCGAGATAGACGCCGACCGCGTCGGCGTCCTCGGGGAGGGTGACGTGCGGTTCGTCCCCCGGACGGGCCACACGGGGTTCCTCTTCAACTACGACCCGGTGCCGGACGACGTGCTCATCGAGGGCGTCGACGTCGACATGCGCGCCGACGACACGACGACCGGGATCCGACTGCGGTGCCGGAACCGGTTTCACATCGAGGACGTGGAGTTCCTCGGTCGCGGACTGATCGACAACTCCGGACAGGTCAGCGCCTTCCTGCTCGGGATCACGAGCGAGGACGGCCGCGGCGTCCTGCGTGACGCGGTGGCCAAGAAGGGGTCCCGCGTCGACGGCTACGCGAGGGGGAACGGCCGGATCGGCGTGTGGGTCGGCTGGTCGAACAAGGGGACCGTCCGCATCGAGGGGTGTGACTTCCGCGAGTTCGGCAACAACGGCACCTACTCCTCCCGGACGCCCGGGCAGGTGGAGATCGTCGACTGCTACTTCCTCAACAACAACGCCGCGAACGTGCGCATCGGCGGCGAGGGGAGCTACATAGAGAACTGTACGGTCGAGATCGACTTCGAGAAGTACACCGGACCGGAGCTCGGCGACATCTCGACCGGCTTCGGGATGCGCGGGGTCCAGATCGAGCAGGGCGTTCAGCTCGAAGGGGCCGAGTCGATCCCGGCGGGCGCGGTGGTCCGCGACTGCGAACTGGTGGGGAAGAACGCGCCGAACGGGATCGCCATGCTCAACCTCTCGCCGCAGGGGCGGAGCCTCACCGTCGAGAACACCCGCGTCCGGGTCGACATCGACCGGATGTGGGCGGTCCGCCGCGGTCGACCCGGCACGATCTCCTGGCGCGAGTGGCAGCAGACGGCGCCGAAGCCGCACTGGATCCGGATGGAGAACGTCAGCGTCACCGGGTCGGCGTCCGGCCGGGAAGCGATCAAGCTCGTCGAGGCCGACGACTCGGTCGTCCGGAACTGCTGTATCCATCAGCCGGGGTCGAACCGCGACGGCGTCAAGTTCGAGGACGCGAGCGGCGGCGTCGTCGAGGACTCGACGATCGACGTGACCGGCAAGGAGATCACCTTGGAGAACTCGACGGCGACGAGCTCGTCGATAACCCGGGAGGGGTCGTGTCCGTTCCCGGACCCCGAGCCGGCGTCGACGGACGGCTCCGACGAGACGGACGACGCCGACCCGACCCGACCCGACGGCAGTCAGGAGCTGGTGATCGACGGCGGCCACACCGCCGACCGGATCAGCTACACGTTCGCGGTGGACGGGAGCGTCGCCCCCGGCCCGCGAGCGAACGCGAGCGACACGATAGACGGGACGACCGTCTCCGGACACGTCGAGGGCGGGGTCGACTCCTTCTGGGTGAGCGGCGAGTTCACCGACTTCGAGGTCGACGGCGACGCCGAGGTCCGGCTGGCCGGCGAGGCGGTCGACCCCGCGGACCTGGTCGTCTCGGAGACGGACGACGGGACCGACGACGGCGGTTCGACGGACGAGACGGAGCTGGTGATCGACGGCGGCCACACCGCCGACCGGATCAGCTACGCGTTCGCGGTGGACGGGAGCGTCGCTCCCGGTGACCGCGCCAACCCGGACGACACGATAGACGGGACGACCGTCACCGGGCAGGTGGAGGGCGGGATCGACTCGTTCCTCGTGACGGGCGAGTTCACCGACTTCGAGGTCGACGGCGACGCCGAGATCCGGCTGGCCGGCGAGGCGGTCGACCCCGCGGACCTGGTCGTCTCGGAGACGGGCGACGGGACCGACGACGGTTCCTCGACCGAAAGCGAGACGCTCGTGATCGACGGGAGCGGCACCTACGACCGCGTGAGCTACGCGTTCGAGGTGGACGGGAGCGTCGCGCCCGGCGACCGCGCGAACCCGGGCGACACGATAGACGGGACGACCGTCACCGGACACGTCGAGGGCGGGATCGACTCCTTCGAGGTCGCGGGGGAGTTCACCGCGTTCGATATCGACGCCGACGTGCCGGTCCGACTGGGCGGCGAGACCGTCGATCCCGACGACCTCGTCGTGACGACGCGCACCGTCGCGGTCGACGGGAGCCACACGAGCGAGCGCCTCGCGTACACGTTCGGGACGGACGGGACCGTCGCGCCCGCCGGCGACGTGACCGACGACGCGATCGACGGGTCGACCGCCGCCGGCAGCGTCGCGGGCGGCGTCGACGCCTACGAGGTCACGGGCGCGTTCACGAACTTCCAGGTCGACGGCGACCTGGCCGTGCGGGTCGACGGCGAGCCCGTTGAGCCCGAGGCGCTCGGGACCGAACACGAACTGCCGCACGAGCTGGTGGTCGTCGGTGACGGCGCCGAGGCGAGCTACCTCGTCGAGACGACCGGCTCGGTCGCGAAGCGCGACGGCGGGTGGGGCGCGGAGGAGTCCGACGCCGCGGCCGACGGGGTCGCCAGCGGTACGGTCGCGGACGACCGCGACACGTTCGGCTTCTCCGGGGACGTCACCCGGCTCCGGCTGGACGGCGACGCGTCGCTCAGCTTCCGGAGGTAGACGGATGGAACCACAGCGGCGCGGTCCGCCGGTCGGTCGGCGTCGCGGGCGGTCCGCCGGGAGGCCCGGCGGGGCGTCGGACCGCCGACGGGGGGACCCGTGACCTGGAGTTCGCTCGAGGGCGAGTGGGAAGACCAGCCCGACGACCCGGCCGGGGACGACCTCGGCTACGACCTCGACGAGTGGGAGCGGATCCGGGCGACGGGCGTCGACTCGGAGAAGTACCTCTACCTCCCGGGCGACGAGGAGCTGCTCCGCGAGGAGGCGTTCCTCGTGGTCTCGCCGGAGGCCGTCGCTGACCTGGTCGACAACAGGTAGGGCGCGTCCGCGGCCGCCCGGGGGGAACCCGGAACCGAGCGGCCGAAACGGCCGAAACGGGTAAGCCCCTGACGCTCGAACACCGACGAGATGGAAGAGCCTGCCGACTCGGCGAGGAAGGCCGCGGAGTACCGACACGACGACGGGTCCGCGGAGATCGTGTTCGCGACCGACGACGGTCGGGTCCTCACCGTCCGCGAGTACCCGGACGAGGCGGCGTTCGAGGCGGCCACGGCGGACGCCGAGTACGTCGGGCGACACGAGGGGGTCTCGAACCTCCCCGGCGTCGAGGCGTTCCGCGACGCCGACGAGTCGTAAGGAGACGCTGGTTCCGGAGGGTCCCGTTCGGCGCGGTCGGCGGCCCCTCGGCTCCGTTTGAACTCGGATCTTCGGGCGCTCTCGTCGCGACACACCGGTCTCGGCGGAGCGCGCATTGCCCGGTCGGTTCGGGCTGCGCGTACGGGCGTTCCGACGGCCGCGCGAGGCGCGCGACGCGGAGGGCGGCACCACGAATTATAACGTCTGAAACGCAACAGAAAATATGGGGCCGAAAGACATCGTTGCGGTCGGTGTTACGATTGTTCTCGCCTCCCTGCTTTTGACCCTGTTAACCAGCATTTGGATCGTTCCGATAGGGCTGTTCATATCGCTCGTCGGGGCCCTGCTGTATCTGCTTAAGAGACACCACGAGCGACGAATGGACTCTGAGCGAAGGCGGGCCGGGTGACGCGGCGTCAGTCGGTACGGGTCGGGAGTAACGGAGATCCCTCACGAGTCGCTGACTTCGTCGGCATAAATCTGTGTCGGCCGAAGAGCGACCGGCTTAGAACTCCTCGTTGAGTCGGACCTCATCGTCGGTCACCGTGTGGATGCGGTTCTCTTGGAGCGGATAGTCGTCGCCGTCGGCGTCCGACCAGCCGAGCTTCGAGAGGACGGTGTCCGCGAGGCTCGGGTCCGCGTCCACGTACGCCGTTCCGGACCTGACCTCCGCGATCATCCCGATCTGTTCGCCGTTCGAGTCGACCACCGCTTTCCCCTCGTCGTCGTCGGTTATGTAGTCTCGCTCCATTTCGTTTCACGCTCACTCAGTCGCGAACATTGTTATAGAGGGCATATGCGAGATCCCGCAGCGGTAGGCCCGCACCGACCGGGGGGCACGCGGCGTCGAGCGCGCGGGAACCGGGACGCGGGCGTCGAGCGCGCCGTCCGTCGAGAGGCTCGATTACGGCTCCGACTCGCGCGTCTGGGGCCCTACTCTGACCCCGCGGAGGCGCCCGTCTCCGTGGGCGACGCGACCTCCAGCAGTTGCCCGTAGGCCTTCGCGAGCGACGCGACGTAGCTCACGACGAGGAAGGCGAGCTTCTTGCGCGCGGGGAGGTCGTCCCACCCGCGGACCGAGCGCTCCATGAAGCTCGGCCGCGGGGGGAGGAACGCGGCGGGGTTGAGCGCGGCGAGGAGCGGCGACCCGTAGCGGTCGGGGTAGTACCGCCGGAGCTGGGTCTTCCCGCGCCCGACGCGCTTGGACTTCCGGAGGAGCGCGCCGAGCGTCGTCCGCGTCGGGTGGTACATGACGACGTCCGCGGCGTATTCGAGAGACCGACCGCTCGCCGCGACGCGGTTCCCGAACTCCATGTCCCCGCCCGACCGGAGGCGCGGGTCGAACCCGCCGACCTCCGCGAGGAGCGACCGTCGGACCACCAGCGAACAGGTGGGCGCGAACGAGAGCTCGTCGACGAACCGCTCGACGTGGAGGTCGTTGCGGCGGTTGTACTCGGCGGCCAGCCCCTCGCCGCCGGCCGTGAACAGTTGGACGTCGCAGCCGACGTACTCGGCGTCCGTCCGCGACATTCGCCGCGCCACGCGCTCGACCCAGCCGGGGTCGACGACCATGTCGGCGTCGACGAAGGCGATCACCTCTCCCGTCGTCGCGGCAATGCCCGCGTTGCGCGCGGCGTATGAGCCCTGTACCTCGTCCTCGACGAGCAACTGGAGGCCGTCGAACGCCCCGAGGGACTCGCGGACGACGTCGCGCGTCTCGTCGGTCGACCCGTTGTCGACGACGATCACCTCGTACCGGGCCGCGGGGAACGACTGCCTGCGAAGCGAGTCGAGCGTCGCCTCGATCCCCGCCGGGTCGTTGTACACGGGGATCACGACCGAGACGAACGGGAGCCCCTCGTCGCCCGCGGCGGCGGTGTTCCCCGCGTCGGCGGCGTCGGTAGCGTCCGCGTCGTCGGGGAGGGGATCGGGGGTCGACGTGGTCTGTTGGGGAGTCACACCGGAGGCGTCCGCGACGACGCACATTGTTATAGGAGCCGTACCGCCGGGTCGGGCGCGCGATCGAGACGCTCGGTCCGGCGCGCTCGTCGCCGCGCCGCCCGGCCCGGCGCCCCGAACGGGTAGGCGGTCTATACTCTTTGGGCGGTGGCGGCGTTGTCCGCCCGGAATGGTCTACGACGTCGCGGTCATCGGCACGGGTCCCGACCCCTCCGACCCCGGTCGAGACGGCTACGCGATGGGGTATCGCCACGGGCGCGCCTACGCGGACAACGCCGACTGCGAACTGGTCGCGTGCGCGGACATCGTCCCCGAGAACGGCGCGGCGTTCGCGGAGGCGTTCGACCTCGGGGCGGACGCCGCCTACGAGGACTACGAGGAGCTGCTCGCGGCGGTCGAGCCGGACCTCGTGAGCGTCTGCGTCCCGCCGGGGATCCACGCCGACATCGTCGTCGGCTGCGCCGAGAGCGGCCGCGTCGAGGCGATCCACTGCGAGAAGCCGATGGCGGACACCTGGGGCGACTGTCGGGAGATGGTCCGGGCGTGCGACCGCGCCGACGTCCAACTGACGATCAACCACCAGCGCCGGTTCGGCGCGCCGTTCCGGAAGGCCAAGCGGCTGATCGCGAACGGCGAGGTCGGGACCCTGCGGCGGCTGGAGTTCGCGGACGAGACGCTGTTCGACGCCGGGGTCCACCAGGTCGATCTCTGTCAGTTCTTGACCGACGGGACCGACGTGGACTGGGTCGCGGCGCAGGTCGACTACCGGGAGGAGAACGTCTGGTTCGGGACGCCGAACGCCACGCAGGCGCTCGTCCAGTGGCGCTACGACGACGGGACGTTCGGCCTCGCGACGACCGGCGACTCCAGCCCTCCGGGGGCGTGTTACCTCCGGGTCGTCGGCGCCGACGGCGTCGTCGAACTCGGCGTCGACGACGGTCCCACGCTCCGGTACCGGACGGACGGCGGGGCGTGGACGGCGGTCGACACGGACGGGGAGAACCTCCACGGCCGCGACTCGCCGGGGTACCTCGGCGCCGCGGTGGGGAAGATCCGGTCGCGGCTCCCGCTCGTGTCGACCGCGGACCGGACGGCGCCGATCTTCATCGAGCGGGCGATAGCCGACGCGGTCGACGGACTGAAGCGGGACGTGGAGCCGGAGCTCTCCGGGCGGAACGCGCTCCGGGCGACCGAGGTGATCTTCGCCGCTTGGGAGTCGGCGCGGCGCGGCGGGCGGGTCGACCTCCCGCTCGAAGTTGAGGACAACCCGCTCGCCGCCATGATCGACTCCGGGCGGTTGGGGCCCGGGGCGAGCGAGTCGGGGGACGCGGAGGGCGCCGCGGCCGAGCGCGGATCGACCGCCGCCGACGGGGGCGACGGCGTCGACGGGAACGGCGGCGACGAGGGGAGCGACGAAGACGAGGGCAGCGACGCCGACGAGCGCGGCGGCCCGTCGGAGTCGGACCGGTGACGCGTCGCTGATGGACCGGACCCACTCGGCGCGGACGACCGAGCGCGGGGTCGCCGGCGCGCGGAGCGAGCCGCTCGGGCTCGGCGCCGAGGCGCGGATCGGCGGGGTCCGCGACGGGCGGCTCTACTGGACGCGCGGCCGGACGGTCGGCGTCTGGACCCCCTCCGGGGGACGCGTCGCGCTCGGGACGCTCCCGACGCCCGGCGACGGCGACCCCGACGTCGCCTTCCGCCTTCGACACGGCCGGTTCGCGAAGGGCCTGTTGCGCCCGGTCGTCGGCTCGTGGACGACGACGAACCTGTGGCCGCTGCGCGGCGGGACCCTGCTCGCGACGGTCGGCCGTCGGGTGTTCCGCTCCGGCGACCGCGGGCGGTCGTGGGCGCCGGTCCACCGGCTCCCCGACTCCTCCGGGCCGATGGGCGTCCTCCCCACGTCGGTCTGTCTCCACGGCGGCGACGTCTACTTGGCCGAGTACACGCTCGGGGACGACCCCGCGCGGATCCTCCGGAGCGGGGACGACGGTCGGAGCTTCGAGACCCACGTCGAGACGACCGCCGTCCGTCACTTCCACGGCGTCTTCGACGACCCGTTTCGGGACGACCTGTGGGCGACGTCCGGCGACGCCGACGACGAGAGCGCCGTCGGTCGCGTCGACGACGGCGAGTTCGTCCGCGCCGGGAGCGGGAGCCAGCGCTGGCGGGCGGTCGGGCTGGCGTTCGCGCCGACGGCCGTGCTGTGGGGGATGGACTGCTCGTACGCGGAGCGCGTGGAACTCCTGCGGCTGCGACGCGACGGCCCGGCGGAGCCGACGACGGTCGGGGACACCGACGCGTCGGCGTATTACACCGCGACGCTGCCGGTCGACGGCGAGCTCTGGGTCGCGGTCGCCACCGCGGCGGAGGTCGGTGCGGACAGCACCGCGCCCGACGGCCAGGGCAACCGCAGCGGCGACGCCGCGCGGGTGTTGGTGACCTCCTCCGCGTCGTCGTACGAGACGTGGTACGAGCTGGCGGCGTTCCCCCGCCGCCGGCCGCTCGGCGCGCACCTCCCGGGCATTCCGACCGCGAGCGCGTACGTGTTCCTCGCCGCCGACGAGGAGCTGGGACTGTTCGTCAACCCCTTCAACGCGCGGAGCGACGGCGGCTCCGTGATCCGCGTCCCACCGGAGGCGCTGTCGCGGGTCGCCGAGGAGACGCCTGCCATCGGCGCGCGCGACGACGAGTGACCCGCCGCAGTACGGGTGCTCCGCCGACCGGAAACTACTCGAACTGGTCGTCGTACTGGTCCCGGATCGTCGCCTGCTGGCTCTCGTCGAGCGCCTCGTACTCGCTGTCGAACTGCTCCCGCGCCAGCTCGTCCCACGACTCGATCCGGTCGCCCTCGTCGGACTCGAACTGCGCGTCGAAGTCCGCCTCGATCTTCTGCTGGTACTCCATCTCGATCGAGGCGAACTCGAAGTCGTCGTTCCGCTTGACGTCCAACCCGTACTCCTGGCGCGCGATCTCCTCGCGGGTCAGCACCTCGGTGACGACGAGGTCGCCCGCGAACGGCTGCCGCTGGTGTAGCTCGTCCACCTGTGCGCGCGTCTCGCCGCTGACCGCCTCGTAGTCGAGCCCGTACTTCTCCTGAGTGATGACGTCCTTCGAGACCGTCTCCGGCTCGTCGTCAGCGGGGTCCGACCCCGACGAGCCGCCCCCGCCCGAGTGGTACTCACGGAAGACCACGACGCCGGTCGCGTTGGCGTCCGGAGTGTAGACGCCGTAGACGTGCGTGCCGAGCAGGTCGCGGTCGCTGAACCGGTCCCGGTCGTCGGCGGCGACGGTGAACTCCACGGTCGTCCGCTCGCCCGGGCCGAGGTCGACCGTCGCGTTCGCCGTCACCGTCTCCGGGTCGTCGTCGCCGTCGAGGTCGATCCGGTGTTCGACGGTCTCGTTCGCGGCCGCGTCGCCGGTGTTCCACACCCGCGCGGCGAACTCGCCGTCGCCGTCCACGTCGGCCGAGCGCGGCCCCTCCAGCCGGTCGACCGCGAGGTGGCCCTCGCGGACGCGGAGCGTCGTCGAGGCCGAGTCGTTCGCCGTCGTCACGGCGGCGGAGTAGTTCCCGCGGGCGAGCGCCTCCGTCGGGGCCGCGAACTCGACGGTCGCCGTCTCGTTCGCGTCGAGCGTCACCGTCCGGTTCCGGTCGAACGCCTCGGTCGGCCCCTCGAGGCGGACCGTCTCCGTCCCCGAGACGTCACCGACGTTCGTCAGGTTCACGACCGCCTCGAACCGGTCGCCCCGGACGGCGTCGCCCGTCAGCGTCGCGTTCCCGACGCGGACCGACGCGGGCCGGTGAACGACCAGCGTCCCCTCCCGGGCGCCCCCAGCGGCCTCGACGCGGTACGCGTAGGTCCCCGGGTCGAGCCCGTCGGTCTCGACCCGGAAGCGCAGGGTCGTCCCCTCGCCGGCGCGGAGGGACGGCGACTCGGTCGCGACCGTCTCGTCTGCCTCGAACGCGCCGTCCCCGTCCCGGTCGAGGCGGAGGTCGACGCCGCGAAGCCCGCGGAAGTCGCCGCGGTTACGGACGGTCGCGGCGACCGTCCCGGGGTCCCCGCGAACGACCGGCTCGGCGCCGGCCTCCGCGACGACGAACTCGGAGGGGTCGAGGGCGACGGTCCCCGCCGTCAGCGCCCCGCCGTCGTCGCTCAGCGTGTAGTTGTACCGTCCCGCGCTCAACGCCTCTCGCGGCGCCGAGAACGTGAGGCTCCGGCTCTCTCCCGGGGACAGGCGTACCGTCCGCTCGTCGACGGTGACCGCGGTCCCCGCCTCGTCCTCGACGACTAGCGCGAGCGACCGCGTCGCGTTCGCCGCGCCGCCGTTGTTGAGCGTGGTCCGAACCGCGAACGCGACGCCGTCGGCGTCCGGGTCGACGGTCTCCGCCCCCTCGACGGCCACCGACGCCCCGCCGCCGGGGTTGACGACCGACGACGCGCCGACCGCCCCCCCGACGAGCACCAACCCCAGCACCGCCGCGTGTGTCCATGCGATTTCCATGCGGTGACCTGCGGCGGAGACGGGCATTGTTACGACGGACTTACTCGGGTGTACAGCGCCCAGCGTCCCCGATCGCTCCCGCCGGTCGAGCGACGATCCCCGGGGAACGCGAGTCGGGTAAGGGGACGCCGCCGAGCGACCGCCCGCCCTTACTCCGCGCGTCGGTCGGCTAATCCGGGCTTTCCCGCCGCGTCCACGCCCTTGTCATCCCGAGTCGGGGCCGCGACTCCCCCAGCCGGGGCGGCCCTCGCCCGTCGTCCGCCTCGACGGGCCGCGAGCGGGGACTGAACCGACAGACGCCGGCCGCCCCCCGGGTATCGCCCGCCGAGCCGGCCGGCCGAGTATGGCCTCCGTACCCGGGCAAGCCTCTCTATAACAATGGCCGGACCGGGCGCAGCGCCACACGAATCAGCCATGGGAGACACACAGCGAAACGCCCCGGCGTCGACGGTCGCGGACGTCAGGCTCGGAGCCGGGTCGACGGTGAGCGAGCGCGCGACGCTCGGCTACGAGTACGCCGCCGACGCCGGCGCGACCGTCCTCGGCGCCGACGCGACGGTGCGCTCCGGATCGATAGTGTACGCGGACGTGCGGGCGGGCGACGGCTTCACGACCGGACACAACGTCCTCGTCAGGGAACGCACCGAACTGGGCGACGACGTCCTGGTCGGGACCAACACCGTCATCGACGGGGAGACGACGGTCGGCTCGAACGTTAGCCTCCAGAGCGGCGTCTACGTCCCGCAGGAGACGACTATCGGAGACGACGTGTTCGTCGGTCCCGGCGCGGTGCTGACGAACGACCCATACCCGGTCCGGCGGGACGCCGACCTGGACGGGCCCGCGCTCGGCGACTCCGTCTCCGTCGGCGCCAACGCGACGGTGCTGCCCGGCGTCTCGGTCGGGGAGCGGTCGTTCGTCGCCGCCGGCGCCGTCGTCACCGAGGACGTGCCGCCGGAGACGCTCGTCGCCGGCGTCCCCGCCGCGCCCCGCGACCTGCCGGAGCCGCTCGACGGCCCGAACTCGATAGCATGAGCCGGATCGCCATCGCCGACCCGGACGTCGGGGAACGGGAGTTCGATCGGATCCGCGACGTGCTGGAGGGCGGTCGGCTGGCCGACGGCCCGATCGTCAGGGAGTTCGAGCGCGGGTTCGCGGAGTACTGCCGCGCCGACCGCGGCGTCGCGACCGCCAACGGGACCGCCGCCCTCCAGGCCGCGCTCGAGGGCGTCGGGATCGGCGAGGGCGACGCCGTCGTCACGACCCCGTTCTCGTTCGTCGCGAGCGCGAACGCGGTCCGGCTCTGCGGCGCCCGGCCGGTGTTCGCAGACGTCGACCCAGAGACGTACACGCTCGACCCCGACGCCGTCGAGGCCGCGGTCGAGGCGAACGACGACGCGGCGGCGATCCTCCCGGTCCACCTGTACGGCCTGCCGGCGGAGATGGGTCGGCTGACCGAGATAGCCGAGGAACACGACCTCGCGCTGGTCGAGGACGCCGCGCAGGCCCACGGGGCGGCCTACGAGGGGACGCCCGTCGGGACCTTCGGTGACGCCGGCTGCTTCTCGTTTTACCCCACGAAGAACATGACGACCGGCGAGGGCGGGATGGTCGTCACGGACGACGAGGGGGTGGCCGACCGCGCCGCCCGCTTCGTCAACCACGGCCGCGCGGACGCCGCCGCCCACGGCTACGACCACGTCTCCGTCGGCCACAACCTCCGGCTGACGAGCCTCGCGGCAGCGATCGGGGTCGAACAACTCCGGAAGCTCCCGGGGTACAACGAGCGCCGCCGCGAGAACGCGGCGCGGCTCTCCGCGGCGCTGTCGGACGTCCCGGAACTCGTCACCCCGACGGAGCCCCCGGGCCGCCGGCACGTCTACCACCAGTACACGGTCAGGTGTCCCGACCGCGCCGCGCTCCGGGACCACCTCGACGAGCGCGGCGTGGACACGGCCGTCTACTACCCGACGCTCATTCCCGACCAGCCCGCCTACGACGGGTACGAGGCGTCGGTCCCGACGGCCGAGCGGATCGTCGACGAGGTGGTGTCGCTGCCGGTTCACCCGGGGCTCGTCGACGAGGAGATAGACCGGGTCGCCGCCGCCGTGCGCGGCCACTACGGGCTGGCCGAGACGGGGGTGGCCGCGGATGACTGACGACGCCCCGCTGCGCGTCGGCGTCGTCGGCGTCGGGAGCATGGGCGCGCACCACGCCCGGGTGTACGCCGGCTCGCCCGACGTCGACCTCGTCGGCGTCGCGGACGACGACTGGGACCGCGCGAAAGAGATCGCGGAGAAACACGGGACGCGGGCGCTCAACCGGGGCACGCTGCTGCAGGCGGTCGACGCCGTCTCGGTGGTTGTCCCCACGCGGTTCCACGCGCCCATCGTCCGGGAGGCGCTCGAAGCCGACACCCACGTCCTCGTCGAGAAGCCGTTCGTCGACGACCCGGCGGAGGGGCGAGAGCTGATCGCGCTCGCGGACCGGAACGACCTCCGGCTTCAGGTCGGCCACGTCGAGCGGTTCAACCCGGCGGTGCGGGCGCTCGTCGACGTGCTGGCGGAGATGGAGGTCCTCGCGGTCGACGCGAGGCGGCTCGGCCCGCCGGTGGACCGCGAGAACGCCGACGGCGTGGTCGAGGACCTGATGATCCACGACCTCGACGTCATCCTGTCGCTGTTCGACGCGGAGGTCGACGAGGCGTTCGCGGCCGGGGTCGACGGCGAGCCGCACGTCGCGGCGACGCTCCGGCTCGACAACGGCGTGTTGGGGACCGCGACGGCGAGCCGGGTCACCCACCAGAAGGTCCGCGAACTGGCGGTCACCGGGCGGGAGTGCCGGGTGAACCTGGACTACCTGACGCAGTCGGTGAAGATCCACCGCCACTCGCTGCCCGGCTACGTCGAGTCGAACGGCGACGTTCGGTACCGCTCCGAGAGCGTCGTCGAGCGGCCGCAGGTCAACAGCGGCGAGCCGCTCCGCGCGGAGCTGGAGGCGTTCGTCTCGGCCGTGGAGTCGGGGTCGACGCCCGAGGTCACCGGTCACGACGGGATCCGGGCGATCGAGCTGGTCCACCGCATCCGCGACGCGGTCGGCGGGCCCGACGCGACGGTCGCTCGGACGGGTGGACGATGACCGTCAACGCGCCGCCGACCGAGACCGTCGGCCTGTACGGCGGCGACGCGAGCGCGGCGGAGAAGCTGGCGGCGTTCCGAGAGGGACGGGCGCCCGTCGCGGTGTACGGGATGGGGAAGATCGGACTGCCGCTGTCGCTCGTGTACGCCGAGGCGACGGGCGCCGTCACCGGCGTCGACATCGACCCGGGGCGGGTCGCGGCGCTGAGCGACGGCACGAACCCGTTCGACCACGAGCCGGGGCTGTCGGCGCTGCTGTCGAACTCGGTCGCGGACGGCCGGTTCGCGGCGACGACCGACGGCGAGGCGGCCGCCGCGGCCGCCCGGGTCCACGTGCTCGTCGTCCCGACCGTGATCGACGGGGACGACGACCCCGACCTCGCCGCGCTCGAAGCGGCCGCGGAGACCGTGGGCGCCGGCCTCGGCCCGGGCGACGTCGTGTTCGTCGAGTCGACCGTCCCGCCGGGGACCTGCGAGGAGGTCGTCGAGCCGATCCTGACGGCCGGCGACCGCGAGCGCGGCGAGTTCGGGCTGGCGCACACGCCCGAGCGCACCGCCAGCGGCCGGGCGCTCGAAGACATCCGCGGATCGTACCCGAAGGTCGTCGGCGGGGTCGACGCCGAGAGCGGCCGGGCGGCCGAGCTCGTCTACGGCGAGCTGACCGACAACGAGGTCGTCAGCACCAGCGACGCCCGGACCGCGGAGTGCGTCAAGCTGTTCGAGGGCGTCTACCGCGACGTCAACATCGCGCTCGCCAACGAGCTGGCGACGCTGACCGAGGAGTTCGGGGTCGACGCCGTCGAGACGATCGCGGCCGCGAACACGCAGCCGTACTGCGACATCCTCACGCCGGGCGCGGGGGTCGGCGGCCACTGCATCCCCTACTACCCGTACTTCCTCCTCGACGGGATAGACGGCCGCGCGCCGCTGATCCGGACGGCCCGCGACGTCAACGAGCGGATGCCGGGGTTCGTCGTCGACACCCTCGTCGACGGGCCGGGCTTCGACGGCGACATCGAGGGCGCGACGGTCGCCCTGTTCGGCGTGGCCTACCGCGCCGGCGTCCCCGAGACGCGGGCGTCGCCGGCGATAGACGTCGCCCACCGGCTCGACCGGCTCGGGGCGACCGTCCTCGCGGTGGACCCGATCCTCGACGCGCTGCCGGAGATGCCGGGCGAGCACGTCCCCCTCGACGATATCGGTGGGCGCGAGGTCGACGCCGCGGTCCTCGTCACCGCCCACGACGAGTTCGACGCCGTCGACTGGACCGCCTTCGAGCGGGAGGGGCCGGACGGGACCCGCCGCGGCATCACCGTCGTCGACGGCCGGCAGGCGCTCGACCTCTCGGGGACCGCACACGACGTCTACACCGTCGGGCGGGGGTGGCGGTGATGTACGAGGGCGCGGCCGTCGCCGTCGTGATACCCGCATACAACGAGGCGGGGTTCGTGGGCGAGGTGATCGAGACGGTGCCCGCGTTCGTCGACCGGGTGTACGTCGTCGACGACCAATCGACCGACGGCACGTGGGCGGAGATCCGCGAGACGCTCGCCGGGTTCGAGGGGTCGGAGCGCCCCGGCGGCCGCCTGCGCCCGGCACCCGAGGCCTCGGAGCCGGTCACCGACGGCGGTGCCGTGTCGGTCCCCGACGGCCTGCGGCCCGCCTGGCGGGACCGGATCGTGGCCCGGGACGCCCGTTCGGGAACCGCGCTGCCGGACCGGCGGTTCGTCGCGCTCCGCCACCGCGAGAACACCGGCGTCGGCGGCGCGATAAAGACCGGCTACCGGAACGCCGTGGCCGACGGCGCCGGCGTCGACGTCGTGGCGGTGATGAACGGCGACGGGCAGATGGACCCGGCCATCCTCGACCGGATCATCGACCCCGTCGTGCGCGGCGACTCCCACTACGCGAAGGGGAACCGCCTCCGACACACGGAGTACAGGCGCGACATGTCGGTGTGGCGGACGTTCGGGAACGTCTTGCTCACCGGGCTCACCCGGATCGCCAGCGGCTACTGGCGGATGACCGACCCGCAGAACGGGTACACGGCCGTCTCGCGGGAGGCGCTCGACCGCGTCGAGTTCGAGACGCTGTACGACGACTACGGGTTCTGCAACCACCTGCTCGTCCGGCTGAACCGACAGGGCCTGCGCATCGCCGACGTCCCCATGCGGGCGGTGTACTGCGACGAGACCAGTCACATCCGGTACGGCTCGTTCATTCCCGCGCTCTCCCTGCTGCTGTTGCGGAGCTACCTCGGGCGCCTGTTCACCGCCGCCGGGAACGGTCTCGGGGACTCGGCCGCCGCCGCGCAGCTGTTCGGGATCGGGTCGACCGTCGCCGGGGTCGGCGTCGGCCTCGGCGCGCTCCTCGCGTCCGCCTCCGCGGCGGCGCTCGCGGGCGTCGCCCTCGCGCTGCTCGGCCTCGTCTCGTTCGTCGCGGGCGTCGCGCTCGAACGGCGGCGGAACGCCGACCTGGAGGTCCGAGTCGACTCGGACGCCCCGCCGTGGCGGGTCGACGTCGGCGCCGAGGCGGCCGCGACCCGCGAGGAGGTCCCGCCGGCCGAGGAGGCGCCGGCGGGGGAGGAGTGACCGTGCGGGTCTGTTCGGTGGTCGGCGCGCGCCCGCAGTTCGTGAAGGCGTTCCCCGTCTCGCGGCGGCTGCGCGACGACCACGAGGAGGTGCTGATCCACACCGGGCAACACTACGACGAAGAGCTCTCCGGCGTGTTCTTCGACGAACTTGACATCCCCGAGCCGGAGTACAACCTCGGCGTCGGCTCCGGCGGCCACGCCGCCCAGACGGCCGAGATGATGCGCCTGCTCGACGAGGTGATCGAGGAGGAGTCGCCCGACGCCGTGTTGGTGTACGGCGACACGAACTCGACGCTCGCGGCCGCGCTGGTCGCGGCCAAGCGCGAGCCGGCGCTGGCGCACGTCGAGGCTGGACTCCGGAGCGGGAAGTGGTCGATGCCGGAGGAGGTGAACCGCGTCCTCACCGACCACTGCTCGGACCTCCTCCTGACGCCCGGAGAGAACGCCGCCGAGACCCTCCGCGGGGACAGCGTGCGTGGCGAGGTCGTCGTGACCGGCGACGTGATGTACGACGCCGTCCTCGCGGTCCGCGACCGCGCGCTCGACGAGTCGACGCCGCTCCCGCTCCCCGACCTCCGCCCCGACGAGTACGTGCTGGCGACGGTCCACCGGGCGGCGAACACCGACGACCCGGAGCGGCTGGCCGGGGTTCTCGACGGGCTGGCCGGGATCGACAGCCCCGTGGTCCTGCCGCTTCACCCGCGGACGGAGGCCGCGCTCGACGAGCACGGGCTCTACGACCGCGCCGCGGCCGAACTCCGACTCGTCGACCCGGTCGGCTACGTCGAGTTCCTCCGGCTGCTCTCGGACGCCTCGAGGGTCGCCACCGACTCCGGCGGCGTCCAGAAGGAGGCGTTCTACCTCGACACGCCCTGCGTCACGCTCCGCGACGAGACGGAGTGGGTCGAGACCGTCGACTCCGGGTGGAACGTGCTGGTCGGGAGCGACCCCGACCGCATCGCACGCGCGCTGACCGACCGCTCCGCGCTCCCGCCGAAGCCCGAACTCTACGGCGGCGGCGACGCGGCCGCCCGGACCGTCGCGGCGCTGGAGGCGACCCTGGGCGAGGGGTCGTCGGAGTAGCCGAGACGATCGAGGCGTTCGAAGCGATCGGAGCGTTCGAAGCGATCGGAGCGTTCGAAGCGACCGCGGAAGCGCCGCGGTCGCGCCCGATTCCCTTGTTTTTCACTCTGCCCCGTCGCGCTCGCGGCGCCGGGCGCGGAGGTACTCGCCCAGCGCGAACGCCATCCATGCCTGACACCACCGCATCAGCGTGAACCGCTTGGTGTAGAACCGGCGCTTCTGGTAGTAGAACCGCCCGTCGCCGGCGTACAGCTCCGAGAGCGTCCAGTCGATGATCCGCGACGCGAACGCCGTGTCGCCGGCCGCGCTGAACAGCACGATCCCCTCCGCGGCGGCGTGAATGTCCTTCGGGTAGGCGCTGGTCTCGTCCCAGTTGGGCGCCCCGGACGGCTCGAACAGCGTCTCGCGGTAGAACTTCAGCCCGCGTTCGAGCGTCTCGTCGTACCGAGTCGACCCCGTCACCGCCCGGTAGCGGAGGAGCGATTCGAGGACGAACCCGTTGTGGTGGTTATCCATCGAGAGGTGCGACGCCGAGGGCGGGTCGGTGTAGTACCAGCCGCCGATGTCGGCCTGCCGGCCTGCGACGTAGTCCAGAATGCGCTCCGCACGCTCGCGCAGTTCGGGCCGCGGCCGCCGCTCGTGGAGGTCCAAGAGGAGCCGCGCGCCGATCGCGTTCGCGTTGACCACGGTCGTCTCCCCGGCCTCGGCGCTCGCGTGGTAGTCGATCCGCGCCGTCTCGCCCGACTCCCGGTAGTTCAGGTCCTCGTACACGAACGGCAGGGCGGACTCGGCCACCGCGGCGAAGCTCCCGCCGGAGCCGCCGTCGTCGAAGTCGGCCCCCTCGGGACCGCCCCCGGCGGCGTCGACGCCGGCGCCCTCGACCCCGTCGCCCCCGCGGTCGCCGTCGCTCCCGACCCCGCCGCCTCTCCGGTCGATGTCGCCCTCGACGCCGGACAGCAGCGCCCGCACGGCGTAGCCGGTCGAGACGATCCCCGGGTGCTTCGCCGGCAGCCGCTTCCGGAGCCCCTGCGTCGCGTGCTGGTGGCCGCCACAGAACCCAGCGTACCCGCGGCTCTGGTTCTCGACGAGCCACGTCGCCAGCCGGTCGGCCTCGCGGCCGTACCCCTCCTCGCCGAGGCGCTCGGCGGCCGCCCGGTTGGCCAGCGCGAACAGGGCGGTCCCCTTGAAGCTCTGCCGCTGTTCCACCAGCATGAGCCGACGGACGTTGACCGGGAACCGCTTGATCCCCTCCTGAATCGCGATGTTGGCCCACTTGTTCTCGAACGGGAGCCAGCGCCGGAAGCGGCTGCTCATGCCGTCGAAGTAGTCCCAGCCGACGTAGTCGCGCTCGCGGGCGTACGCGAGCGTGTCCTCTAACGCCCGCGTCACCGCGTCGTCGGTGACGCGGTGGATCGCGTCGGCGCGCTCCGTGGTCTCCAGCGAGGGCGTCCCGTCGGCGTCGTCGGGTCGGGCGTCCGCCTCGTCGCCGGGCCGCCGCTCCGCCTCGCCCCCCGTCTGCTCCGGACCGGACGCGGTCACGTCGACTCCTCCGTGACCGCCGCCTGCCGGTCCGAACCCGACCGCTCTGAGCCCGACCGCTCCGCGCCGGCGCGCCAGCGCTCCAGCCCCGCGACCCCCGCGGGACCGCCCGCCTCGGCGCACGCGACGATGATCTCGGTGAGGTTCACGAGGCCGCCGACGTACTCGTTCCGGCGCTGCCGCCACTCGACCCCGATCGACTCGTCAAGCAGGACGCCGACACCCGTCGAGAGGACCTCGTCGAAGTCGGCGGTGTTGACGACCAGCTCCTGCCGTTCCAGCTCCGTGAAGTTCCCCATGTCGCCGTCGCCCACGAAGGAGTTCGACCTGACGACGGGCGTGCCCAGCAGGGCGGCCTCAGTACAGACCGTCTGCGTGTCGGTGACGACGAGCCGTGCCGCGGAGAGCGCGTCGTGGAGCAGCGCGGGGTGGACGTCGAACTCGCGGGCCGGCAGCGAGTCGAGGTCCAGCGTCCCGCCCTCGTCCGAGACGAACACGGTGGCGTGCTCCGCGAACGCCTCGATCAGCCGCCGCCGCTGCTCCGGCGTGAACCCGGACTGACCGACGTCGTGGTGGGAGCCGAACGCGTTGAACCGCAGCAGGACGAACTCCTCGTCCGCGCCGAGACCGAGGTCGTCGCGGATCGCCGGGTTCGGCTCGTAGACGTCCGGGTGGAGGTACGCCGTCTCGCAGAAGCCGCGGAACTGGTAGTGGCTCTCCCCGAGGTCCTTCTGGAAGGCGTGGGGCGTGAGGAACGCCGCGGCGAACGGCCGGGAGATGGCGTGGTCGATCGAGGTCGGCTCCGAGTCGAGCACCAACACGGCGGGCGACCGGCTCACCAGCCCGGCGTGGGCGGCGTAGGCGCCGACCCCGAAGATCACGTCCGGGTCGAACGACCTGACCGCGGGGAGGACGTTGGCGTAGTGGCGCGGGAGGTTCCGGAACAGCGACCCCTTCGTCGTCCCGCAGGCGCCGTAGACGCGGTGCGGGACGTCGTACCCCTCGAGCAGCGCCACCGTACAGCCGTAGTCCCGCGCGAGGACGAGCACGTCGTGCCCGGCGTCCGCGAGCCGCCCGACGGCGTGTCTGTAGAGGTGAACGTGAGCGGGCGTGTTGGCGAAGAAGACGAATCGCATGTGGTCGTCTTCGGGGCGAGGATCGAATTGTAATAGATCGCTTACCGGGCGGGCGGCGGCGCGGCGACGGGTGCGCCGGCTCCCGCGCCGGGTAGCCGACCCATAACAAAAGCCGTCACCGGACTCGATGGGGTAGTGTTCGTCCACCAGCCCGTCCGGCCGGAGAGACCGCGGTCGGCCCGCGGACCGCGAGAGCGCGAACGGAGTTGTCCGGCGTGAGAGCGCCGGTTCGACGGCGGGACGGACGCCTCGTCGAGGCCGCCCTCGCGGTCGGTTACCTAGCGCTCGCGGCCGCCGTCGCCGCCGCCTACACCGCGCCGGCGACCGGCTACGAGCTGTCGATCTACGCGGCGACGCCGCCGGCGACGTGGGGAGCGTTGGCCGTCGCGGTCGGGGTCTCGGTCGCGGTCTGCCTCTCCGACGAGCGGTACCTCGCGCCGGCGGTGTTGCTCGCCGGCCTCGGGGCCGCCACGGTGGCCGGACTCCCGCTGATCCGCGGCTACCACTTCTACGGCCGGGCGGACTCGCTCGTCCACCTCGGCTTCGCGCGGACGATGCGCGGCGGCGGCGACCCGCTCGAACTGCTGTACCCCGGGGGGCATCTCATCGCGAACAGCCTCACGGCGGTCGCGGGCGTGGAGACACCTCGGTCGATGATGCTCGTCATGTGGACGTACGCGCTGTCGTTCTTCGCGAGCGTCGCGTGCTGCGTCTGGTTCGTCGTTCCCGACCGCCGCGCGCTCGCCATCGGTGCCTTCTCCGGATTCCTACTCTTGCCGATAAACAACGTCAGCACCTACCTCCACTTCCACACGTACTCGATCGGGATGCTGTTCGTCCCCTTCGTGATCTACCTGGTGTTCGCGCACCTCGTCGGCGGCGACGGGCGCGAGCGCGTCGTCGAGCGCCTCGCGGACGGGAGCGGCGCGGTCGGCCGGAAGGCGGCGATCGGGGACGAAGTCGGGTTCGTCGCCGGAGCGACGCGGCCGGTGCCGACGACCTACCTCCTGCCGCTGGTCTCGGTCGCGCTGGTGGTCGTCCACCCGCAGATCGCGTTGAACCTCGTCTTCCTGCTCGGCGGGATGACGGTCACGCAGCACGCGTACCGGCGGTTCCGCCCCGCCAGCGCGCTCGCTGACTACCGCCTGCTCACGTTCCAGACGGTCCTCCTCACGGGGGTGTTTGCGGTCTGGATCGCGACTCACGACTGGGCGTTCGTCAGCACGGCGGAGGCGATGATCCAGTCGGTGACCGAGTTCGTCGCCGGCGAGGGGGAGACGACGCCGCGGGTCGAGGCGCAGGGCGAGTCGGCCTCGTCGATCGGCGCGAGCGTTCAGGAGCTGTTCGTCAAGCTGTTCGGCGTCGGCGCGGTCTACTCGCTCCTGGCGGCCGGGGCCGTGGTGGGCCTCGTCACCGGGTACCTGAGCCCGCTGGAGGGCCACCGGTCGATGCGGTCGACGTCCGACACCGCGGCGGGCGTCACCACGCTGTTTCTCGGGGGAATGGTGGCGATTCTCCCCTTCTTCGCGGCGCACTTCGTCGGCTCCATCTCGACGTACCTGTTCCGGCACGTCGGGTTCCTCACCATGCTCGCCACGATATTCGGCGCGGTCGGCGTCCGGTACCTGTTGTCGACGGAGTCCCCGCTGACGCCCCCCGAGTCCGCTTCGAGCGGTGCCGGCGTCCGGTCGGGCGGCGGTCGGTCCGTCGGTGACCGCGTCGCCGCCGCGCTCCCGGAGGCCCGGTCGGTCGTCGCGGTCGCGGTCGTCGTGCTGGTGTTGTCGCTGTCGCTGGCCACGGTGTTCCCGTCGCCGTTCGTCTACCTCTCGGGGTCGCACATGCCGGACGGCGAGATGGACGGCTACGAGCGGACGTTCGCGAGCCAGGCCGACGGGTCGCCGGTGTGGTTCGGCGGCGTGCGGCACTCGTCGGACCGCTATGAGGTGGCGCTGTACGGGGTGGAGACGGCGCCGTGGGACGGGGGGGTGACCCCGAAGCCGCGGTCGAGCGGCCCCGTCCCCGAGGAGGCGATGCTCGGCGGGCTCCCCGCGTTCTACGCGAACAGTTCCGACGAGTCCGTCAGGCGCGACCACTACTTCGCGGTCGCGGCGGCCGACTACCAGCGCGAGGTGGTCGCGTACCGCGGACTGCGGTACTCACAGGAGAGCTTCGACGCCGTGGCGTCCCAGCCGGACGTCGGCGCGATCAGGGACAACGGCGAACTGACGGTCTACTACGTCGACACCCCGACGAACGCGTCCGCGGCCGCGGACGACGGGTGAACGGGAGTTCACCTCGATCGGTCGGCCAGCTCCTCGGACTCGATGCGGTTCCAGAGCCGCTTCCCCTTCTCCGTGATGCCGTAGATCCGCCCCTTTCGCTTCTCCTTCGACACGAGCAGTTCGACGAGCGAGCGCTCGCGGAGCGACCGGAGCGCCCGCGAGACGTGCGTGATCGGGAGTCCGGTGCGGGACGCGATCGACGAGGGGATAGACGGGGCGTCGGCGAGCTGTTCGAGCACCGCCGTTCGGTACTTGGAACTGATGATGAACCCGATCTGGTCCCAGTCGTCTGTGGCGTCTTCGTTCCGCTCGTTCTCCATCAGCCCCCCTACCGCCCGTACGGGTATAAGCCGTGGAGATCGTTTATGCGAGTTGGCGACCGCACGCGCCGACGCGGCCGCCGCGGTCTCGCGGCCCTCGATCCGTCGCGGTCTGGCGGTAACGTCGACTTACCGGGCCGCCGCACGGTCGGGCGCTCCGCCCGGCGGGCGGGATATGCTCCGCATAACCATATGCCGACTCGACGGAGGGAGAGGAAATGAGCGATCGAGACGCCGAGCGGTCGGTCTCACGCGTGTCGGAACCGTCCGCGTCGCGCGGCAGCCGGTTGTGGCGTCGCGTCCGAACCGTCTCGGCTCGCACCGACTCGGCCCGCACCGACTCGGCTCGCACCGGAACATCCGGACCGCCCGCCCCCGTCGACGCGCCCCTCGGGACCGGTCACGTCGGTTCCAGACAGCGATGAGCTCGGCGGCCGAGGAGCTGCTGGCGAGCCGCGACCTCCTCGCCGTCGGTGGGATCGTCGCGGTCGCGGTCGTGGCCACCGCGGTCGGGACGGCGAGCGCGGTCAGACTCCCGTTCGCCGCCCTCCTCCTGTTGGTTCTCCCCGGGTACGTGACGGCGGCGTTCGCGTACGCCGAGCGCGAGCGGGAGCCGTGGACGTTCCCCGCCCTGGTCGAGCGGTTCGCGCTCTCGCTCGGCGGCAGCCTGGCGGTGCTCCCGCTGTTGGCCCTCCTCGTGTCCGTCGCCGCGGGGGCGCTGACCCGGTGGGGACTCGTCGCGGCCGCGTCCGCGTACGTCCTCGCCGGCGCCGCGGCGACGGTCGCGCGTCGCGCCCGCCGCCCCGCGAGCGGGGGCCGAACCCTGTCGGTCGGCTCGCGGGGCGATACGTCGGCGCCGGACGGCTGGCTCTCCGGCGACGTGACCCCCGTCACCGTCGTCCTCGCGGCCAGCATGCTCCTCGCGGTCGCCGCGCTCGGCGCCGCGGTGGCCGTCCCCGCGGACGGAGAGGCGACGACGGACCTCCACCTGCTGACCGAACAGGACGGCGAACTCGTCGCGAACGAGTACCCGGACGCGCTGACTGAGGGCGAGTCGGCGGCCGTCACCGTCGGGGTGACCAACGAGGAGCACCGGTCGGTCGAGTACACGGCCGTCACGGAGGTCCAGCGGGTCGAGGTCGACGGCCGGTCGATCGTCGTCGCGGACAAGCGCCGGGTCGACCGGCACGAGTTCGAGCTTGCGCACGGCGAGAGCTGGCGCGAGCAACAGGAGTTTCGGGCGACGCTCACCGGCGAGACCGTCCGGTTTGTCACCTACCTCTACCGGGGCGACCCGCCCGAGAACCCGACCGCGGCGTCCGCGTACAGGACGGCCTACGTCTGGGTCGACGTCAGTCCCGCCGGGGGCGGCGAGTGAGATGTGGCCGTGGGGCCACCTCGCGGTCGGGTACGTCGCGCTGTCGGCCGTCGTCCGGATCGGGTTCGGAGACCGACCGAGCGACCGGGCCGCGCTCGTCCTCGCGGTCGCCACGCAGCTACCGGACCTCGTCGACAAGCCGCTCGCCTGGCAGTTCGGCCTGCTGAGCAACGGGATCGGCGCCGCGCACTCCCTGCTCGTCGGCGTTCCCGCGGCGCTCGCGGTCGCCGCCGTCCTCCGGGCCAGGGGGTACCCGGAACTGGGCGTCGCCGCCGCGGTCGGGTACGTCAGCCACGTGCTCGGGGACCTCCTCTTCGCCGCCCTGTTCAGCCGGCCGCCGATCCTCCCGTCGTTCCTCTGGCCGGTCTACTCGACGCCCGCCGCGCCCGCGCCGGGGCTCGGCGCGAAGACCTGGCAGCTGTTGTTGGACAGCAGGGCCCTCCTCGGCGGGGGGATGGGACGGACGTACTTCCTGCTCGAAGCCCTCCTGCTCTGCGGGACCGCGGCACTGTGGTTCCTCGACGGAACGCCCGGGTGGAAGCCGGTTCGGAACCTCGGGCGCGCGGACTGACGGGGGTGCCATCGCCGCGCCTCCGTCGTCGTCACCGCGCCTCAGTCCTCGTCGTCGCGCTCAGTCGCCGTCACCACGCTCGGTCTCGACGGCGTGGAACGCCGCGAGGGCGACCAGCAGGACCCAGCCGACGCCGATCACGACCAGTCCCGTCCGGTCTAACGGTCCGCCGCCGCCGACCGCGACCAGCCCGTACGCCAGCGCACCGGCCAGCGTGATAAGGAGGTAGTACCGGCCCCAGGGGCGACCGCCGTCGCCCTCGGGGGCGTCCGCGTCGAGGTACCGGTTGAGATCGGAGCCCCGGTCGGTGAGCCGGATCTCGCCCGTGTCGCCGTCGTACTCGACGATACCGGCCTCTTCGAGCTTCGGAATGTGCGTCTGGTACAGGGAGACGTACAGCCGCTTCTGCTGTTTGTTGGTCAGCGCCTCCGGCTCCGTCTCGTTCTCCCACGCCGCGACCTCGGCCGCCAGCGCTTGGAGGCGGATGGTCTCGCCCGTCCTGTTCAGATACTGGAGAATGTAGCGCCGTCGCGGGTTGCTGAGGAGGCTGAACAGGGCGTCCTGGCTCAGTCCGTTTTCCCGGGTTTCTGTCATTTGTGGGTCGGGGCGGACGCTTATCGGTCTCCGTCCGTCGCCGCCACCGACCGGTCGATGAATCGTTCGACGGGATCGAGCGTCGTCGGCAGCAGTTCCGTCGGCGCTACCCACGCGTGATCGAGGACACGCTCCGCCGGGTCGGGTTCGGGTCTCGCCCCGAGGGTCGCGTCGAACACCGAGTAGACGGTCGTCGTCGGCCGGCTCGTGTGGCGGTAGACGCAGCGGCCGAGCCGCTCGCCCACGGTCGCGGGCGCCCGGATCTCCTCGTCGATCTCGCGGCGGAGACACTCCGAGAGCGACTCGCCGGACTCGACGCCGCCTCCCGGGAGGGTCCAGAACGTCGAGCCGTCGCCGTGACGCTCCTTGACGAGCAGCACGCGGTCGCGGTCAGTAACGAGCGCCTTGGCGCCGACCCTGAGCTCCCGCCGCTCGAACGCACCCTCCGGCGCGCTCGGTGGGACCCACGGAGCCTCTCGCTCGTCGCGTACCCGCCGGACGGAGCCGTCGGAAGGGTGGTCTCGCATACCTCCCACCGACAGGACCCGTGTTGATTATTATACGGCTCATACCGCTAGACAGGAACGGCTTTCTCGCGGGTTTCCGCCGTTGCGCCCGTGTCCGCCGCGGGAGACCGTCGCCGGTCAGGTCTCGGCGCCGACGGCGGGGTCGGGGGCGTCGTCCGCGCCGGCGTCGCCGTCCGCACCGGTGCCGACCCCCGCGCCGGCACCGTCGTCCCCGTCGACGCGGTCGTTGAGGGCGCGCGCGTACAGCCCGAGGAGTTCGTCGACGACGTCGGGCCACGCGTACGACTCCTCGATCCGCCGGCGGCTGACCCGGCCCATCTGTTCGGTCCGGTCCGGGTCCGAGAGCAGTTCCCCGAGGGTGTCTGTCAGCCCGCGGACGTCTCCGGGGGCGACGAGCGCGCCGTTCGCCTCGTCGACGATGGAGGGGATCCCCCCGACGTCGGTCGAGACGACCGCGTTCCCCCCGGCCATCGCCTCCAAGACGGCGATGGGAAGCCCCTCCGCCCTCGTCGGCAGGACGTAGACGCTCCCCTCACCGAGGAGCTCCCGCTTCCGCTCCTCGGAGACGAACCCGACGTAGTCGACGTCGTCGTGCGCGTCCGCGAGCGCCTCGGCGTGACCCGAGAGCGGCCCGCTGCCGGCGATCGTCGCCCGGAACCGGACGCCGGCCTCCTGCAGTTCGTCGATCGCCTCCGTCACCTCGACGATTCCCTTGCGCTCGATGTGGTTGGAGACGAAGACGAGGTGCGGCGGGTTCGCGGCGGGGTCCGGATCGTACTCGTCCGGGTCAACCGCGTTGGGGACGACGACGATGCGCTCCGGCGGGACCCGGGCCGAGAGCACGTCGCGCCAGTGGTCCGAGAGGGCGACGACCGCGGTACAGGCGTCGAACACCGCCCGTTGGAAGCGGGCGGCCGGCGCCGACGCCTCCTCGATGAACGCGTCGAACGAGGAGCCGTGGACGTGGAGTATCACCGGGCGGTTCCACAGCAGCCCCGCGACGAGCACGTACGGCGCCGAGATGTAGAAGGAAAACGAGTGCGAGGTGTGGACGTGGACGACGTCGGGGCGCCGGCGGGCGAGGAACCCGAGCCACGTCAGCAACACGACCGCCGCGGTCCGGAGGTACTGGACCGGTCGCTCGGGAGTCCGCACGGCGGTGTCGACGACCTCCAGCGACACCCTGTCCTCGAGGTACCGCCGCTGCTCAGCGATGTACCGGCCGATCCCGCCCGTTCCCTCCGTGCGGTATCCCGCCGGGCCGACGACGAGCACCTCGGTCGACGACGGCACGCTCGCCGTCGACTCGGACGCCGCCTCCTCGCCGCCCGTCTCGACGGCGCTCATCGCTCCCTCCCTCCGAATACCGGCCGACCGGGCCGGGGGTCGTCGTTCATACCGGCACCTCCGCCGGAGCGAGTTTTGTTATCCGTCGGCTACCGCCGCGAGGCGAGTCGCTACCGCGCGGTCGGCGTCACAGGGTCACGAGGTAGCTCGGGTCCGCGTTCAGCCGCGGCACGAGCGACGACTTCAGGTCGCCTAGCGTGAAGCAGATCACGCTGAGTCCGTTCAGGTCGTACCGGTGGACGACGCCGTCGCGCTCCAGGTCTCTCGTCAGCTTCGGCTTGTTCCACGAGTAGAACGGCGACGTCCGGACCCCGCAGGTCTGCTCGACCGGTTCGCACTCGCCCCCTTCGGCGCAGATCACCCCCTCGAAAGTCTCCTCGGTGACGTACTCGAGGCCCGCCCGGCTCTCGAAGTAGTGGAGGTGCGAGCAGGTGATCCACGGCGTCCCGACGTCGATGATCAGCGTGTCCTCCTCGACGAGCCGGGCGAAACAGCCGTCCTCGTGGTAGCTGTCCGAGTGGACGCAGCCGTCGAACCGATACGGGCCGTCGACCAGGATCGACTTCATCGCGTCGTCGGTCCGGTAGTCGGCGTCCCGGAGGAACAGCGTCCCGAACGTGCCGTGTTTCGGCCGCGAGTGCGCCTTGTGATACACGCCCGACGTCGCGAAGTAGTCCGTGAACCCCGGCGCGAGCACGCTCCGGAAGCGGTCGGTGAGCTTCGACCGGAGCAGCGCGTAGGGGTCGCCACCGAACGCCCGTTTCACGTCGCTCAGCCCGACGTGGACGAAGGCCTTCGAGCGGCCGGCGGCGTGGCGGTCGAGCACCTCGTCCAGCCGGGAGACCGGCGCCTCGCCGGCGCTCCGCCGCCGGTTCAGTCGCTTGAGCGCCTGGTGTTTGACGAGGTTTGCCGCTCGGCTGGCCGTCGTCAGCGGTCCCGGCGTCATCGGTCGGCCCCCGGTTCGGTCCCCGTGAAACGCCGAGTTCTCGGGCGGCCCTCACCGTCGGTCCGTACCCCGTTCGCCCGGTCCGACCGCCTCATTCTCGTCCCGGAGTCGCCCGTCGAATGTCGGAACGCGCTTCCGCTCGCTCGGATAGCTCGGCCATACTCGCCCGTCGGGGATCGGCGGTGTAGTTACGACCGGCCTACGCGCCGGTAGGCGGCGATTACCGCCGGGAGGCCGCCAGCCGAGCGCGCAGTCTCACCTGAACTTGCTGGCGATGAGCGCGGACCCGCGAGAGAACAGGCGTCCCGCGGCCGCCACCGAGAACGACACGGGACCGTCCCTGAACCTCGACGCGAGGGTCCCGGCCCGTCGCTGGGCCCGCTTCACACGACCGGGGTGAAGCACCTCCATGGTCTCGTAACAGAGGACCGGCCTGTCGGTCAGTCGCGTTATCTCCGCCGCCTGCCGCGGATCGCTCTCGACGAACAGCGACGCGTCGGTCGCGTCGTACGCCTCGGCCTTGTGTCGCGCGTGGCTCCCCCGCGCCTGTCGGACCTCCTTGCTCGGCAGGTCCATCATGACGAGGTCGTCGTACCGGAACCCGTGGGCGTCCAGCCACTCCTCGGTCTCCGGTCGGTACTTCTCGAGCCTGCTCGTGACGAGGTGCCCGATCCGCTGGTCCGGAACGACGGCCGGTTCCACCTCCGACAGGAACTGACGGTACCGCTCGCCGTCGTCGTTCTCCGCCGGGGTCGGGTCGCGACAGAGGACCCCGTCGATGTCGACGCAGGAGTCGTTCAACACCGGATGGTGGATCACGTTCCACTGGAACACCCGCGGCATCGGGACGACTTCTCCCCAGTGGTCGACGTGCTCGCGGCCCCGCGGCGAGACGTACACGGCGCCGTACGATATCTCGAACGGGAAGTCCCGGCCTTCGAGCCTGCGTCGCGTCTCCGTCATCTGGCTTCCCGTCCGCACCGAGTCGTCCACGACGAACACGGAGTCGAAGTCGTGAAACGAACGGTCATCGGCGTGCCGCTCGCCGCTGTCGAACAGTCGGTTCTCGCAGAGCCCGTCGACGTCCGTCATCGGAACGTTGAGCTGGAGACAGAGGAGGTTCGCGGCCAGCAGCCCGCTTCTCGGGATCCCGACGACCAGGTCGACGTCCCGTAGGTCCTCCCGAGCGAACCGACCTGCGTCGGCGCTGAGATCCGCGACGCGCTTGTAGTTCATTTCGATCACAGATAGCGAACGGCCACAAAGTTATACGACCCCTACACGCGACGCGGAGACGGTCGCCGTTCGACGCGCGAGCACGCCGTCTACGGACCAGCGCCGGCCGGGTCGACACCGGCCTCTCCGCCCTTCCCCGGTTTTTCGCTGCTGCGCTCCGGTACGGGTCGCGGGGCGGGACGCCGTTCGAACCGGACCGACGCCTCGGGGCGTCTGAGCCGCGGGAGCCCGAAGCCGTCGGCCGAGGAGCGCGATATGTGATTCATAACAAAGCCCGCGATGACCGTTTACGGGAGTATGCCGGACCTCAGTGTCATTATCCCTACCCTGAAACCCCCCGCCCAGGTCGAGTGTCTCGACCACCTCGCGGCGAACGGCTTCTCCGACTACGAGGTCTGCCTCCAGAGCGAGTCGACCGCGACCGCCGCCCGCAACGCCGGCATCGAGCGCGCCGAGTCGGACAAACTGGTGTTCCTCGACGACGACTCCCGACCCCGAGACGGGTACCTCGCTCGGATGTCGGAGGTGTTCGAGACCGAGACCGCGGTCGCCGGCAGGACGGTCCACCCCCGCGACGACGTCTTCGCCGGGACGCTCACGAACCACTACGACTTCGGCGACGAGCCGCGCTACGTCACGCGGTTTTGGGGGTGTAACATGGGCGTTCACCGGGACGTGTTCGACGAGATAGGCGGGTGGGACGAGGGAATTCCGTGGGGCCACGAGGAGGTCGAACTCGCGGAGCGGGTGCTCTCGGTCTCCCCCATCTACTACGACCCGGAACTGGTGGTCGATCACGCCTACGCCGACTCGGTGGTCGACTACCTGACGAAGACGTACAAACAGGAGGTGGAGCAGCCGTACCTGTGGAACAAGGAGGGACGTAGCCGGCGAGACCAGTGGCTGACGATCCTCAGCGACGCGGTCACGCCCACGAACTACGTCGGCTTCCCGGTGCGGTCGGCGCTGCTTCACGGCGCCGGCACGCTGGCCGGGGCTGCCGGCCGCGTTCGCGGGATGCGCCGGGGCGACGCCGACCGACCGGAACGGCCGGAGTCGATCTCCGATCCGGCCGTCGACCGGTGACGGCCGAGGTCGGGCCCAGCCGGCGGGCGCGTTTCCCCCGCCGTCCCCCGGACTCGCGGTGCGCCGACGCGGCAGTCGGAACCCGCGCCCGGCTCTGTCGCGCTGAACGCGGGGGAACGCTCGTAAGCGGCTCATACTTTAGGTCGTGTTCCGGCCAGAGCGGGGTATGAAGACAGTCATCCTCGCGGCCGGGAAGGGAACGAGGCTCAAGCCGCTGACCGACGACAGGCCGAAGGCCCTCGTCGAGGTGGCCGGCCGCCCGCTGCTCGACCACGTCTTCGAGCAGCTGGTCGGCGTCGACATCTCGGAGTTCGTCGTGGTCGTCGGCCATCGGAAAGAACAGATCGTCGACCGGTACGGGGAGGAGTTCGACGGGATCCCGATCACGTACGCCCACCAGCGCGAGCAGCTCGGCCTCGCGCACGCGCTCCTTCAGGCCGAACCCCACGTCGACGAGCCGTTCGCGCTGATGCTCGGCGACAACGTCTTCCGCGCGAACATCGGGGACGTCGTCGAGCGCCAGCGCCGCGGCGACGTGGACGCCGCCTTCCTGGTCGAGGAGGTCCCGATCGAGGAAGCCGGGCGGTACGGCGTCTGCCGGACCTCCGAGGACGGCGAGATAGTCGAGGTCGTCGAGAAGCCCGACGACCCGCCCTCGAACACCGTGATGACCGGATTCTACACCTTCTCGCCCGCGATCTTCCACGCCTGTCACCTCGTCCAGCCCTCCGACCGCGGCGAGTACGAACTCCCGGACACGATCGATCTGCTCTTAGAGTCCGGCCGGACTATCGACGCAATCGCGATGGACGGTTGGCGGATCGACGTGGGGTACCCCGAGGACCGCGACCGCGCCGAACGGCGCCTGCGAGCCGAGGAGGAGCCGGTCGCCGCCGAAGGGGAGCCGACCACCGACTGATCGGACCGGCGTCGGTCTCACTACTGGTCCCGGGCCCGCCGCGGGGAACTCGTCGAAACCGACACGATAATCCTTCGGCCGGGACGAACTCCGACCATGCAGGGAAAACGCGTCCTCGTCACGGGCGGCGCCGGGTTCATCGGCTCGAACCTCGCGAACCGCCTCGCGGCAGACAACGACGTTATCGCGGTCGACGACACCTACCTCGGCACGCCCGAGAACCTCGATTCCGACGTGGAGTTCGTCGAGGCCTCCGTCGTCGACGGGGACTTCCCGGTCGACGTCGACGTCGTGTTCCACCTCGCCGCGCTCTCCTCGCGCAACATGCACGAGAGCGACCCCCAGCGCGGCTGCCGCGTCAACGTCGAGGGGTTCGTCAACACCGTCGAGCGCGCTCGGAAGGAAGGCTGTGACACTGTCGTCTACGCCTCGACCTCGTCGATCTACGGCAGCCGCACCGAACCCTCCCCGGTCGACATGGAAGTCGAGGCGCGCACGGCCTACGAGGCCTCGAAGCTCGCGCGCGAGCGCTACGCCGAGTACTACGCCAACCACTACGACATGGCGATGGCCGGCCTCCGCTTCTTCTCGGTGTATCAGGGCTTCGGCGGCAACGAGGAACACAAAGGCGAGTACGCGAACACGGTCGCGCAGTTCGCGGACGCCATCGCGAACGGCGAGGCGCCCGAACTGTTCGGTGACGGCACCCAAACCCGGGACTTCACGCACGTCTCGGACGTGGCCCGAGCCTGCGAACTCGCCGCGGACCACGAGCTGACGGGCGTGTACAACGTCGGCACTCAGGAGTCGTACTCGTTCAACGAGATGGTCGAACTGATCAACGACGCGCTCGGCACGGAGATCGACCCCGTCTACATCGAGTGCCCGTTCGACGGGTACGTCCACGACACGATGGCGGACTACTCGACGTTCCACGAGGCGACCGGCTGGGAGCCAGAGATTAGCTTCGAAGAGGGCGTCGAAATGGTCTGTGAGCCGTACGAGTAGCTCAGACCCGCCCGTTCGGGACGACCTCGACGATCTCGGCGCGGTCGTCGTACGCGTCATCGATCCGCCGGATGGCAGTTGGGACATCCCCCACACGCGGCTGATCGAGCTGGTGGAAACACAGGCAGCCACATCGTTTCGACAGCTCGAAGAAGTCATCGTCCGCGGTCAACACGACGTACCCGTTTTCGCGAGCGTACGCCGCGATATCGGGATCGGTCGCACGCGGATCGAGCGCGTCAGCGATAGTGACCGCTCGGAGGTCGGGCGCTTCGAGACAGGCGTCGATATACCGACGTGCGACGTTCTGGTCGCAGAGGAGTCGCATCGCTACGGCGCGCGACTCACGTCGGTCAGTCGCTCACGATTTGCTTCCGCCTCCGCCGCGATCGCTTCCGTCTCGTCGGGATTCGACTCGTAGTACTCGATAGCGGCGTCGATCTCGTCGGCCGTCAGACCGAACTCCTCGGCGACGGCCGCCGTCGACCAATCGTGCTCGCGGACCAGCGATCCCACTCGGTGGACGCCGACGCGCGTCCCCTCTACCCGCGGTTTTCCGCCGAGTACGTTCGGCGTCGAAACAACGGATATGGTCACGCTCATCGTCGCATCTCTCCGTGAAGCGGCATAACGCTTTGGCGAAGACGCCGCTCAGGCCGAGTGACCCTCTCGGCCACCATTTCAAAACTCTCTCGCGGCCTCACAGGTCCGCGAACTCTCGATGATCGCCGCCCACCCTCGAGTTGAGCGGCCATCGGTCAGTTGTTTCGCTCAGTCGCACCCGCGCTCGGTCGCCCGACTGAGCAGCCGATCGATTTCTGTGGCGGTCTCCGGGTACAAAACTGCTGTCTAGTGCCGTCAGCGAGATTCTCTCTCGTGAAGCCGTCGTCGAGTGTACGCCCGGTCTATTTTTGAATATAGCGGCGATCCACTAAATATGAGTACCGATCCCGACGTGGTCGCGGAGACGCTCACTACTGCCGACAGCGACGAGACGAACCGCGTCATCGACGATCTCAGCGATCTCGACACGGCTACACGGTACCGACTCTACGACGATCTGTTCGACGCGTGCCGCCCCGTTTTCGACGACGCGGAGGACGGTTACGTCCGCCAGTCTGCCGTTCGGACGCTTCGCGAGGCGTATCCCGGCGTCGAGCGTCACCCCGACGGCAGCGACGTGCTCGCCGCCGAGGACGGCTCCCAGGCCGAAATCGCGGAACAGCGCGAACGATACGTTTCGTTCCTGCTCACCGCGCTGGACGACCCAGACGGGAGGGTTCGAATCGCCGCCGCCGACGCGTTCAATCTGCTCGCCGTCGGTCTCGGGATGGCCGATCTCAGCGATGAGCGGGACCGAATCGTGGACAACTTGGAAGCGCTCGCGGCGAGCCAACCGGAAGAGCGACGGAAACACACGGAGCAGGCACGCCAGTCGCTCGAACGGCTCGGCGTTTCCGGCCTTCTCTCGGGAGCGCTGTCGGACGACCACTCGTAGCGGTGTTCACCGCCGGAACGTGGTCGTGGCCGGCCGCCGTCAGGAGGCGTCGACCGCGCTGCCGGCGGCGACGAGGAAGCCGATGATCGCGGTGACCAGCCCCACCATCCCGATGGCGACGGCGCCGATCTGGAAGGCGTCTCCCGACAGTCGCTGTGCCGTGAGGAACAGGAAGACGGTCGTGACGAAGCCGACGAGCGCTAAGATTCGCCCGAACCGACCGGTGTCGATTCCGGGCTCGCTAGACACGGTTGAGGATCTCCTTGAGGACGCCCTGGTACTCGTCATCGGTGGCGGAGTTGCCGAGCGAGTGGATCGACTGCGAGATCCACAGCCCCGCGGTGAAGTTGATGAACGCCGCCATCGAGACGGTGCCGACCTGTCCCTCGACGAACAGCCCCGTGATCACTGCCCCGACGAACCCCACCGCCATGAGGCTGTGCGTGACGAGCGATCGGGTCCCGAAGTCCGCGAGCTGTAGTGACAACCGAGTGCCAACGGGCATAGTAGCATGTACGGGCGGGGCGTTAAAGAGGTAGCGCGTCCGCGATCCCGTTGCTCCGTGCTCGTCCCGCCGGACTCGACCCCACCAGTTTACCGCCGACGCCGCGTAGTGACTCTCGAATGACGGACGACGATCCGACACACGACGTCGTAGTGTGGGGAGCGACGGGGGTCGCGGGGCGGTTCACGGCCGAGTACCTCACGGAGCGGTACGCGCCCGAGGAGCTCTCGCTGGCCGTCGGCAGCCGAAACCGGGCGCGGCTCGACGCGCTCGTCGACGACCTCACCGAACGGAGCGACGACTGGGACGACGTGCCCGCGGTCGTGGGCGACGCGACGGACCCCGAGAGCCTCCGCGCTATCGCCCGCGACGCGCGGGTCGTCTGTACGACGGTCGGTCCGTACACCCGACTCGGGACGCCGCTGGTCGAGGCCTGCGTCGAGACCGGCACGGACTACTGCGACCTCACCGGCGAGGTGAACTGGGTGCGCGAGACGGTCGACCGCTTCCACGAGGCCGCGGTCGACGCCGACGCGCGGATCGTTCACAGCTGCGGGTTCGACTCCGTGCCGGCCGACATCGGGACGCTGATCGTCCAGTCGTTCGCGGCGGAGACGTTCGGCGCGCCCTGCGAGACGGTCCGAATCTACCTCGAAGGCGGGAGCGGGAGCGTCAGCGGCGGCACGCTCGCGAGCTTCGACGAACTGTTCGAGGCGGCCGCGACCGATCCGCTCGCCCGGGAGACGCTCCGGAACCCCTACTCGCTGGCCCCCGCGGGCGAGCGGAGCGGCGTCGATCCCGGTCAGCAGCGGCGGCCGCGAAGGGATCCGCTTCGAGGGACGTGGACGGCTCCCTCGCCGATGGCGCCGGTGAACGAGCGCGTGGTGCGGCGGAGCAACGCGCTCCTCGGCTACCCGTGGGGCCGCGAGTTCCGGTGTAGCGAGGTCGTTCCGGCCGGCGAGGGCCTGCGGGGCGCGGCGACGGCGGGAGTCATCGCCGGCGGTCTCGGCGCGTTCACTGCAGCCATGTCTGTCGGCCCGCTGCGCTCGGCGCTCCGTCGATACGTCTTCCCCGACCCGGGCGAGGGTCCGACGCGGGAGGAGGCCGAGGAGGGGTATTTCCAGATTCGCGTTCTCGGACGGGGGACGGCCACGGAGGGCCCGTTCACGGTCGAGGCCGAGTTCGGCGCTGAACGCGATCCCGGGTACGGAGCGACCGCGCGGATGCTCGGGGAGTCCGCGGTGTGCCTGGCGCGCGGCGAGGTCGACTCCCCGTTCGACGGCGGCGTGTTGACGCCGGCGTCGGGGATCGGGTTTCCCCTCGCGGACCGACTACGCGAGGTCGGATTCACCGCGTCAGTCTGCGAAGCGTCTGACGACGACCACTGATCCGAGCGTCGGCTCGGTCCCTCCGTCCGCACACCGCCGGGGACACAGAGCCGACAAAGCCGGGCTCCCGCGGCGAGCGAGCCGGTCAGGCAGGCTGCGAATCCAGCTTCTTGTAGTCGATGTAGTCGGCGCCGCGGAGCTCCTCGAGCAGGTTGATTGCCGCGCGGGCGCCCTCGCCGACGGAGGTCGCGATCTGCTGGTGGCCGCCGGTGACGTCACCCGCCGCGTACACCCGATCGACCGGCGTTGACTGGTCGGGGTCGGTAACGATGTCGTCGCCGTCCACGGGGACGCCGAGCATCTCCGCGAGGTCGGTGCCGCCGGCGGTGCCCAACGCGACGAAGAGTCCGTCGACCGTGATCTCGTCGCCGCCCCGCGTGACGACAGCTTCGAGCGTTTCGCCGCCTGCGAGTCGGTCGAGGTCGTCGGTGACCACCGGAATCTCCGCTTGGGCGACCCGCTCTTTGAGTGCCTCGTCGGCCTCGAACGGCGACCCGTTGGTGAGGATCCGGACGTCGTCGGTGTAGTCGAGCAGCATCAGCGCCTCCGTCGCGGCGTAGTTGTCGGCGCCGACGACCGCGACGGGGCTGTCGCGGTAGAAGTACGCGTCACACTCGACGCAGTAGGAGACGCCGTGGCCCTCGTATGCCTCGACGTCCGCGATGGCCGGCCGCTCGTAGTCCGCACCCGTCGCGATGACCACGCCGTCGACGACGTACTCGTCGACCGTCGTCTCGACGTAGTACCGCTCGCCGTCAGGTTCGATCCGCACAACCTCCTCCTCGACGATCTCGGCCCCGTACTTCCGGGCGTGTTCCCGCCCTAGGTCGACGAGCTCTGGGCCTGTAACACCCTCCGGGAATCCGTAGACGTTTTCCATCGTATCCACGTCTCGGGTCGTTCCGCCGCCGTCGTCGAAGACGAGCGTTCGCTTGTCCGCGCGGGCCGTGTAGATAGCCGCGTTCAGTCCGGTCGGACCGCCGCCGATGATCGCGACACCAGCCATTGTATTGTACATTACACACTATATTAACTTATGAGTTCCGACGCTCACCCCGAGCCGATCCGTCCAACCGCCTCGCGGAGTGACAGTCCCTCACCGACGATGTCGCGCCGATAGTGCATGTAGACCGCGCCCAGCGGCGGCTGGACGACGTACGCGAGCGCGATCGGGAGGACCGCGGCCGAGGGTACCCCGTCCGCGGCGACGACGATCGCCAGGGCGATAGAGAGGTTGCGCATGCTCGTGGCGTACACGAGCGCGACCCCCCGTGCCGGGTCACGCAGGAGTCGGCCCAGAGCGGCAGCGATCCCGAGGATAGCCGCGTAAAACACCACGAGCGGGACGACCGTCACCGCCGACGCGACCGGGTCCGCGAGGATCTGCCCGGACCGTAGCGTCATCGCGACGAACACGATCAGCATCACCCCGAGCGACGACAGCCCGCCGAACACCGGTTTCAGGCGCTTGAACCCCGCGGCGGAGTACCGCCGGAGCAACAGCCGTCGAGTGACCGTCCCGGCGGCCATCGGGACGACGACGATCTGCGCGAGCTGCCGGTACAGCGTCGAGGGGTCGAACCCGACGTCGGCGGGCACGAGCACCGATAGGTACGCCGGCAGGATCACGATCGCCGCTAACAGGTTGACCGCCATCGCGACCAGCGCCGCCTCGAGGTCGCCGTCGGCGAGTCCGGTCCACGCAGCGGTCATTCCAGAGGTCGGGATAAGCGCGATGAAGTACAGTCCGACGGCGTACTCGACGGCCCCGCCGAAGAACCACCGCGAGAGGCCGACCGCGAGCAGCGGGGCCACTCCGAAGTTGATGAGCAGGCTCAGCCCCACTGGACCGGCGTGGTCGCGGACGTTGACGACCTCCCGGAGGTCGATGTTGATCATCATCGGGTAGATCATCAGGAATAGAATCGGGACGACCGCGGCCCGGAGGACTCCCTTCGTCTCCGTTCCCGCGACCTGGCCGAAAGCTAACCCCGCAACTAGCGACGCGACGACAACGTAGATGAGATTCTCCTTGATTCCGGTGAGGAGTGCGTGTATCATCTGTTTGGCGTGAGCTGTTCTCGATGCGGGCTGTTGCCGTGGCGGTACAATCGCTCTCGTCGGGCGGGCGTTCGGTCTGTCATCTCTCGAGCATCCGGTCAGCCGGCCCTGACGGCTCCGACCGGCTTCGGGACTCTATACGCAGTAACGTGCGACGCGAACAAAAATGTATGGTATACACAATTCAATGAACTACATCTGGAGACAAGATCGGCAGTCAACTCGTGATGGATCACTCCAGAGAGATCGGCAGAGGTGAATTCGACATCGAATGGCCGTTGACCGAAGGGTTCGCAAAAAGGGCTTCGACCCGGAGCGGTCGCGTCTCGAGCGCGCTGTTACATGTAACCGAGGTCGCGCAGGCGCTCCATCAGGTCCTCCTTGTCCTGGGCGCGGCCGGCGCGCTCGGTCGTGTCATCGAGGTTCTGGAGCCACGCGGGCTCTTCGGTCGTCTTCTCGGTCGAGACCTCGCTGCCGAGCGAGCGGAACCCGGCGAAGTACTTCGGGGAGATGGGCACGTCCTCCTGAGTGACGCCCTCGGGCAGGTCGTCGTCGGCCTGCGGGATGTACCCCTCGTCGGGGAACGCCTCGACGGTGTCCGGCACGACGAAGTTCCAGAATGCCTCCCACACGTCGGCCTCCGCGAACTGGAGGATGGGCTGGATGCGGTCGTGGGGCGGGAACAGGTCGGGGTCGTGACGCGGCGAGAAGAACGTCTCGTCGGCGCGGGCCTCCTGCTCGTCCCAGCGGACGCCCGAGATGACGCCGTCGATGTCGTGCTCTTCGAGGGCGTCGTTGAGCGCGACCGTCTTCAGCAGGTGGTTCCCGACGTAGGTGTCGAGCAGGAACGGGAACGAGTCCTCCTCGTACTCCAGTATCTCCCGGATGTGGTGCTGGTTGTGCTCCGAGAGCGCGTCGACGGGGACGTCGTCGCCCGGCTCTAACCCGTGCTCCTCGACGTACGCGCCCACGTCGTCGTTGCGGGCGTACACCAGGTCGATCTCCCACTCGTCGGCCCAGTGTTCGACAAAGTCGGTGATCGAGTCGAAGTGCTGGAAGTGGTCGATGAACACCGCGGTCGGCTTCTCGTAGCCGTACTCCTCGGCCACCTGATTGATGAAGTACAGCGTCAGCGTGGAGTCTTTCCCGCCCGTCCACATGACGGCCGGGTTGTCGTACTGTTCGAGCCCGCGGCGGGTGACCTCGACCGCCTTCTCGATTTTGTGCTGGATCGACGGGTAGTCGTCGGGGGTCTCACCCTCGCCGTCGGCGTAATCGACGTCGACGCTCGCCGGGAAGTCGTCGCTCATACGCCGGATATGTCCGCGCGGAGGGAGATAGGCCTTCTGAATCTTGCCGGCGCGACCGCCGGGCACGAGCGGTGGATTTCGCGGAACACAAGGGATATGTCGGCTCCCCCGGAACGGCCGAACATGGGTCTGTTCGACCGGCTCCGCGGCGACGACGACGGCCGCGTCGTCTTCCTCGGGATCGACGGCGTACCGCTCGACCTCGTCGAGGACCACCCCGACGTCTTCGAGAACCTGACCGACATCGCCGAGACCGGCTCCGGCGGGCGCTTAGAGAGCATCGTGCCGCCGGAGTCGAGCGCGTGCTGGCCGAGCCTCACGACCGGCGTGAACCCCGGCGAGACGGGCGTGTACGGGTTCCAGGACCGCGAGGTCGACTCCTACGAGACGTACGTCCCGCTCGGGCGCCACGTGAAGGCGACCCGCCTGTGGGACCGCGTCACCGACGCCGGCCGCGACGCGACCGTGCTCAACGTCCCGGTCACGTTCCCGCCGTCGTCCCGGATCCAGCGGATGGCCTCCGGGTTCCTCTCGCCCGACCTCGACGGGGCCACGAGCGACGAGTCGCTCCGCGAGACGCTCGGCGGCTTCGACTACCGCATCGACGTCAACGCCAAGCTCGGCCACGACGACGACAAGACGGAGTTCATCGAGGACGCGCACGCCACGCTCGACGCCCGGTACGACGCCTTCTCCCATTACCTCGATCAGGACGACTGGGACCTCTTCTTCGGCGTCTTCATGAGCACCGACCGGGTGAACCACTTCCTCTACGGCGACTACGCCAACGACGGCGAGTACGCCGAGGCGTTCCTGGAGTTCTACCGCACCCTCGACGGGTACATCGGTGAGATCCGCGACTCGCTGGCCGACGGCACGACGCTGATCGTCGCCTCCGACCACGGCTTCACGGAGCTGACCCACGAGGTGAACTGCAACCAGTTCCTCGCGGACGAGGGGTGGCTCTCCTACGAGGACGACGACCACGACTCGCTGGCCGACGTCGACGGCGAGACCCGCGCGTACTCGCTCATCCCCGGGCGGTTCTACCTCAACCTCGAAGGCCGCGAGCCGGAGGGAGTCGTCCCCGAGTCCGAGTACGAGGAGACGCGCGAGGAGCTCATCTCCGACCTCGAATCGCTCACCGGTCCCGACGGCCGGCAGGTGTGCAAGCGGATCGTGAAAGGCGAGACCGTCTTCGACGGCGACCACGACGAGATCGCCCCGGACCTGGTCGTCATCCCCGCCGACGGTTTCGACCTCAAGTCCGGCTTCGGCGGGAAGGAGGCCGTGTTCACGCAGGGGCCGCGGAACGGGATGCACAAGTTCGAGAACTCGCTGCTGTACTCCACCGACCCCGACCTCGACCTCGCGGACGCGAACCTCTTCGACGTGACCCCGACGGTCCTCGACCTGATGGACGTCGACGTCGACGCGGAGTTCGACGGCGAGAGCCTGCTGAGCTAACCGGTGTCGCGAGGGTTCGGCCGCTGTGTCGCTGAGGGCGGCTCGCCCTCAGACGCGCTTGGTCGGCGTCGAACACCGCAGACAGAGGATCCCGGTCCCGGCCCAGTTCACGTGGTTCGACCCGCAGTTCGGGCAGCGGTGATTGTCGTTGTTGTACTCCGTCGTCCCCCGCGGCGCCGCGAGGTGGCCGTCGTCGACCGCGCGCTCGACAAGCCCCGCGAAGCGCTGCCTCTTGAACCGAGCGCGGTGCGCGAGGAAGTCGCCCGGGCGGTCGGGGTCGGCGCCGTGGAGGTCCTCCCACTTGATCGCTATCTCGCCGTCGGCCTGCCCGCGCGCGACCTGCTTGATCGTCGCGGCCGCGGCCTCGAAGAGGGGCGTCGTCGCGAGCGCCTGCGGCGAGTCGACCTCCTCGCCCGCGGCCGCGTACCGCGCCGCCGCGTCGTCGTACGCCTCGTCGGCGCCGTCGAGACCGCCCGCGACCCGGAAGTCGGCGACGAACTCCGCGAGGCAGGCCACCTGCCCCGATTCGGTGAGGACCGATTCGAGGTCGCGCGTCGCGGCGATCCCCTCCGCCGCGCGGCGGGTCGCGCGCCCGTCCGCGCCGGCGACGCGGTAGGCGACCGCCGCCGCGAGCAGCTGTTGGAGCCCCTGCCCGACCCACCCCTTCTCGTCCGGTTCGAAGGGGTCGATCTCCGGCCGTGGGTCGGCCAGGACGCGTCGCCCGCCGCGGGTGTAGCGGTTCCCCGCGCGCTCGTACTCCCGGGCCGCCAGCGCGTCGACCGCCGCGTCGTAGTGGCCGCCGTCGTCGGTGTTCACAGAGTAACAACGAGGGACCCCACGACTTTAATGGTAGGAGGAACCCGCCAACTTTCGCAACAAATCACGGGCGATAGCACCCTGAATCCCTGGCACCAGCCGCAGAACATGTAAATAAATAGATTAATATGTGAAACACAGGTGGGGGATGTGATCCGCACCGTCAAAGTCAAGCTTGACGTACCCGACGAGCGGTGCGACGACCTCCATCAGACGAAAGAGCAGTTCCTCTACTGTGCGAACACGACCGCAGCCTGGGCGTGGAGATACCCGGACGAACATTGTGTCACGTCGAAACAACAAGCCGAAAACGCGCTTTACGAGCGACTTCGCAACGAAACAGATCTGACAGCGAACCTCGTTCAAAAAGGGATTCGACGCGCTATCGAAGCCACAAAAAGCGGTGTTGCTCGACTCAAGAAAGGCGAAACCACCAGTCAACCGCATTTTGACGCGTGGAGCGTCGTCTACGACAAACGAAGTGCGACGTTCCACCGCGACCACGTGTCCCTTTCCACGGTGAACGGGCGCGTCGAGTGTGAGTACGTACTTCCTGACGATCCGACAGGAACACCGATTGGCGAGTACCTACTGAACGAGGAGTACGAGTTCCGGATGTCCACGCTTCAGTACGACCGCTCGAGCGAGGCGTTCTACCTCCACGCGCGTATGCGCCGTACCACAGACGAACACGAGCAGTCGACAGCTGTTTCTAACGCCAAGCACAGAACAGTCCTTGGCGTTGATCTGAACGTGGACGGCTCGCTCGCCGTGACTTCTACGGGTGCGTTCATCGGGAACGCCGACGAGATGAACCATCGACGCCGCGAATTCGAGAAGACCCGCGGGTCAATGCAACAGACGGGCACGCGGTCGGCCCACCTGTCGATTCAGTCGATGGACGACCGAGAGCACCGCTGGATGAAAGACGAACTCCATCGTGCTTCGAACCAGATTCTCGACGAAGCTCGCGACCACGGATGTACGCACATCGCCTTCGAGAATCTGACTGATATCCGGGATCGGGGGGCTCATGCGAAACGGTTCCACGCATGGGCGTTCCGCCGATTGTACGAGTACGTCGAGTACAAAGCCGAGATGCTCGATATTGAAGTCGAGCAGGTGAGTCCGGCGTACACGAGCCAGCGGTGTTCGAAGTGCGGCTTTACACACGAGACGAATCGGCGCTCGAAACACCAGTTCGTGTGTCAGAAGTGCGAGTACGAACTGAACGCGGATTATAACGCGAGCAAGAACATCGCTCGAAAAATGTTGAAACGACTCCATTCGGGGCAGATGTCTTCGGATGGAGGCGCACCCCGTCAGTGTGCGCTGACGTCAGGGACACTGAACCTGAACGGCGAATTTATCGCCTCCGTCGATTCGACGGCAGAAGGGGAGTCCACTGACAAGCCCACGACTTCAGTCGTGGGTAACTGACACGCGCGGTACGAGCGGGAACGAATTACCTCTGACGGGGACATGACCTCGCGCCGGCCGATTCGACTCCCCGACCATACTTACTTCCGGGCGCCGAACCGGTCGCATGGAGAGACCGGACGGGAGTTCGCGGCCGACGAGCGGGCGCGTCGAGTGGCTCCTCGTCGTCGCGCTGCTCGCGGTCCCGATGGCGGTCGTCCCGGGCGGCGACGACGCCCCGACGCTGGTGAGCCTCTGGGGGTTCGTGACGCTCGGCGGCGACGGGACCGGGGTCGGCGGCTACCCGGTGTGGGCGTACTTCCTCGACCAGCCGCGCCCGTTCGCGACGCTTCCACCGTCGATCCGGGCGTGGCCGCTCGCGCTCGGGTTCCACCTGCTCGCGGCCGGCAGCGCCACGAGCGGGGTCGGGCTCGGGCGGGAGGACCGCCGCGTCACCGGCGGACTGCTGCTGCTCGCGGCGGCCGCGGCGCTGTGGGTCGCGGCCGGACTGGGGGTGCGCTTCGGCGTCGGCGCGACCGCCGGCTGGCTGTCGGTGCTCCCGGTGAGCGCCCTCGCGACGGCCCTCGTCGCGCTCGCCGCTTACGGGAGCGACCTCCGGCGCATCGCGGTCCGCTGACCGCTCCGGCCGATCCGCGGACCGCGGCCTCCTTCCCACTCTTTATCAACTCGTACGTGGTTGCGAGACGCATGACAACGCTCGGCTCCGTCCTCGGCGTGACGAGCGTCGCCGGGCTCGCGACCGGTCTCGGGGCGCTCCCCGTGTTCTTCCGGCACCGCGTGACCCACCGCGTCTACGACGCCGCGCTCGGGCTGGCGGCCGGGCTGATGGTCGCCGCCAGCGTGTTCGGCCTCGTCATCCCCGGCATGGAGGAGGGGACGCTCCGCGCCGTGATGGCCGGAGTCCTCCTCGGCGGCGGCGCGTTGCTCGGCGGCAACTACCTCGTTCCGCACCTCCACGCGGAGTACCGGGAGTGGTTCCCGGAGGGCGGCGCGACCGCCGACGACGCCGCCTCGGTGGAGACCGCGGGCGGGGTCGGAGACGCGGACAGCGTCGGAGGCGCAGGCGACGGGGAGGACGCGAACGGAAACGGAGAGGACGCGAGCGGAAACGGAGAGGACGCCGGCAACGGCGGCGGAATTCTGTCCGAGCGCGAGTCCTCACTCCGGAAGGCGCTGCTCATCGGCGGCGCGATCACCCTCCACAACGCCCCGGAGGGGCTGGCCATCGGCGTCGCCTTCGCGTCCGGGTTAGAGGAGGTGGCGCTGCTTCTCGCGGTCGTGATCGGCCTCCAGAACGTGCCGGACGGGTTCGCCTTCGCGGTGCCGATGGCCGAGACGGGGATGTCGAACCGCCGAGTGATCTGGTACACCACGCTCTCGGGGGTCGTCCCGCAGGTCGTCGCCTCCGTCTTCGGCTACTCGCTCGTCGGACTCGGCACCGGGCTGTTCCCGGTGTCGTCGGGGTTCGCGGCCGGCGCGATGCTCGCCGTCGTCTTCCGAGAGCTGATCCCCTCCTCGCACGGGCACGGGCACGCCGACGCCGCGACCGGCGCCTTCCTTGTCGGGTTCGTGCTGCTCGTCGTCGTCGACGCCGTCGTCGTGGTGTGAGGCCCTCGCCGCGTGACCGAGGGGGCGGGCGCGACGGCCGCACGGCCGCGAAACGCTTTCGACGGAACGGGGCGTCGGCCGGAACATGTCCACGACCGTTTCGACGCCCGACGCCGACGAGACCTGCGCGTACTGCGGCTCGCGGATCTTCGACCACGACCCGATCTGCGTGCGCGACTGCGACGACGACTGTGGCTCGGCCACGTATTTCTGTAACTACGCGTGCCTCTCCGCACACGTCGACGAGAACGGCCTCACCGCGGGCAACGTCTGCGAGTGGTCGCCGGGCGAGTGAGGAGCCCGGACCGCGGTGCGGCGCCCGCTACTCGTTGTCCGGGCTGCTCGGGTGATAGTCGGTGTCGTACTGCCCCGGGTTGCCATCGACGCGGTCCGGGTTGATCCGGCCGCCGAGCAGCATGAAGTCGAGGACGGTACAGTAGAGCATCGCCTCGACGACCGGGACGGCCCGCGGCGGGAGGACGGGGTCGTGGCGACCGACGACCTGGACCTCCTTCTCCTCGCCGGTCTCCCAGTCGGCCGAGCGCTGCTTCTTGGGGATCGAGGTCGGGGCGTGCCACGTCGCCTCGCCGTAGACGGGCTCGCCGGTGGTGATCCCGCCCTGAAGCCCGCCGTGGTCGTTCCCCTCGGGGACGGGGTCGCCCTCGTCGCTCTCGACGTGGTCGAACGACTCGCCGTCGTCGAACGTCCAGTCCTCGTTGCGGTCGCTGCCCGCCACGTCCGTCGCGTCCGTCCCGAGCCCGTACTCGACGCCGGTCGTCGCCGGGATGGCGAACAATGCCTGTCCGAGCCGCGCGGGGAAGCTGTCGAACCGCGGTGCGCCCAGCCCGCGCGGGACGCCGCGGCACTCGAAGTATATCGAGCCGCCGATGGAGTCGCCCCGCTTCTGGTACTCCTCGATCAGTTCCTGCATCTCGGCGGCCGCCTCGGGGTCGGCGCAGCGCACGTCGTTCTCCTCGCTGTTCGCGAGGAGCTGCTCGAAGCTCACCGGGTCGGCCTCGACGTCACCGATGCGGTTGACGTGAGCTTTGATCTCCACGTCGTGATCGGACGCGTCGAGGACCTGCTCGGCGACCGCGCCGGCCGCGACCCAGTTGACGGTCTCCCGGGCGGAGGAGCGCCCGCCGCCGCCCCAGTTGCGCGTGCCGAACTTCGCGGAGTAGGTGTAGTCGCCGTGCGAGGGGCGCGGCGCGGTGACGTACGGCTCGTACTTCCCCGAGCGCGCGTCCTTGTTCTGGATCACCATACCGATCGGGGTGCCCGTGGTGTAGCCGTCCTGAACGCCGGAGTTGACGACGACCTCGTCGGGTTCGCCCCGCGAGGTGGTGATCATCGACTGCCCCGGCTTGCGCCGGTCGAGCTGCGCCTGAATGGCCTCTTCGTCGAGTTCGACGCCCGCGGGGACGCCGGAGACGGTGACGCCCATCGCGTCGCCGTGGCTCTCGCCGTAGGTCGTCAGCTGGAAGAGTCGGCCGAACCGGTTCCCGTTCATACCGGTACGTGTGGCCGGGGGCATATAGGGGTTGCAATCCGCGCAACGGGTGGCCGTCGACCGCGGGCGCCCCGGCGCACTCGGTCGCGTCCGGGACCGGACGGTCTTACGGCTCCGGCCGCTCCCCAAGCGTCACGTCGACGGTCTCCTCGCTACCGTCGTGGACGACGCTCCGGGTCGCACCCCCGGATTCCGCGACTCGGCGCGGGATCGATACTCGACGCGCGACCGATGGCGGTATGTAACGGGAACTCGTTGGTGCGGCCGTGCGCGACCGCATCACCTCCGACCTCGGCGTGTACGCCCTCTCCGGGCTGTTCTCGCTCGTTGTCTTCGCGTTCGCCCTCTGGCTCCTCTCGCGGACGCTCCCCGGCGGGCTCGCGAGCCGACAGCTCGGGGGGCTGATCGCCGGCTACCTGCTGTTCGTCGGCGTGTACACCACGGCGTGGTTCATCTACACGGGGATCGACAGCCGCGAAGAGGTCTAACCGACGCGTCGCGGCCGCTCGGGGACGCAGTCGACGAGCGACCCCTCAGGGAGGCTCCGCCTGCCGAACCGTTTTCACGCCGCCCCGCGACGGGGCGCGTATGAGTCGGGAGCCCATCTCCTTCGACGTCGACGACCGCGGGGTCGCGACGGTCACCGTCGACCGGCCGGAACAGCTCAACGCGCTCACCGCCGAGACGCTCGAAGCGATCGAGGACGCGCTCGACGAGGCCGCCGACCGCGACGCGCGCGCCCTCGTGATCGCCGGCGCGGGCGACGAGGCGTTCGTCGCGGGCGCGGACATCTCTCACATGGTCGACCTGTCGACGCCCGAGGCGCAGGCGTACGCCGAGCTCGGGCACCGCGTCGCGGACGCCATCGAGGCGTTCCCCGCACCGACGGTCGCCGCCGTCGACGGGTACGCCTTCGGCGGCGGCTGCGAGCTCGCCTTGGCCTGCGACCTCCGGGTCGCCGCCGAGAGCGCGGTCCTCGGCCAGACCGAGATCGATCTGGGGATCATCCCGGGCTGGGGCGGCACCCAGCGGCTCCCGGCGCTCGTCGGGGACGAGGTCGCCCGCCGGCTGATATTCCTCGGGGAGCGCATTGACGCGGCGGAGGCGGCCGAGGTCGGCTTCGTCGGCGAGGTCGTCTCCGACGCCGAGTTCGACGACCGGATCGACGAGCTGGCGGGCGAGCTAGCCGCCAAGCCCGCGACCGCGCTGCGGGCCGCGAAGGAGGCGCTGAACGCGGCCGGCGAGGGGTCGGCGTCGACCGGACTCGCGCTGGAGCGCCGGGCGTGGGCCGGTCTCTTCGGCACGCACGACCAGCGGGAGGGGATGGCGGCGTTCTTAGAGAAGCGCGAGCCGGAGTTCGAGTAGCGGAGTTGCGATCGACTCCGAACCGTTGTGCGGTGGCGCGTGCCGACGAGCGCCCGAAGGGCGCGAGTCGCACGCGCGAGGGAGTCGGTGGGCCGGAGCGAAGCGAAGGTCCACCGACGAGGCTGGGGAGGCGTGAGGCTGCGGCTGCGGTGCGGGGGCGGGACTCAAAGGGGCAGTCGGCTCCGGGAAGACGGCCGATGTAAGCACCGCAGCGAACGGAGTGAGTGAGGAGCGCAGCGAGGCCCTCGACCGGAGCCGACTGGGGCTTTGGCAGTGCTCGCGGAGGGGCCTCGAATCACGTATCGCCGAGCGGCCGGAAGTTCGACGGCGAGACACACAGCGTCCGTTCGTCCCTCGTTCCGTGCGACCGCGCTCCACGGAGCCCGGGAATCGCCACGCTTTATTAATCCGCCCGAGTACCGGCGACATGGACCAGTTGCGGCAGTCGCTCCTCGACGCGCCGATCATCGAGAAAGGCGAGTACCAGTACTTCGTCCACCCGATCAGCGACGGCGTCCCGATGCTCGAACCGGAGCTGCTCCGGGAGATAGTCATCCGGATCATCCGGAAGGCGGAGCTGGAGAACGTCGACAAGATCGTCACCCCCGCCGCGATGGGGATCCACATCTCGACCGCGCTCTCGTTGATGACCGACATCCCCCTCGTGGTCATCCGCAAGCGCCAGTACGGCCTCGACGGCGAGGTCCCGCTGTTCCAGGAGACGGGCTACTCCGAGTCGGAGATGTACATCAACGACGTCGAGCAGGGCGACCGCGTGCTCGTCTTAGACGACGTGCTCTCGACGGGCGGCACGATGAAGGCCATCCTCGACGCGCTCACCGACGAGGTCGGCGCGGAGGTCGTCGACGTCGTCGCCGTGATCAAGAAGGCGGGCCCCAACGAGCTCGACGACACCGACTACAACGTGAAGACGCTGATCAACGTCACCGTCGAGGACGGCGAGGTCGTGATCGTCGACGCCCAAGGCGACGAGTAACTCGGTATCCGCAGGTCGTTGGGGGAACTCCGCGAAAGTTCACTCGTGCTTTTATAAGTAGCCAACAACGGACCGGCGGTGAACACCTCCAAAGCCCCAGTCGCGAGGCGGGCGCACGCTCGCTGTCGCCCGAAAATCGGAGATTTTCGGGATGACGAGAGAGCTTCGCTCTCTCGAACCACGCTCCTCGTCACTCACTCCGTTCGTTCCTGCGGTGCTTGCGTCGTCATCAGAACGCGAAGCGTTCTGACTGGCTCACGAGAGCGAAGCTCTCGTGAACGCCTGCGCCCGCCTCGCGACTGCCCCTTTGAGTCCCGCCCCGCACAGCGACTGCCCCTCACACCTCCCCAGCCTCGTCGGCCGGTCTCCGCGTCGCTCCGACCGGCCGACTCCCTCGCACGCGCTCCTCGCGGCCGCCGGGGGCGGCCACTCGGAGGCGCGCGCCGACCGCACCGCTACGTTCGTTTATAAACCCCGCGCCGTCCCTCGTCGCTGCCGGGCGCGGGCGCCTTTTATATAGCGCTCACGAATGAGGGGTACGCATGACTGACGCGTTATTCGTCGTGAGCGAGGAAGGCTACTGGGCCGAGGAGTGTATCGAGCCGCTGACGACGCTCGAATCGGAGGGCGTCGACGTGACGATCGCGACCCCGTCGGGGTCGCCGCCGGTCGTCGACGAGCGCTCGCTGGACCCGGAGGCCGCGGGCGGCGAGGAGCGCGTCGCGGAGCTCCGCGAGGTCGACGAGGAACACCCCGGACTCAACGACCCCGAGCCGGTCGCGACCGTCGACGCCGCCGACTACGACGCCGTCGTCTTCCCCGGCGGTCACGGCACCGCGTGGGACGTGAATCAGGACCGCCACGCCCGCCAGCTGCTCCTCGACTCGGTCGCCGGCGAGGAGGGCGTCGCGCTGGTCGTCTGCCACGCGGTCGGCATCCTCGCGTTCACGAACGAGGCCGACGGGACGCCGCTCGTCGAGGGGCGCTCTATCACGGGCTTCCCGAACGAGTGGGAAGAAGACATCGTCGACGAGAACGACCTGATGCCCGACGGGCGGAAGCTCCCGTACTGGGTCGAAGACGAGGTCGTCCTCGCCGGCGCCGACTTCGACGCCGAACTCGACGCCGACACCAGCGTCACCGTCGACGGCGACCTGATCACCGCGCGCGGCCCGGGCTCCTCCGTGGCCGCGGCCGCGACGCTGCTCGACGAACTGTAACTCGACGAATCGCCACTCGACGAATCGCCACTCGACGAATCGCCACTCGACGAATCGCCACTCGACGGGCCGCGACTCGGAGCGGCCCGGCTACCGGATCACGAACGCCGGCTCCTCGATCCGCTCGCTCTTACACTCCGGACACCGCGACGGTTCGTTGACCGGGTCGTCGAACCCGTCGAACCCGCACTCCCGGCAGGTCGGCGGCGCGACGAGGAACTCCTCGCCCGCGCTGCCGCCCGCGCCGGCGCTCGGCTCGTCGCCGTCCGCGACCGACCGCGAGACGTGTTCGAGGTGTTCGTACACGACGGGCGTCGGCAGCGACAGCGTCGCCGCGAGGTCGCTCGCGGTCCGGGCCTCCTCGCGGAGCGCGTCCGCGATCCGCTGACGGGTCGTCTCCATACGCGGGCTTCGGCGCCGACGGATAAAACCGTCCGGCCTCGGACGGACGTCGGACCGGCGACGGGGGAAACCGCCTCCCCGGAAGCGGGCGGGCGCAAGAGGTATGTCACCGGGGTGAGACGGACACCGTATGAAGGCAGTCGTACTCGCGGGAGGCTACGCGACCAGGCTCTGGCCGATCACCGAACACCGGCCGAAGATGTTCCTGCCGGTGGGCGAAAACACCGTCATCGACGAGATATTCGAGGACTTGGAGGCCGACGACCGGGTCGACGAGGTGTTCGTCTCGACGAACGAGCGCTTCGCGGACACGTTCGCGGCGTACCTCGACGACAGCCCCTTCGAGAAGCCGACCCTCTCGGTCGAGGAGACCGTCGCGGAAGACGAGAAGTTCGGCGTCGTGGGGGCGCTCGAACAGCTCGTCGAACGGGAGGGCGTCGAGGACGACCTGATCGTCGTCGCCGGCGACAACATGATCAGCTTCGATCTGTCCGAGTTCGCGGACTTCTTCGAGGAGAAGGGGACGCCGACGCTGGCGGCCTACGACGTCGAGGACCGCGAGCGCGCGAAGTCGTACGGGCTCGTCCAGCTCGACGGCGACGAGGTGATCGACTTCCAAGAGAAGCCGGACGACCCGGAGTCGACGCTCGTCTCCATCGCCTGCTACGCGTTCCCCGCGGAGACGCTCCCGAAGCTCACGACGTACCTCGAAGACGGCGAGAACCCCGACGAGCCGGGCTGGTTCCTCCAGTGGCTCCAGCGGCGCGGGCCGGTCCACGCGTTCACCTTCGACGGCGCGTGGTTCGACATCGGCACCGCCGACAGCTACCTTGACGCGGTCGAGTACGCGCTCGACGGCGGGACGCTCGTCGCGGCCGACGCGACCGTCGAGGGGACCGAGTTAGGCGACGTCGTTCACGTCATGTCGGGCGCGACGGTGACCGACTCGACGCTCGACCGCGCCGTCGTCTTCGACGACGCGACGATCACCGACTCCGAGGTCCGCAACTCCGTGATCGACACGGGCGCGACGCTGGAGGGCGCCGACCTCTCCGGCGCGCTGATCGGCTCGCACACCTCGATCACCGAGGGCGACGACTTCTGACGCGGCCGCCGGGGGGCCCGCGGCGCCCTTCATCGGTCACTTCCCGTCGCGCTCGCGGTCACTCGCCGCCGGTCCCGGCCTGCGCGTGCGTGTGGTGGTAGCAGTCGAACGCGGGGTCGCCGCCGTCGGTCGCGGGGTAGAAGCAGACGCGCTGGTAGCGCTCGTTGTCGAGCAGGTTCGCCACGAACCCCCCGGTGTGCCGAGAGACCGAGTCGTACGGGTCCCCGCAGGCCGGACAGGCGGCCGGCGGGTCGTCGGGGACGTACATGCGACGTGACGCATAAGTCTACGTCCCCGAGCCGGAAAACGACCCCGCCGAGGTGGCGCCTCGAAGGCCGACGACCGGCGAGTTCAAGACCCGTTCGAGCCGTCTCCGCTCCCGCCCTCGACGCCGAGCGCGTCGAACAGCTTCCGGCGGACCGCCTCCTCGGTGAGGTGGAGGAGCGTGTCGCGGTTCTCGCCGCTCGCCTCGATACCGGTGAAGATCCCGAGCGGAATCGAGAGCGACCCCTGCGTCGAGTGGCCGGCGGCCTCGCCCATCTCAGAGAACGCCTCGTCGAGGACGTTGCCGATGTTCAGCCGGATGTCCTTCGAGCGGGCCGCGAGGTAGATATTGTCGTCAGCGATGCCCAATACGGCCGTCGTCGTGATCCCCTCCAAGTTGAGCAGGTGTTGGGCGGCCTGCGCGAGCGCCTCGCGGTCGCGGATGAACCCCGCCGTCGAGAAGAGGTGGCTCCCCTGGACCTCGCGGTTCTGGATCGCCTCCGCGAGCACGTCGAGCGTCTCCGGGCTCATCGACGGTGACTCCACCTGTTCGAGCGTGTCGTGGTTCGCGAACGGGTGGAGGTAGGCGGCCGCGGTCAGGTCCGCGGGCGTCGTGTCCCGCTTGAAGTCGAGCGTCTCGGCGCGGATCCCGTACAGCAGCGCGGTCGCGACCGCCTCCGAGGGCGACTGGTCGAACTCCTGGAGGTACTTCGTGAGGATCGTCGACGTCGAGGAGACGTTGGTCCGCACGTCGACGAACCGGGCGTCGAACGGCACCTCCGCCTCCAAGTGGTCGAGGTAGACGTCGATCTCGACGTCGAAATCGAAGCCGTCGTCGGCCGACTTCGCGAGGTCGACGGCCGCGACCGTCCCGTACTCCGAGAGGTCCGGCGCCTCGGAGCGCGCCAGCAGGTCGATCCCGAGCAGGTTGACGAACGCCCGGTTCTCTTGGTGGCCCACGTCGCCGGAGTAGACGATGTCCGCCTCGACGCCGAACGCCTCGGCTATCGCCTGCAGCGCGGTCGCGGAGGCGATCGAGTCCGGCTCGGGGTTGTCGTGGGTTAAGATTGCCATCCGGTCGCCGCCCGCCTCGATTATCTCCGCGAGCTGGCGGGCCATGTACTCCAGTTCGCCCGTCTCCAGCGACTGGAGCGCGCTGTCCGCGATCACCGTCGAGGGATTGATCACGACGTCGGCGCCGCGCTCCCGCAGCTCGTCCTCGCTGACGGGGTCAGAGGCCCGGACGACGACGTAGTGGTCGCCGCCGGTCTTCCGCACCGCCGAGACCGCGGCCTTGTTCGCCTCCACGTCGCTCGCGAGGATCAACACGATGTCGCGGTCGCCCAGCTCGTCGACGACGTCCGGCTCGGCGATGTCCTGAACGCGGGCGTTGAGGTCCTGGTCTCGGAGCGCCTCGACCCGGCTCTCGTCGCGGTCGAGGATGAGGACGTCCTTGCCGCGCTCGGTCAGCTCCTCCGCGACGGCGTGGCCGACGCTTCCACAGCCGAGGATGGCGTATCGGGTCCGCGCGGATCCGGATGCCCCACTACTCATTGGAGGGATTTCCGCGGCACGACACTTAACGAGTGCGCTCTCCCTGTCCTCGAGGCGTCGGCGCCGTTACAGCCTTCCGCGTGTTCGCTCCCGAGCGGCTCCCCCGGTCTCCGACTCGGATGTCGCCGCATTCGTGCGATTTGTCGGGTGTCCGCGACGCGGCGACGTGGTCGAATGAAAAGGCCTTTTACCGTGACGCGGATACGAACTTGTGAGGGCCGGTAGCTCAGTTAGGGAGAGCGACGGACTCTTAATCCGTCGGTCGCGTGTTCAAATCGCGCCCGGCCCGCTTCTCATATAGCCGTTTTGTCTCACACGCCGGCGGGTACCGATGCCTTTCGACGCCTCACCCACGAGTCCGGTCTCCGGCGTCGGCGTCCTCGATCCGTGCCCCGCACTCGGGACAGACCTCGTCGGCGCACGAGACCGCGAGGTCGTACTCCGGACAGAGCCGGCGGTCGCAGGCCGCGTCGCCCATGCGACGGCGTCTCTCGGTGTCCGACATAACTCCGACGCCGGGTCTCGGTCGCCCGACGCCGCGGACGTTTCGAATCGTAACCCCTTTTGAGGCGGTGCGCACCCATCCGGTGTGAGCAACGCGGACGAGGGCAACGGGGCGAACCGCTCGCAGTTCTGGGCGCTCTACCTCACGCGGTTCGCGGAGGGGTTCGGGTTCATCACGCTCATCACCCTGTTGCCGACGTACATCAACACGCTCGACCCGCAGGCGACGACGGTGCTCGGCGTCACCATCTCGGCCGGGTTCATCATCGGGATGTACACCACCGGCTTCACGCTCGCGCAGACCGTCGCCGTGGTACCGCTCGCGTGGGCGGGCGACCGCTTCGACAAGCGGCTCGTGCTGCTCGGTGTCCTCGGCGCCGGCGCGGCCGTCTACGCCCTCTTCCCGCTGGCCGACTCGTCGGGGTCGTTCATCCTCGTCCGCGCGCTTCAGGGGCTCGTCGTCACCGGCGCGGGGCTGATGACGCTCTCGCTCGTCGGGCAGATAGCCGACGCCGGCACGCGGGCAGACAAGATCGGGAAGGCGAACGCCGCCTCCTTCGGGGCCTCGATCCTCGGGTCGCTCGGCGCGGGCGCCATCTACGACGCCGTCGGGTTCGGCCCGGTGTTCACGCTCATCACGGCGCTGATGGTGGTTGCGTGGCTGGTCACGTGGGGGATGCTCGACGCCGACCCGACGCGGATCGAGGGGTTCCCGTTCTCCGATCTGGCGGTGAACCGCAAGATCCTCACCATCTCGACGTTCCGCGCGCAGTACGCCTTCGCGGTGACGATGGTGCGGACGTGGATCCCGATCTACGCCGGCACGGAGCTGGCCGCCGGGGGACTCGCGGTCGGCGCGACCGCGGTCGCGGTGACGGTCACCGCCGAGAAGGCGACGAACATGGTCGGACAGCTGTTCACCGGCCGGCTCTCCGACGCGTACGGCCGGTCGCTGTTCGTCTTCGCCGGCGGCGGCGCCTACGGCGCGATAGCGGTCCTGATCCCGTTCGCTCCGGCCGTCGGCACGGCCCTCGGCACCGACGTGACGGTCCCGATCCTCGGCCAGTTGCCGCCGGCGTACCTGCCGCTGGTGGCGCTGTCGGGGCTGCTCGGCGTGGCGGACTCCTTCCGGGAGCCGGCGAGCATGGCGCTGTTCGCCGACGAGGGCACAGACGACGGCGGCGTCGCCTCCAGCTTCGGGATCCGCGAACTCGTCTGGCGACCCGGCTCCGTCGCGGGCCCCCTCATCGCCGGCTGGCTGATGGTCGAGGTGAGCATGGCGTCCGTCTTCTACGTCGGCGGCGCGTTCGCGATCACCGGCGTCTTGGCGTTCCTCGCGATCCTCTCGCGCGATCACGGACGCGCGGCGCTAACGACGTGGTAGGGGGCATTTGTGACCCGCGGCTCGCACATCGACCGCGTCCGGATTCAGAGACGTTCTCGTCCGAAGGGGTTGATCGCTGAACGGTGGTTCTTGCTTGACGACGGGAGTGGGTGTTACAGATCGGCGGCTGCGATGTGGTGTTTAAATGGCCGTGAGCGACAGCGACGAGGGATTATAAATGGAGAGCGCGGTGGCGCGCCTGCGAGCGGCCGCCACCGGCGGCCGCGAGCCAGCCCGCGAGGGACGCCGCGAACGCCCGGAGGGCGTGAGCGGCGAGGCTGGGGAGGTGTGAGGTGCGGGGCGGTGCGGGGCACGGGACTCAAAGGGGCAGTCGCGAGGGCGAAGCACGCCGCAGCAAGCACCGCAAGGAGCGAGTGAAACGAGCGACTGAGGAGCGCAGCAAGGCGCGCGAGCCGTCGCGACTGGGGCTTTGGAAGCCCCCACCGCACAAGCGTGATCAATTATAAACAGCGGACAGAAACACCGCGCTTCGGCTTATAAGTGACCACGCCATCACACTAAGCGACGTACACCCGCCATCGCTCGTCGCTGGATCCGTATCGCCCCTATCCGGGGGAGGATATCTCACCGGTCGAGAACTCTGACGAAATCGTCCCGGCCAGAGATCGGTTCCGCCTCTGATCAGCCCTCTATCAGGCCTCGTACCCCTGTTCGCTCAGCGCGTCTTCCAGCGCCGCGAGGACGTACTCGACGTTCTTCGGGCGGGCGGAGTAGCCCATACAGCCGATCCGCCAGATGTCGCCTTCGAGGTCGCCAAGGCCCGAGGCGATTTCGAGGTCGTACTCCTCCAAGAGGTGGTCGATGACGGCGCCGTCGTCGACGCCGTCGGGGACGCGCACCGCGTTCAGGCTCGGCAGCCAGTACTCGTCGGGCGCGTTCATTTCGAGGCCCAGTTCCTGTAGGCCCGCCTTCAGGTCGCCGGCGACCCGGCGATGACGCGCCCACCGCTCCTCGATCCCCTCTTCTGCGACGAGGCGGAGCGCCTCGCGCAGCGCGTACACGTTCGTGATCGGCGCGGTGTGGTGGTACGACCGGTCGTCGCCCCAGTACCCCTCCAAGAGGGAGAGGTCGAGGTACCACGACCGAGGCTGCTCGTCGCGGTCTAGCACCTTGTCCATCGCGCGGTCGTTGAGCGTGAGCGGGCTCGCCCCGGGCGGACACGAGAGGCACTTCTGCGGGCCGGAGTAGGCGACGTCGACGCCCCACTCGTCGACGCGCATCTCGACGCCGCCGAGCGAGGTGACGCAGTCCGCGATCACGTACGCGTCGTGGGCGTGCGCGATGTCGGTCAGTTCGGGGACGTTCGGCTGGAGGACGCCGGTCGACGTCTCCGCGTGGACGAACCCGAACACGTCCGGCTGGTGCTCCTCGAACGCGCGCTCAACGTCGACCGGGTCGAGGGGTTCGCCCCACGGGGCCGACACCTCGACGCCGTCGCCGCCCGCGCGCTCGGCCATCGACTTCATCCGGCCGCCGAAGTAGCCGTTCGTCGGGACGAGCATCGTGTCGCCCGGCTCGACGAGGTTGCCGATCGCGGCCTCCATCGACGCGGAGCCGGTGCCCGACACCGGGATCGTCCACTTGTTGTCCGTGCGGAACGTGTAGCGCAACAGCTCCTGGACCTCGTCCATGACCTCGACGAACGTGGGGTCGAGATGGCCGACGAGCGGGGTGCTCATCGCGTTGAGGACGCGCGGGTGGACGTCGCTCGGCCCGGGACCCATCAGCGTTCGGTCCGGCGGCGTCAGCTCTCCGACCTCGGGCGGTCGCTCGTCGACGCCGAGTTCGGCGTACCGGTTTGACATACGTCCGATCCCGACGAGCGAGGGCAAAAACCCGACGGAACCGCGGCGCGTCACCCCGGTCGGCGGACCGATCGACGCGAGCGCGACGGGGGCGCGACGCGAGCGCGTCGCCGTGCGTCGCCGCGACAGCGGATCCCGATTACTAAATCCCCGCGGCGCGTACGTGCTCCCATGTCCGGCCCCGCCCGCGAATCGGCATCGGACCAGAACCTCCAGGCCGTCCTCGACCGGATGGCCGACGGGTTCTTCGCCCTCGACGCGGACTGGACGGTCGCGTACGCGAACGAGGAGGGGCGCCGGATCCTCCGGTCCGCGATGAGCGACGACGCGGTCGGTCCCGGCGAGTCGGTCGAGGGGCGCAACCTGTGGGACTCGATCCCCGGGTCCACCGAGACGGAGTTCCACGACCGGTACCACCGCGCCATGTCGACCCAGGAGCCGGTCTCGTTCGACTCCTACTACGAGCCGCTCGACACCTGGTTCGAGGCGCGGGCGTTCCCCTCCGAGAGCGGGCTCTCCGTCTACCTGCGAGACGTCACCGAGCAGCGCGAACTGGAGCGCCGGCAGCGGGAGAGCCTCCACGCCATCCAGCGGCTCTACGCGGTCTCCTCGGACCACGAGCGCACGTTCGAGGAGAAGGTGGAGGCAATCTTGACGCTCGGCTGCGAGTACCTCGACGTGCCCAACGGGTTTCTCACGCGCATCGGGGACGGGACCCAACACGTCGAGGTGTCCCACGCCGAACACCCCCTGTTACAGCCCGGAGAGACCTGTCCACTCGACGAGGCGTACTGTAAGCGGACCATCGAGCGCGACAGCCTGTTGACGATCGTCAACGCGTCCGAGGAGGGGCGGACCGGCGACCCCGCGTACGAGACGTTCGGGCTGGAGACGTACATCGGCGGGAGGGTCGAGGTCGACGGCGACCGGTACGGGACGCTGTGTTTCGCCGCCACGACGCCCCGCGGCGAGCCGTTTACCGACACTCAGCGGACGTTCGTCGAACTGCTGACGCGGTGGGTGAGCTACGAGCTGGAACGGCAGCGCGCGGCCGACCGGCTCGAACGCGAGCGCGACCGGCTAGAGGAGTTCGCCAGCGTCGTGAGCCACGACCTCCGGAACCCCCTCACGGCCGCGCGGGGGCGGATGGAGCTCCTCGCGGAGGAGTGCGACAGCGAGCACGTCGAGCCGGTCGAGCGGTCGCTCTCGCGCATGGAGACGCTCATCGAGGACCTGCTCACGCTGGCGCGCGAGGGGGACGCCGTCGACGACCCCGAGCCGGTCGACCTCGTCGCGCTCGCCGCCGACGCCTGGGAGACGACCGACAAGGGGGGCGGAACGCTCCGGACGGCCGTCGACGAGCTCGGGGTCTTGGCGGACGAGGCGCGGCTGCGGCAGCTCTTAGAGAACCTGTTCCGCAACAGCGTGGAACACGGTTCCACGAGCAGCGAGGGACGGAGTCCCTCGGGCAACCGGGCTCCGCCCGGTGACAGCCGGACGGAGTCCGGCGGCGCCGTCGAGCACGGCGGCGGGGAGGTGACGGTCACCGTCGGCGCGCTCGCGGACAGCGACGGGTTCTACGTGGCCGACGACGGACGGGGGATCCCCGAAGACGAGCGCGAGCAGGTGTTCGAGACCGGGTACACCACGACGACCGACGGGACGGGGTTCGGGCTGAACATCGTTGCGGAGATCGCCGACGCGCACGGCTGGTCGGTTCGGGTCGTCGAGTCCGAAACGGGCGGCGCGCGGTTCGAGGTCAGCGGCGTCGAACCGGCCTGAACCGCTCGATTACTCGCCGTCGACGAAGTCTGGCTCCGTCCGCTTCTCCGCGCGCTCGTCGACGAGGTGGTCGACGAAGTCGTCGAGGTCGACGTCGCCGCGCTGGTTCTCGAAGCGGTCGCGGACCGAGACGGTACCGGCCTCCTGCTCGTCGTCACCGACGATGGCCATGTACGGGAGGCGGTCGTCGTGGCCCGCGCGGATCTTGCGGCCGACGGTCCAGTCGCGGTCCTCGACCTCAACGCGGAAGTCGGCGTCTTCAAGCTCGTTTTTCACGCGGTGCGCGTAGCCGAGCGTCTCGTCGGAGACCGGGAGGATCCGGACCTGTTCCGGCGCGAGCCACAGCGGGAAGTTGCCGTCGAAGTGCTCGATGAGCACCATGAAGAACCGCTCGTAGCTCCCGTACAGCGCCCGGTGGATCATCACGGGCTGGTGGTCCTCGTTGTCCTCGCCCGTGTACGTGAGGTCGAACCGGTCGGGCATGTTGAAGTCGAGTTGGACCGTCGGGCCGTCCCAGACGCGGCCCAGCGCGTCCTCGAAGCCGAAGTCGATCTTCGGGCCGTAGAAGGCGCCGTCGCCCGGCTCGACGTCGTAGTCGTAGCCGCCCGAGTCGAGCACGTCGCGGAGTTGCTCCTCGGCGGACTCCCAGATCTCGTCGCCGCCGACGGACTTGTCGGGTCGGGTCGCGAGGGCGACCTCGACCTCTAGGTCGAGCGTCTCGACGACCTCGAAGATCATCTCGATGACGGACTCGATCTCCTGACGGATCTGGTCCGGACGGACGAACAGGTGGCCGTCGTCGATGGTGAACGACCAGACGCGGGAGAGCCCCGACAGCTCCCCGCGCTGCTCTTTGCGGTACACCTTCCCGTTCTCGAAGTAGCGCTGCGGGAGGTCGCGGTACGACCACGACTGCTGGTCGAAGATGGTCGCGTGGCCCGGGCAGTTCATCGGCTTCAGGCCGTACTCCTCGTCGTTGACGTCGAGGAGGAACATGTCGTCCTTGTAGTTCTCGTAGTGGCCGGACTGCTTCCACAGCTCCGTCCGGAACACGTGGGGGGTCTCGACCTCCTCGTAGCCGTTCTCGCGGTTGAGCTCGTTGGCGAAGTCCGAGAGCTCCCGCAGCACCGTCTTTCCCGGCGGGTGGTACAGCGGGAGGCCCGGCCCGGTCACCGTCGGGATCGAAAAGAGGTTCATCTCCTGGCCGATCTTCCGGTGGTCGCGCTCTTGGGCCTGTTCGCGCAGTTCGAGGTACTCCGCTAAGTCGGACTCGCTCGCGAAGGCGGTGCCGTACACCCGCGTCAGCGAGTCGTTCTCCTCGTCGCCGCGCCAGTAGGCGGCCGACACCTCAAGCAGCGTCGCGGCGCCGACCTCGCCGGTCGACTCGACGTGGGGGCCCTGACAGAGGTCCTCCCAGTCGTCTTGGACGTAGAAGGTGACCTCCTCGCCGTCGGCCTCCTCGTCGAGTATCTGCCGTTTGTACTCGTTGTCGGCGTAGACCTCCTTCGCCTCCTCGCGCGAGCGGACCTCGCGCTCGATGTCGTAGTCGGCCGCGATTATCTCGTCCATCTCGTCTTCGATGGCGGCCAGATCGTCCTCGTCGACGTCGACGTCGGTCACGTCGTAGTAGAAGCCGTCGTCGGTCGGGGGGCCGATCGTCAGCGTCGCCTCCGGGTGGAGCCGCTGGAGCGCCTGCGCGAACACGTGGGCGGCGGAGTGGCGCAACACCGTGAGGTACTCGTCCGACTGGTCGGTGACGATCTCGATCCGCGCGCCGTCGTGGACCTCGGCGTACTTTTCGACGAGTTCGCCGTCGATCTTCCCCGCGACGGTGTCGCGACCGAGCCCGGGGCCGATCTCGAAGGCGACGTCCTCGACTGTCGACCCCGCCGGAACGGTCAGCTCTGATCCGTCCGGCAGGACGACCGTCACCTCGGCCTCCGCATCGGTCTCGCTCATACAGGGTCGGAGCCGGACGACGGGCATAAGTGTGTTCGATCCGCGCCGCGGATTCGCACACTCGGTCGGTCGCCCGCTCCGTTCCGCGACGCTCCCCTCTCCCGCCTTACACCAGACTTCCGGAAACGACCGCCGGTTTTCGGGACCTCCGGATCCGGACGGAGCGATGGCAACACACAAATCCCGCGGCAACGTTTGCCGGCCTATGACCACCCATCGGGAGCCCCTGTCGTCTGTGTTGGAGACGGTCGGGGAGACGCCGCTCGTCGGGGTCCACGACGCGCCGGACGCGGTGCCGGTGTACGCCAAGCTGGAGTCGTTCAACCCCGGCGCGAGCGTCAAGGACCGCATCGGGAAGTACATGCTCGAACGCATGCTGGAGTGCGGCGACGTGAGCGAGGGCGGCACCGTGGTCGAGCCGACCGCGGGCAACACCGGGATCGGACTCGCCGTCGCGGCCAAGCAGCTGGGGCTGAACGCGATCTTCGTCGTCCCCGAGCGCTTCTCGGTGGAGAAACAGCAGCTCATGCGCGCGCTCGGCGCGGAGGTCGTCAACACCCCGAGCGAGGACGGGATGGGACTCGCGATCGACCGCGCGCATCAGATAGCCGAGGAGCTGGACGACGCCGTCGTCCCCCAGCAGTTCTCGAACCCGCTCAACGTCGAGGCGCACTACGAGACGACCGCGCCCGAGATCGACGAGGCGCTCGACGGCGAGGTCGGCGCGGTCGTCGCCGGCTGCGGCACCGGGGGGACGCTGATGGGCCTCGCGGAGTACTTCCGCGAGCGCGACCCCGACACCTACGTCGCCGCCGTCGAGCCCGCCGGCTCCGCCTACCGCGAGTTCCTCGGCGAGGACGTCGAGCACGAGGAGTACAAGACCGAGGGGATCGGCACCCACGACATCGACCGGAACGAGCTGTTCGACCCCGACGTCGTCGACGACATTATCGCCGTCCCCGACCGCGAGGTCCACGAGGAGATGGGTCGACTCGCCGCGGAGGAGGGACAGCTCGTCGCCTCCTCCGCCGCCGCGAACGCCATCGCGTCGAAGCGAGTCGCCCGCGACATCCGCGACGGCGCGGTCGACGCCCCGCACGAGTCGGTGGCCACCATCTTCTGTGACTCCTCCGAGCGCTACCTCTCGAAGGGCGTCTACCGGAGCTTCGAGGAGTGGGAGGGGTGATACGTGTGAGAGCGGCGCCGTGATCGCGAGCGGTGGGATAGTTAACTTGGCTCCGGGCGACGGTTATCTCTTATAAAAGAGGGCGGTGGCGTCGCCGGCGGCTCTGCCGCCGGCTACAAACGGCGCGTAGCGCCGGCGACAGCACGCGCGAGGGACGCGGCGAACGCGGGCGGCGAAGCCGCGAGCCGTGAGCCGCGAGGCTGGGGAGGCGTGAGGTGCTGTGCGGAGCGGTGCGCGGTGGGACTCAAACGGGCAGTCGCCGGCGGCTGTCACCGGGCGAAGCCCGGTTGCCAGAGGGACGGAGTCCCTCGCTGCCCGTGGCGCGTAGCGCCACGCTGCCGCGAGGACGAAGCACGGCGCAGCAGGCCGCGCGAGTCCTCGCGGCTGGGGCTTTGGAGGTGTTCACCGCCGAGACGTAGTCAACGATTTATATCCGAGCGGCTGGGGCTCTGGAGGTCTTCGCCGCTGATCCGCAGTTCCTCACTCGGAACCGGTCGAGACGCACGGTTCAGCGATCGACCGTTTCGGACGAACTGCTGTCTGAAAACGTGAATCTCGACAATCTCGCCGTGTTAACTACGTAGACGGCCGTGTTCGACCTTGATACAGCGGTCCTGAACCACGTCGATTCCGCGCCCCTCCGCCGCCGCGGCCGCCTCGTCGTGGCTGATCCCGAGTTGAAGCCAGACCGCGCCCGCGTCGCCGCGCGCCGCGTGGCGCTCGCGGACGGCGTCGAGTATCTCCGGCACCTCCTCGCTCGGGCGGAACACGTCCACGAGGTCGACGTCCTCCTCAACCTCACCGAGCGCGTCGTACGCCGGCTCCCCGAGGACCTCGTCCGCGAACGGGTTCACCGGGATCACGCGGTACCCCTGATTCTGGAGGTACGCGGGCACGTCGTGGGCGGCCTTCCCGGACGTCGTCGAGCAGCCGACGACCGCGACGGTCTCCGCGTCGAGCAGGCGGTCGAGTCCCTCGTCGTCGGTGATGGGCATGACTCGCCCTTCGGCCGCGACCCGATTAAGCGGTTCCCCCGAGCGGCGGGGAGCGAAAGAGGATGCGAGCGCCGCGTCGCCGGTCAGGCGAGCCGGATGTCGGGTTCGCCGTCCTCGGGGACGGTGACGATCCCGTCGAACAGCTGTTTCAGCGTGTTCATCGCCTGATCGTCGTGGGCCGTCGAGTCGATGCTGTACAGCCCCAGCCCGTCGACGCTCTGGACCCGGCCCGTGAACACGTGGAGGAAGCGGAACACCGTCTGGAGGTCCGAGTACATCAGCAGCGTCGACAGCGAGTGGACCATCACGCGGTTCCGCTCGATGCCGCGGTCGCCGAACGCCTGGAGGAACTCCGAGAGCTTGATCCCGATGCCGGTCATGTCCACCGGCGAGGAGGCGTACTTGATCCGGTCGGACTCCCGGACGTCGCCGCCCTGCTGGCGGGTGACGCAGTCGACGACGGCGACGGGCTTGCCCTCGTAGGGCGTCCGCTTCTCGTAGTCGCGGAGCACCCGGTCGGCGCCGTCCTTCGTGGTGACGACGATGGCGCCCTCGTCGCGCTCGGTCCCGGCGGCGAGGATGTCCATCATGATCGACCGCTTCCCGCTGAGCGGCGGGCCGGTCAACAGGATGTTGGTCCCGGGCTCGACCTCGGCGTCGAAATGCGGCGTCAGCTCATACATGGACGCACCTCGGGGGCGACGTCGTCGGCGCAGGCCACTCGTTCGGCCGCGAGGCCGTACGACCAGGACACATCTACTACCGAAACATGCCCGCTCCGAATAATATTCTTTTTGATCGGCCCTCGGAAGGCGATGCCGCGTCTCCGCGCGGTCCCGCGTCGCTCAGCCGCCGGATCAGGCCTCGGGAGGGGGTCGACCGCCGTCGAAGGGCGCGGACGTGTCACGGCCGCGAATCGACCGACCCTCGGTGACGCGAGACGGATCGGCCGACTGCGGGGTGCCGACTCGGAATCGCGGGACTTAACATGCTCTCGAAAGTACGCAGAGGCACGGGCGCTTAGCTCAGTTTGGACAGAGTGCTTGGCTTCGGACCAAGTTGCCACGGGTTCAAATCCTGTAGCGCCCATGTTTCTGACGACGAGCCGAGCGAGGTGACCGTCTCTCGGCGGTTCACGATCCCGTAGCGCCCGTGATTCCGTGGGAAGCGGACGTGCCTACTGAGGCCGGCGAGCGCGGGGTCGAAGGACCGCCTGAGCTCCGGCTCGGTCGGCCCGCTTTCGCGTCGTTCGGAGGTCCTCGTCGCTCGGTGCTCTCGGCGTACAAGTGTATCGCGTCACGAGGCACTCTCGTTTGTATTAGGAAAACGCTGTTTTAGCCAGCGGGCGCCGAGCGTCGCCCTTAGCACGGATCGGCGGTGAGATAGACAACAAAACTTTATCTGTGGCATCTGAATGTTCGCTGATGGGAGACTCAGCGGGCGGCGGATCGCCGGACGTCCTCGAGAACAAGCGGAGCGCGACGCGCTACCAGGTGCTCGTGGAGATCGCGGCCCGCCAGCCGGCGGTGAGTCAGGGCGAGATCGCGGACACGATCGGCGTGACCTCGCAGGCGGTCAGCGACTACGTCCGCGATCTGGTCGAGTCGGGGTACGTCGAGAAGGGGGGTCGCGGCCGGTACGAGGTGACGAAGGAGGGGGTAGACTGGCTCATCTCCCGAACCGACGACCTGGAGACGTACCTCGAACACGTGAACTCCGACGTGCTCGGGAGCGTCCAGGTCGACGCCGCCGTCGCGCTCGACGACGTGGCGGAGGGCAGGGAGGTCGGACTGGTGATGCGGGACGGCGTCCTCCACGCCAACCCCGCCGGCGGGACCGCGACGGCGGTCACCGTCACGAGCGCGGAGAAAGGCGAGGCCGTCGGCGTGGCCGACTTCGAGGGCGTCGTGGACTACGACACGGGAAGCGTCTCGGTGCTGCCCGTCCCGACGGTGACCGACGACGACCGCCTGGGGCCGGACGTGCTCTCGGCGCACGTCCCGGACGAGGGGCTCGTCGCGGTCGCGGGGACGGAGGCGTACGCGCTCGTCTCGCGGAGCGGCGTCACCCCCGACATCAGGTTCGGGACCGCGGAGGGCGTCGCGGAGGCGGGGATGCTCGGTCTCGACGTCCTCCTGGTCGCGGTGACCGACGAGATTCCGCGCCACACCTCCAAGCTCCGCGACAGGAACGTCCCCCACCGGGTGCTCGATTCGGACGCGTTCTAGCCCCGCGGTCGCCGCGCGGGCGATCCCCGCTATCTTTTTCCGGCTCGTGCGGCTCCCGGTATTCGTGCCTATTCGGAGAGCGAAACGCGCGGAGTCACTCTACGCGGAAGTCGCGGACTACGACCTCGTCGTGGCTCCCGACGCCGCGCTCGCGAGCGCGATCAATCGCCGCCTCGACCGCCCTCACTTCGGGACGTTCGCGACGACGCCGCGCCGCCTCGCGGCCGGCCGGCGCGAGCAGGCGGAGGACCGCCGCGCGTTCCTCAGGCTGGTCGCGGAGACCGACCGCGACTGGAAGTCGATCGCGTACGCCGTCGGGAACGTGCTCCAGTGTTGGGAACATCGGGGTCGCCTCGACGCGATCTTGGACTACGACGCCTACGTCGACGACGCGACCCGCGAGGTCGTCGACGTCATGCGAACCCTCCGAACGACGTCGAAGCGGCTCAGCGAGTACTCGGTCGACGACGACCTATCCGTCGCCGTCGTCGGCTACGATCAGCTGACCGCCCTGGAGCGCAACGTCCTCCCGGACGCGTTCGACCGCGTCGAGCTGTTCGCCGACGAGGCGTTCGACCGCCCGCCGTTCCACGTCTTCGAGTCGGAGACAGACGTCGTCGCCGCGCTCCTCGACGCGGTCTCGGCGCGCAACGCCGACCGCGTCGCGGTCGTGCTCGACGGCGGGAGCCGGTACTCCTCGCTCGTCGAGTCCGCGCTCGAAGCGGCGGACGTCCCCTTCTACGGCGGCCCGGGATTTGCCGACGACCCGCACCACAGGGCGTTCCTCCGGCTCCTCAGGCTCGGCTTCCGCGGCTCCGAGACGACCGTCGACGACGTCCGCCCGCTGCTCGCGCGGCTGGGCGTCGACGCGCCGGTGGCCGACGGCGACCGTCGCTTGGAGGCGGTCGACGCGCCCGAGGTGGCGTGGCTGCGGACGTTCCGCGACGACGTCGCGGACATGACGTTCGCGGGGGCGATCGACGCGTACGCGAGCGAGGCGGGCGTCGAACTGGAGCGCTTCGACGAGGAGCTTCGGGAACTCGGTCTCGCCGGCGAGCCGGTGACGGAGGGCGCGGTCGACCGGCTCGCCTACTACCTCCAGACGTACGAGGTCCCCGTCGACAGGGACAACGAGGGCGTCCTCCTCGCGGACGCGAAGTCGTCCGCCTACGTGGATCGGCCCGTCGTCTTCCACCTCGGGATGGGCGAGGGGTGGACCCACTCGGCCCCGCAGCGCCCGTGGGTGGACACCGAGGCGCAGTTCGACCGCTACGTGCGAGACTTCCAGCGCCTGCTCCAGAGCGGCGACCGCCGGTACTACCTCGTCCGGGACGCGGCCGGCGGGGAGCCGGTCACGCCCTGCCTGTACCTCGGGGACCTCCTCGACGAGGAGTTCGAGCGGTTCAGCGACCTCGACTCGGTCGAACACCGACGGCGACGGCACTCGGACGGCGGCGGCTTCGACCGCCGACCGCTCGGCGTCGACGCCGAGTCTGTCGAGACGCTCAGTCAGTCCGCGCTCAACAGCTACGTCAACAGCCCGCGCGACTACCTCTTCGGACGCCTCCTCGACTCTCCCGACCGCGAGCGGTTCGTGGAGGGGAACCTCTTCCACGACTTCGCGGAGTTCTGCGTCAACCACCCCGACGTCGTCGCCGAGGCCGACACCGACGACCTCGTCGACGCCATGCTCGGGGAGACCGAGGCGTTCTTCGACGCCGCGGACGAGACGCTCCGCCGCCGGAAGTACCGCATCGGGCTGGAACTGATCGCGGAGTACCTCGACGAGAACGCGCCGGAGTCGGACGAGTTCCTCACGCCGGCGTCGGGGTGGGGGACGAACTTCTTCGCGGAGCGCTTCGACGAGCCGGTCGACTCCCCGCTCACCGAGCGCTGGTTCGAGGACGACGCCCTCGGCGTCAAGGGGAAGATAGACCTCGTGCGCTCACCCGCCCAGCTCCTCGATTACAAGAGCGGGCGCAGGAAGCGGCCCTCGCAGGTCGTCGCGGGCGCGGCGACCGATCCGCCGGCGGACGCGCCGAACTTTCAGACGGCGCTGTACCTGACCTACTACCGGACGCTCCGGCCCGACGAGCGGCTGGAGTTCACGTTCTTCCACTTCCTCGAGCCGATGGACGACGTGATCGCTGGCGACGCCGACCTCGACGACGCGCTCGCGACCGTCACCTACCACCCCTCCTCGTTCGACGAGTACGTCGGCTCCCGAGAGGCGTACGAGACGCTGCTCGACGGCTACAACGACTGCCGGGAGACGTTCGACGACCTCGGCTACGCGGCCTACGAGGAGGTCGTGACCGACCTGTCGTTCCCCGAGACGACGGACCGAGACGAGCTACGCGCCTCCGCGTTCGCCGAGCGGTTCGCGGCCGCCGTCGACGCGAGAACGGCCGACGGCGTCGACGCCGAGAAGGGCGCGGATCAGGCGATCCGGGCGCTCAACGGCGTCCGCAGGCGGGCGTTCTTCCGGGAGGACTTGGACGCGTTCGAGTCGTTCGTCGACGAGCGCCTCGAAGAGGTGAACCGCCGGCGGGCGGGCGAGGAGCGCTTCCCGGTCGACGGGCTCGGCGGCGAGCCGAACTACCGGCGGGTGGACAACCGCGACCTGCTGTTGAGGGGGGACCGATGACCGACCCGACGCCGAACGACCGACAGCGGGAGCTGATCGAGAACACCGAGGGGACGTACCTCGTCGACGCCGGCCCGGGGACGGGGAAGACGTTTGCCGTCGCCCGCCGGTACGGACGGATCGTCGACCGCCCCGAGGTGGAGCCGGAGGACGTGCTGCTCGCGACGTTCACGCGCAGCGCCGCGACGGAGATGAGAGAGCGGATCGTCGACCGCAGCGCGTACGGGCTGCGGGAGCTGGCCGACGCGCCGATCCGGACGTTCCACTCGCACTGTCACGACGTGCTGCGGGAGCACGGCCACGCCGCCCCGACGCACCTCGGCCTCGACGAGCGGATCACGGGCTCGACGCGGCTCGTCGACGACGAGCTGATCGAGGCCGAGCGGTTCCGGGAGTTCTTCGGCGCGTTCCGGGACGACCACCCGGAGCACGCCGCGTTCTATCGGGTCCTCCCCGAGCCGGGCGAGCTGCTCGGCCTGATTCGAGAGCTCGCCTCGAAGGGGATTTTCCCCACGACCGACGGCTGGTACCGGGACGGGGAAGCGCACCTCGACGGCGACTTCGAGGCGTTCGAGGAGCTGTTCGACGCCGCGAACCGCCCCCGCAACGACGGCCGGAAGCAGTCTGAACTGCGCGAGGACCTGAGCGGCTTCGGGCGGGACAAGGCGTACCCGCCGGACGCGCCCTCGAAGTCGGAGCTACGCGGCGGCCGCGGGACGAAGCGGCTCGACGACGACGTGGCGCGGGAGGCGTTCCGCGAGGACCGGTCGGATCTCAAGGCGTTCGTCCACGACGCGTACGTCGAGTACCTCCGGTTCGCGCTGCGCCGCAACTACCTCACCTTCGGCTTCCTCCAGCTGTTCGCGTTCGTGCTCCTCCGCGAGAACCCGCGGGTCCGCGAGGCGGCGCAGTTCGAGTACGTCATGGTCGACGAGTTCCAGGACACGAGCGAGATCCAGTTCAAGCTCGCGCTGCTCCTCTCGGGGGCGGACAACTTCTGTGCCGTCGGGGACTGGAAGCAGAGCATCTACTCGTTCCAGTACGCGGACGTGCGCAACATCCTCGAGTTCGAGGAGCGGCTGGAGCGGTTCACCGCGGACCTCAACGACGACGCCGAGCGGGTCGAACTCGACGGGAGCGACCTCACGCGGATCGAGCTGCGGGAGAACTACCGGTCGACGGCGTCGGTCATCGACCTCTCCGAGCGGGCCATCGCGGCGCCGGCGACCGGCGGGGAGGACGTCGACGCCCCGCTCGACGACGTCGTCGAGCTCTCCGCGAACGCGGCCTTCGACAACACGGTCGTCGAGGGGATCCGGCACGAGGACGAACACGAGGCCGTCCTCTCGAAGGTGCAAGACATCGTCGGTGACGACGACTACGCGGTCGAGGGCGAGGACGGCGAGCCGCGCCCGCCCGAGTACGGGGACGTCGCGGTGTTCACGCGGACGCGGGACTACGGCCGCGAGCTCCTCGACGTCGCCGCCGAGTGCGACTTCCCGTTGGCCTACGACGGCGGGGTCGAGCTGTTCCGGACGGACCCGGCGAAGCTGCTGCTCGCGTGGCTCCGGATCTTGGAGTCGGACGCCGACCGCGGCTGGGCGGTCGTCCTCGAACGGGCCGGGTACGCGTTCGACGAGATCGACCGCGTCTTGGAGACGGGGTCGTACCCCGACGACCCGGCCGCGTTCCGGGACGCGCTCCGCGAGTTGGAGTCGGTCGGCGCGGTCGCGCGCCGCGTCCTCGACCGCTACGGGTTCGCGGGCGACACCGCGGACGTGCTCCTCCACACGGTCCAGTCGGTCCACGACTCGACGACCGCCACCCGCGGCGACGTGATCCGGTTCATCGAGCGCGGTATCGAGACCGGGAGCACGGTCGACGTGAGCGCGAGCGCGGGCGACGACGCGGTGACGGTCCAGACGATTCACACGGCGAAGGGGCTGGAGTATCCCATCGTCGTCATGGCGAACATGAACGACGGGAGCTTCCCGCCCCGGGCCGGCGGCTCGGATGTCATCGAGTACCGAGACCCGGTCGGGCTCCGACGGCGGAAGCGCTACGCCGAGGCGCGGGAGTACCCCCACGTGTACGACGACTGGCGTCACGACGTCATCCGGCGCTGCCTGCCGCGGGGGTACGACGAGGAGCGCCGGCTGCTCTACGTCGCGGTCTCGCGGGCGGAGAGCCACGTCGTGTTCGCGGCCGGCGAGGAGCCGAACGCGTTCCTCGACGCGCTGCCGGTCGCCGTCGAAGAAGTCGAGCCGGACGTCGAGCCGTTCGAGCGCGACGAGCCGGCCGACGCGGAGTCACCGTTCGCGGTGACGGAGCCGGACGGGCCCATCGGTCACACCCCGCACTCGCTGATGGACGACTCGGTGTTCGACGAGACCGGCGAGCGGACCGAGACCGGTCCCGAGACGGAGCCGGAGACGCGGGGGATGGACTTCGGCTCGCGCGTTCACGACTTCGCGGAGGCGTACGCGCTCGGCGACGACGTGACGCCCTCGAACGACCACGAGCGGCGGGTCGTCGAACTGCTCGACGGCCTGTCGGGCGAGCTACACGTCGAGGAGCCGGTGACGCTCCCGATCGACGTCGACGGCCGCCGCGTCACTGTCTCGGGGATCGCGGACCTCGTCCGCGAGACGGCCGACCGGGTCGAGGTGATAGACTACAAGACCGACTCGACGCGGCGCGCGCAGTCGGAGTACGAAAAGCAGCTCAGCGTCTACTACCACGTCCTCGACGAGTGGTTCGACGGCAAAGAAGTCGAGACGAGCCTGTTCTACACGAGCGACGGGACGCGCGAACGGGTCGAGCCGCTCTCGATCGACGAACTGCGGGAGCTCGTCCGCGACGCCGAGGCGCGGAGCGACTGACGCCCCCGTTCCGTTCAGCGCCTGAAGGAGCTGACGTGTCGGTGGTTCGGGTCCGCGCGCATGTCCACGTGGCCGCAGCTGACGCACCGCCAGACGTACGCCCCGAGCTTCGCGGCCGCGTCGCCGCCGTCCACCGACTCGCTCCAGTCCTGTCCGCATCGAGCACACTCGTCGGGCCGGTACTTGCTCTCGACCGACCTCCCGGCGTCGTCGTCGGTGACCTCCGGGACGGCGATCGACTCCGCGACGGCGCGGACGTCCGCGTCGCTCATCCGGGGTCGGATCCCGTTCAGGTACTCCTGTAGCCGCTCAGCCCGGCTCAGGAGCCGCTCGTACCGCTCCTTGTCGTCCGGGTCCTCGTCGGCCCGCCACTCGTACGTCGATATCAGGGCCGTGGTGCGGTAGTACCGGTCGAGCAACAGGTGATAGTTCGCCCGGTACGACAGCGTCTCGACGCACTCAGTGAGGTCCGCCTCGAACACCGGCCGTTCGAGGACGCGGTCGTACGCCGACCGCGAGCCGTCGTCGGACCGCGTTCGGATCCCGATCACCCGGCAGTGGGACGCCTCCGATCCGACCCGTTCGAGGACCGGCTCCGGCCCCTCCTCCCCGAAGGCGTCGTCCAGCACGAGGACCGCGACCCCGGCGTCGAACGACTCGACGAACTGCGCGGTCGTCAGCGCGCGCCGTGCGTCGTAGTCGTCGAGCCAGAGCCCGTAGAGGTCGCCCCGCGTCCTGTTCGTCTCGCAGACGACCACCGTCGACACCGGAAGCTCCACGGGGATCAGCCTCCGACCCGAGCGGGACCGACTCGCGGTCCCCTCATCTCATTCGTCCCGTCCGGCGTTCGCGGACGAATCGCGCATCGATTCGGAGAGGCGTCGCGGCTCGACCGAGAAGGAGTGAACGGTCGCGAGGTCGTCGACGAGCGAGACGGCGGTCTCCACGGACCGCTCCGCCCGGCGGATCTCCGCCTCCGGCTCGTCGTCGGTCGCGGCGTTCAGGCGTTCCTTCGCCTCTCGGAGCGGGACGCCGAGGTCCTCGGCGAGCACCTCGCCGAACTCCGTCAGGTGCCGCTCGATCTCCTGTTCGTGCTCCTTCGACTCGGTCACGTCCTGAACGAAGCTGACGGCGTGGGTCGCCTCGCCGTCGCCGTCGACGACCGGGGCGACCGCCACCCGCCCCCAGAAGGGCGTCCCGTCTCCCCGGTGGAGGACGAGGGTCTCCGAGCCGCGCTCGCCCGCCTCGACCGCCGACGCTATCTCCCGGACGCGGTCCGGGTCGGCGTCGTCGCCGCCGAGCACCGACAGGCTCTCGCCGGCCACCGAGTCGCCGTCGTGGCCGGTGATCGCTTCGAACGCGTCGTTCACGTAGGCGATCGGACTCCCCGGCTCGGTCGTCTCGTGGATCGCGATGCCGACCGGCGCCGTCTCGACGGCGCGGTTCTTCAGCCGGAGCTCCCGCTCCCGGCGCTTCCGCACCGTGATGTCGCTCGCGATCCCGACGACGCGTGTCAGTTCGCCGTCCTCGTAAACGCCGGACGACCGGTCGTGGACCCACCGGACCTCCCCGTCCGGGCGGACCACCCGGTACGTCTCCTCGTACCCGTCCGGGTCCTCGCGCTGCGCTTCCAGAGCCGCCTTGACGCGCTCGCGGTCGTCGGGATGTATCGCCTCGACGAACGACGTGGGATCCTCCCCGAGCGTTTCCGGGGGACGTCCCCATATCTCCTCGTAGGCGTCGCTGACGAAGTCCATCGACTCCTTGTCGGGCGTGGACATCCAGATGACCTCGCCGGCGCTCGCCCGAATCTGGTCGAGCATCGCCGCTCGCTCCTCGCGCTCCGTCACGTCGAGCGCGAGCCCGACCACCCGGGCGACGGTCCCCGTCTCGTCCAGCGCCGGCTGAAGCCACGCCTCGAAGGTCGAGTCGGAGACGTCGACGAAGGCGTGGGCGGACTCGCCGTCGAGGGCGGCCTCGACCTTCCGGCGTATCTCGGGGTGGCCGGCGAACGCCTCCCCGATCGCGTCCCCGGGCGCGATCGGGCGCCCGAGCCGCCGCGAGAGGGTCTCGCCGCGGACCGTCGATATCTCCCCGTCGGCCTCGACCTCGAACAGCGTCAGCGGCGCGTTGTCCGCGATGGTCTCGACGGCCTGCCGGAGTCGCACCAGCCGTTCCCTGCGCTCGCGTCGCTCGATCAGGTCGCGGCCGATACCGACGATTTCCCGCGATCCGTCGGGTTCAGTCACGAGGGCTCCCGTGTACTCTACCGGAACGGTCTCGCCGTCCTTCGCGACCAATTCCGCCTCGACGACGGCGCTACCGGTCTCCAACACCGTTTCGATCGCGTCGGCTACCCTGCCCATGTCGGCGCCGGCGAAGAGCTCCAGCGCGTGCATCCCCTCTAACTCCCCGTCGTCGTAGCCGGTGACCTCGCGGAAGCGGTCGTTCCATCGCGTGAGCGCGCCGTCCGCGTCGAGAGCCTAAAACGAGTCGTCGATCGCGTCGAGGAGCGGCTCCGTCGACTCCGAGACGAGCGACGACTCGACGGGGGCCGTCGCGACCGCGTCCATCCGACGGGCGAGGAGCGTCGTCTCGTCGACGCCCTCCCGGCGAACGAACACGTCCGCCGCGCCGGCCGCGAGCGCGTCGTCGACGCCGGCGGCGTCCGGCACGACCGCGAGCGAGGGCGCCTCGGGGAGCGCCTCCCGGACCGCGACGAGCGGTTCGACGCCGGACTCGGGAGGGAGTTCGCAGACGACCAGCCGCACGTCGGTCAGGTCCGTGGCGGCGACGGCGGCCGCCTCGTCGAAGGACGCGACGCGTTCGGGCCCCGCGACGGCCGTTAACTCCGCGGCCGCCCGCCGGACCCAGTCCGCGTCGGATCCGACGTGAACCACTTCGTCCCGCTCTCTCCGTCGGTTCATACTGGATCGAACCGAGTAACGCGTAAAAGCGTACGCCGCAAATTATCAAAAATAAGTCCGCTCCGACGCGGCGGGGGACGGAACCGACCTCGCTCCGACGAAGTGGATTTTTGCCGACGCGAGACCGACGACGCGTATGGCCGCCGCCACCGCGCCGCCCGCACCGCTCGGAGCCGACGACCGTGCCCGCTCGACGACGCCGAAGAAGGCCCCATGAGCGGCGACGGGGACGGCGCCGGCGGCGCGGAGGAGTCCGGGGCGCTGGACGCGTTCCGCCGGTTCTTCGCGTTAGAGCGGGACGTGTTCGTCCTATCGGTCGCGATGTTCGCGTACAGCTTAGGCTTCCAGATGACGAACCGCTTTCTCCCGGAGTACATGGTCGCGCTCGGGGCATCGGGGTTCGTCGTCGGCCTGTTCGGCACGTTCGGCAACGTCATCTCCGCGCTGTACCCGTACCCCGGCGGCGCCGTCTCGGACCGGATCGGGTCGCGGTACGCGCTCACCGTCTTCGGCCTGCTGTCGACGCTCGGCTTCCTCGTCTGGCTGGTCGCGCCCGGAATTGGCGCGATAACCGTCGCCGGGGTCACCGTTGAGCCGTGGGTCTGGATCTTCGTCGGTCTCGTCCTCGCGCAGGCGTGGAAGTCGTTCGGGCTCGGCGCGACGTTCGCGGTGGTCAAGCAGGCGACCGACCCCTCGCGGCTGGCGGCGGGGTTCGCCAGCACGGAGACGTTCCGGCGGACGGCGTTCCTCGTCGGGCCGGTGTTGGCCGCCGTGCTCATCGGGCTGCGCGCCGAGTTCACCGTAAGCTTCCAGTTCGTCCTCGCGGTCGCGGTGGGCTTCGGCGTCCTCGGGACCCTCGTCCAGCACGTCCGCTACGACGCGAGCGGGGACTCCCTCGGGGACTCGTTCGCGGGGCTCGATCGGATCCGGCGGGACCTCCGCGAGATGCCCGAGCCGCTCCGGCCGCTGCTCGTCGGCGACACGCTCGTCCGGTTCGCGAACGGGATGGTGTACGTGTTCTTCGTCCTCGTCGTCACCCAGTTCTTCGAGGTCGGCCTCGACACCACCGTCGCGCTCGCCGGGTTCTCGTACGACGTGAGCCTCTCGCCGCAGGCCTTTTTCGGCTACCTCCTCGGCGTCGAGATGCTCGTCGCGCTGCTGATCATGGTCCCCGCGTCGAAGCTCGCGGAGCGGGTCGGACTGAAGCCGGTCGTCGCCGTCGGGTTCGCCGTCTACGCCGTCTTCCCCGTCGTCTTGATCTACGCGCCGGCGCTGGCCGGCCCCGTGCTGCCGCTGTCGGCGGTGATGATCGCCGTCTTCGCGTTCTCCGGCCTCCGGTTCGCCGGGTTACCGTCGCACAAGGCGCTGATCGTCGGCCCGGCCGAGAGCGGCTCGGGCGGCCGCGTCACCGGGACGTACTACCTGCTCCGGAACGCGGTCGTGATCCCGAGCGCGGCGGTCGGCGGCTACCTGTGGGACTTCGTCAGCCCGGAGGTCGCGTTCACCGTCGCGGCGGTCATCGGCGTCGCCGGCACGGGCTACTTCCTCGCGTTCGGGCAGGAGTTCGAGGCGTACGCCTGACCCGTTTTCCGGCCTCAGTCCGCCGGCTCCGAACGCTCGCCGTCCCCGCCTCCGGCTCGCTGCCGCTCCGGGAGCGGCCCGTCGTACCCCTCGGGGACGTACGGGCACAGCGGGTCGCTGCCGGTCGGGTCGCCCGTGACCGCGCACGCCCGCGACCGACTCCCCCCGCAGACGTGCCGGTACTCGCAGGCGCCGCACTTCCCCGAGAACCCGTCGGGGTCGCGGAGCGACTCGAAGAGGTCGGAGTTCCGGTAGACGTCGACGACGGACCGCTCGCGGACGTCGCCGGCCGACTCGGGGAGGAAGCCGGACGGGTACACCTCGCCCGTGTGGCTGACGAACGCGAAGCCGCGCCCGGCCGTGACCCCGCCCCGCCGCCGGGCGGCGCCGTCGGTCTCGCCCGCCTCCGCCCGCTGGATTCCGACGCGGCGGTAGAACGGCGCCTCGGTAGTCTTGACGCCGAACCGCTCTTCCTCGGACACCTCGTGGAGCCACGCCATGGCGTCCTCGGCGCGCTCGGGGGAGACGGGGTCGAGGACGCGGCCGCGACCCACCGGGACGAGGAAGAAGACGCTCCAGAGGACGGCGCCGAGGTCGCGGACGCGGTCGCGGATCGCGGGGAGGTCGTCGACGGTGTCGGCGCAGACGGTGGTGTTGACCTGAAGCGGGATTCCCGCGCCGCGGGCGGCGCGAGCGGCCGCGACCGTGTCTGCGAAGCTCTCCTCGCCGCGGAACGCGTCGTGGCGCTCGCGGGTCGAGCCGTCGAGGCTGAGCGCCATCCGCGCGACCCCGGCGTCCCCGAGGTCGCGGACGCGCTCCGGCGTGAGGGACCGGGTCCCGCTCGGCGTGATCGTCATCCGGAGCCCGCGGTCGTCGCCGTGCGCGACCAGCTCCGTGAGGTCGTCGCGCGCGAGTGGGTCGCCCCCGGAGAGGACGACCAGCTGGCCGTCACCGAACGCGGCGGCGTCTTCGAGCAGTCGCTTCCCCTCCGCGGTCGTCAGCTCGTCGGGGTGTCGCCGCGGCTTCGCGTCGGCCCGGCAGTGCCGACACGCGAGCCCGCAGGCCTGCGTGACCTCCCAGACGAGGACCAGCGGCCGCCGGTCGGTGTCGAGGTCGTCGAACATCGCGTACGCCCGGCTACGCTCCCGATCCGTTTGGGGTCGTTCCCGAACGTGTTCCCCCCGAGGGAGCGGCGGGCGGGTGCCGGGGCGGTTCGACGGGTATTTCGCCGGCGGCGGCGACCTCCCCGTGAATGAGTCGCTACCGGACGGCCGGCCGCTTCCTGTTGCTGTGTGCCGTCTGGGGAACGGCGTTCATGGCGACGGACGTCGGCCTCGCGGACCTCCCCGCGGTCCCGTTCGCAGCCGTGCGATTCGACGTCGCCGCCGTGCTGCTGTTCGCCGCCGTCCTCGCCTCCGGCGTGGACGTCCGCCCCCGGACCCGCGACGACTACGTTTACGTGCTCGTCGGTGGAGCCCTCACCATCGGCGCCCACCACGCGTTCCTCTTCGCCGGCCAGCGGTACGTTACTGGGGGCGTCGCCGCCGTGCTGTTGGGGCTCGTCCCCGTGGTGACGCCCGCGCTCACGGGGCTCGTCTCCACCGACGAGGAGTTCACCGCCGCGACCGCGCTCGGCGTCGCGCTCGGGTTCGTCGGCGTCGTCGTCATCGCGGATCCCGACCCCGCGAACCTCGCGGACAGCGTCCTCGGCGTCGCGCTCGTGTTCGCGTCCGCGCTCGCGTTCGCCGTCGCCGCAGTCGTCACGCACAGCCGATCGCCGTCGATGCCGTTCCTCTCCACACAAGCGTGGATGATGGCTGTCGGCGCGGCGGTACTCCACGCCGCCGTGCTCGCGCTCCCCGGGCAGTCGTTCGCGACCGCCGCGTGGACCCCGTCCGCGCTCGGCGCCGTCGCGTACCTCTCTGCGGTCGCCGGCGTCGGCGGCTTCCTGCTGTACTTCACGCTCCTCGACGACCTCGGCCCTATCGAAATGAGCTTCATCGAGTACGTGATTCCCGTGTTCGCGGCGCTGGCGGGCTGGATCGTACTCGGACAGGAAGTGACTCCGGCGACCGTCGTCGGGTTCGCGTTCATTCTGGCGGGGTTCGTCGCCGCGAAGTGGCGGGCGCTGCGCGGGACGTAGCGGCACCCGGATGCGACCGACGCGTTCGACGCCGTTCCGAATCCTGCGCGTGACGCGTCGGAACCGGTGGGCGAGGCGACAACAGGTCTCAGTAATTCAAAACGCTCGGTAGTTACGTCGCGGTCGCGTCGTTCGCGCCCGCGTCGCCCTCGCCGGCCCGCTCGTCCGAAACCGTCTCCTCGCCGTCGGCCGGCCAGATGGCCGTCACGGCCGCGTCGGTCGCGTCCGTCTCGACCTCCGCGTGCGCGAACCCGCGGTCCTCCAGCCGGGGGAAGAGGAACTGCGGGGTCCGGTCGTTGTACTGGACCAACACGTCCTCGTCGCCGAGCGTCTCGACGCGTTCGAGCGTCTCGCGCAGCGGCTTCGGCGGCCCGAGGTTCCGGACGTCGAGGGAGACGGTCTTCCCCCCGGTCGGGGCGTCCGTCCGCTCTGTCACCGCCCGTTCGACCGCCGCCGGATCGCCGGGTACGGAGCTCATGTTTCGACGAACGGACCCGATCCCCGGGTCGTTTCGTGCGAACATGTTCCGACGAGCGCGGAGCCGAAGGTACTTCCACGCCGGGCGCCGAATCGGCGGTATGGCACAGGCACGCCTCCGCGTAGACATCCCGGACGGCCCGTGGGTCGGTGACGTCTCGCGGGAGTTCCCGGACGCGCGGTTCCAGGTACTGACCGCGACGCCGGACGACGGCGCAGGGTTCGCGCTGGTCCGGATCACCGCGGACGACACCGACCCGATCCTCGACGCGGTCGAGGACCACGACACGATCACGCACACCTCGGTAATGGCCGAGGACGACGGGATGGTGACCGTTCAGGTCGAGGCGCTCGTCCCGCTCCTCCAGATGGTCGCGCGCAAGGCGGGGGTCCCCATCGAGATGCCGGTCGAGATCCGCGACGGCGTCGCCCGCGTCGACGTCACCGGCGACCACGAGCGCGTCGCGGAGTTCGGTGACGCGCTGCGCGACGTGGGCGCCGACTTCGAGGTCGAGTACGTCCAACAGCGCGTCAACCCCGGCGGGTCGCTCACGGAGCGCCAGCGCGAGGTCCTCTTCGAGGCGGTCGACCGCGGCTACTACGACGTGCCCCGAGAGACAACGCTCACCGAGGTGGCCGACCACGTCGGCATCGCGAAGTCGACCTGTAGCGAGGTGCTGCAACGCGTCGAGCGCACCATCGTCCGGGAGTTCGTCGACGACCTCCCGCGCCGCCCGGTCGACTTCGAGTCGCCAGAGGACGACGGCATCGAGCGGATTCAGTAGCGGCGACCGAAGGAGTCCCGAGCGGTCGCCGCACGCGACCGACCCTGACGGTCCACGTCGGCGCCGGCACGGACACCTCGACCGACTACTACCTCGGGCGGGGCACGCCCGCCCTCGACGACGACGGCGAGGTGGTGGCCGTGTACGACCGCTCCGGCCCCTCGTGCTCGACCGCGTACGCCTCGTCGTCGAACGCGGGGACCTCGGCCGACAGCTCGTAGTAGAGCGGCTTCGGGTCGTGGTCGTTGACTACCGTGAGCGACTCGCCAGGCTCCAGGTCGTCGAACGCGTCGTGGATCCGGCCGTGCCGCTCGTTCGGGGGAATCTCCCTGACGTCGAGTTCGGACATCGTACCTCCCCGTCGACGCTACAGCCGGATGTCGGGCGACACGAACACGTTCGGGACGACGGCGAACGGACGCCGTCGGCGGGACGACATCCGGTGCCTCACTCCCGTTCCTCAGGAGAGCCACAGCAGCCGCAGGTTGCTCGCGGTGAGGTAGGTCCCCGTCGCCGTGAGCAGTACCGGCGGGAAGTAGTACAGCAGGCCGTCCCCCTCGCGAGCGCCCTCGACGCTGATCCAGAGCATGACGAGGTAGACGGCGATCTTCAGCGCCACGAGGCCGGAGAGCCCGAACGACTCCAGCGCGATCCGCACGACCGGATTCGCCTCCGCTATCGTCGGGACGTACCGGAGGAAGGCGATAGTGGAGACGACGTCCCCGACCCCGTACGTCGCGGTCGCCGCGATCCACAGCCAGTAGAACTCGTTCGGCCGGCTCCGGTAGGCGGGGCGGCGGCGGGACCGGTCGCTGGATCTGGCCACGGCGGAACGTGTCGGCCGACGGACGTGAGTCTGCCGGTTCGCGGCGCCCCGGGGACAAGCCTCTCCATCCGATCCCGGCCGCCATCCAGCCGACTTAAGAGGGGTCGCGCCGTCTCGCCGGGCGTGACGGAGCCGTCGACCCGCGAGGAGAAGCTGGAGCTCGGCGTGGAGCTGCTGGCCCACCTCGAACGCGAGGAGCTGGACCTCGCGGCCGCGGTCGACCGGATCGAGACGCTCACCACCAGCCCGGCGCTCACCCGCGACATCCTCGACGCCGCCGAGAAACGCGGAGTCATCGACCGCGAGGGCGCCCGGCTCCGGGTCCGCCGCAACGGGACCTACGTCGAGTACGACAGTCAGGTCGTCGCCCGCGAGGGCGAGTTCGAGTGCCGGCGGTGCGGGACCTCCATCTCGACGGGCCATTTCGTCCAGTTAGACGCCGGCGAACTCGGCCCCTTCGGCTCCTCCTGCGTGCGGAAGGTGACCGGGCGGGAATCGCCCTCGGAGTCGGAGTGAGGAGGTCGACCCGCGCGGCGGCGAGCGCGTTCGCCCGCCCGACCGTCGACCGAACCCGCCGGAGTATTTACGACGGAGACCGAAGCGGCGGTAATGACCGCGCCGAACCGGAACGTCCTGTGGGCGACCGCGCTCGTCGACGAGCTCGTCGCCGCGGGCGTCGACGCCGTCGTCGCCTCGCCCGGCAGCCGCTCGACGCCGCTGACCGTCGCCGCCGCGGGCCACGACGAGCTCCGCGTGTTCTCGCAGCTCGACGAGCGCTCCGCCGCGTACTTCGCGCTCGGCCGCGCCCGCAGGACCGGCCGCGTGACGCCGCTGATCTGTACCTCCGGCACCGCCGCCGCCAACTATCACCCGGCCGTGATGGAGGCGAGCGAGGCCCGCGTCCCGCTGCTCGCGCTCACCGCGGACCGGCCGCCGGAGCTCCGCGACTCCGGCGCGAACCAGACCGCCGACCAGGAGAAGCTGTACGGCGACGCCGTGCGCTTTTATAAAGATCTCCCGGAGCCGGCGGCGGACGACCGGGCGCTCCGGTCGCTGCGCACCACCGTCGCCCGCGCCGTCGCGACCGCCGAGGGCGCCGACCAGGGACCGGTCCACCTCAACGTCCCATTTAAGAAGCCGCTGGAGCCGACGCCGGTCCCCGGCGACGTGCCCGACGACCTGCCCGAGGCGGCCGAGCGCGGCCGCGACGGTCCCTACGTCGACGTGACGCCCGGCGCGCCCGAGCCGGGCGACGACGAGCTTCGGACGCTCGCGGCCGAGCTGGGCGACGCGGACCGCGGCCTGATCGTCGCCGGCCCGACCGACCCGCCGGGACTCGACCCCGAGGCCGTCACGGCGCTCGCGCACGCGACGGGGTTCCCCGTCCTGGCCGACCCGCTCTCCGGACTGCGGTACGGCGGGCACACGCGCGTCGCGCCCGTGATCGGGGGATACGACGCGTACCTCTCGGCCGGCCTCGCTGGCGGCGAGGGCGACGCGGGCGGCGAAGAGGACGCGAGCGGCGGAGAGGCCGCGAGCGGCCTCGAGGGCGACGGCGGGTGGACCGACCCCGACCTCGTCCTCCGACTCGGCGCTTCCCCGACATCGAAGCGGCTCCGGAAGTACCTCGCCGGGACGGGCGCCGACCAGTACCAGGTCGACCCCGCCGGGCGCTGGCGGGAGGCGGAGTTCGCCGCGACCGACCTCGTCGTCGCGGAGCCGAGCCGGCTCTGCGCCCGCCTCTCGCGGCTCGTCGGGGGCGGGAGCGGAGACCCCGACTGGCGCGCTCAATGGGAGGCGGCGGACCGGGCCGCGGAGGCGATCCACGCCAGAGACCCCGAGGCGGCGGCGACGGACGAGGCCGCCGCGGGGTTCCACGAGGGCGACGCGCTCCGCGCGGTCGCGGACGCGCTCCCCGGCCCGGCGACGCTTTTCGTCTCCAACTCGATGCCCGTCCGAGACCTCGACCGGTTCGTCGGGCCGACGACCGCGAACATCACCGCGCTCGGCAACCGGGGCGTCTCCGGCATCGACGGCGTCGTGTCCGGCGCGCTCGGCGCGGGCGCCGGCACGACCGACGACATCACGCTCGTCGTCGGCGACCTCGCCCTGTATCACGACTCGAACGGCCTGCTCGCGGTCGAGCGCTGCGACGTCGACGCGACGGTCGTGGCGGTCAACAACGACGGCGGCGGCATCTTCCACAAGCTCCCGATAGAGTCGTTCGAGCCGCCGTTCACCGAGTCGTTCAAGACGCCGCACGGGCTGGACTTCGAGCCGCTCTCGGCGCTTCACGGGCTGGAATACGCCCGCGTCGACGCGCGTCCCGACGCGCTCGCTGACCGCGGCGAGACCCCGGCGGAGCGCGCGGCCGCGGCCGCGGACGAGGTCGCCGACGCGGTCTCACGGGCGCACGAGGAAGCGGGGTCGCACCTGATCGAGGTCGAGACCGACGCCGAGGCGAGCCACCGCACGCGCGAGCGGCTGACGGTCGCGGTCGAGCGCGCGGTCCACGGCGACGCGGCGGACTCGACGTGATCGGGGCGAACTCGACGTGATCGGGGCGGACCCGACGTGATCAGGGCGAGGTCGACGTGATCAGGGCGGGGTCGGATTCGAGCCGCCGCGGCGGTCGGCGCCGAGCGCGACGCCCGCGTACGCGACGACCGCGAACTGGACGCCGACGCCGAGGCTCGCGCCGACGACGAAGGCGGCGGCGGTGACGGGACCTCGGTCCGGGCCGAGGTACCAGAGGACCGCGCCCGACCCGACGAGGAACGCGACGGTCGCGCTCGCGCCCGTCGCCAGCGCCGTCGACGTCGCGGAGACGTCGGCGTCGCGCAGGCCCGACGCGAGCGCGACGCCGAACAGCAGGCCGTACACCAGCACGAACCCCGCGAACTGGGCGCTCATGAGGTAGACGGAGAGCTGCTCGCCGGAGGGAAGCGAGACCGGGGACTCCAGTATGATCGGCGCGAGCCGCCTGATTCCGCTGACCGCGAGCGCGACGCCCGCGGCGACGACCGGGGGGAGGGCTGCCGTGCGCATGCCCGGAGTCCGAGTCCGGGTTCACTAATAAATCTCGGTCCGAGACACCGCGGGCGTCGCGGTCCGTCGCCGCCCTCAGGCCACGTCGACGTTCGTCGCCGCGCGCGTGTCACAGTCCGTCGCCGCGACCTCGCCGACGACTCGGAAGGTCCCCGAAGGCGGACTCCGCCACGCTCCCTCGTAGGCGACCGCCTCGCCCGGGTCGAGGGTCTCGCTGCCGAGCGCCTGCGTGAACATCCGGCCGGCGCCGTACCGCCAGACGGGGTCGGGCCGCTCCCCCTCGGACCCGGTCTCGTTCCCGTCCGCCGGATAGGCGGTGAACTCCGCGCGCTGGCCCGTCCGGAAGTCGAGCGTGACGGGGTCCGGTCCCGGGTTCTCGATCCGCAGGGAGAGCGTCACTCCGTCGTCGGTCTCGGTCGCCGCGAGCGCCGCGTCGAGCATGCCCCCGTCTGCGGCGGCCTCGGGTAAAGTTCCTCGGCGGGCGGGTCGCGGTCCGCCCCGCGTCCCGGGCGTCCGACGACGCCTATAAGCCCCGGCTTCCCCTACGGCTCGGCGTGCAGGTCGTCGGCTACGAGACGGACGTCGCGAGCGGCCCCCGGACGCGAACGGCGACTCGGAACGGGGTCCGGTCCCCGAGGCGGACGGGCCGGTCGGCGGCGGACTCTACGTCGCGAGCGACGGCGACGTCGACTACGTGGAGGTCGACCCGGGCACCGAACTCGCCTTCGGACTCGGGGAACGGCGCTGCGCGGGGACGGTCCACGAGGGCGACCACGTCGCCTGCGACGCGACCGACGCGCCGTACTGCGACGGACACTCGCGCGTCTGGGTGTGCGCCCGGTGTACCGGGACGTGCCTGAAAGACGAGATGGACTGTCACGAGACCCACGCGATGTACCTCGCCGCGTTCGCGCCCGACGTGCTGAAGGTCGGCGTCACCAAGGAGTGGCGGCTCGGGACCCGCCTCCGCGAGCAGGGCGCGGACCGCGCGGCGCACATTCGGACATTCTCGAACGGTCGGATCGCTCGCGAGGTGGAGTCGGAGCTGGCCGCCGGCGACGACCTCGTCGACCGCGTCCGCGTCCCGACGAAGCTCGACGGGTTCGGGCGCGCGGTCGACGAGGCCGCGTGGGAGGCCCTGCTGGACCGGTTCGACCCGATCGAGCGGTTCGACTTCGACTACGGGCTCGGCCTCGACGACCGCCCCGTCTCCGAGACGATGGCCGCGGGGACCGTCCGCGGCTGGAAGGGGCGGGCGCTCGTGCTCGACCGCGGCGGGTCGACGTACGCGGTCGACGCCCGCGACCTGGTCGGCCACGAGCTGACCGACGCCGTGCCGGAGCGGGAGCTACAGTCGAGCCTCGGCGCCTTCGGCGGGTGACGGGGAGCGTCTCGGCGGTCCTCTTCGGCGACCCGTTCGCGGTCATGAACACGGTCGGGCTGGTCGCGTTCGCGCTGGTCGGCGCGAGCAAGGCGGTCCGCGAGGAGTTCGACCTCTTCGGCGTCGCCGTCGTCGGGCTGGCGATGGCGTTCGCCGGCGGCGTCACCCGCGACCTCCTCGTCGCGCGCGTCCCGCTCGTCTTACGCTCGCCGGTCGAGATACTCCTCGGACTGCTCGGCGTCGCGCTCGCCGTCGCGCTGAGCGCGTGGCTCGCCTCCCCGGACGAGCACCCGGTGACGCTCGTCGCGGACGCCGTCGGCCTCGCCGCGTTCGCGACCACCGGCGCCATCGTCGCGACGGACGCCGGGGTGTCCGCGTTCGGCGTCGTCGCCGTCGCGACGATCAACGCCGTCGGCGGCGGCGCGCTCGCCGACATCCTGCTCGACCGCGCTCCCTTCATCCTCTTCGAGGACTTCTACGCGTCCTGCGCGGTGTTGGGCGGCGTCGCGTACTGGGTCGCCGGGGCGCTCGGCGCGCCCTCGGGGCTCGCGGCCGCGACGTGCGCGGCGGTGACGGTCGGCCTCCGGCTCGTGGCCGTCGCGCGCGGGTGGCGGCTCCCGACCGCGAAGCGGCTGGGCGACCGCTTCGGTGAGTGACCGGTCCCGTGATAGACTGCGCCGGAGACCGACCCGCTCAGCGACCGAACCCTTCGACGGCGACGAGGCGGCGGACGCCGAGATACGCGGCCGCCGCGATGACGGCGTACTCGACCACGAGGACGCCCGTCGTCGCGTCCGCGCTGTCGATGGCGAGGCGGGCGACCGCGTTGGCGGGGCCGCCGGCCATCGCCGTCGCGCCGCCGAACAGGACGAGGACCGCGACCGGGTAGAGCAGCTGCGCCGCCCGGCGGTCCGGCGCGACCGACGAGATGCCGACCGCGACCGCGACGACGAGCGTCGTCAGCGCGGTCATCAGCGCGAGGATCGGCCCGACGTTCGCGACCGAGGTCCCGTTCGCCTCCAAGAGGAGCAGCCACAGCAGCGCCTGTCCGGGGGCGATGCCGATCGCCGCGGCCGCCTTCCCATCGACGATCTCGGGGAGCGTGACGGGCGCGACCCGGAGCAGCTCCATGGTCCCTCGGTCCAGCTCCTCCGTGATCGAGTCGACGACGAGCGACCCCGAGATGAACACCGGGAGGAAGACCAAGACCGGGATCAACACGGTGTAGGTGAACGAGAAGTACGGGCTGGTCTCCCCCCGGTCGGGGAGCGGCAGCGGCGACTCCTCGAGGTACGAGGCCCGCCGCTCGCGCTCGTTCAGCTCGTAGGTGCGCAACAGCTCGCGCAGCTGCACCACGATCACCGTCGTCTCCACGGTGGAATCGGGGGCGGTGACGGCGGTCGATACCCGCCCCGACTCCGTGCGAGTCGCGACCACCGCCGCGTCGGCCGCGTTCCGCTCGAAGGCACTCCGCGCCGCGTCCGCGTCGGCGTACGGCGTGACGGAGGCGCCGGGGACCTCGCTCGCGGCGCGCTGTAGGTCCTCGACCGCGTCGCCCGCGGCCGCGACCTCGATCTCCGCCCCGTCGAGCGCGCCCGGGTCGTACATCGAGACGAGCCCGACGACGAGGAACGACGAGAACGCGGCGATGAAAAGCTGGATCCCGATCGCCAGCAGGATCGTCTTCTCGGCGCGCAGCCCCGCCAGCTCCCGCCCGGCGATCGTCAGGCGGCTATCCAAGGCTCACCACCCCGACGTTGTACGCGGCGTGCCCCAGCGTCGCCAGGATCAGCGCCAGCGCGTAGGCGGTCCGCCCGCGGCTCGCGCCGACGCTCGCGACGGTCGTCGTCGCGACGTGGAGGACGAGCGGCGCGAAGAACAGCGCCGCCAGCGCGATCGGGGGGAACCCAGAGAGCCCGGCCACGTCTCCGAAGGCGGCGCGGCCGATGAAAAGCTCCGTGAGTCCGACCGCCTGAACGACCGCGGTGGCCTTCTCCGCGAGGAAGAACCCGGTCCCCGAGGCGAGGCCGACCGCGAGCGCGAGGCGGAGCGTCCCGTCGCGGTCTCCGCCCGTCCGCTCGAAGACGCCGCGCTCGAAGCCGGCGTAGAGACCGACGCTCTTCGCGACCTCCTCGATGAACGCGATGGTCACGAGCAGCACCGGGATCGATACCGTGACCGGCAGCGCGAAAAGCACCGCGACGGCCAGTAGCTCCGCGACGAACACGAAGGGGATCGTACAGGCGGTGAGGAACGCGACCGAGCCGAGCGCGCGGAGGCGGCCGCGGTCGAGGATTCCGCCCCCGACCGGCACCGCGGAGAGCCGCACCGCGAGCGCGTCGAGGAACTTCCGGGTCACGGGCTTTTGCGAGAACATGTCCTCCTCGCGGTAGACGCCGAGTCCGAGCCCGAACAGCAGCGCCGCGCCGACCGCCATCGGCGCCGTCGAGAAGAGCACCTCGCCGGCCGAGACCGCCTCGCCCTGGAGGTCGAAGACGACGAGCGTCAGCGGCGAGACGAGCGCGACGGGCGTCACGTTCGTGAAGATGGCCGGGACGAACGCGTAGGTGGTCAGCAGGACGCTCACGCCCACCGTGACGAAGGTGAGCTCCTTGAACGAGCGCGCGAACATCGCGCCGACGAAGGTGGCCCCGAGGAACGCCGCCGCGACCGGCGCCACGGCGATCACCGAGAGCGCCCCGCCGCCGACCGCGAGCGCGATGAGCGTCGTGACGACCGCGGCGGCCGCGGCGTACGGCAGCGTCTTCCCGGCGACGATCTCCGCCGGCGACAGCGGCGTGACGAGCAGCGGCTCCCCCCGGCGGTTCGTCCGCTCGTTGAGGACCGAGGAGCCGTACGCCTGGATCAGGAAGTTCATCGGGACGAGGAAGGCGAACGCCAACAGCAGCGAGGTGAACGGGAACGGGGGCGTGATCGACCCCGGCGAGCCGACCGTGTCCGCGCCGAAGGCGCCGCCGCCGATCGACGGCACCGCGAGGCCGCCGTCGTCGTCGCTCGACCCGTCGGCATCGACGGACCCGGTCTCGCCGCCCGCGTCGCCGTCCGTCGCGTCGTCGCCGTTGCCAGCTGTCGACTCGCCGTCGCCCGCGTCGCTGCCGCTCCCGTCGCTATCTCCCCCGCCACTCCCCCCGTCCGAACCGCCCGTCGAGTCGCCGTTGCTCCCGCCGAGCGTCGCCGCGTCGTCGAATCCGGTCGTCCGCCCGACGTACCGGAGCGTGACGGCGACCGGAAACGCCGCGGTTCGGTTCGGCTCGGCGCGCATCAGCCGCTCGTTGTGCGCCTCGACCGCCTCGCGGACCGACGCGGCCGCCGCCTCGCCCTTCCGCGTGTCCGTCGCACGGACGACGACCTCCTCGACGTCCGCGGCGTCGATCGAGTCGCCGCCGGAGCCCGGACGGACCACCGTCACCACGACCGCGTCCGCGGTGTCACCCAGCGACGCCGTCCCGGCCGGGACGGGCCGGAGCGACGCCGCCTCGTCGATCGCGTCCGCGTACGGCGACCCGGGGTCGACGCCGACCCGATACACGTCGCGGTCGACGTCGAGCCCGGCGACGCCGGTTGCCACGCCGACGCCGACGACGCCGCCGGCGACGAGGAGGAGCGCGACTCCGGCCGCCAGCGTCCGGCGGTCGACGCCGCCGGACGCGCGGGCTGATTCCCACCTCGCGACCCGGAGGACGCGGCGGACGGCGACGGCGAGCCGGCGGCCGACGCGACGCAGCCGGTCGATCACTCGGTCGCCTCCGTCGCCGTCGTCTTCGTCGTCCCGGTTTCCGATTCGTCGCCGCCGGCGTCGCTCTCGGCTTCGGTTTCATCACCGCCGAGGTCGCCGGTGTACCGCCCGGGCATCGGTCGGCCGACGATGTCGAGGAACACGTCCTCGAGGCTCGGCTCGCGGCTCCGGATGTCGACGACCTCGCCGCCGGCGTCGGCGGCGGCCCCGCGGACCGCGTCGACCGCGTCCATGCTCGGGACCGCCGTCCGGTACCGGTCGCCCACCTCCTCGGTCGTCGCGTCGAGGTCCGCGAGCGCGGGCGTCGCGGTCGGCTCGACGTCGGTGAACACGCGGTAGGTCGTCTCGCCGTGTCGCTCGCGGATCCCGTCGACGCTCCCGCGGGCGACGATCCGGCCCTCGTTCATCACCACGACGCGGTCGCAGACGGACTCGACGTGGTAGAGGTTGTGCGCGGAGAAGACGACCGTCTTCCCGGTCTCGCGGAGCTCGCGGGTGAACGCCAGCACGGAGTTCGTCGTCACGGGGTCGAGCCCGGAGGCCGGCTCGTCGTACACCAGCACGTCCGGGTCGTTGACGAGCGAGCGCGCGATGGCGACCTTGCGTTTCATCCCCTTCGAGACGTCTCCGAGGCGGCGCTCGCGGTGGTCCAGTTCGAGGCGGTCGAGCGCGGCCTCGATCCGCTCGTCCGCGGCCTCCCGGGGTACGTCGTAGAGGTCGGCGAAGAAGCGGAGGTACGACCGCGCGGTCATCTCCTCGTACAGCGGCGACTCCTCCGGCAGGAACCCGAGGTGGCGGCGCATCTCGGGGTCGGAAGCGTCGAACCCGGCGACGGTCACCTCACCGTCGGTCGGCTCCACGAGGCCGGCGATAACCTTGAGCGTCGTCGTCTTCCCGGCCCCGTTCGGGCCGACGATCCCGAACACCTCCCCGTCGTCGACGGAGAAGTCGCTGTCGACCACGGCCGCGAAGTCGCCGTAGGTCTTCCGTAGCCCCGACACCTCGATCATGCGTGCGGCTTCGTCGTCGGCCGGGTTAAACCCACGCCCGCGGTTATCGGCGGCGAGAACGGTCCCCGTCGCTTCCGGCCATCTCGTCGGGTCGTCCCGCCGGTAGCCTTAGGACGGCGCTTCGAGAACACCGTCCGTATGAGCGATCGACGGGGAGCGGCGGGCGGGCGCGACGACGCGCCGGACGACGCCGGCGGTGCCGCCGCGACGGACCGTCCCGACGAGGGGACCGAGGGCGTCGCGACCGAACCGTCGGCCGAGCGCGTCGCGGACGCCGCCTCCGAGGGGTCCGCCGGCGACGCCGCGCTCGACCCGGCCGTCGCGGCGACCACCCGCGAGGAGCTACGCACCACGTTCGACTACTAGGTCGAGCGGCTCCGCGAGATCGACAACAAGGCGATCGAGATCCTGAAGGCGAACCTGCTGCTCATCGGAATCGTCGTCACGGGCGGGTCGATCGTCGTCCAGACGACCGTCGACCTCGCGGCGTTCCTCAACCCCTTCACCGTGGTCGGCGGGCTCCTCCTGCTCGCGTCGACCGGCCTCGCCGCGGTCACCTACACCGCCTCCGACCTCCGCGGGGGTCTCGACCTCAGGGCCGTCGACAGGGTGATCGCCGCCGAGCGCGGCGACAGACCGCGGGCCGCGGACGCGGACTCGGTCGGCACCGACTCGGGCGACGCCGCCGAGTTCGACGAGCGACTGCTCCGGAGCTACGCCGAGTGGATCGACTACAACGCCCGCGTCACCGCGGTCAACGACCTCTTGGCGACGGTGACAGTGCTTTTGATCTTCGTCGCCTTCGTCTACGTGACCGCCGGCGTCGTCGTGGGCGCGGCGGGGCTCACGGCCGCCGAATCGTGGGTCTCTTTCGCGGTTCTCACGGCCTTCTCGGCCGCGTTCGCGTGGATAGCCGCCCACATGGACCACCTCGGTCCCGAGACAACCCACCCGGCGGCGTCGTTCCCCGGGATACCGATCTCGAAGGGGGGCGACAGGCGGCAGGCGTGGTCGTCGCTGCGGGCGATGCTCGGTCGGGCACCCCCGGAGGCGGAGGAGTTCGGCGTCGAGACGGCCGAGACGGAGACCGAACGGGGGGACCGCCGAGACGCCGGGGACCCGGACCGAGCGGCGCCGGAGTCGTGAGAGCGGACCCGGGTCGGTCCGCGAGCGCCCCGAACGGGGTGCTATGCGGCCCGCGAAAGCCGAGAGAAAACCGCGACGTTCGGCGCGTTACTCCTCTTCTTCCTCTTCCTCGACCGGTCCCCGTCCTCGTTCCCAGACGGCGTCCGCGGAGGTGTCGTTGGGCGCTGTGTGCGAGACGTCTTTCATGGTGTCGCGATCGCTTGCCATATTGACTCCCGATACCGCTGACCTCCGTATTAACCCTTCGTGGAAAGAGATAATGAGTCCTGATAGCATATAAGGTATTAATATTTGTCGACGCGAGTCGCTCCGGATCGGTGGACGGAACGCGAATTACAACCGGAATTCACGCCCGAAACCGGACGATCGTGCGGATATGTGTGGTCGACCGCAGCGATGAGGGGCGCCGGCTCCGGAGGACGCGACGTGTTCGGAGATTCCGACCGCGACGACCGAACCGGGGTGGTCAGGGAGGGGGCGACGCTCGCGGTCGGCCGCGACGTCGACGGGCGGCCGGAAGCGACCGCGAAGGCGCTCCGGGACACCCGGCGGTGGCCCAAGTGGAGTCCGTCCGTCCGCGGCGCCGAGAGCACGGAGCGGTACGTCGAGAGCGGAACCACCGGGCGGGTCCGGGTCGCGGGCGCGTGGGTCCCGTTCCGGGTGACGGCCGCGACGCGGCTCCGGTGGGACTGGGCGGTCGCCGGCGTCCCCGCGACCGGGCACCGCGTCGAGCGCTACTCGGGAGAGGGGGGTCGGTGTCGGGCGGTGATCGAGGTCCCGCTGCTCGCGGCCCCGTACGTCCCCGTCTGTCGGCGCGCGCTCGACCGGTTCGCGGCGCTGGTCGAAGGCGGGGAGTGACCGCGCGCGGCGCGGGGCGACGGACGCGCTCGGTCGGCCGCGCTTAGTTCTCGCACCCCTCTTCGAACGGGTCGATGACCTCGCCGCCGGGCTCCGCCTCGTCGCGGGTGAAGCCCGGTCCTTGCGTCGCCAACTCGAAGACGAGGCCGTCGGGGTCGGTGAAGTAGACGCTCTTGAAGTAGGTGCGGTCCTTCACCTCGGAGACGCGGACGTCGTGGCTCAACAGGTGGTCTCGCCACTCGTGGAGGGTCTCCTCGTCCGCGACGCCGAACGCGAAGTGGTGGCTCGCGCCCGGGCCGGGCGTCCCCTGCGAGTCCGGGTACTCGAAGTAGGTGACGGTGGTCCCCGGCTCGCCCTGGGGCGTGGGCGAGAAGTAGTAGTGCGGCGTCCCGGGGTCGTCGTAGTTCTGGGTGCGCTTGACCGTGTGCCAGCCGAGGACGTCCTCGTAGAACGCCGTGGTCTCCTCGATATCGGTACAGATGTTCGTGACGTGGTGGAGCCCGGTCGTCGGCGGCGCGTCGCTCATGTGCCCGGCGTCGCCGCCGAGACGGTTAGCCGTTCCGGCGGTCCGGGGGCGGTCCCGTCAGCGTCGCCTCAGAACAGGCCGATACCGACCGCGTACGGCCACGTCGTGCCGCCGACCGCGAGCAGCGCGAGCGCGGCGCCGGCGCCGTAGAGGTTCTTCAGGAAGCTCGTCATCTCGTTCTGCTTCTCCTCGGGGTCGTCCGTTGACCAGAAGTCGTGCATCGTCACGGCGGAGACGAGCAGGAAGACGGCGAGCGCACCCGCGGAGACGACGGGGAACGCGCCCGCCGCGACGCCGAGGCCGCCGAGGACGAGGAGAGCGCCGGAGGCGATCACCGAGAACTGCGGCGCCGGCAGGCCCTTGAACTCGGCGTAGCCGGCCATCGTTTCGAGGTCGGTGAAGTGGTTGAGCCCCATGAACGCGAGCGTCGCGCCGAAGACGATCCGGCCGAGCAGGAAGAGTTCGCCCGCGAGGGGGGTGTCGAACTGGAGCGGTAGCGTCGCGAGTTCAGCTAACATCGTGTAACCTGCTATACGGACGTAACCTATTTATCGATTCCCGGACAATACGGTTAGTAGGTAACACCGATGTCATCACAGGACCTTTCGGCGGCGGAGTCTGCTGAGGCGGCGGATACGGCGACTGACGCGACGGAAGTGGCAGAAGCGGTCGACGCGGCGGAAGGGACGGACTCGACGGCGGAGAGCGGACCGGTCGACGCGGCGACCACGCCGGAGACCCCCTGCCCGGTCGTCGACTCGCTCGAACAGATCGGCTCGCGGTGGCGGCTGGTCGTCCTCCACGAGCTGTTGAACGGCGAGGCGCGCTTCAACGAGCTGAAACGGGAGACCGACGCGAACGCCCGCACCCTCTCGCGCGTGCTCGACGACCTCCAAGAGACCGACTTCGTGGACCGGCGGCTCGAAGAAGACTCGCCGGTGGCGACGTACTACAGTTTAACTGCCAAGGGCGAGTCGCTCGCGCCCGTCTTCGAGGAGATAGACGACTGGGCTCACGAGTGGCTCGCGGAATGTGACGCGTAATAGCTGGCCATCAGTATAGCTGGTCGTTTATAAGTGAACCTCTACCTCGTGGCTATCTTTTGATAACTCGTTGCTGGCGGATTTGCGTTGGGCACCTCTGAAGCCCCGGTCGCTCACTTATAAATAGCTGACAGCGGATCGGCGGCGAACACTTCCAAAACCCCAGTCGCTCCCTTTTAAATCGTTGCTGGCGGATCACCGGAGACCTCCTCCAAAGCCCCAGCCGCGAGGACAGCGCACACTCGTTGCGCTCCTCGCTCGTTCGCTTCGCTCCCTCGCTGCGGTGCTTACGTCGTCTGCGCTGTCCTCGCGGCTGCCCCTTTGAGTCCCGCCCCGCCCAGCACAGCACCGCAGCCTCTCACCTCCCCAGCCTCGTCGGCCGGCCTCCGCTTCGCTCCGGCCGCCCGACTCCCTCGCGCGTGCTGCTCGGCCGCAGGGCGGCCTCGCAGGCACGCGCCACCGCCTCATTTATAAATGAGTGGCGCAGACTCGCTCATTGGTTTAAAAGTTGTATCGCAGTATCGTGCGGCCGCCGTACCGCCTTCAGGCATATCGTCGCGCCAACGCGTACAGGTCCGGGAGAACGTACGCCACCCCGCCCACCGCGAGAGCGGTCACGAGCGGGACCCCCCACGGGCTGTACTCGTCGAGCCGTATCGACCACCTGAGCAGCCCAGCGGCGTCCACGAGCGGCGGCACGAGGTACACGCTCGCCCCGACCGCAGCGGCCGCCGGTGCGTGAACCGCCGAGATTCGATAGCCGTACGCGCTGCCGGCGATGAGGGCGAGACCGAGGGCCATCACGAAGAGGCCGTGGATGAATCCGGGGAGCCCGCCGAGCGGGCCCGGCCCGTAGAGCCTGAACTCGTACACGCGTTCGTTCTCGAACACGTAGTACAGCCCTCCCCGCTCGGGGGCCTCCGCTACCTCGACCCCGGTATCTCCCGGAGCCACGTCGAACCCCGAGGGAACCGGTTTCGTGATCGAGACGCTGCTGCCTTCGGACTCCGCTGCCACCGTGAAGAAGCGCTGTCCCCGGTCGGGGAGCTCCTCGTACTCGAAGGCGAACCCCTCGCAGTCGGTGAACGCGACGCTGACGCCCCCGGAGTCGGCGTCGTCGGTCGGGAGGAAGCACGCCAGTTCGCCGCCGTCGCTGACGAAGTTCCACGTCCTCGACCGGAACGCGGACGGGAGATCGTCGACGGCGACCTCACCGCCCTCGGCGCCCGCGTCGACGACGTCCCGTGCCGACTCGGAGAGGTCCGCGTATTGATGGACCTCGCCGTCCGTCTCGTCCACCACGTACGTTACCGGGCCTGAGTCCGTGGCGCCCGCGGCGCCGCCGAAGACGAGACCGACTCCGACGACGAACAGACAGAGGGCCGCGAGGAGTTCCGGGGACGGGCGGGCCATTACCCGTCCCGATTCTCCGACGGTGTATATGTCTTGTGCGACCGCGACTCGTCGAACGCGCCCTCGGCGCGGTCGAACGGCCTCTCGCCGCCGAAACGCACACCATTCTCCGGCCCGTACGGACGTGCGTGTACGCCGGACTGAAGAACACCCCCTGCTGTCTGTGCGGCCGGGACGACACTCACACCCGGATCGCGGTGCCGCCGCGGGCGCTCCGGCTGATGGAGAACGGCGGGCCCATCGCGTGGCGCGACGTGGTCGGCACGGTGACGCTCCGGTTCTGCGCCGACGACTGGGAGCTCGTCAGCGACCTCGCGGTCGAGATGGACGCGCATCCCCTCTCGCGGTGTAACGCCGCACACGTCTCCTTGGACCTCCGCGAGGACCACGAGGCGCTGCTGTCCGCGACGAAGGCCGAGACCGACCAGACGGAACTGGAGGCGCGGCTCGAATCCGAGGCCGAGGCGACCCTCGACGCGGTCGACGACCCCTACACCGAGGGGCGCGACGTGGTGGAGGCGATAGTCGTCCTGCGCGCGCTGGAGGAACTCGGCGTGCGGGAGCGACCGGGCGCCGAGGGCGCCGTAGACGCCGGGGAGTCGACGGCCGCGGACGACGACTGAGTCGCCGCCGCGCTCGCCGCCCGCGGCGCGCCGCCGGGACGGCGAGCTACCACCGGACTTCGAACCCGTTTTCGCCCTCCGGCGCGCCGTACTCGGCGTCCACGTCGTCGACCTCGGCGGCCTCGCTGCCGGTCTCGCACCACGCCACCATGTCGCGGACGTCGCCCTCTGGACCCTCGAAGACGGCCTCGACCCGGCCGTCGTCGAGGTTCCGCACCCAGCCGTCGACGCCCTTCTCGCGGGCCGCGTCGCGGGTCGTCGCCCGGTAGTAGACGCCCTGAACGCGGCCCGAGACGAACACGTGCGCGCGAACGCGGTCGGTCATCGACCGAGGCTGGGACCGCGACCCGCTTAAACGCCCCGTCCGCAACCGACCGCCCGCGACCCGCTTAAACGCCCCGTCCGCAACCGACCGCCCGCGACCGGCCTCCGCCCGCAACCGACGCCTACTAACTCCCGCGCGGCGAGGGGGCCGATATGGACCTGTTCGGAACCGCCGGGATCCGCGGCGGCGTCGAGGACCGCGTCACGCCGGCGCTCGCGCTCGCCGTCGGGCGAGCCGTGGGCGCCGAGATCCGATCGCGAGACGGAGGAACGGAGACTGCCCCGACCGTCGTCCTCGCCCGCGACGGCCGGGTGACCGGCCCGGCGCTCGCGGCCGCGATGGAGGCCGGGCTCTCCGCCGGCGGCGTCGAGGTGCGCCGCGCCGGCCGCCTCCCGACGCCGGCGCTCGCGCACGCCTCGCGCGGCCGCTACGGCGTGATGCTCACCGCCTCGCACAACCCGCCGACCGACAACGGGATCAAGCTGTTCCGCGACGGAACCGAGTTCGACCGCGACGCGGAGCGCGCCGTCGAGTCCCGGGTCGCGGACGAGGAGTCGGTCGCCCCGTGGGACGAGTGGACCGAGGCGACCCGGACCGACCCGCTCGGCGGCTACCTCGACGCCGTGCGCGAGTACGCCGCGGGGTTCGGCGCCGACCTCGACGGTCTCCGGATCGCCGTCGACTGCGGCAACGGGATGAGCGCGCCCGCGACGCCGACCGTCCTCCGCGAACTGGGCGCCGACGTGGTCACGCTCAACGGCAACGTCGACGGCCACTTCCCCGGCCGCGGGAGCAAGCCCACGCCGGAGACGCTCGCGGACCTGCGCGCGTTCGTCGCGGACGCGAACGAGGGGATTGAGGACCCGGGCCGACCGGCCGGCGGCGAGGAGAGCGACGGCGACGAGGCGGGCGACGGCGGCGAGGCGGGCGAGACCGAGGGGTTCGCGTTCGCCATCGGGCACGACGGCGACGCCGACCGGATCGTGGTCGTCGACGCGGACGGGGAGGTCGTCCACGAGGACACGGTGCTCGCGGTGCTCGCGGAGCGGTACACGCGCGAGAGCGACGCGAGGGATCCCGTCGTCGTGACGACGCCGAACGCCTCAGGTCGGATCGACGAGCGCGTCCGCGACGCCGGCGGCCGCGTCGAGCGCGTACGCCTCGGCGCGCTCCACGAGGGCATCGCCGCGGTCCGGGAGGCGGACGCGGAGGCGGGGAAGGAAGGCGGCGACGACACCCGGGTCGTCTTCGCGGCCGAGCCGTGGAAGCACATCCACGTCGCCTTCGGCGGCTGGATCGACGGCGTGACCTCCGCGGCGGTGATCGCCCGCCTCGTCGCGGACGAGGGACTCGACGCGCTCCGCGAGCCGGTCACCGAGCGCCCGTACCGCAAGGTGAGCGTCGAGTGTCCGGACGAGGCGAAGGAGCCGGTCATGGAGCGGTTGGAGACGGCGCTGCCCGAGGCGTTCCCCGAGGCCGCGGTCGACACCGACCACGGCGTCCGGCTGGAGTTCGAGGACGCCTCGTGGACGCTGGTCCGCCCCTCCGGCACGGAGCCGTACGTCCGGGTGTACGCCGAGAGCGACGACGTCGACCGGCTCGTCGCTGCGGTCGAGGACGTCGTCGAGGACGCGGTCGCGGCGGCGTAGGGGACGACGGCCGCGTAAGCGGTGACGGCGAGTCGGGCGAGACCGAGCGGCCGACGGCCGGTCCGCCCCCCGGCGCTCTCGGCGGCTCGTGTTGCGCCTCGTTCACAACCGTGAGGGATTCGGGGTCGTGGATCAAAACGGCGCGACCGGCCGCCGATCCCCCCGAAATACGGCCGCTTCTTTTCACGAACGTGTCACCTCGATGCCGCGGGAACGACGAATTTATGCCGCGTTCCGACGCGGGTACAGACGAGATGGCATCCGACTTCGATCGGCGGCGGTTCATCAAGGCGGCAAGCGCAGCGGGCCTCGTCGGCCTCGCGGGCTGTAGCGGCGGCCCGAGCGGCGACGGGGGCGACGGGGGCGACGGCGACGTGCCGGCGCGGGTCGGCATCGTCTACTCCGACGGCGGACTCGGGGACAACTCGTTCAACGACGCGGCCCAGCAGGGGATCTTCCAGGCCGAAGAGGAGTTCGGCATCGCGTACGACGAGTCGGAGCCGGACGGCGCCGGCGAGTTCGAGCAGTTCCAACAGCAGTACGCCGGCTCGACGGACCCGGCGTACGACCTGGTCGCCACCATCGGGTTCAACCAGGGCGACGCGCTCGCCCAGACCGCGCCCGAGTACCCCGACCAGAACTTCATGATCGTCGACACCACGGTCGACGAGCCGAACGTCGCGAACTACCTGTTCCGCGAGCACGAGGGCTCGTTCCTGATGGGCGTGCTCGCCGCGCGGCTGTCCGAGACGGAGTTCTCCGCCGGGGCCGGCGAGACCGACCCGGACTCGACGACCGTCGGCTTCGTCGGCGGCGTCGACAGCCCGGTCATCCGTCGGTTCCAGGCCGGCTTCGAGGCCGGCGTCGACTACGCGTCCGACGACGTCGACGTCACCACGAGCTACGTCGGCAGCTACGCCGACCCCACGGGCGGCCAGGAGGCGGCCCTGTCGATGTACCAGAGCGGCGCGGACGTGGTCTACCACGCCTCGGGCGCGACGGGCGTCGGCGTCTTCCGGGCCGCACAGGAGGAGGGTCGGTTCGCCTTCGGCGTCGACCAGGACCAGTCGGTCTCGAACGACTCGTTCGCGGACGTCATCCTGGCGTCGATGGTGAAACGCGTCGACACCGCGGTGTACGAGTCCATCTCGAACGTCGTCGACGGCGAGCACCAGGGCGGGTCGACGACGGCGCTCGGACTGGAGTCCAACGGGGTCGAGTGCGTCTACGGGCAGGAGATAGGCGGCCAGGTGCCCGACGATATCGCGACCGCCGTGGCGGACGCGCGCGACGAGATCATCGCCGGCAACATCGACGTGCCGGAGACGACGGACGACTGAGCGGCGCGGCGGCGGAACGGTAGCCGGGGCGAGACGGCGGCGTCCGGACCGCTCTCGCGGGCGCGACTTCTCCGACGATCCGGTCAGACGAGCGACAGTACAGGCTCCGTCGGGCCGAAATCCGCGCGTTTTTAGGCTCCGGTGCGGAGTTACGGGTGAATGAACCCGGCGGTCCACTTGGACGGCATCACGAAGCGATTCCCCGGGGTCGTCGCGAACGACGACGTCGATCTCGCGGTGGAGCGCGGGAGCGTCCACGCCCTGCTGGGCGAGAACGGGGCCGGCAAGACCACGCTGATGAACGTGTTGTACGGTCTCTACCGGCCGACCGAGGGGACCGTCCGCCTCGACGGCGAGGCGAAGTCGTTCGACTCGCCGCGCGACGCCATCGACGCCGGCGTCGGCATGATCCACCAGCACTTCATGCTCGTCGATCCGATGACGGTGTGGGAGAACGTCGTCTTGGGCAACGAGCCGACCACGTGGGGGGGCCTGCGGGTCGACAGGGAGGCCGCCCGCGAGGCCGTCGTCGAACTGAGCGAGCGGTACGGCTTCGACGTCGACCCGGACGCGACGATCGCGGACATCTCGGTGGGCGAACAGCAGCGCGTCGAGATCCTGAAGGCGCTGTACCGCGGCGCCGACGTGCTCATCATGGACGAGCCGACCGCGGTGTTGACGCCGCAGGAGGTCGAGGAGCTGTACGGCGTCTTCGAGGAGCTGACCGAACAGGGGAAGACGATCATCTTCATCTCGCACAAGCTGGGCGAGGCGCTGTCGGCGGCCGACGACATCACCGTCCTCCGCGACGGCGTCAACGTCGGCACGGTCGCGTCCGCGGACGTGACGCGCGAGGAGCTCGCGGAGATGATGGTCGGCCGAGAGGTGCTGATGGACCCCGCGACGACGCCGCAGGAGGCGGGCGACCGCGTGCTGGAGGTGACCGGCCTCAGCGTCGAGGACGACCGGGGCGTCGAGGCGGTCTCCGACCTCTCCTTCGAGCTTCGCGCCGGCGAGATCCTCGGCGTCGCGGGCGTCGACGGCAACGGCCAGTCGCAGCTCGTCGAGGCCGTCACGGGGCTGCGCGAGGCGGCGTCCGGGGACGTCCGCTACCGCGGCGAGCCGATGGCGGGGAAGACGCGCCGCGACCGGATCGACCGGGGGATGGCGTACATCCCGGAGGACAGACAGGAGCGCGGGCTGGTGATGTCGTACGACCTCACCGAGAACGGCATCCTCGGGAGCCAACACGACCCGCCGTTCGCGCGCGGCGGTCGCCTCGACTGGGGCGCCGCTCAGGACCACGCCGAGTCCGTGATCGAGCAGTACGACGTGCGGCCGCCCGACGCGGGCGCCGAGGCCGAGTCGCTCTCCGGCGGCAACCAGCAGAAGTTCATCGTCGGCCGCGAGTTCGAGCGCGACCCGGACCTCGTCGTCGCGACCCACCCGACCCGCGGCGTCGACATCGGCTCGACGGAGTTCCTCCACGACCGGCTGCTCGACCTGCGCGCCGAGGGGAGGGCGGTCCTCCTCGTCTCCTCGAAGCTCGACGAGGTACAGGGCCTCTCCGACCGGCTCGCGGTGATGCACGAGGGCGAGTTCACCGGGGTCGTCGACCCCGCGACCGTGACCGAAGAGGAGATCGGGCTGCTGATGGCCGGCGAGTCGCTCGACGACGACTCGGTCGAGGGGGCGGCGCTCCACGACGCCGCGGACGACGCGTCGGGCGGCGCGTCGGGCGACGGCACGGTCGACGGCGCGGATGACGGGATCGACGGAGCGACCGGCGGCGACGAGGGGGTGGACGCGTGAGCGACTCGGACGCCGACGGCTCCGACTCCGTCCTCGCCCGCGTGGTCGCGCCGTTCGTCGACCGGAGCGTCGCGGAGCGGCTCCTCATCAGCGTCGCCGCCATCTTCCTCTCGATCGCCGTCGGCTTCGTGCTCGTGCTCGTCTCCGGCCGCATCGCCCAGTGTTCGACCGCGGCCTGGACGCTGCCGTTCACGGGACTTGGGTTCTGCTACGACCCGGTCGAGGTGTACGTCGTGCTGTTCAACGGCGCGCTCGGCTACCCGTTCGCGACCGGCGACCCCGGGCTGTTGAACCCCGGGTGGACGCCGTTTAACCTCTCGTTCGGGCTAACGCTCTCGGAGACGACGCTACTGATCTTCACCGGACTCTCCGTCGCCGTCGCGTTCCGCGCCGGCCTGTTCAACATCGGGACGCAGGGCCAGCTCGTCGTCGGCGCGCTCGCGACCGCGCTCACCGTGCTCGCGCTCGCGCCCCTGCTCCCCGCCGGTCCCGTCGCCGGGCTCGTGCTGATAGTCGTCGGGACCGCGGCCGGCGCCGTCGGCGGCGGGCTATGGGGCGCCATCCCCGGCGCGCTCAAGGCGTACGCCGACGCCAACGAGGTGATCACGACGATCATGCTCAACTTCGTCGCCGCGAACGTCGCGTACGTGCTCGTGTTAGAGGTGTTCCGCGCCGAGGGCTCCTCGGTGGTCGCCACCAGATACGTTCCGGAGTACGCGCAGTTCCCGTCGGTGCTGTTCCCGCCGTCGACCGACTTCTCGCTGCTCGCGCTGCTCCTCGGGGCCGTCTTCATCGGCGCGCTCTACTACTTCGTCGAGCACACGTCGCTCGGGTACGACCTCCGGACGAGCGGCGTTCAGGCCGCGGCCGCCGAGTACGGGGGCGTGAACGCGAAGCTCACGACCGTTCGCGCGATGACGCTCTCGGGCGCGCTCGGCGGCGTCGGCGGCGCAGTGTGGGTGCTGATGTCCGAGGGCCGGTGGATGGCCTCGATCCCGGACCTCGGCTTCGACGGCATCACCGTCTCCATCCTGGCCGGGAACAACCCGATCGGCGTGCTGCCGGCGGCGTTCCTCTTCGGGGTCCTGAAGGGCGGCGCCCTAGAGATCGGGTTCCGGACGGACGTCCCGACGGAGCTCGTCGCCGTGCTGCGCGGGCTCATCATCCTGTTCGTCGCGATGCCGGAGTTCTTCCGGATGATCGGCCGGTACGCCGGCGTCTCCGGGGGCGGCGGCGTCGCGGCGTCGACGGAGCCGGACGAGACCGCCGGCGGCGACGGGGGTGAGACCGATGCGTAACTCCCTTCGACTGGTCGCCGGCGCCCTCGGCGCGGTCGCGCTGCTCGGGGTCGTCGGGCTCCTGTTCCCCGCCTCGGTCGCGGGCGACCTCGCCGGTATCGTCTTCTCGACCAGCACGGCGAAGTCGACCGCGCGGCTCGCCGCCCCCATCGTGCTCGCCGGGCTGGGCGGCATCTTCGCGGAGAAATCGGGGGTCATCAACATCGGGCTGGAGGGACTGCTGATCATCTCGGCGTTCGTCTCGATCTACGCCGTGTCGGTGGTCGGGGTCGGGAACGCCGTCCTCGGCGTCCCGGCGATCGGGGTCGCGTTCCTCGCCGGCATCGCCGCGTCGACGTTCCTGGCCGGGGTGTTCGCGGTCGTCTGTATCGAGTTCAAGGCGGACCAGATCATCGCCGGGCTCGCGGTCTGGCTCATCGCCTTGGGCCTCGCGCCGTTCATGTCGACCGTGTTCTTCGGCGGCGTCAACACGCCGAACTTCAACGTGGACGCCGGGTGGACGTACTCCGCGACCCTCGTGGTCGTCGCGACCGCGGTCTCGTGGTGGCTGCTGAACCAGACCGCCTTCGGGAAGCACCTCCGGGCGGCCGGCGAGAACCCGAAGGCGCTCGACACGGTCGGCGTCTCCGTCTCGAAGGTGCGGTACGCCGGCGTCCTGCTTTCGGGCGTCCTCTCCGGGGTCGGCGGCTCGGCGTTGGCGCTGTCGATCGGGCAGTTCGTCGGCTCGGGCGAGACGATGGTTCAGGGCAAGGGGTTCATCGCCATCGTCGCGTACCTGTTCGGCAACTACAATCCGCTCGGAACGCTCGGCGCGGGCGTCCTCTTCGCCGGGCTGGACGCGATGCAGATCCGGCTCCAGCAGCTCGGCTACGCGATTCCGGACACGCTGGTCCAGACGATCCCGTACGTCGTCGTGATCGTCGTGCTCGCCTTAGTCGGCCGGACGCAGATCCCCGAGGCCGCGGGCGAGCACTACGAGACGGAGGAGTAGGTCGGGGTCGGACCCCCGCCGGGGAGAGCGGTCGGCCGGACGCGCGGGCCCGTCAGCCGGACGTGCGTGTGCGTTAATCCGACGCGCCGGCGTCGTCGGCCGGCGCCGGGAGCCGCAGGTCCGCGAAGTCGTCCGCGTCCCCGACGCCGGTCACGATCTTGACCTCGTCGGTGATCGGGACGCCGACGCAGGAGAGGCGGGCGTTCGCCTCGCGGATCTGCTCGTCGGAGAGGACCGACTGCCCGGGCATCGCCACGTCGCCGTCGACGACGACCACGGCGCAGTTCGAGCAGGCGCCGCCGCGACAGGCGTACGGCCACGAGCGACCGCCGCGCTCCGCGGCTTCGAGGATCGACTCGCCGGGTTCGACGAGGAACCGCCCGTACTCCGGGAGGTCGAGGTCGGCGTCGGCCGCCTTCGCGAAGAGGTCGTCGTCGTCGGTCGACCAGCCGCGCTCGGTCACGGCGTCGTGATCGAGGTGGTAGACGGTCGACGGCGACCCGGTCCGCACCGGCTCGACGGACCCCTCGGCGTACCGCCGGACCACGTCCGCCGCCTCCGCGACCGGCTCGCCGTCGAGGTCGTCGAACCAGTCGCGGACCGTCTCGGGCGCGAGGTTCGACGCCGCGGCGACCGCCTCGACGTCGACCCCTTCGAGCCGGGCGACCGTCGAGACGAACCGCGGCGAGTCGAGGGCGTCTATCGTCTCCCCGACCCACTCCTCGGAGCGGTCGTACCACGAGGCGAGCTCCGCCGTGCCGATCCCCCGGTCGTACGCGACGGCGACCATCAGCGCCGCGGTCGCCTCCGCCGAGCGGACCTCGGGGAGCCACGCGCGGAGCCGGTCGGCGTCGACCTGATCGAGTTGGCCCATGTCCCGCGAAGGCGTCTCGACCCGGTTAAACGACGAGCCTGAACAGTTAGGCACCGGTCTGGGGATCGGCGGACGGGGGCCCAACGCGAAATCCGTCGCCGCGAGTCCGACCGAAACGGGAGCAAAGAGTTTTGCCGGGCGCACGACACGCTTCGATAATGGATATCGACGAGTACGACGTCGTCGTGGCGGGCGCCGGAACCGCCGGCTGCTACGCCGCCGCGACGATCGCGAACGAGGGGCTCGACGTCGTCATCGTCGAGCGGAAAGACGAGGAGGAGGCCGGCCACATCGCCTGCGGCGACGCGCTGAAGGGCGCGGACGCCTTCCCCGAGGCGATTCCGAAAGGGCGGCTCGAACCCGCGTTCACGAACACCGACGTCGACCACGGACGCTTCGAGATTCCGCAGGAGGACACGGTCTTGGAGATCCCGGTCCCCGGCGAACTCGCCGTCATCGACCGCTGGGAGTACGGCCGCCAGGTCATCTCCGGCGCCGAGGACGCGGGCGTCGACTTCCACTACGACACCGTTATCAACGACGTGGTACAGGACGAGACGGGCCGCGTCACGGGGCTGCGCGCGGTGCGGAAGGGCGACCCCGTCACGTACGCGTCGGACGTCGTGATCGACGGCGCGGGGTCGCTCTCGCTGCTTCAGGACAAAGCGGACTTCGAGGGGACGACCTTCGACACGAACGTCCGATACTCGCAGTTCTGCTCGGCGTACCGCGAGATCGTCGACGTCCCGGAGCCGGTCGAGTGGGACGACGCCTTGGTGTTCAAAGCGACCGACCGCGCCGCGGGCTACCTCTGGTACTTCCCGCGCACGCCGACCGAGATCAACGCCGGGCTGGGGTTCCAGATGACCGAGGAGCCGATGCAGCTGATCGAGTCGCTGAAGCGGGACCTCCGGGACCGCCCCGAGTTCGAGGGCGCGGAGGTGCGCGACAAGCTCGGCGCCGCGCTCCCCACGCGGCGACCCTACGACTCGGCGGTCGCGCCGGGGTACATGGCGGTCGGGGACGCCGCCGGTCACGTGAACCCGACAACGGGCGGCGGCATCGCCGGCGCCGCGTACGCGGGCAAGTACGCCGGCGAGCAGGCGGTGAAGGCGATCTCGGACGGCGACGTGACCGAGGAGAACCTCTGGCGGTACAACACCCGCGTGATGGACCACTTCGGCGGGCGCTACGCCGGGCTCGACGTGTACAACGTCCTCGCGACCGCGGTCGACGTCGACGACCTGATGGGCCTGCTCGCGTCGCTGCCGGGCGAGAAGCTCGCGGAGGCGCTGTACGAGGGGTCGACCTCGATGTCCTTCGGGCTGAAGGTGAAGGCCGCGATCAAGAGCTTCGGCTACTGGGGGACGATCCGGAACTTCTACCAGACGAAGTCGCTGGCCGACGAGCTGATCGACCACTACGGCGAGTACCCGACCAGCCCCGCCGCGATGGCGAACTGGACCCGCGAGCGCGACGACATCATGGACCGCGTCTACGAGACGACCGGCGCCGACGCGAAGTACTGAGGCCGTGAGCGGGTACCGACTCACCACCGTCGAAACGGTTCGCGAGCGGGGGTCGTGGGCGTTCACCGCCCGCGAGGGCGACGCGGACCGCGAGGTGTTCCTCGTGCCGTGCGCGGACGAGCCGGACGGCAGAGTCGACGGGGACGGATCCGATGGGGACCAGCCCGTCCGCGCGTGGATCAACCGCTGTACCCACGAGGACCAGCGGCTCCACCGGGAGGGCGTCGGCGCCGTGACGCGGGGCGGCTCCGTCGTCTGCCCGAAGCACGGCTCGGCCTTCGACGCCTGCGAGGGGTCCTGCGACAACGGCGAGGCCGCGGGAACGACGCTGCGCTCGATTGACCTCGACGTTCGCGACGGCGCGGTGTTCCTCACCGACGACGACCTCACCTACCTCTACGAGGGGCTGCCGGACGACGACGGCGACGACGACGGGCCGTCGTCGAGTTCGCACCTGACGTTCTGAGTCGAGTATGGTCCGGAAGGCGAGTTCGTGGTCGGGCGTTTATATAGTGTAGCTTCGCTAAAATCATCAGGAGTGACATATACCGCCTCGGTTCGCTCAGTACAGGTGAAGCACGTATCATTCAGTACGGGCGGCATTTTTACGTCGGTATTGCTCAATTAGACGACTAATGACCGAGTGGGAGCGAGTGAGAAAAGACCTCAAAGAGGCGGGCTATTCTGGATTCGAGTTCGATAGCGGCGATACGGCCGTGCCGGGATTGTCCGGTGAGTGGGTATCCGGTAATATCCCACGCGAGGGAGGATTGAAACACGAGAACCAACCAGTTTGGATACGGATTCTCGACGCGCTACCGATAGGTGATACTGTGGAAGCCAACCCGGAAAATGCCCCGGAAAGCATACGCAACATCGCTACTGAACACGGGTTGGAAGTCGTGATATTCAGCGTCTCTGGCGACGAGGCACGCATCGCACTTTGTGACCCCTCAAAACATGATTTGTGACGGTGTATTCGCAGTTCACATCGACCGGCTGTTTCAAGAGAGAATATCTCTGAAGAAGAGGATTTCAACAGCATATTATCACTAACCGCTTCGCAATGACGTCCGTCGAAGCCCCAGCCGCTCGGCTGTACGCTTTCACTTATAAGTCCTCGATCGGCACCGACACCATCGAAGCCCCAGTCGCGAGGACGGCGCACGCTCGCTGCGGTCCTCACTCGGTCGCTCACTATGTTCGCTCCCTCGTTGTGGTCCTTACGTCGCCTGCGCCGTCCTCGTGACTGCCCCTTCGAGTCCCACCCCGCACAGCACCGCAACCGCACCTCACGCCTCCCCAGCCTCGTCGGCCTCCCTACGGTCGGCCGACTCCCTCGCGCGTGCTCCTCGCGGTCGCCGAGGGCGGCCGCTCGCAGGCACGCGCCACCGCGTTCATTTATAAAAGCGATCGCGGACGCATTTATTACTCAAAAAAGCGCTACACACGGGAAGGATTCCACGCTGAGCTTCGCTACGGCCGCGTCTCCGCGACCCGCCGGATCGCGCCGGCTATCACGTCGATACCGATCGCGATGTCGTCCTCGACGACGTCGAAGTCGCTCGTGTGGTGGCCGCCGGGGTGGTCGGTGCCGACGCCGAGGTAGCAGGCGAGGCCGCCCCGGTCCTGAACGTAGTTCATCAGGTAGGTGGCGTCCTCGGAGCCGCCGAGGTCGTCGCTGTCGACGATGCTCGTGACGCCCGCCACGTCGCCCGCGGACTCGCGGACGAGACCGGCGAGCGCGTCGTCGCTCGACGCGCTGGGCGCCTCCCCGAGCGTCGATACCTCGACCTCGCAGTCGTGCATCTCGGCGGCCGAGCGCAAGATTCGGTCGGCGTGATCGGACATGTACTCGGCCAGCTCCGTCGTCTGCCCGCGCAGTTCGCCCTCGATGTGCGACTCCTCGGGGATGATGTTCGTCGCAGTGCCGCCGCCGACGAGCCCGGCGTTCACTCGGGTGGGGCCGTCGGCGTGTCTCGGGATGGCGTAGAGGTTCTGGATCGCGGCCGCCATCGCCTGAACCGCGTTCCGGCCCTGCTCGGGGCGCGCCCCGGCGTGGGCGGGCTCGCCCTCGAACTCCGCGAGCAGGTGCCGCACCGCGAGGAACCCCTCGACGCCGCAGACGACCTCGCCGGACGGGTGGTCCAGCCCGACGTGGACCGCGTAGAGGTAGTCGACGTCGTCGAGGTGGCCCGACTCTGCCATCGGCTTGCCGCCGGCGACCTGCTCTTCGCCCGGCTGGAAGAACACCTTCAGCGTGCCGGCGAAGTCGGAGTCGAGGACGGCGTCGAGCGCGCCGAGGCCCATGGTGGCGTGGGCGTCGTGGCCGCAGGCGTGCATGAACCCCTCGTGTTCGGAGCGGAACCCCTCCCCGGCCGGGACGTGGTCGCCCGACTCCGACTCCGTGATCGGGAGCCCGTCGATGTCGACGCGCAGGCCGACCACGGGGCCGGCGCCGCGCTCGACGACCGCGACGCAGCCGGTGTAGCCGCCCGAAAGCTGTTCGAGAATCTCGGGGTCCGCGCCCGCCTCGCGGGCCTGCCCTTCCCACTCCGCCAGCTCCTCGTCGTCGGGGACGTTCAGGCGCTCGTCGGTCGCTAACGCCTCCGGTCCGACGTGGAGTTCCGTGAGGTCGCGCTCGCGGAGCGCCTCCACGATGCGGGCGGTGGTGTAGAACTCGCGCCACGCCGGCTCCGGGTGGCGGTGGAGGTCGCGGCGGAACGCGCGGTACTCGTCGTCGTCGAGAGCGCTCATACCCCTCGGTAGCCCGGCGACCGCTTAAACGATCGCCTCGCGGGGAGCGACGCGCACCGCTCCGAGACCGCCCGCCCGCGCTCGAATCACTCCTCCGCCGACCCCATCCGCTCCGAGTAGTCCCACGCGTGGAGCCGCTCGGGCTCGATCCGGATCTCGACCTCCTCGCGGTCCGGCCGGAGGAGCCGCTCCGCGGTCGGGTTGTCGGTCCCGTCGAGGTACTTCGTCAGCAGCGACCGCAGGAGCCGCTTGTCCTCGTCGGGGACGACCGTCGCGCGGCCGCGGCCGCGGACCCCCTTGTACGGCGGGTCGTTCGTCGACACGTCGAAGGAGACGCTCTCGTCGTGCTCGACGAACTCGACGAGATCGGCGCTCGCGCTCGTCGCGCAGCGGATGGCGTCGGCGTCGGGGTCCCACGCGAACCACAGCGAGACGATCCACGGGCGGTCGCTCGGCGTCCGGCAGCCGAGCCGGATCGGGATGCGCGCGGCGGCGAGGAACTCGTCGACGCGGTCGCGGTCCCACGGGCCGGTCGGGTCCATACCGATCCCTCGGTCGCGTTCCGCCTAACAGTTCCGGCGGGTTCCGCTCCCGCTCCCACGGTCCGCGGTGCGTCCGCGGAACACAAGAGAATTGACGGTCCCCGCGCGAGTGGAGGTATGACCGACTACTTCGAGGTCCACGAGCGCGACGGCGCCGCCCGCCTCGGGGAGGTCCGCCTCGCGGAGCCCGTCTCGACGCCGGCGCTCGCGGACCCCTTCCTCGACGACGCCGGGAGCCTCTGGGCCGGCGACCGCGAGGTACCCGACGGCGACGAGACCGCGCTGACGGTGCTGCCGCACCGGTCGTTCCCGGCCGGTACGCGCGACGAGGTGCGCGAGTCGTTCGCGGTCGAGCACCCCGACGCCGAATATCCATCGGCCGCGGTCGTCGACAGTCGGAGCGCCCGCGACCTCGGCGCCGACGCGTACCTCCTCTCGGACGCGCAGGGGTTCGTCGGCCACGGCGAGGCGTTCCGCGACGCGGTCGTCCGCGCGAAGGAGTCCCTGCCCCCCGACGCCGCGCTCGGCCTCTCCGGAGTCGCCACCCCCCGAAACGTCGCCGTCCTCGCGTACGCCGGCGTCGACCTCGTCGACGCGACGCTCGCGCGCACGAAGGGGACGCAGGGCATGTACCTCACGGCCGACGCGGAGCACTTCCTTGAGGACCTCGACGAGCTGCCCTGCGCCTGCCCGGCCTGCGCGACGCCCCGGAGCGAGTTCACGCGCGCCGACTGCGCCGACCACAACGTGAACGCGCTCCGCGCCGAACTCCGCCGCGTCCGCGAGCGGGTCCGGAGCGGCCGCCTGCGCGACTACGTCGAGGGACAGGCGCGCCACGAGGGGTGGCTCACGGCCGCCTTCCGCGAGTTCGACGACCAGTGGGGGTACCTCGAACAGCGCACGCCGCTCATGCGCGACGCGGAGGTGACGGCGGCCTCCGCGGAGACGCTCGACCGCGTCGAGATCCGGCGGTTCGCGGACCGCGTCACGAGCCGCTACCGCAACCGCTTCTCCGACCAGCCGCTCGTGTTAGTCCCCTGTTCGGCCACCAAACCGTACAGCGACTCCCAGAGCCACCGCCAGTTCCACGACGCGATCAAGTGGCGCGGCCACACCGTCTCGATGACCTCGCCCATCGGCGTGGTGCCGCAGGAGTTGGAGACGACCTACCCCGCCCAACACTACGACTCGGTCGTCACCGGCGACTGGAGCGAAGACGAGATCGGGTTCGTCGCGGAGGTCCTGCGCAGATACCTCGAACGCAACGACTACTCGCGCGTGATCGCGCACGTCCCCGAGGACGGCTACCGCGAGATCTGCGAGCGGGTCGAGGGCGCGGTCGACCTCGAGTTCGAGTACACCTGCGTCGACCACCCGACGACCGACGAGTCGCTCGGGGAGCTGAACGCCGCCTTACAGGGCGAACCCGCCTACAGCAAGCGGGAGCGCGAGCACAACACCGTCCGCGCCATCGCGGACTACCTGCTCGGTGACGGCGCCGGCGACGACCTCTTCGGCGGGCCGGGCGAGGCCGACGTGCGCACCACCGGCCGCTACCCGAAGCTCCAGGTGTGGGGCGACGACCCCGACGCCGGCCGCGAGGGCGAGCCGGGCGAGCAGCTGGCGACGATGGTCCCCCAGTACGGCACCCTCTCTTTCACCCTCGCCGGCGCGCGCCGCTGGGTCGCGAGTGACGCGCCGACGAAGCGGGTCGAGATCGACTCCTTCGTCCCGCACGGCTCGGTCCTCGCGCCCGGCGTCGTCGACGCCGCCGACGACGTTCGGGTGGGCGACGAGGTCGTGATCGAGGGACCGAAGGCGTTCGCGGTCGGCCGCGCGGCGATGTCCGGCCCGGAGATGGCGGGGTCGACGCGGGGGGTCGCCGTCGAGGTCCGACACGCCGACGAGAAGTGACTGGACGACACCAAAGGCGTCAGTCGGCGGCGGAGTCCGAGGACCGACGCCGTTCGACGGCTCACGCGCCGGTCGCGCGTCACGTTCGCTGGTTCGGGAACACCATCACCGGCACGTCCGCTTCCCTGATGAGCCGTCCACCCGGGTCGCCGGTGATCGCTCGCTTCCACGCGTCGATGTCTCGCGGCGTGAAGGCGACGAGCGTCGCCTCGGTCATCCCGATCGCGTCGACGAGCGCCGCCGCGACCTCCCGGGCTTCGAGCGTCGCCCACTCGAACTCGAGGTCGTCTCGGTAGAGGATGTCGGCGAACGTCTCGTAGGTCGCTCCAGCGAACTGGTCTCGCCCGGTCTCGACCGTCGTCTCGTCGGTCGCGCCCTGTGTCACGTGCGTCACGATGAGCGTCGTGCCCGGATCGAGGTGCGGCCGCAGCGCCCGCGCCGTGGCCTCGGCGTCGTCGGGTCCCGCGATCGGCACCAGAATGCGTTCGAATAGCTCGGGGTTCACGGCCGTACTCTCTTGGGGCTGACCAAAAGCGTGCGGGGCGCTCTCGGTTGCCGACCGTGCGACTCGCAACGCCGGCCGGCAGGCGGTGGCGAACGCCCCGCGAGTGAGCGCTTTCGCCTCTCCTCATCCGCGCGCGGAGGGCGCAAGTGAGGGCTCGCGGAGCCCGACTCGACCCCGTCCGGTAGCGGGTTTCCCGAGGTCTCATCCCCGAGGGCCGTTCACTCCTCGTCGTCGGTGCCCTCTGTGCCGGCGAGTTCGGAGACCGCTGCCTCCGACTCCTCCGCGTCCTCAAGGAGCAGCCCGGTCCCGCCCGCAGCGATCATGCCCACGCCGATCGCGCGCAGCTGCCGGATGTACGCCGGCTTCGCTTCGAGCTCGGAGGCGTTGTCGAAGTTCTTTCCGATCATCTTCTTCGTGAGGCGGACGCTCGCCTGTGGGAACAGCGCCGTCACGACTCCCTGAAGCAGTATCATCGCTGAGCCGAACAGACGGCCTTTCTCGCAGTTTTTCACGCCGACACCTACGTGTCGCTGGCGCATAAATATTGCTCGTATTATCCAATACTGGTTTTCACTCCGTCGTCTAACTTCGCCCCTCGCTGTAGCTAGCATATGAAATTGTGTTCAACTACAATACCGTTCACTAAGACGGCGTTCGCGTATCGCTCGCGAGGCGAGGCGTCGACCCGACTCGTCACCGGCTTCAGTCGTCCGCGGTCGCCTCGGGGCGGTACGCCTCGCTGATCGCCTTCCACTTGCCCGAGCGGAACCGCAGGTAGTTGATCGCGGCGGGGATCGTCGTCTCCGCCATGAACGCGAGGTACAGGCCCCAGAGTCCGATCGCGGGGAGCGCGACCTCCGGGACCGTGAACCCGACGAACGGGACCTCGATCACCGGGGTCGCGAAGCCGACGAGCGGGACCTCTACTCCCGGTATCGTGAGGACGTCGGGGACCGTTATCGCCGGCGTCGCGTCGTGCGCACCGACGTACGCGAGCGGGATCGACACGCAGAACATCCCGAGGAACTGGCTCGCGAAGGGGATCTTCGTGTCGCCGGCGGCGTCGAGGGGCCCGGCCGCCCCGCCCGAGACCCCTTGGAAGATCACCGCCGCGCAGGCCGCGTACACGAGGTTGACGGCGATCGGGATCTCGGGGCTGTCGGGCGACTGGGCGAAAAGCGAGACGATGTCCGTCGCGAACGCCGCGATCAGCACCGCGGAGACGGCGTACGTCGCCACCGAGAAGCGGATGATGTCGCGGGCGTACGCCTCCGCCTCGTCGGGCCGTTCGACGCCGAGTTCCTGCCCGACCAGACTGGAGGAGGCGAGGCCGAACCCCCAGCCGGGGGTGTTCATGATCCCCCAGATGCGGCGGGCGATGACGAACGCGGCCACGGTGTTTTCCCCGAACACGTCGAGGATGGCGAGCATGGGGAACTCGGCGGCCGTCCACACGAGGTTGCGCGCGCCGACGGGCACGCCGATCTCGACGAGGTCGCGAAGCATTCCGGGGTTGAGGTAGGAGCCGGTCGGGTCGATCGCGACCGGGAACTCCCCGACCAGCGGGGCGCTCCCGCGGACGAGGCCGACGGTGAAGCCGGCGACCGCGAGCACGTTCGAGAGGACGGTGCCGACCGCGGCCCCCCCGACGCCCCAGCCGAACCCGAAGATGAACAGGGCGCTGAGGACGATGTTCGCGAGCGCGCCGCCCGCCCGCACCTGCATCGCGGTGTAGGCGTCGTCGCACCCGACGAGCACCCGGCTGCCGACGAGGTTGAGCGCGGCGAACGGGACGCCGAGGCCGACCACCCGGAGGTAGTCGGCGCCGTAGGCGATCGCCGCCTCGTTGCTGCTTAAGACGTCGATGAACGCCGGCGCGTACAGCCAGAAGGCGCCGCTGACCGGGACGGTGATCGCGACCGCGAGGAGGACGCTCGACCGGACCGCGTCCCCGAGTTCGACGAACGCCTCGGCGCTGTACCGCTGGGAGACCAAGGCGATGGTGCCGCCGGCGACGCCGCCGCCAAACGCGAACGCGAGCCCCCAGTAGGGCCCCGCGAAGCCGACGCCGGCGACGGCGCTGGTGCCGACCGCGACGCCGACCATCGCGACGTCGACCGCGTTCTTCGACATCCGGGCGATCCCGGTGACGATCCGCGGCCACGCGAGGTCGGTGGTCCGGACCACCCGGTGGCGGTCGATCAGCCCGGCGCGCGCGAGGGCGAAGCCGATGTATAAGATTAGCAGGCGGAACGGGTTCGGGAGGCGAGCGCGTAGCGCACCGAGCAGTTCCCGGAGGCGAGTGAGGAGCGCGCGGAGCGATTTCGGCAGGCGAGACACGGCGGGTGCCCCCCTTTCCCGCTGGCGGCTAAAGGGGTTTCGTCACGCGGCAGACGGTTCCGGATCGCGGGGCGCGAGACCCGCCGTCAGGCCCCGGAGACCAGGTACACGGCCGCGGCGGCGAAGACGATCCCCAGCCCCTTGCGGGCCGTGAACGACTCGCCGAGGAACAGGAAGCCGATCACCGACGAGAAGACGAGGAACATCGCGAAGATGGGCGTCACGACGCTCACCGGACCCAAGGAGAGCGAGCGGTACAGCGCGAGGATGCCGATGGCGAGGAAGACTCCGGCCGCGAGCACGTGTGCCAGCTTCGGAGAGGCGAGGTGCGTGGTGAATCCCTGTCCGGTGTACGCGATCACGCCGATCGCCATGGCGACGAGCAGGGTGTTCGAGACGACGACCGCGACGTCGCTCGGGATCGCGTTCGGACCGGTCGTAGCGACGCGCATCAGCGGAGAGACGAAGGCGTACGCGCCCATCGCGAGCAGCGCGTACGGGAGATACGTCGTGGCCGTAGCGTCCATATCCCCGGGTGGCCCCCCGGCGGCAAGTGCCTATCGACCCGGACCGGGCGGCGACCCGAGCGGTGCCCGCTCGTCCCCGGCCGGTTCGTCGTCGGGGGACGGTTCGTCGCGGTCGGTCCCGCAGTCGTCGCCGTCCGCCTCCGACCGGTCGAGCGGGACGCAGACGGTCACCGCCGTTCCCCGCGGATCGCGCTCGTCGAACCGGATCCGACCGCCGAGGTGGTCGACGCCCCACTTGACGATCCACAGCCCGATCCCGCTGCCGTGTCGCAGCGGCGTCTCCGTCCCGCGGTCCAGCACGTCGTACTCGGCGGGGTCGATCCCCGGCCCGTCGTCCGCGACGGTGACGTCGACCCAGCCGTCCTCGGCGGCCGCGTCGATCCCGACCCACGGCGCCTCCGCGTCGTTGTGGCGGACCGCGTTCGAACAGAGGTTCTCCAAGACGACCCGCAACACGACCGGTACCGTGACGGCCGGCATCGGCCCGACCTCGACCGCCGCGTCGGGGTCGAGGCCCCGCGCGTCAGCGACCGCATCGTCGACAATCTCCGGCAGCGGCGCGGACGCGAACTCCTCGGTCGGGTCGAACAGCTCGCCGGCGGCCCGGGTGCGCTCGCTGAGTTCGAGCATCCGTCCCGCGCTCTCCTCGATGACGGTCAGGGCGCGCTCGTCGGTCGGGTCGGCCCGGAGCCGTTCCGCGTACCCCTGAATGAGGTTCGTCTCGGTGCGAACGTCGTGACGGAACACGCGGTTCAACACGTTGAGCCGCTGCTGTTGCCCGAGATACGCCCCGACGTCGTGGAACGTTATCACCCGGGCGGTAGTGCGGTCGTGGTCGTCGACCACGCCCCGAACCGTCGCCTCGTACGGCCGCTGGCCGTCGCGTCCGACGATCGGGATCGCTCGCGGCTTTCCCCCGTCGCCGGCGTCGAGTTCGCGGACCGCGTCGTACTTCGGAACGACCGCCGGGGCGGGCTTCCCGATCGCGGTGCGGCGGTCGACCCCGAACGTCTCGGCCGCGCTCTCGTTCAAGTCGACGATGAACCCCTCGGTCCCGACGACGAAGACCGGGTCGTGGAGCTGCTCGAAGACGAGCTGGCGCGCGCGGCGGCGCGGGGCCGGCGCGAGCGTCAGCAGCCGGAACCGCGAGAGCGCGAGCAGGTACGCCACCCCGGAGACCGCGAACACCAGCGGCGTGGGGTCGAGCCCGGGAACCGGTATCGCGCCGGAGAGGTACGCGACGCTGCCGGCCCACGGCGCCGCGGTCCCGATCAGCAGGGCCGCGCTCTGTCCCCGGAAGGGCCGGGCGTCGTCGCGGATCAGCCGGATCAGGGGGACCGACCCGACCGCGCCGAGGAGGTAGGTGTACCCCGCGATGACGTAGTACAGCGGGCCGGGGACGACGTCGAGGACCGTCCCGACGCCGGTCTCCCGCACGACGCGGTCGACCGCGAGGAGGCTGCCCGGGTCGCCGGCGGCGGCGACGGCGACGGTGGCGGCGGGCACGACGGCCACCAGCGCCACGGAGAAGGGTGTCACGTAGCGGTCGCGGCCGGTGTACTCCAGCGCGAAGAAGAACCACCCCACGGGAATCGCGACGACGCCGATCCACTGGACGTCGTACCACAGCGCCTTCGCGGGCAGCGTCGCCGCCTCCAGTTCGAAGACGAGGAACGTCGCCCACCAGACCTGCCCGGCGAGCAGCACCGCGAGCCACGTCGCGCCCGGCTCCGGCCGCTCCCGCCACGCGAGGAGCGCCGCGGCTAAGCCGATCGTCACGGCAACGAGGAGTGCGACTGAGAGCGGACTCAGCGCGGACATAGAATTTTTTACGCGTATTGTATTTATAACTCATCGGATCGGGTTATCAGATTGAAAAAATCGGTCGGCGCGGCCTCGGCGCCGCGGTCCTCGCGTTTCAGCCGCTGAGCGCGACGAGAACCGCGCCGGCCACGAGGTAGCTGCAGTCGGGCGCCACGCCGAGTGCTGCGCCGTCGAGCCGGTCCGCTAACGCCGTGACGGCCACGGAGACCGCGAGGCCCGCGGCGAGCGCGACGAGGGCCGGCCCCGACGCGGCGCCGGTCGCGGCGACGACCGCCAGCAGTCCGGCGGCGACTGCGTCGACGCCGAGCAGGATCCGGCGCGTTCCGGCGACCCCGCACGCGACCGGGAGCGTCGACACGCCCCGCGCTGCGTCGGCCGCGACGTCCCTGACGTTCGGGACCTCGACGTCGACGAACGAGCGGAGGGCGACGTACCCGAAGAGGAGCGCGACCGTCGGCGTCCCGACCGCACCGGCGGGGACGCCGGCGAACGCGAGCGGGGCGGCGACGACGGCGACCGCCCACGCGAGCGCGACCGCCGCGGAGTTGAGGAGGAAGACGTCCTTCAGCCGCGGGACGGAGACCTCCCCGAGCGGCGCGGCGAGGTCCCCGAGGGCCGGCAGCCAGTCGGAGGCGTAGCCGATCCACACCGCGCCCGGGACGAGGACGAGCGCTGTCGCCGCGGGACCCGCGCCGACCGCGAGCGCGACCGCCAGCCCGTAGCTCAGCGCGGCGGCGGTCATCAGCTGATCGCCGTAGCGGAGGGCGACCCGCGCCCTCGCCGGCGTCGACCCCATGTCCCCCTCGGCGTCCGCGACGTGGTCCGCGGCGTACACCGCGAACGCCACGAGGCCGACCGCGACCGGCGCGGTCGACCGCGGAACGCCGAGCGCGGCCGCCGCCACCGCCACCTCGACGGCGGCGACGAGCGCCGCGAACGGCGCGCCCGCGGCGAACGCGGCGACCCCTCGGAGCACGCCCGAACCGCGGGTGGTTTGACGTGAACGAGACCCCTCTGTCGTGCCATCTGTCTTCGACGGTCTGGTCGGTTCGTTTGCCATTGAGCCGTTCGCCGCCGGGCGGCGGCGAACGTCCGAAGTGAGCAACCGAGTCGTATCTATCCACCCCGTACGGCGTTAATAAAACCGAACGTGCGGTGTGATTTGTTTGCCCGAGACGCCGCGGCGCCTCGGGCTCGGGCTTCAGTACGCTTTTGACCCGAGCGGGCGATCCCTCGGGTATGGACGGAACCTTCGACCACGTGATGATCCGCGTCGAGGACCTCGAAGAGAGCCTCGACTGGTACCAGACGCACCTGAACTACGAGGAGAAGGGCCGTTGGAAGGCCGACACGTTCACCAACGTCTTCCTCGGCCCCGAGGACGTCCACGAGGACGGCGCGCTCTTAGAGCTCACCTACAACCACGACGGCCGGAGCTACGAGATGGGCGACGCGTGGGGCCACATCGCGGTCCGCGTCCCCGAGGACGCCTTGCAGGAGTCGTACGACCAGCTGATGGACGAGGGGGTCGAGGACTACCGCGACCCCGACTCGTGCGGGAACCGCTACGCGTTCGTGAAGGACCCCGACGGCCACGAGATCGAGATCGTCAAGCGCGACCACGGCGCGAAGTGGAGCATCGACCACGCGATGGTCCGCGTCGAGGACGCCGACGAGGCGCTCGGCTACTGGACCCGGAAGTTCGAGTACACCGAGTTCCCCGGCCGCTGGGAGGCCGACTCCTTCTCGAACTACTTCGTCGCGCCCGAGGACGCCGCGGACGAGGCCATGAAGCTCGAACTCACCTACAACTACGACGGCCGCGAGTACACGATGGGCGACGGCTGGGGCCACGTCGCGGTCCGCGTCGACGACCTCGACGAGGCGTGGGACGACCTGATGACCCGCGAGGCGCCCGACTACCGCGACCCCGCCTCCTGCGACCACAACTACGCGTTCACGAAGGACCAGGACGGCCACGAGGTCGAACTGGTCACGCAAGAGTAATCTGATCCCGACCGCCGTCGCGTCCGGCACCGCTCAGGCGGACTCGACCCGGTGACCTCGAACCGCTCGCCCCGTTCTCGACCGCCCGCCCCGTTCTCGACCGCCCGCCCCGTTCTCGACCGCCCGCCCCGTTCTCGACCGCTCGCCCCGTTCTCGACCGCCCGTCTCAGTCACCCGTCGCGGGGCGGAAGACGACGAGTCGTTCGCCGTCGGTGACGCGCTCTCCGACCTCGACCGCGACCCGGTCGCCGGTCTCGACCTCGGGCGTCGCGTCGCCCTCGGGGTCGCCGTCGCGGACGATCCCGGTCAGCCGCGTCGGGCCGAAGTCGACCACCGCGGTCGCGTACGGCGCGTCGTCCGCGAAGCGCGGCGAGGGGACGTGAACGACGCTGTGCGCCTCGACGGTCCCCGTCTCGTCGAGGGGATCGCGAGAGAGGTCTGTCGACCCGCACTCGGGGCACACCCGGCGCGGCGGGAGCGACCCGTGCCCGCGCGGGCAGGTCAGCGCGAACCCGTCGTCGTCCGCCAGCGCGTCGAGCCACTCGGCGTACTCCCGGTCGGTCGGGACCCCCGGGTCTCCCCCGTCCTCGTCGCTCATTCCGCCACCTCCAGCACGTGGACCACCGCGCTGGCGACGGTTCCCCCCGCGTTGTGCGCGACGCCGACCTCGGCGTCGGGGACGTGCCCGCTGTTGGGGTGGTCGCCGCGGAGCAGACGGGTCAGCTCCGCGATCTGGGAGCCGCCGGTCGCGCCGACCGGGTGCCCCTTCGCCTTCAGTCCGCCCGAGAGGTTCACCGGGAGGTCGCCGTCGGCGGTCGTGACCCCCTCGCGGGCCGCCGCGATCCCCTCGCCCGGCTCGAACAGCCCCAGCGACTCCAGCGCCAGGACCTCGGCGATCGTGAAGCAGTCGTGGACCTCCGCGACGTCGACGTCTGTCGCCTCGAGCCCGGCGTCGGCGTAGGCCGCGTCGGCCGCGTCGTCCGCGGCGGGCGTCCGCGCGAGGTGCTCGCGGTCGCCCAACGCCATCCGGTCGGTCCCCTGACCGGTTCCCGTCACCGCGACCGACGCGTCGAGGCTGTGGTCGGCCGCGTACTCCTCGGACACCAACACGAGCGCGCTCGCGCCGTCGGTGATCGGGCAGGCGTCGTAGAGGTGGAGCGGCTCCGCGACCGGGGGGGCGTCCATCGCCTCGTCGACGGACACCTCCTTGCGGTACTGCGCGTACTCGTTCGACACGGCGTTGGCGTGGTTCTTCGACGCGACGTGCGCGAGGTCCTCGCGGCTCCCGCCGTAGGCGTCGAAGTACGCGTTCGCCATGAGCGCGTAGGCCCCGGGGAAGGTGACGCCCGCGCGGACCTCGAAGAGGTCGTCGGCCGCGATGGCGAGCCCCTCCGTCACCTCGTCTGTCGGGAGGTTCGTCATACGCTCCATCCCGCCCGCGAGGACGACGTCGGCGTCCCCGGCGGCCACCGTCCGGACCGCCTCGCGCACCGCGACGCCGGCCGACGCGCACGCCGACTCGTAGCGCGTCGCCGGACAGCCGACCCCCGCGGCCTCGGCCATCAGCGGCGCCTGGTGGCCCTGGTGCTCCGCGAGCGCCCCCATGAAGTTCCCGTAGTTCAGCTCCTCGACGTCGGCCCTGTCGACGTCTGCGTCCTCGAACGCCCGCAGCGCGGCCTCGCCGAACAGGTCGCGACCGGTGCGCTCCGGGTGGCTACCGAAGCGCGTCAGCCCGACCCCGGCGACGCGTACGTCTGTCATACAGGAACGATGATCGGGGATGCGGTTTATCTCTGCCGGAAGCGGGGGTTCCGGTCGCTCGACGGGAGCGAGCGGCGGTCGAAAAGGCGGGGCGGAACGGGTGAAATCCCTCTGTCAGCCGATGTATCGCAGGTCGTCGTCCGGCACGGCGGGCCCCTCCTGCATCTCGCGGATCTTGCCGACGACCTCCTCCATCTCCTCGGCGCGGTCCTCTAAGCTCTCGTAGTCGACGGCCATGTCGAGGACGGCCTCCAGGACCTCCAGCACGGCGCGCGCGCTCTTCGGGTCGACGAGGTAGCCGCTCGTCTCGCCCATCAGGCAGGCGGCGTCGAACCCGCGGCGCCCGCCGAGCCCGAGCACGAGCCCCGAGACGCCGACGATGCCGCCGGCCGGCTCGTCGGCCCGGAACTCCACGCCGGCCGCTTCGAGGTCGTCGACGAGGGCGCCGTCGGAGACGGCGCCGAGGACGGTGTACTCCTCGACGAGTTCGCCGGTCGGGACGCCGCCGAGCGCGAACGCCCGCTCGGCGCCGAACTCCGCCGCGACGTCGAGGAACGTCGAGGTGAGCCTGTAGTGGCCGGCGTTCGACCCGGCCTGGTGGTCCCCGGTCAACACGAGCAGGTCGGCGCCGTCGGTCTCGACGGCGTGGAACTCGGCGCAGGTCAGCTCCGCGACCCCCCGTCGTCGACGCTCACCTGCGGCGGGAACTCCGTGGCGTACACCCGGCGAACCAGTTCGCCGTCGAACTCTTCTAACAGGTGTTCGGCCGCGAGCTTCCCCACGTGGCCGACGCCCGGCAGCCCCTCGATCAACACCGGGTCCGTGAGCTCCGGCGTCGCGACCTCGTCGATCTCGATATCCTCCATACCGTACCCGTCGGGGCGGCGGTCACAAGAGCGTGGCTATTCCGGTGGCTCGCGTGGGTACCCGACAACCACGCCGGCGGCTCGCGTGGCCCGTCGACACCCGACAACCACGCCGCCGGCCCGGCCGGCGCGTCGGCGCCTCACTCCGAGTCGCGCCGCCGCGCGCGCCGGCGGTACTCGCCGTACGGGTCCTCCGGCCCGAACGGGGCCGGCGCGCTGTTCTCGGTCGGCCCGTCGCACGCCGGACAGCGGTCGCCCAGCGCGTACACCGGCCGGTCGTGAACGGCCTCCCAGTTCGCGCAGACGCGGATGTCCGATTTCACGATAAAAGGCGTGTCGCGGGTCGAATCGCGGGTTACTCGTCGTCTTCGCGCCGTTCGCGGTGGAACTCGCCGGCGCCGCCCGCGGCCTCGATAGACTCGCGGGCGCGGTCGGCGGCGGACTCCAGTTGCGCCTCGGCCGTCTTGTAGTTCGGCGCGCGGACCTTGATGCGGTACTCGGGCGAGCCGACGTAGCCGACGTCGAGTTCGACGCCGTCCGGAATCTCGCCGTTCCCCTCGGCGACCGCGAGCGCGTCGCGCACGTCGTCGACGCCGTCTGGGGCCGCCGACTCGAGGTCGACGTAGCCCGTCACGTCGACGTACGGGACGGAGACGTTGTCGCGGGCGGCCGTGACGATCTCGTCGACGGTCTCGTCGTCGACGTCGACGTCTTCGAGCGCCTCGTCGCCGCTGATCGCGGCCGCCTCGAAGGCGTCGTAGAGGCTCTCGTACTCGACGAGGAGGGCGTTCGCGACCGCGGTGTAGCGGTCGTCGTCCACGTCCTCCCCGAGCGCGATGAGCATCCAGTTGTCGGCCTTCTGGGCGTTCTTCCAGTCCTGGATCGTCTCCTTGCGCTGGTGCTCGTTGACGTCTTTGATCGAGAGGTCGATCTGGTTCGACGACTCGTCGATCTCCAACACCTTCGCGACCACCGTCTGTCCCTCGCGGACGTGGTCGCGAACGTTCTTGATCCAGCCGGAGGCGACCTCGCTGATGTGGCAGAGGCCGCGCTTGTCCTCGTACTCGTCGAGGTCGACGAACACGCCGAAGTCGGCTATCTCGTCGACGTCGCCGACCACTAACTCGCCGGGTTCGGGCCAGCCGCTGTACTTCATGACGGAGCGGTGAGGCGGTTACCGCGCCTCAACGGTTTCGACGATTTCGCCGTGAAGCTCCGCCTCCCCGCCGGTGGGGGTCGCGAGGGTCGTGCCGCAGACCGCACACGACACCGTCGAGGAGGCCTTGCCGAAGACGACCTGTTCGTTCTCGCAGTCGCCGCAGGCGACGCGGTGGAAGTCTCCCGCCATGATTACTCCTGGAACGTGAGACGGCCGGCGCGCCATCCCTCGCGCATGTGGGCCTTCCCGCAGTCGCCGCAGCGGTACTTCAGGTGGGTCTTCTTGGTCGGCTTGTCGCCACCGGGCACCTTCGAGTACCCGCCGGCGTTGCCGATCGTCGCGAGCGCGCGGCGCCGCTGCCGAGCGTCGCGTTTCATTCCGGTCGCGCGACCCGATCGAACCTTCTCCACCTCGTGCTCGTGGTGGGAGTCACAGTGGGGGCAGTACGTGTTGAAGCGGCGTGGCATTTCCATGGATATCGACCTTGAGACGCGGTTCGTCGCGGACGCTTAAAACGGGTTTGGTCTGGGGCGCCCGCGGGAAGGAGGCGTTCCCCGTCGCTCCCGCTCTCGCGGCTTCGTCCCCGCTGCTCAGCCCTCCCACTCCGCGACGGCCCGCACCGGCGACCCGTCCCCGTCACGTAGCCGGAACGGGAAGGCGTACAGCCGGAACCGCGCGGGGAGGTCGTCGAGGCCGCACAGGTTCTCGACGATCGGGAGCGAACTACCCAAGAGCACGTCGTGGGCGGGCGTTCCGGCCGGTTCGTCGTCGTCCTCTCTTAGCCCGCCGCCCGCGGTCGGCGTCGGGTCCGGCCCGAACGTATCGAGGCCGATCCCGGCACCCGCCGCCCGGCAGCGCTCGGCGGCCGCCGGAGTCAGGTGCGGGTGATCGCGGTACCGGTCGCTACCCCAGCGCGAGGCCCAGCCGGTCCGGAGGACGAGGAGGTCGACCTCGGCGTCGACGTCGCTCGGGCCGGGGAGCGCCTCGGGTTCGATCGCTTCCCGCGGCTCCAGCGGTCGGAGGTCGACGAGCCGGGCCTCGAACGCGAACCGCCCGACCGCCTGCTCGTCGATCGTTTCCCCGTCGGGAAGCGTGTGCCGTGCCGCGTCGACGTGCGTTCCGGCGTGGGTCCCGGTCCGGAGTTCGCTCGTCGCGTAGCCGTCGGCCTCGTGAGTCGCGTCGGGCGCGAGCGTCACCTCCGGGTCGCCGGGGTAGGTCGGCATGCCCGTCTCGATCGGTCGCGAGAGGTCGCGGAACACGGCCGGCGGTCGGACCGCGTCGCGGTTAAGTCGGTCGCCGTCGCTCGTCCGGCGGTCCGGCGAAGCCGTCTCCCCGCCGCCCGCCCGGCGATGCGGCGAGGCCGTCCTCCCGTCGCCCGCCGAGGTTCCGCGGCCCGAACGTATTTGCTGCGCCCGCCGCTGGGTGCGTTCATGTCGGAACTGCCGCTGGACGCGTACTACGACCTGACGCAGATAGGCGAGGTCGCCGTCTCCCCGGCCGGCGACCGCGTCGCCTTCACCGCGACCGAGCACGATCAGGCCGCCGACGAGGCGGTCTCCTCGCTGTTCGTCGCCCCGACGGACGGCTCCCGCGAGCCGCACCGCCTGACGAGCGCGTCGGGCGCCTCCGCGCCGACGTGGGGCCCGGACGGCGACCGTCTCGCGTTCGTGGCCGCCCGCGAGCGCGACGCCGAGCGACGAGTCGGCTGGCGCGACCGAGACGAGGACGAGGCCGACGGGGAGGAAACGGAGAGCGAAGGCGACGAGGGCGACGACGAGGCGGAGGCTGCCGAAGGCGAGGCGGCCGACGACGAGCCCCTCGGAAGCGGCGACGAGGAGCCGAAGCCGCAGGTGTGGGTGTTCGACCTCGCCCTCGGCGGCGACGCCCGGCAGGTCACCGAGCGCGACGAGGGCGTCGCCGGCTTCGACTGGGCGCCCGACGGCGACCGACTGGTGATCGAGTCCCGGGACCCGACCGACGAGGAGTCCGAGTACCTCGATCAGGTGCGCGAGGAGGGCGGCCCCATCGAGACGACCCGGCTCCAGCACAAGGTGAACGGCGCGGGCTGGACCGACGACGTGACGCGGTACCTCTTCGTCGTCGACCTCGACGACCCCGAGAGCGACCCGCGACGGCTCGACGACGCGTACGGCGGCGGCGCCTTCGAGGACCTCGCCGGCATGGACCCCGCGTGGGGGCCCGACGGCCGGATCGCGTTCACGTCCTGCCGGCTCGACCGCCCGGACGACACGACCGTCCGCGACCTGTACGCCGTCTCGCCCGACGGCGGCGACGCGGAGCGGCTCACGGGCGGCGACCTCTCCCACGGCGCGCCGGCGTGGCGCCCGGACGGCGACGAGATAGCGACCGTCGCGAGCGACCCCGACGACCCGCCGGCCCCGGCGGAGGTGTACCTCGTGAGCGAGAGCGGCGGCGAGGTCGCTTCGCTCACCGCCGACCTCGACCGGACGGTCGCCCGCGGCGGGGAGCCGATGTGGGTCGACGGCGCGATATACGTCCGAATCGCGGACGAGAGCAGCACCCGCTTGGCCCGCGTCGAGACCGACGGAACCGTCGAGCGCGCCTTCGAGGCGCAGGGCCGCGACCGCGCGATGGCCGGCTTCGACGTGGCCGACGGCGGGTCGACGGCGGTGACGGTCCTGTCGGAGCCGGAGGACGGGAGCGACCTCTACGCGGTCGACGTCGCTGACCTCGACGCCACGGGTGAACCGGAGTCCTTCCGGCGGCTCACCCGCGTCAACGAGTCGCTCGTCGACGAGTTTTCGATGCCGACCGCCGAGCGCGTCAGTTGGGAGTCCGACGGCTGGACGCTCGACGGCGTGTGCTACCACGACCCCGAGGTCGACCCCGCGGACGGCGACCACCCGCTGGTGGTGGCGATCCACGGCGGCCCGATGTCGTACGACGAGCCGGTGTTCAGCTTCGGGCACGCCGCCCTGACGAGCCGCGGGTACCTCGTCTTCCGCCCGAACTACCGCGGCGGGACCTCCCGGGGCCGCGAGTTCACCGCGGAGCTGACCGGGAAGTGGGGGACCGCCGAGGTCGACGACATCGCGGCCGGCGTCGAGTCGCTCGCGGACCGCGGCTGGGTCGACCCCGACCGCGTGTTCGGCCACGGCTTCTCGTACGGCGGCATCGCGCAGGGGTTCCTCGTCACCCAGGAGCCGGACCTGTTCGCCGCCGCGGCGCCGGAGCACGGCATCTACGACCTCCGGTCGGCGTTCGGGACGGACGACACCCACGTCTGGCTGGAGGCGGAGTTCGGGCTCCCGTGGGAGAACCCCGAGGCGTACGACGCGTCGACGGCGGTCCTCGACGCCGGGAACATCGAGACGCCGCTGCTCGTGATGGCCGGCGGCGAGGACTGGCGGTGCCCCTCCTCGCAGTCGGAGCAGCTGTACGTCGCCGCCCGCAAGCAGGGGGTCGACGCCGAACTGGTCGTCTACCCGGACGAACACCACAACATCGGTGACCCCGACCGCGCGATCCACCGGCTAGAGAAGATCCTCGACTGGTACGAGACCCACGACCCGGCGGTCGAGGCCGAAGCAGACGAGGAGTGAGTCGGTCGAGCGGGGTCCGGTAGGGCCCCCGCCATTACCGCTCTCAGTGCTCGACGAACTCCACGAGCACGCCGCCCGTCGACCGCGGGTGACAGAACGCCACCTCGTGGCCCCACGCGCCGGGGCGCGGCCCCTCGTCGACGAGGTCGATCCCGAGGTCGCGCGCGTGGTCGAGCGCGGCCGGGAGGTCGTCGACCGCGAGCGCGACGTGGTGAACGCCGGGCCCCTCGCGGTCGAGGTAGTCGGCTATCGTCCCGCCCGCGTCCGGTTCGAGCAGCTCGAAGTAGCCGCCCCCGTCGAGTTCGAGGAAGACGATCCGCATGTCGTCGAACGTCTCCTCGTGGGCGACCGGTGCGTCGAGCAGACCGCCGAACAGGTCGGCCAAGGCGGTGGCGTCGCGCGTGGCGACGCCGACGTGGTCGAAGCGCATGCCCGAGCGTACGAGCGTCCGCGACTTATAACGGGCGACGCTCCGGGGAGCGCCGCCGTCGTCGACAGCGAGTTCCCGAAACTAATATGAATTCGAACATATCTTTTTTCTGGAAATTTCTGAGTAAAATCGCAGTACCTCGACCGCCTCGATCTTGTTTATTTGTTTTGATATTCCGAAACAGAAATGTTGTGTTACAGTTAACCGGGGCGGCGAGAGCAGACGAAGGGAATGTCTACTGAAGAAGCACACGGCGTACGACACGAGGCCGGGACGACCGGCATCAACGTGATGGACGGCGAGTCCGTCCTACAGAACCGACACCCCGGATGGGGCCTCTGGTGGAAACACCTCGGCGTCGCGGCCCTGATCCTCCTGTTCAGCCTCGGGGCCGGCCTCGACGGCTTCTTCGGCGGCCTCGTCGTCGCCGGACTCGTCGTCGGCTACGTCGCGTTCGCCCGGAGCCAGTCCCGGTACATCGTCACCGACGAGCGGGTGAAAAAGGAGGTCGGCTTCCTGCGGAGCGACACCCGCGAGTACCGCATCTCCGACATTCAGGGCATCGACACCTCCCAGAGCCTCATCGGGCGGCTCCTCGGGCACGGCCACATCGACGTCCGGACGTCCGACGGCACCCACATCCCGTGGGTCGGCGTCCCCGACCACGAGGGCGTCGCGCAGTCGGTCCGGACCCACCAGCGCAAGTACGACTCGTCGATGGACCGGAAGTAACCGCCCGGATCGCCGCGACCCGAACTTTTGCTTGCGTGCCGGGACAACCGTCGAGCGAGTGAATCCGTGAGCGACTCACAGACCGACGCGGCGACGGAGCAGATGTCGTCCCGGAACATCCTCGGCTCGCTGCTCGAGACCGGGCTTCACGAGATGAACCGGGAGCGGTCCGGGCTGCTGTTGTCGGGGCTGTCGGCGGGGCTGGACATTGGGTTCGGCCCGCTGATGATGGCCGTCGTTTTGACCCTCTCACCGGGCGGCTTCGGTGACCTCCCGACCGAGCTGCTGTTGGCGAGCGTCTACTCCATCGGCTTCATGTTCGTCATCTTGGGTCGCTCGGAGCTTTTCACCGAGCACACGACGCTGGCGGTGATCCCCGTGATCGACGGGCAGGCCTCGGTCCGACAGCTGGGGCGGCTCTGGGGGCTCGTGTACGTCGGCAACATCGTCGGCGGACTGCTGTTCACCCTGCTCGTGACCCTGCTGATGCCCGAACTCGGCGTCGTCGACCCCGCGTCGTTCGAGACCATCGCGCTGAAGCTCGTCGACCACGACCTCCCGTGGCTGTTCGTCGGCGGTGTGTTCGCCGGGTGGCTGATGGGGCTGCTGGCGTGGCTCGTGACGGCGGCGCAGGACACGACCGCGCGGATCCTCCTCGTGTTGATCGTCACCGGCACGATCGGCCTGCTCCACCTCCCGCACTCGATCGCGGGCAACGTCGAGGTGCTGTTCGGGCTGCTCGTCTCGTCGGCCGTCACCCCGATGGACTACGTCGGGTTCCTCGTGCTGGCGACGCTCGGCAACGCGTTCGGCGGCGCGGTGTTCGTCGCGCTGCTGAAGTACGGACACGTCGTCCGCGGCGCGAACTGACCCCGTTCCGCGGACCGGGGTTCCCGACGGCCTAGCGACCCGGCTTGTACTCCCCGAACTCGTCGCGGAGCACGTCGGATATCTCCTGAACCGTCGCGTACGCCTTCACCGCGTCGACGACGTGGGGCATCACGTTCTCGGTCCCCTGTGCGGCCTCGCGGAGCCCGGCGAGCGCGTCCTCGACCGCGTCGTCGTCGCGGTCGGCCTTCACCCCGTTCAGGCGCTCCCGCTGGTTCTGCTCTTGGTCGGGGTCGACCTCTTCGAGGTCCATCTCCGGCTCCTCGTCCACCTCGAACTCGTTGACGCCGACGATGATCCGCTCGCCCTCCTCGATCTCCTGTTGGCGCTCGAAGGCCACGTCCTGGATCTGCCGCTGGACCCAGCCGCTCTCGACGGCCTCCAGCATGCCGCCGCGGCGGTCGACCTCCTCTAAGATCTCGAACGCCTCCTCCTCGATCCCGTCGGTGAGGCTCTCGACGTAGTACGACCCCGCGAGCGGGTCGATCGTGTCGGCCGCGCCCGACTCGTGAGCGAGGATCTGCTGGGTGCGCAGCGCGGTGCGGACGGACTTCTCGGTCGGGAGGGCGAGCGCCTCGTCTTTCCCGTTCGTGTGGAGGCTCTGGGTGCCGCCGAGGACCGCGGCGAGCGCCTGATACGAGACGCGGACGACGTTGTTCTCGATCTGCTGGGCGGTGAGCGTCGAACCGCCGGTCTGGGTGTGGAACTTCAGCTGCTTCGACTTGGGGTTCTCGGCGCTGAACCGCTCCTCCATGATCTGCGCCCACATCCGGCGGGCGGCGCGGAACTTCGCGGCCTCCTCGAAGATGTTGTTGTGAGCGTTGAAGAAGAAGGAGAGCTGGGGGGCGAACTCGTCGACGTCGAGTCCGGCGTCGAGCGCGGCCTCGACGTACTCGATGCCGTCCCCGAGGGTGAAGGCGATCTCCTGGGCCGCGGTCGAGCCGGCCTCCCGGATGTGGTACCCCGAGATGGAGATGGTGTTGAAGCTGGGGGTCTCGGCCGCGCAGAACTCGAAGATGTCCGTGATCAGCCGCATCGACTGCTTCGGCGGGTAGATGTAGAGGTTCCGCGCGATGTACTCCTTCATGATGTCGTTCTGGATCGTCCCGCGGAGCTGGTCGCGCGGGACCCCCTGCTCGTCGCCCATCGCGACGTACATCGCGAGCAGCACCGCGGCGGGGGCGTTGATCGTCATCGACGTGGACACCTCGTCGAGCGGGATGCCGTCGAAGACCGTCTCGAAGTCGTCTAAGGTGTCGATTGCGACGCCCGAGCGCCCCACCTCGCCCTCGGCCATCGCGGCGTCGGAGTCGTACCCCATCTGGGTCGGGAGGTCGAACGCCATCGACAGCCCGGACGACCCCTCGTCGATGAGGTACTGGAACCGCTCGTTCGTCTCCGCGGCGGTGCCCATCCCGGCGTACTGGCGCATCGTCCACAGCCGCCCCCGGTGCATCGTCGAGTAGACGCCCCGGGTGTACGGCTCCTCGCCGGGGTAGCCGAGGTCCTCGCGGTAGTCGGTCTCGACGTCGGCCGGGGTGTAGAGGGGGTCGACCTCCTGCCCCCCGGTGTCGGTGGTGAACGTCTCCTCTCGCTCGCCGAACCGGTCGACCGTCTCGCCGTAGGTTCCGTCCTCCCACGACTCCTTGGCCTCCCGGATCGCGGCGAGTTCCTCAGGGTCGTACATTATTGAATCGGTCGACCGAGCGGGACTTAACAGTTTTCAGGGGCGGGGCGGTGCGGCGGGTGGGAACGAGTCGATGCGGCGGGCGGGAGCGGGGCGGCGAGCGGGAGCGGGGCGGTGCGGCGGGCGGGGGTGTGGCGTCCCGACCGGGGCGCGACGCCGACCAATCCGCCGGTCCGATTTAAGTGTCGGGCGTCCGACGTGGCGATATGGACGTGTTCACCGACCCCGCGCGTCGGTTCCTCTCCGCGACGGCGCCGGAACACACCGCGGTCCAGTCGGAGATGGCCGACCTCGCGGACGAGTGGGGGTTCCCCGTCATCGGTCCCGAGGCGGGGGCGGTCCTCCGCCTGCTCGCGCGGCTGACGGACGCGGACCGGGTCTTCGAGTTCGGCTCCGGCTTCGGCTACTCCGCCACGTGGTTCCTCCGCGGCGGGGCCGAGCGCGTGGTGTGCACCGAGTTCGACGCCGACGAGGCCGAGCGCGGCGTCGCGTTCGCCGCCGATCACGGCTACGCCGACGAGGTCACCTTCGAGGTCGGGGACGCGATGGAGACGGTCGAGCGCTACGACGGTCCCTTCGACGTGGTCCTTATCGACCACCAGAAGGGGCGGTACGCCGACGCCTACCGGACGGTCCTGCCGAAGGTCCGCTCCGGGGGCGTGGTCGTCGCTGACAACGTCACCCGCGGCCCCATCGACTTCGAGGCCCTCGTCGCGCACTTCGAGGCGGGCGAACCGCTCCCGGACGACGCGGTCGACGGGGAGACGCGCGGCATCGGCGAGTACCTGGGGACCGTCCGCTCGGACGACGCGGTCGAGACGGCGGTACTCCCCGTCGGGTCCGGCATCGCCGTCTCGACGGTCGTCCGGTGACCCCGAGCGAAACGGTTATCATGTCGAGTAAAGAACATCATCGCGGATGAGCGGAGGGATCGAAGCCGACGGGTCGAACGGTGCCCGAGGGCGCTCGGTGGTCCGCGTGCTCGTCGTCGACGACGAGCCGGGGTTCGCGGACGTGGCGGCGTCCCTCCTCGAGGAGCGCGACGACCGGATCGAGGCGACGCCGGCCGAGAGTGCGGCGGCGGCGCTGGACGCGCTGTCCGCGTCGACGTTCGACTGCGTCGTCTCGGACTACGAGATGCCCGGGACGGACGGGATCGAACTGCTCGAAACCGTCCGCGAGCGGCACGGCGACCTCCCGTTCGTGCTGTTCACCGGCGAGGGGTCGGAGGCGGTCGCCAGCGAGGCGGTCTCGGCGGGCGTCGACGAGTACCTCCGCAAGGGCGCGGAGCCGGAGGGGTACTCGCGGCTCGCGGCCGCGGTCGGTGACCTCGTCTCGCGGACGCGGGAGTCGCGCCGGATCGCTCGGCACCTGGACCGGGTGTCCGACGCGTTCTGCGAGATCGACGTCGACTGGCAGGTGACGTACCTCAACGACCGCGCGGTGCGGATGATCGACCTCGACGCGGACGACCTGCTCGGGGAGCGGATCTGGGACCTGTTCCCCGAGACCGCTGGCACCGACGGCGAGGCGGCCCTCCGGGAGGCCGCCGCGACGGGCGATCCGGTGCGGTTCGAACAGCACGTCGACCGGCTCGGCGCCGACCTCGTCGTGAACGCCTACCCGACGGACGACGGGCTCGCGCTGTACTTCCGGGACGTGACGGAAAAGCGGGAACAGGAGCGGGAGCTCCGCGAGCTGTCCGAGCGGCTCCGACTGGCCGTCGAGGGGGCCGACGTCGGCGTCTGGGACTGGAACGTCCGGACCGACGAGGTCCGGTTCGACGAGCGGTGGGCGGCGATGCTCGGGCACGAAACCGACGAGATCGCCTTCGACCTCTCCTCGTGGGAGGACCGGGTCCACTCCGACGACATCGAGGACGCCTGGGACGCCATCGAGGCGCACTTCGCCGGCGAGGCGGACCTCTATCAGGCCGACTTCCGGATGCGGACGAAGTCGGGCGACTGGAAGTGGATCCGCGACCGCGGTCGCGTCGTCGAGCGGACGGATGCGGGAGAGCCGCTCCGGGCCGTCGGGATCCACATCGACGTCACCGAGGAGAAGGCGCGCGAGCGGGAGTTGGAGCGATATCGCCGCATCGTCGACGAGCTGCCCGAGTCGGTCTGTATCTACGACGCCGACGGGCGGTTCGACCTCGTCAACGACCACCTCGCGGACGTGTACGGCGCCTCGCCCGAGGGGCTCGTCGGAGAACAGAGCCGCCTCATCGAGCGGGTCCGAGAGACGAGCGACGGGGACCCGTTCGGCGCGCTCGTCGACGGCGACCGCGACTCGCTGACCGGGACGACGGAGCTCGACCTCCCGACGAAGTCGGACGCGATCATCGACTACGCCCTGACGCGGCTCGTCATCGACGGCGAGTTCGACGGGGTGCTCGGCATCTCGCGGGACGTGACGGGGGACCGACGCCGGCAGCGCCGGCTCGAACACACCTCCGCCCGGCTGGAGGCGCTGTTCGAGCGCTCCCCGGACATGGTCGACATCCACGACGAGTCGGGGGAGATCGTCGACGCGAACCGGGCGATGACGGAGGCGCTCGGGTACGAGCGCGACGAGGTCGTCGGGAGGGACGTCTGGGAGGTCGACGCGGAGCTGACCCCGGAAGAGGGCGTGCGGCTCTGGAACGACCTGGAGATGGACGAGACGGTCCGGCTGGAGACCTCGTTCGTCCGGGCCGACGGCTCGACGTTCCCGGTCGAGGTCAACGTCAGGCGCATCGACGTCCGAGGCGAGGACCGCTTCCTGGCGAGCAGCCGCGACATCTCCGAACGGAAGGCGTACGAGCGCCGGATCGAACGCGAGAACGAGCGCTTAGACGAGTTCGCGAGCATCGTCTCCCACGACCTCCGGAACCCGCTCAACGTCCTCTCCGGGTACCTGCGGCTCGCCCGCGAGACGGGCACCGACTCCTATTTCGACCGCTGCGAGCGCGCGCTCGACGAGATGGAGCGGCTGATAGAGGACGTGCTCGCGCTCGCCAAGCAGGGCGAGGCGGTCGGGTCGGTCGAGCGCGTCGACCTCGGGGACTTGGCCGCCGAGTACAGCGACGACGCGTTCGGCCCCGCCGACGGCGAGGACCCGTTCGGCTCGGACGGCGACTCGGAGGGGCCGTCGGTCGAGGTCGCCGTCGAGACCGACGGGGAGATATACGCCGACCCCGGGCGGGTCCGGCAGCTCCTCGGGAACCTGTTCCGGAACGCCGACGAGCACGGCGGCGAGCGCGTCGTCGTCGACGACCTTCCGGACGGGTTCTACGTCGAAGACGACGGGCCGGGGATCGCCCCGGACGAGCGCGACGAGGTGTTCGAGAGCGGCTACACCACCTCCGAGACGGGGACCGGCTTCGGGCTCGCGATCGTCGAGCGCATCGCCGAGGCGCACGGCTGGGAGGTCGCCGTCGCGGAGGGTGACGGCGGCGGCGCCCGCTTCGAGTTCGTCGACGTCGACCGGCCGGAGTCGGCGGGCGCGGAACCGGGCACGGAGGACGGTGAATCGAGCGTCGCGGGCGGCGGGTCGACCGGCGTGGGCGGCGAGTCGGCCCCCGGAGAGGCGGGGCAGCGGGACTAGATCGGTCGGGACGCTGATGAAAACGAGTGCGGTGTCCGGACGGCTCAGAACGCGCCGGGGTAGACGCTGACGTCGGCGTGGAGCCCCTCGCGGAGCGCGCTGTGGACGTGACAGATGCCCTCGGCGCGCTCGGCGATGTCGGCGGCGGTCTCGTCGTCGAGGTCGGCCTCGACGTGGACGTCGAACGCGATCGATTCGAGGTCGTCGTCGTCGTCGAGTTCGGCGCTCGCGTCGATCTGGATCGTGCCCAAGTCCTCCTCGCCGCGCTGGCTCCCGCCGACGCGGAGCGCGGGGAGGTAACAGGAGGCGTACGTCGCGACGAGCGTCGCGTTCGGGTTCGGTCCCGTCTCGTCGGTCGCGTCGATCTGGAGGTCGAACTCCCCGACCTGACTGGTGCTGGCGTACCCTTCTTCGGAAACCGTGGACGTCTCGATGTCTGCCATAGTCGTCCGTCCGTTCGGCCTCACGACGATAAAGGTTGCCGGCATCGGCACGGAGAGGGCGCACCGACGGTCGGCGGTCCGCAGCCTCCGGCGCGTCAGTCGTCGCCGGAGGCGTCCGCCGTCATTCCGGTCGCGCCCCGGAGGTCGGCCTCGATCGCCTCCAAGGTCCGGCCGTTGGTCTCGGGGACGGTCCGGTAGGTGAACAGGAGGGCGACGACGCTACAGGCGCCGAACAGCCAGAACGTCGCCGGCGTGCCGATCCCGTCGAGCAGCACCGGGAACGACAGCGTCACCGCGAGGTTCGCGAGCCAGTTGGCGACGGTCACGATCCCCATCGCGCTCCCGCGGACGGCGAGCGGGTATATCTCGGAGATGAGCAGCCAGAACACCGGCCCGAGTCCGATCGCGAAGAACGCGACGAACGAGATGAGCGTGAGCGTCGCCAGCCACCCCAGTCCGCCGGTCGGGTCGGCGAACTGGAAGACGAGCCCGGCGACGGTGAGCGACCCGATCATCCCGCCGGTCCCGACGAGCAGGAGCGGCCGGCGTCCCACGCGGTCGACGAGGAGAATCGCGACGACCGTCATGACGACGTTGACGGCGCCGATAGCCACCGACGCGAGGATCGACTGCGAGCTTCCGAACGCGGTCGACTCCAGCACGGTCGGCGCGTAGTACATCACCGCGTTGATCCCGGTGATCTGCTGGAAGACCGCCAGCCCGAGACCGACGATCAGCGCCGGGCGCATCCACGGGCTGAGGAGGTCGCGGACCCCGCTGTCGGACTGGGCCTCGACGGTCGTCTCGATCTCCGACAGCTCCGAGTCGACCTCGCCGTCGCGCGTGCGACGGAGGACGGCGCGGGCCTCGTCGGTCCGCCCCCGTTCGTAGAGCCACCGGGGGCTCTCGGGCATCCGGGCCATCCCGGCCGCGAGCACGACGGCGGGGACCATCCCCGCGCCGAGCATGATCCGCCACGACCCGGAGCCGGAGAAGGCGTAGTTGACGAAGTACGACGAGAGGATCCCCACGGTGACCATCAGTTGGTTCAGCGACGTGAGCCCGCCGCGGACGGACGGCGGCGCGATCTCGGAGATGTACAGCGGGCCGACGATCGAGGCGAACCCGATCGCGACCCCGTCTATCATCCGCCCCGCGACGAGCACCTCGACGGTCGGCGCGACCGCCATGAGGAACGAGCCGAGGAAGAACACCCCGGCCGAGATCAGGATGAACCGCTTGCGGCCGATGCGGTCGGATATCTGCCCGCCGACGGCCGCCCCGGCGGCCGCGCCGACCATCGCGCCGCTGACGACGATCCCCTCGATCAGGGGACTCAGTTCGAAGGTGGTGTCGATAAAGAGGATGGCTCCGGAGATGATCCCCGTATCGAACCCGAACAGGAGTCCGTTGAGCGCCGCGAGCGCGGAGACGACGTACACGAAGCGTCCGCCGTCGCCCCGGATCACGGCCCGCATATCAGCGGTTGACATGGCGTACCAATTCGGCCCTAACCAACTTTTATTTAGAAGTCTTTTGGTTTATTATTAATTTAAATATATTCAATATATTTGTGCTGACGGAGGCGAACGGAATCTATCGCTGCGCGGATTATATTTATTCGGATCTGAATAGTATTCTACGGCTGCCGCGTGCGACGGCTCGGTTGCGGAACGGGAACCGCGTACGCCGGGGACGGTGCGAACGCCGCTCGCGGACCCCGCGCTCTCAGGTCGCGCTACCGTTTATAAAAGATGGTCGTCGCCCGCGTTGTCGACGGGGCGTCCGCGGTCCTCTCGCGCTACTCCAGCGTGTACGTCTCGTCGCCGTCGAGGACGATCGGCTCGGCGGCGGCGCCCGCCGCCTTCACCTCGTTGACGAACTCGCGGGTCTCGATCTCGATCGGCCCGAACGAGTCGTAGTGCATCGGGAAGACGACGTCGGCGCCCACCCAGTCGGCGGCGATGCCGGCGCCCGCGGGCCCCATGGTGAAGTGGTCGCCGGCGGGCAGGGCGGCCGCGTCCGGTTCGAGGTACGGCGCGATCACGTCGACCATCTCGGACATCAGGCCCGTGTCGCCGGCGTGATAGAACGTGGTGCAGTCGGCGTCCGACTCCTGGGTCGGCTTCTTGTCTCCGATGACAAACCCCGCCGGCATGCCGGCCGAGTAGTCGGGGTCGTTCTCGATCCCGTTCGTGTGGTCCGCGCGGACCATCGTCACCCACGCGTCGCCGCACTCGGCGGTGCCGCCGATGTTCATCCCGCCGGCCGGGAGCGTGTGCTCGTGGCCGAAGTTCTCCTGAACGTAGGCCGTGAGCTCCGGGGTGGCGACCACGGTGGCGTCCTCGAACTCGGCGGCGTCGGCGACGTGGTCCGCGTGCCCGTGGGTCAAGAGGAGGTAGTCGGGGTCCAGCTCCCCGGGGTCGACGTCGGTCTTCGGATTGTCGAAGAACGGGTCGATCAGCAGCTCCGTGTCCTCGACGACGACGTGCCACGTGGAGTGGCCGTGCCAGGTGAGTTCCATGGTCCGTTCCGCACGTCTCGTCGCGACGTAATAAAACTCGACGCCGCGGAGCCCGTCCCCGGCGGCGAAAGCAATTAACCGGGCCGAGCGCGAACGCTCGGACGGATGCCCTCCGAGACCAGCGACCCGGGCGCCCCCCCGGCCGCGTGTCCGACCTGCGGCGAGGCGGTGCCCGCCGGTGCGGGCTTCTGTCCCGACTGCGGCGCCGACCTGGGTGACCCCGCCGACCCCGCGTACTGCGCCGCGTGCGGCGAGGCGTTCGACGACGCCGACCGGTTCTGCTCCAACTGCGGCGCGTCGCGGTCGAGCGGCGGGCCGACCGCGGTCGGGGCCGAGCGTCCGACCGAGGCGCCACAGCGGCCGAGCGGCGCGGACCCCTCTCCGTCGCATGCGGCGTCGACCCCGGAAGAGAGTTCCAACGCCTTCCGCCGCCGGGTACAGGACCACCTCGACGCCGGCTGGGAGATAGAGCGGGACGACGGCGACCGCGTCGTCCTCGTCGACAGGGGGATCGGTTCCGTCGGGATCCACATCCTCCTGTTTTTCGCTACCAGCGGGGTCGGGAACCTGCTGTACGGCTGGTGGCACTACTCCAAGCTGGCCGAGCGCCGTCGGCTCGTCCGCGGCGACGAGACGCCCGCACGCGAACCCACCCCCGGTAGCGGGGACAAGACGCAGGTGGAGACCGTCTCGGCGTACCTCATCGCCGTGCTGCTGCTGCTGATCGGCGGTTGGATCGGCTTCTTCGCGGCGATGATCGGTTCCCCGCCCGCCGCGCTGATCGGACTCGCGTTCGCCGGACTCGGCCTCGGCGTGGCCCCGCCGGTGCGCCGGCGGCTCGACCGCCGCCACGGGATCACGGAGTTCGGTCGGCAGCGGACGGTCGACGACCGGATCGTCCGGCCGCCCGAGTCCGTCGACGAGGCCTGCGTCGTCTGCGGCGAGGAGTTCGAGCGCGGCCTCGTCAGGCGGCGCCGCGACGAGACGGTCGTCGCCGGCGTCCCGATCCGGACCCACTCGACCCGTCACAACCACTACTGCGCCGACTGCGCGCGGTCCGAGGTGTTCGGCGACCGCGTCGAGCCCTCGCTCGACGACCTCGCGGACGGCGACCTCGCGGACGGCGAGGAGGCCGACGAGCCCGTCCGCGAAGCGGCCGACTCGGCCGAGTGAACCGGCGGGAACTCGGCGGTCGCCGTCGCCGCTCGTCTCTCCGACCACCGTCTTGGCTTGCCCCTCCGCGAACCCTTTTCGGGCGGCCGGCCGTTCGACCCCGTATGTACCGCGCACGGTTCCGCGACCCGGCCGGATCGATCCGCGAGGGCGAGTACGACCCGGCGACCGACACGGTCGCCTTCGGCGGCGAGGAGTACGCGCTCTCCGACCCGGACATCGACGTGCTCGCGCCGACCGACCCCTCGAAGATCGTCTGTATCGGCCGCAACTACGCCGACCACGCCGAGGAGCTCGGCAACGACGTGCCCGACCGCCCGCTGCTCTTCTTAAAGCCCCCGAACGCGGTGGCGAGCCACGGGGACACGGTGACCGTCCCGGCCGGCAAAGACCGGATCGACTGGGAGGCGGAGTTCGCCGTCGTGATCGGCGAGCAGTGCAAGGCGGTCGACGCCGCGGACGCGATGGACGCCGTCGCCGGGTTCACCTGTATGAACGACGTGTCGAACCGCGACGACCAGAACCGCGAGCAGAACTGGGTGCGCGGAAAGGCGTTCGACGGCGCCGCGCCGCTGGGTCCGGTGCTCGCGACGCCCGACGAGGTGCCCGCCGACGCGAGCGTCGAACTCCGGGTCAACGGGGAGACGAAGCAGTCGAGCGACCGCGAGCACATGATCTTCGACGTGCCGACGCTGATCGAGGAGATCACGACGTACCTCACGCTCGAACCCGGCGACGTGATCGCGACGGGCACCCCCGAGGGCGTCGGCGCGCTCTCCGACGGCGACACCGTCGAGGTGGAGGTCGAGGGCGTCGGCACCCTCGAACACGACGTTCGGATCCCCTGAAGGCCGCGCCGCCCGTCCTCGGTTTCGGGCCTCGACAGGCTTTTTTGGGCTTCGGTACCACACCTCGTTTCCGGTGAACGGTCCCCTGCGATCCGACGCCTCCCGGCGACCAGATGCGCCCCGACCGAATGTCACGAGACCACGACGCGACGGACGACGCCGACGAATCGGGTCGAGGGAGCGACGCCGACGCCCCGGCCGCGGACGCGACGCCGGCCGTCGTCGCCGCGCGGGCCGACGGCGAGCCGCCGGACACGACGGAGATCCGTGAACTGGCCGTCGCGGCCGGCTACGCGGTGGTCGGTGAGGTCAGCCAGCGCCGCCGCGAGGACCCGACGTACGGCCTCGGTCGCGGGAAGGCCGAGGACCTGATGCGGCTCGCGGCCGACGTCGGCGCCGAGGCAGTGATCTACGACGGGGGGTTATCGCCCGGCCAGACGTTCTCGCTGGGCGACCTCCTTCCGACCGGGACCGCGGTGATCGACCGCCCGCGGCTCGCCTTGGAGCTCTTCGCCGGCGCCGCCGACTCCCGGGCCGCCGACAGACAGCTGGAGCTGGCGCGGCTGCGCTACGAGCTCCCCCGACTCCGGGAGGCCGTCGCCCGCGACGCGAGCGAGGACGTGCGGCTCCGACCGGAGGGGGACGGCCGCGTCCGCGACGTCGAGAGGCGCATCGAGTCCGCGGAGCGCGCGCTCGACGAAATCGCGGACGACCGGGCGGCGCGGCGGGCGGAGCGCCGGGACGCCGGCTTCGACCTGGTCGCCGTCGCGGGCTACGCCGACGCCGGCAAGTCGACGCTCGCGCGGCGACTCGCCGGCGAGGTCGACGACGAGGAGGCGTTCGCGGCCGCCGACCGCCCGTTCGAGACCCTCTCGACGACGACGCGGCGGGCGACGATCGGCGGCCGACGGACCCTGCTCACCGACACCGTCGGCTTCCTCGACGGGCTTCCGCACGAGGCGCTGCGCTCGTTCCGGACGACCCTCGACGCGGTCCGGGCGGCGGACTGCGCGCTGCTCGTCGCGGACGCGAGCGACGACCCCGCCGACCTCCGGCGGAAGCTCCGGGCGTCGCTGTCGGCCGTCGAGGCGACCGACGGTCCGGCGATCCCCGTGCTGTCCAAGGCGGACGCGGCCGGAGCCGACGGACTCGCCGCCGCGGTCGAGGCGTACGAGGACGCCGTCTCCGACCTCGACCCCCGGGAGTCGCCGGTCGTCGACGCCCTCCGCGCCCCCGTCCCGGTCAGCGCGCGCGACGGGACGGGCCTCGCTGCCCTCGCAGACGCGGTGGCGGACGCGCTCCCGACGGCGACGGCGACCGCGGAGGTCCCGAACGGCGGCGACGCGCAGGCCGCGCTCTCGTGGGCGTACGACCGGGGCGTCGTCGCGGGCGTCGACTACGCGGGTGAGACGGTTGCCGTTGACCTCGCGGGACGCCCCGACGTCGTCGCGGAGGCGGAGCGGCGGCTGGCGGACTCCGGCTCGTCGCCGTGAGCGGCCGGCCGCCAAGACCACCCTTAAGCCCGACGGCCACCGACTCCCGGGCATGCAGCCACGGGATCTCTCCGATCACTCGCCGTACGTGCCCGGGCGGGGCGTCGAGGAGGTCGCCCGCGAGCGCGGGATCGACCCCGACGACCTCATCAAGCTCTCTTCGAACGAGAACCCGCACGGCCCGAGTCCGGCGGCCGTCGAGGCGATCCGCGACCACGCCGACCGGGTGAACCAGTACCCGAAGTCCTCGCACACCGACCTCACCGCGAGGCTCGCGGAGAAGTGGGACGTCGACGACGAGCAGGTGTGGGTGTCGCCGGGCGCCGACGGCTCGATCGATTACCTCTCGCGGGCCGCCCTGGAGCCGGGCGACGAGGTGCTTGTTCCGACCCCCGGCTTCGCCTACTACGCGATGTCGTCGCGGTATCACCACGGGGAGGTGTCCGAGTACGACCTCTCCCCCGCCGACGGCTTCTCGCAGGACGCGGAGACGGTCTTGGCCGCCTACGGCGGCGAGCGGATCGTCTACGTCACCTCGCCGCACAACCCCTCCGGCTCGACGATGCCGCTCGACGAGGTGGAGGCGATCGCGGACGCGACCGCCGAGGAGACGCTCGTCGTCGTCGACGAGGCGTACGGCGAGTTCTCGGACGTCGACAGCGCGATCCCGCTCGTCGACGGGCGCGACGACGTGGCGGTCCTGCGCACCTTCTCGAAGGCGTACGGCCTCGCGGGGCTCCGGATCGGCTACAGCGTGGTCCCCGAGGCGTGGGGCGAGGCGTACGCCCGCGTCAACACGCCGTTCGCGGCAAACGAACTGGCCTGCCGGGCCGCGCTCGCCGCGCTCGACGACGACGACCACGTGGAGCAGTCGATCGAGACGGCCCGCTGGGCCCGCGAGTACATCGCGGCCGAACTCGACGCCCCGACCGTCGACTCCGCGGGGAACTTCGTCCTCGCCGCGGTCGGCGACGGCGAGCACGTCGCAGAGGCGGCCCAAGAGCGCGGCGTGATCATCCGGGACTGTACCTCGTTCGGCCTCCCGGAGCACGTCCGGATCTCGACGGGCACCCGCGAGGAGACCCGCGAGGCGGTCGACCTGCTCAACGAGACGCTGGCCGACCTCGGACTCGGTGTCAGCGCGTGAGCGACCGCTCCGACGCCGAAGCCGCGGCGGGCGCCGAGACCGCGGCGGACGCCGAGACCGCGGCGGACGCCGAGACCGCGGTGGACGCCGACGCCGGCGCCGACCGTGCCCGCGCCGACCGCGTCGCGGTCACGGGCACCCCCGGGACCGGGAAGTCGACCGCGACGGCGCTGCTCGAAGGCGAGTACGACGTGATCCACCTCAACGACCGGATCAAGTCGGACGACGACCTCTGGACCGAGCGCGACGACGACCGCGACACGCTCGTTGCCGACCTCGACGCGGTCCGCGAGGACCTCGGAGACTGGTCCGGCGTCCTCGACTCCCATCTCGCGCACCGGTTCGACGTCGACCGCGTGGTCGTCCTGCGCTGTCGCCCGGAGGCGATCGACTCCCGGCTCGAAGCGCGGGGCGAGTCGCCCGAGACCGCCGCGGAGAACGCCGAAAGTGAGGCCCTCGACGTGATCCTCTCGGAGGCGGTCGACGAGCACGGGGTCGAGAACGTCTACGAGGTCGACGCCACCGACCGCGACCCCGAGGCGGTGGCGGACGCGATCCGCGCGGCGGTCGAGGGGGAACGCGAGCCGAGCGCGGGCACCGTGGACTTCATCGATTATATATGAGCCGGCCGCGAGCGTCGGGACGTTAGATGACCCTCGACCAGTACCGCTCCGTGGCGGACCGCCTGCTCGGCCCGTGGGTGTCGGCGGCCGACAGGCTCGGTCTCTCGCCCGACCAGGTGAGCGTGCTCGCCTTCCTCGTCGCGGTCGGGGCCGCCGCCGCCTTCGCCGCCGGGTCGGCGCCGCTGTACGCGGCCGGCGCGCTGCTCGTCCTCCTCAACGGGTGGCTCGACGTGGTCGACGGGGCGCTCGCCCGCCATCAGGGGGTCGCCTCCGACGGCGGCGACTTCCTCGACCACGTCCTCGACCGCTACGCCGACGTGGCGATCATCGCCGGGTTCACCGCGGGGATCGAGGCGTACGCGCTCGGCTTCGCCGCCGTCACCGGCGTCCTCCTCACCTCCTACCTCGGCACCCAAATCCAGGCGGTCGGCATCGGCCGCGAGTACGGCGGGCTCCTCGGGCGGGCCGACCGGCTCGCGCTGTCCGGTATCGTCGGCGTGGTCGCCGCGATTTACGCCGCGCCGGTCGTCGCCGGGCTGAACGTCGTCGGCCTGCTGCTCGCGCTGTTCGCCGTCGTCGGCCACCTCACCGCGGTCCAGCGGTTCCTCGGCGCTTGGAGCGACCTCTGAGCGACCGTGTCGGCGATGGGCGACGGGTCATCGCTGAACCGCGAGCACGGGAGCGTTCGCGTGCCGGACGACCTCGTCGGTGATGCTGCCGAAGACGATTCGCTCCGCTCCGCTCCGGCCCTTCGTGCTCATCACCACGAGGTCGATCGCGTTCTCTTCGACGTACTCCGCGATCACCCTCGCGGGACTGCCGAACTCGACTGCGATCGTCGCCTCGACCCCATCGGGCGCGGTCTCCGAGACGATCCGTTCGGCCGCCGAGACCCGGTCGGCGCGCCGCTCGTCGAGTTCCGTCTCGTCGCGTCCGGCGGTTCCGAGTCCGCTGGCGAGTTCAACGATCGAGAGGACGTGTATCTCCGCGTCGTACCGCTCCGCATGACTGAACGCGTGTTTCGAGGCGCGGATCGTTGCCTCGCTGCCGTCGGTCGGAAAGAGGATTGTCTCGTACATGCTGTGTAAGGCGTTAGGGTCTCGGTAGTCGTCGTTTGAACCGCGATAGTCGAGTCACTGTCGGCGGGCGATGAGCGCGGCGTCGGCGAGCACGTCGTGGCCGATCGGCACGAGGTGAACGACCGCACCGATCGCGAAGATATTCAGGGTGACGAACGCGCGCAGTGGACCGAGGCTCCCAGCGAGGAGCCCGAGCGTCGCCACGCCCGTGACCGCGTAGACGACGCGTTCTTGTTGCCGTATCTGCGGGCTCTCCCAGTTGTACAGCGCCGTGATGAGGTAGCCGATCCCGATCGCCGCGAGCCACGGGTGCCAGTACGCGTACCGTTCCACGGCGGGCGGAACGACCCCGACGAGGGCGCCGACGTTGACCACGGTCGCAGCGACGTTCAGGCCGCCCCAGATCAACCAGACGCGGTTCCGGCGCACGGTCGGTGACGTGTAGGTCACGCCGAAGAAGACGATCCCGGCGGTCAACACGATCCAGACGGCGACGATCGACTGGACCAATCCGAAGGGAGCGAGGCCCGGGTTCCGACTGAACGCCCAGGAAAGCCCCCACCCGACCACACCTTCGAGGAATCCGAACAACAGCAGTCCGTCTCCCGGGAGCGGTGGCGACAACAGGCGTCGGAAGTACAGTGTCAACGCGACCCGCGACCGGCGGAGCCGACCGGGTCGATCCGTCTTCTCACCGGTCATGAGCGCCCTGTCCTCTCTGGTCGGCAGTCGGCGATCCTCGCCCCCTCTCGGAGACACGAATCGTACATAACCGTGTAACGCACGGCAGACAGAAATGATCGGGGGTCGTGCGGCGGCGCTCGGAGACGCCCGTGCGGCCGCCGGCGCCTGACGCGACCGCTATCCGCCCGCTCTGACCCCGACTCCTTCAGAACGGCGCGTCGGTCGAGCGACCCCGCCCACTCGCACCTCCCGTTCCTCCCGTCGGGTTCGATCTGACTCCGGCCCCGTCGTCCGACTCGGCCTCTACGTCGCCCGTTTCGAGGTACGCCGACTCCAACTCTGCGAGCCGGTCGTTCACCGCCTCGCTCTGGTTGTGCATCGGGGCCGCGCGGACCCGGACGAGGTCGTACTCGTGGCGGTCGGAGAGCCCGTTCCACGCCCGGAACGCGCCGATCGTCAGCGTGTGCGTCTGCGGGCAGAACGCCGTCGTCGGCGTGAACTCGGCGCGGAGGACGCGGTCGACGCCGCCGTCGAAGGCGGCCGCGTCGACGTCCGCGGGATGGACCGCGTCCGGGGCGTCGCCGCGCTCGACGGCGTAGCGGAACCCGGCGTCCCCGTGGCGCGTATCGAGGTTCAGCCGCGCGAGGTTGTAGTCGAACGTCATGTCGTACACCTTCCGCTCCTCGAAGCAGTCGCGGGTGAGCCGGTGGAACGCGAGGTGGTCCGCCCCCGCGAGGACGTCGTGGCCGTCGAGGAACGCGCCCGGACGCGGGAGGTCGTCGTCGACGAACTCGTCGTAGCCGTCGAACAGGTCGTCGTCGTCGGAGCCGAAGGGAGACGGGAAGCCGGGCATGTCTGCTGTTTGTCGTCCCGTCGGGGTACCCCTGACCCCGCAGATGTTCGGGACGTCCTCGCACGGTCCGAACGAACCCGCCGACGCGTCCCGTCGCCGTCGACCGCGAGACGAGGGATCAATTTAAAAGCGTCCGGTCGGAACGGGAGGTATGCCCACTTTCGAACTGAACCTCTCGGACGACGTGTACGCGGAGTTTCAGCAGCTGGCCGAAGAGGAGTTCGTCACCGAGGAGCAGGCGGCGGAGGACCTCATCGCGTCCGGCATCGAGGCGTACAACGTGAGCGTCGTCGACGACGACCGGCGCGACGAGATGCTCGACGGCGCCGAGAACAACATGTTCGACACCGCCGAAGACCCGGGAAGCATCGAAGACGACCGGCTCTGAGTCGCCGCGCGTCCCGCCCTCGTTTTGCGTCCGTCCCGGCTCAGTAGCCGAGGTCCAACAGCCGGTTGGCCGAGAGCGTCGCCAGCCCGAGCGCCATCACGCAGGCGAGCAGTCCGAACGCGACGGCCCAGCCCGTGGCGTCGGAGACGGCGCCGACGACGACGCTGCCCGACGCGCCGGTCACCATGTACGCGGTCCGGACGAGGCCGAAGCCGGCGCCGCGCTCTTCGTCGGACAGCAGGTCCATGAACCGCGACTGGACCGGCGCGCCCCACGACATCGCCAGTCCGACCAGACCGACCGCCGGGACCACCGCGAAGAGATCCAAGTCGAGCGTCGCGGCCGCGACGAGGCCCCCGTAGCCGAGGACGCCGGCCCCCATCGTCACCATCGCGGTGGCGTCGCGGCCGATCCGGTCGGACACCGCCCCGGTCACCGGCTGGGTGCCGCCGTGGACGAGGAAGTACACGGAGAACAGCAGCGCCGACAGCGCGCTCGACAGGCCGGTCCCGACCTCTAGGAACGTCGGGAGGAAGGAGGCGGTCGCCTGCCACGTGAACGCGCCCATCGTCGCCAGCGCGGTCGTGTAGAGGATCCGCGGCCGCGAGAGCAGTTCTGCCAGCGGCCCGAGCGCGAACCGCTCGCCCATCGGCTGGTCCGGGCGGAGCGGCTCGGTCGGCTTGACCCGCCACGCGAACAGGGCGAACACCGGGACCGCGACGACGGCCCCGAGGAGGACGCCCGCGCGCCAGCCGTACCGCGACCCGACCAGCGCGGCGGCCGGCGGGGCCGCCAAGCCCGCGAGCGGCCCGCCGGCGACGTGGACGCCGACCGCCCGGCCGGTGTTGTCGAACTGCCGCGTGAGGAACGTCGTCGCGACCGAGTAGTGAAGCCCGGCGCCCGCGCCGAGCGCCGCCGCGAACAGGGCGAACGCGGCGATCGACGGCGACGCCGCGAGGAGGACGGAGGCGACGGCGGTGGCGCCGACCGCGGTGAGGATCACGCGCCGCTCGCCGTACCGGTCGCCCAACACGCCGGAGGGGAACTGCGCCAGCGCGTAGGTGAGCCACATCCCGCTGAGCGCGAGGCCGACGGTGCCGTTGGTCACGCCGAACTGCGCCGTGATATCCGGGACGAGCGGGCTGACGACAAGTCGCGCCACCATCGTCCCCGTGAACGCGAGCGTACAGAGCGCGAGCGCCGTGTGTTCGTACCGCCAGTTCACGGTCGCCGTACCTGATACGGGTCAAAGCGGCTTCCGATCGCGGTCGGACGGGCCGGTAGCTGACTCGGTCGGGCGGGCCGGTAGCTGACTCGGTCGGGCGGGCCGGTAGCTGACTCGGTCGGGCGAGCCGGGGATTCCTCGGGCACACGGACCGAGGCCCCCCGACCGCACGGGCCGGGGCCTATTCCGCCGCGAACCGGACCGGGTAGTCGGTGAGGTTCTCGTGGCCGTCCTCGGTGACGACGACGAGGTCCTCGATCCGGACGCCGCCCACGTCGGGGTCGTAGAGGCCCGGCTCGACGGTGATCACGTGACCCGGCTCCAGCTCGCCGCCGCCGCTCGCGAGCCGCGGCGACTCGTGGACGTCGAGGCCGATCCCGTGGCCGGTCGAGTGGATGAACCCGGTCTCCGTCTCCGGGTCGGTGCGGAACGTCGGCTCGCCCGCCTCCTCGTACACCTCGCAGGCGGCGGCGTGGACGTCCTCCCCGGTCGCGCCCGGCTCGACGGCGTCGAGCGCGGCGTCCAGCGCGCGCTCGGTGAGGTCGTACCACTCGCGGAGCGCCTCGGCCGGCTCCCCGACGCAGAACGTCCGCGTCATGTCGGCGTTGTACTTCGTCGCCTTCGAGCGCGGGAAGATGTCGACGATGATCGCCTCGTCCGCTCGCAGGGGCCCGGAGCCGCGGTCGTGGGGGTCCGCGGCCTGCGAGCCGCCGGCGACGATCGTCTCGTCGAGCGCGCAGCCGTGTCGCAGGAGCGTCACCTCTATCTTCTCGGTCACCCGCTCGCTGGTGAGCGGCTCGCCCTCGTGAAGCAGGACGCCGGGCTCGACGACGCCGTCCGCGGGGGCGTCCTCCCCGGCCACGTCGGCGCCGGCGATCAGGTCCTCGGCCGCTCGCATCGCCGCCTCGTTCGCCTTCTGCGCCTCGCGGATCGCGTCGATCTCCTCGTCGGTCTTCACCGCGCGGACCTCCTGAAGCCGGTCGTCGGTGTCGACCGCGACCTCGATACCGCGCTCGCGGAGGGCGTCGGCGGTGCCGACCGGGCCGCGCGGGGGCATCGAGACGGAGTCGATCCCCTTGTCGCGGACGAACTCGGCGTACATGTCGTTGCGGGCCTCGCGGCCGCCGTACTCGTAGCCGTAGTCGGCGTGCCGCTCGACCGTGTCGGCGGACGCCTCGGTCGTCGCGCGGCCGTACTCCAGCCCGCTGACGAGGACGTGGACCTCGCCGTCCGCGTACAGCGTGAGGAACGGGTCCGGACCGGTGAACCCGGAGAGGTACAGCTGGTTGGCGTCCTCCTGCGAGGCGTCGAACAGGTAGCCGTCCGTGTCGAGGGCCGCGAGCCGGTCGTCGAGTCGCGCTCGGTTCATGTCGGACCATGCTCGGGGGACGCTCAAAGCGGTTGCCCTCGCGGAACCCGCTGGCAGCGCGGCCGCCGCCGGCGACCCGCGAAACGCCTATATATTATATCCCGCTCAGCCACCGGGACTTTCGCTCTCGACCACCTTCCGCTCGACCCCTCGAAAATACCGAGTCTTACAGGGTTGTACACTTCGTTTTCGGGCGTGTCTCCGCGGTACCAAACACGCGAACATTTAAGTATTTGGGTCACTTACCCGAAGGTGAGGAAAACGCCGAGATTCGTCCCTCGGTTCCGTTGTTCCCTCCAGTACCAAACCAATGAGCGAGAACCTTCGAACGTACACGGCAGAGACCGTCGACGACGAGAGCGAGACCGAGTCGGAAACCGAGGAAGAGGAGCTTCGGTGTCCCGAGTGCGGCGGCCAGTTAGCGACGGACACGGAACACGGCGAGACCGTCTGCGTCGACTGCGGGCTCGTCGTCGAGGAGGACGAGATCGACCGCGGGCCGGAGTGGCGGGCGTTCGACTCCAAGGAGAAGGATAACAAGTCGCGGGTCGGGGCCCCGACGACGAACATGATGCACGACAAGGGGCTCTCGACGAACATCGGCTGGCAGGACAAAGACGCCTACGGCAAGTCGCTGTCCAGCCGCCAGCGCGAGAAGATGCAGCGGCTGCGGACGTGGAACGAGCGGTTCCGCACCCGCGACTCCAAGGAGCGCAATCTCAAGCAGGCGCTCGGTGAGATCGACCGCATGGCCAGCGCACTCGGCCTCCCGGACAACGTCCGCGAGACCGCTAGCGTCATCTACCGCCGCGCGCTCGACGAGGACCTGCTCCCCGGTCGCTCCATCGAGGGCGTCTCGACGTCGTCGCTGTACGCGGCCGCCCGGCAGGCGGGAACGCCGCGCAGCCTCGACGAGATAGCGGCCGTCTCCCGGGTCGAGAAAGACGAGATCGCCCGGACGTACCGATACGTCGTCCGCGAGCTGAAACTGGAGATCCAGCCCGCGGACCCCGAGAGCTACGTCCCGCGGTTCGCCTCCGACCTCGGCCTCTCGGACGAGGCCGAGCGCCGCGCCCGCAGCCTGCTCGACACGGCGAAGGAACAGGGGATCCACTCCGGGAAGTCGCCGGTCGGGCTCGCCGCCGCCGCCGTCTACGCCGCCTCACTGCTCGTCAACGAGAAGGTGACCCAGAGCGAGGTGAGCGAGGTCGCGAACATCAGCGAGGTCACCATCCGAAACCGGTACCACGAGCTCCTCGAGGCCGAGGACTCGGTCGCGCTGAACTGACGTCCCTCTTCTGACGCCCCTCTTCTGACGTCCCTCTTCTGACGTCCCTCTTCTGACGCCCCTCTTCTGACGCGTCTCGCTCTCGTCTCGGCGTTCGTCCGAGCCGAAACCGCGAAGGCGACGCGTCGCCACCCGAACCCATGGAGACGACGCGTCACTTCACCGCGACGACGTACATCGTCAACGACGGGGCGACCGCGCTTCACGAGCACGAGCGGCTGGGAATCAGGCTGCCGCCCGGCGGCCACGTCGACCGCGACGAACTCCCACACGAGGCCGCGCGCCGCGAGGTCCGCGAGGAGACGGGGCTGAACCCCGAGCTGATCGCGACCGAGTCGTCGATTACGGGCCCGAACACTCGCGGCCTTCCGGAGCCGGCGCACCTCATGCTCCACGACATCAACGTCCACGAGGACGGCTCGGTCGGCCACCAGCACGTCGACCACCTCTACTACGCGCGGGTCGACGACCGTGCGATCGCCCCCGACGGCGACGACGAGGTCGACCCGGAGCGCTGGCGTTGGTACGCGCCCGCCGAACTCGCGGCGAGCGACCTCCCCGAGGACGTCGTCGACCTCGGCCGGGAGGCGATCGCCGCTGTCGACGACGACTGATCGAGGGTCGTCGCGGCGTCAGACGGCCGTCTCACGCTCCGGAAGGTATTTGAGGCGGTGTTGGCGACGTAAACCCAAGGATGGACGCACAGCGAAGGGAAGCGATTGCCGAGTGGGACGACCGCTCGTTCTCCGACGGGTTCGCGGGGCTCGGACGGGTCGTCAGCGACGGGTTTTCCGGCGCGGCGACGGACGGGACCGGCTGGCTCTTCCTCGTCGACGGGCAGGTCGTCGGCGTCGTCGACGGGACGCTCGACGCCTTCGCCGACGCCTCGGGGACGGTCTACCGGGCCCCGGACGACGCGCTCCCCGTGCTCTTCGCGATGCAGGAGCTGGGCGGCGAGCCGCGGGCGAAGTACTACACCAACGACACGCCGCTGACCGAGGCCGACCGCAAGCTCTCGCAGGGGGGGTTCACCGGCTACATCGAGCTGTCGGAGAACGTCCTCTCCGGCGACTACTACGTCGCCTACACGGGCGGCGAGTCGATGGCGGCGGCGTACGTCGGCAACGCCCGACGGCTGGAGACCGGCGACGAGGCGTTCGACCTCGCCGCCGACGAGGTCGGCATCTACACCGTCTACGAGGTCGACCTCGACGTTCGGCCGCTCCCGGACGGGGACGGCGCGAGCGACTCCGCGGCCGCGACCGACGCCGACGGCGCGTCCGACTCGGGCGCCGCAACCGACGCGGACGCGGACCCGAGCGACGCGGACGAGAAGCCGGCCGCCGGCGTCGAGGACGTCGGAATCGACCGCGAGGCGGAGGACGGCGACGAGGGGGAGCCGGCGACCGAGGACGACGCCGGCACCCCGACGGACCCCGCTGCCACCGGTCCGACCGACGGCCGAGGTTCCGACCCGGCGGGGTCGGCCCGGAACGGCGGGGCGACCGCGGCGGACCGCTCGAACGGAGCCGAAGCCGGGGGCGTCCCGGCCGACGACGCGGAGGCGGGCGGCGAGGCCGGCGACGCCGACGGGGCGGGACCGGCCGCGGTCCGGATCGAAGACGACGACGGCGCCGGTCAAGTCCCCGCCGACTCGCGCGGGGTCGACCCGGACGCCGCCGACGCGCCAGACTCCGAGGATGTCTTCTCGGAGGAGGCCGAGTGGCGCGAACAGAAGTCGATCCCGGCGCTCGACCCCTCCGAGGCGGGCGACGAGGACCGTGCGACGGACGACCGACGCGACGCGTCGTCGCAGCGCTCTCGGTCGGTCGACGAACGCGCTCGGTCCGAGCGGGGCTCGTCGGGAGCGAACGGCGGGTCGCCGTCGCCCCGTTCGACCGGGCGGTCGGCGTCGACGCCGTCGGCGGTCTCGAAGCGCGACGCGGGCGGTGGTGCGACTGGCAGCGCGGACCAGGATCGGATCCGGAAGCTCGAAACCGCCCTGGAGGAGACCGAAACGGAGCGACAGTCGCTGGCCGACGAGGTCGAGCGGCTTGCGGCCGAACGCGACGAAATCGGGGCCGAGCGCGACGATCTGGCCGACGAAGTCGAGCGGCTCGAGGCCGAGACCGACGACCTCAGAGAGGAGCGCGACCGGCTTCGCCGCGAGCTCTCGAACGCGAAAGAGCGGCTCCCGGACGCGGAGCGGACGCTCACGCCCCCCGAGGCGCGCAACGGGACGAACCTGTTCATCAGGTACGAGTCGAAGGAGGGTGCGACGCTGGCCGACGCTCACGAGGGAGGCGTCGACCGCGAGGCGCTCCGCGAGAACCTGCGGGTCGAACACCACACGAGCTTCGAGACCGACGGGCTGGCGGTGGACGGGCGGCCGTTCGAGGAGTTCCTCGAGGACACCATCGAGTACGGGTTCACCCGGTGGCTCGTCGAGGACCTCCCGTTCGAGGTCCGCGGGACCGGAAACGAGGGGAAGCTCCGCGACCTCTACGACGCGCTCCCCGAGATCGACCGCGCCGAGATCGGGGGGACCGTGTCGATCCAGCTCCGGGAAGGCGGCGAGGAGACCCGCGAACAGCGGGCGTTCGATCTCGTGTTGCGCGACCGGATGGGACATCCCCTGTTCGTCGCCGACCTGAACGACAGCCGGGACCCCACGGCGGAGGGGACGCTGGAGTCGCTCGTCGAGAACGGACGCGACGTCGCGGACTCGAACGAGACGTTCGCCGGCGCGTTCGCGGTGACGGAGAGCTTCTTCGAGCCGGGCGCCTTAGAGACCGCCAGCGACGCGGTCGGCGGCGGCCTGCTCAGCCGGTCGAAACGAGCGAGCTTCGTGAAGCTATCGCGCAAGCGGGGGTACCACCTGTGCCTCGTCGAGGCGCGCGACGGCGGCTTCCACATGACGGTCCCCGACCTGTAGGCGTCTCGAAGTCGGCGTCGCGCACGGAGAGAAAACGCTGCGTCGTCGTCGGGCGAAATCGAAAGCGGCGTCAGTTCTCGAGTTCGGCGGCGTCGTCGATCCGCATGGAGCCGAGCTTGTCGACGGTCTCGTCGAGCTTCTCGTCGAGTTCGTCGACGAACTCGTGGGTCCGCTCCGTGGTGATCGCGCCCTGACTGGACGGCTCGATGAGGTTCTCCTCTTCGAGGACGCGAAGCGAGTACCGCACCTTGTGGTGCGGGTAGCCGGTCTCGTTCGACATCTTCACGATGCCGATCGGCTCGTTTTCGATGACCATCCGCAGGACTTGGAGGTGACGTTCCAGCATGTCTACCTCCTTCTCTAGTCGATCTATCATGGCACATGTTAACTCGTCATGCCCCCGTTTAAAAGTTGCTGTCGGCGGCCGGGACGGCGGCCGCGAACCGCGTGACCGAACGCTTCGACGTGCCAGTAATTAACGTGTTCGATCGCGGCACGGCGGACGTCCCTTCGTCGCCGCGGACGGCGGGAACGCGGGCGCCTTCGGTCGAAACGGGGACGATACACGAACGAGGGTATCGGCAGCGAAGCGGCTCAAGTGTGATCCACCTCCGTGGTGGTCTCGCGGTCACAGACCGTAATCGGTTTTACCCCCCGCGGGGAACCGGCAGGTCGTATGACACTCACCATCGTCGGCTCCCAGCTCGGCGACGAGGGCAAGGGCGCGCTCGTCGACCGATGGGGAGGGGACGCGGACGTCGTAGTCCGTTATCAGGGCGGCGACAACGCCGGCCACACCGTCGTCGAAGGCGGCGCGGAGTACAAGCTCTCGTTGGTTCCCAGCGGCGCGGTCCGGGGAACCGTCGGAATCTTAGGCAACGGCTGCGTCGTCAATCCGAAGACGCTGTTCACCGAGATCGACGACCTCCGCGAGCGCGGACTCGACCCGGACGTGCGCGTCGCCCGCCGCGCGCACGTCATCATGCCGTACCACCGCGTGCTGGACGGGATCGAAGAGGAGGTCAAGGCCGACGAGGACGCCGGCGACGAGGTCGGCACGACCGGCCGCGGCATCGGCCCGACCTACGAGGACAAGGCCGGGCGCCGCGGGGTCCGGATCGCGGACCTGCTCGACCCCGACGCGCTCCGCGACAAGCTGGAGTACGCGGTCCCGCAGAAGCGCGCGCTCGTCGAGGACGTGTACGGACTCGACGTCGACGCCGCCGACGACCGCGCCGCCGCGTTCGACGTCGACGCGCTCCACGAGGAGTTCGCCGCCATTGGCGAGCGCCTCGCCGACGAGGGGATGACCGTCAACTGCTCCGACTACCTCCACCGCCGCCACGAGGCGGGCGACGAGATTCTCTTCGAGGGCGCACAGGGAACGCACATCGACGTCGACCACGGGAACTACCCGTTCGTCACCTCCTCGAATCCGACCGCCGGCGGCGCGGCCGTCGGGTCCGGACTCGGCGTCACGACGGTCGGTGACGGCGAGGTCGTCGGCATCGTGAAGGCGTACCTCTCGCGAGTGGGCGAGGGGCCGCTCCCGACCGAACTCGACGGCGACGCCGACGAGGAGGCGCTCGCGGACGAGATCCGCGAGAAGGGCGGCGAGTTCGGGACGGTCACCGGCCGTCCCCGCAGGATCGGCTGGCTCGACCTCCCGATGCTCCGCCACGCCGCGCGCGTCTCCGGGTTCACGGGGGTCGCGGTCAACCACGTCGACGTGCTCGCCGGACTCGACGAGCTGAAGGTGTGTACGGGGTACGAGCTAGAGGGAGAGGAGCTCGACACCGTCCCCACCACCACCGACCGGTGGGAGCGCTGCGAGCCGATATACGAGACGCTCGACACGTGGGAGCCGTTCGACTCGGCCGCGGTCGCGGAGGCGGGCTACGACGCCTTACCCGAGGCGGCCCGCGAGTACCTGGAGTTCCTCGCCGCCGAGATCGACACCCCGGTGTACGCCGTCGGCGTCGGGCCCGACCGCGAGGAGACGGTCGAACTGACGAACCCGTTCGAGGAGTAGCGTCGCGCCCGACTTCCGGATCCGACCGCGGCGTGCGGACGGCTACCGCGGACGGCCGACGCTTTTGTGAGTCGAAGGCGATCCCCGAGACATGGCCGAGCCCTCCACCGGTCCCTCAGACGGCGCGCAGTCCGCTCCCGAACCGATCTTCGAACGCACGTTCGCGCACCTCTCGCGGCTGCTCCCGCTCGCGCTCGTCCCACTCGCGACCGCGCTGTTGAACGCGAGCGACCTGCTGGCGGCGTCGCGGACGAACGGGATCTCGATCCGGGCGTCGTTCCCCGTCTACCGGTACGACCTCTGGAGCTTCATTGAGTCGCCGACCGGCGGCGGGCTGTCGGTGTCGGTCCCGTTCGGCACCGTAGAGTCGGTCGCGCTCCTCGCCCCGCTGCTCGGCGCGTACGTCGTCGTCTCGGGCGCGCTGAGCGCGGGCTACTTCGGCGCAATCGCCGAGGGGATCACGACCGGGCAGTTCGACTTCGCCGCGGGCGTGCGCCGGTTCGGTGTCCGGATGATTCTCCTCGAAGCAATCGCTATCGTCGGGTTGGCGGCCGTCTTCCTCCCGCTGCTCATCGTCCCGCCGCTGTTCGTGGCCGCGGTTCTCGCGGCGCTCGTGCTCTCGTACCTGTTTTTCCCGACGGTGTACGTCCTCGCCTTGGAGGACCGCGGCATCGAGTCCGCAGCCCGGCGGGCGCGCGAACTCACGGCCCGTCGCCAGCCCCTTGGCTTCTTCCTCGCCGTCGCACTCGTCACGGCGCTCTGTTCGGTTCCGCTGAGCCTCCTGACGCACGCTGGGCCCGCGGGCGCCCTGCTCGCTGCGGTCGTCGCCGCGCCGCTGGGGCTCGGGTTCAACGTCGCGACCGCGCTGAAAGTCGCCGAGATGGCCGACGTGGAGACGGTCGAGTGAGCCCTAGACCGGGGTGAGCCGCCCGTTTCTTACTGCGGGTCGATCCCGTTCAGCGCGGCTAGGTCCTCGTCGGCCAGCGACAGGTCCGCGGCCGCGAGGTTCGATTCGAGGTGTTCGACGCTCGACGTGCCCGGGATCGGGAGCGTCACGTCGGAGTGGTCGAGCAGCCACGCGAGCGCGACCTGTCGGGTCGTCGCGTCGCGCCGCTCGGCCACCTCGTCGATGGCCTCGGCGGACTCCTCGTCGTCGACCGCGTACATCGGTCCCCACGGGATGAACCCCACGCCCTTCTCCTCGCAGGCGGCCAGCACGTCCTCGTCGTCGCGGTGGCCGACGTTGTACCGGTTCTGGACCGTGGCGACGTCGACGATATCCGTGGCGGTCTCTAACTGCTCGACGGTGACGTTCGAGAGGCCGACGTGCGCGACCTGCCCGGCGTCTTTCATCTCCGCGAACGCGTGGACCGACTTCTCGAAGTCGGTGTCCGGGTCCGGGCGGTGGAACTGGTAGAGGTCGATCGTGTCGGTTCCCAGCCGGTCGAGGCTACACAGCACCTGGTTCTTCAGGAAGTCCGGGTCGCCGTGGGGGAGCCACTCGCCCTCGCGGTTGCGGATCAGGCCGGCCTTCGAGGCGACGACGGCGTCGTCGGGGTCGCCGAGCGCCTCGCCGATCAGCCGCTCGGAGGCGCCCGGCCCGTAGGAGTCGGCGGTGTCAATGAAGTCGACGCCGAGGTCGACCGCGCGCTTGAGTACTTCCTTCGCGTCGTCTTCGTCCTCGGGGCGGCCGATGATGTCCTCGCCCGTGATCCGCATCGCGCCGAAGCCGAGGCGGTTGACGGTCAGTTTGCCGCCGACGTCGAACGTCTCGCTCCTGCCGGTGATCTCCGAAGCCATGAGCGACCGATCTCGCGCCACGCGGAAAGCCGTGCGGATGCCGGAAGGCGACGCGTCGCGGCCGTGACGAGCGCGACGCGCGGTTCGCCCGTGTTGCGCCCGTCGCTACTCATAAACCGCCCCCGCGTAATTTACGAGTATGGACGCCGAGCGCGAGGTACTCGACGTGTTGGCGCGGAACGCCCGCGAGGACATCGACGACATCGCGGCCCAGACGGGCCTCGACGCGGACGCGGTCGCGGACGCGATCGACGCGCTGGAGGGCGACGGCGTCGTCCACGGCTATCAGGCCGTCGTCGACTGGGACCGCGTCGAGGAGGGGAAGATCCGCGCGGTCGTCGAGATCAACGTCGAACTCGACCGCGAGACGGGGTACGAGCAGGTGGCCGACCGGATCGCGAAGTTCCCCGCGGTCGACGCCTTACACCTCGTCTCCGGCGACTACGACTTCGCCGTCGAGGTGCTCGGAGAGAACATGCAGGACGTCTCCGAGTTCATCTCCGAGCAGGTCGCGCCGATGCCGGCGGTCACCCAGACGGTGACCCACTACATCATGGAGACGTACAAGGACGGCGGGATCCGGTTCGAGGACGGCGACGACGACGACCGCCTCTCCGTGTCGCCATGAGGCTCTCGGACCGCGCGAACACCCTGCCGGAGTCGGGGATCCGGAAGTTCTTCGAGCTCGCGGAGGCGCGCGACGACGTCATCTCGCTCGGGGTCGGGGAGCCGGACTTCTCTGCGCCGTGGGCCGCCCGGACCGCCGCGATCGACTCGCTCGAACGCGGGAAGACCTCCTACACCGCGAACCGCGGGATGGCGGCGCTCCGCGAGCGAGTCGCCGCCCACCACGAGCGCTACGACCAGTCGTACGAGCCGGAGTCGGAGGTCCTCGTCACGACCGGCGCGAGCGAGGCGGTCGACCTCGCCTTCCGGGCCTTGGTCGACCCGGGCGACACCGTCGCCGTCCACGAGCCGACGTACATCTCCTACGGGCCGGGGATCGAACTCGCGGGCGGCGAGCAGCTGACCGTCCCCACGCGCGCCGCGGACGACTTCGCGCTCACGCGGGAGTCGCTGGAGGCCGCCGGCGCCGCCGAGGCCGATCTGCTCGTGCTCTGTTACCCGAACAACCCCACGGGCGCGACGATGACCGACGAGGAGTTGGCCGAGGTGGCGGCGTTCTGCCGCGACGAGGACCTCCGCGTGGTCGCGGACGAGATATACGCCGCGCTCACCTACGGGACCGATCACGCGTCGATCGCCACGCAGCCGGGCATGCGCGAGCGCACGGTGGTCGTCAACGGTTTCTCGAAGGCGTACGCGATGACCGGCCTGCGGCTGGGGTACGCGCTGGGTCCCGCGGAGGCGGTCGACGCGATGAACCGGATCCACCAGTACACGATGCTGTCGGCGCCGACGACGCCGCAGTACGCCGCCATCGAGGCGCTGGACCGCTGCGACGACGAGGTCGGGGAGATGGTCGAGGAGTACAACCGCCGGCGCCGGCTGATCGTCTCCCGGTTCAACGAGATGGGGCTCGACACGTTCGAGCCGGGCGGCGCGTTCTACGCGTTCCCGGAGTGCGACGGCGACGACGAGGCGTTCGCCGAGGAGCTCCTGGAGGCGCAGGGGGTCGCGGTCGTCCCCGGTTCCGTCTTCGGTGAGGGCGGCGAGGGGCACCTCCGCGTCTCGTACGCCACCTCGATGCGCGAGTTGAAGGAGGCGACCGACAGGATCGCGGCGTTCGTGGAGGGCCGATGACCGAGTTCGCGGGAGGACGATGACCGAGTTCGCGGGAGGACGATGACCGAGTTCGTCGCGGGCCGATGATCGACAGGATCTGGCACGGCTGGACGACCCCAGAAGACGCTGACGAGTACGAGCGGCTGCTCCGCGAGGAGATCCTCCCGTCGTTCGCGGCGGCGGACAACGACGGCTACCGGGGCGCTCGCGTCCTCCGGCGCGAAGGCGACCCCGAAGTCGACGGCGACGAGGTCGAGTTCGTCACGGTCCTCCGGTTCGACTCGTTCGAGTCGGTAACGGAGTTCGCGGGCGAGGCGTACCGGGACGCGCACGTTCCGCCCGCGGCCCGCGAGGTGCTCGAACGATACGACGACCGCGCGCGCCACTACGAGGTGCGCGAGGAGCGCGAGTACTGAGCGGCGCCTTTCTGCGTCCCCGCCGCCGCGACCGCGAACGCGCGAACCGTAAACGAACAACTCCTCGTAAATTTATCGGCGTTCGCCAACGATTATCACGTTCGATCCGGATCTACCGGCCATGGAGTTCCAGCTAACGGACGAACAGAAGCAGCTGCGCGAGGAGGTACGGAAGTTCGCGGACGAGGAGATCCGACCGGTCGCCACCGAGTACGACGTCGAGGAGGCGTACCCCCACGAGGTGATGGACAAGGCGGCCGACATGGGACTGTTAGCGCCGCACGTCCCGGTCGAGTACGGCGGGATCGGCTACTCCTCGCTGGAGAACGCGATCCTCACCGAGGAGCTGTTCGCGGCCGACCCGGGGATCGGGCTCTGTATCTCCAGCGCCGGGTTCGGCGCGGAGGCCCTGATGGAGTTCGGCACGGAGGACCAGAAGGAGCGCGTCCTCCCGGAGGTGACCGCGGGCGACGCGGTGATGGGGTCGGCCATCTCGGAGCCGCAGGCGGGGTCTGACGTGACCTCGGTCGCGACGCGCGCGGAGAAGCGCGAGGCGCGCAGCGCCTCGGAACGGAGCGGCAGCGCCGCGGAGAAGGACGGCGACGAGTGGGTGATCAACGGCTCGAAGATGTGGATCACGAACGGCACCGTCGCGGACTACTTCGTCGTCGTCTGCGAGACGGACCCCGAGATCGACGACCGCTACTCCGGCTACTCGCAGATCCTCGTCGAGGGCGACCGCGACGGCCTCACCCGCGACAAGATCACCGGGAAGCTCGGGATCCGCGCGAGCGACACCGCGGAGCTGCGCTTCGACGACGTCCGGGTGCCCGAGGAGAACCTCATCGGGCAGCGCGGGATGGGCTTTCTCCAACTCATGCAGTTCTTCGACGAGACCCGCACCGCGGTCGCCGCGCAGGGCGTCGGCATCGCCCGCGGCGCGGCCGAGCGCGCCTTGGAGTACGCCGAGGACCGCGAGCAGTTCGACCGCCCGATCAGCGACTTCCAGGCGATCAAACACAAGCTCGCGGAGATGTACACCAACACCGAGGCGGCCCGGTGGCTCACCTACCGCTCCGCGTGGGCCGTCGACAACGAGGCCGGCGACCTGACCGCGCTCGCGTCGATGGCCAAGGAGTTCGCCTCGCGGACCGCGGTCGAGGTGGCCGACGAGGCGGTCCAGGTCCACGGCGGCGCCGGCTTCGTCAACGACCACGACGTCGAGCGGCTCTACCGCGACGCGAAGATCACCCAGATCTACGAAGGCACCACCGAGATCCAGAAGAACATCGTCGCCCGCGAACTGCTCGACGAGGGGATGTAGGTGGGGCGAGTCGGAGCGCCGGCGGCCTGCGACCGGTACGTAAAAGCTACGAGGGGGCGTACGTTCTCGCCATGAGCGACCACGCGGACGCCGAGGGGGCGGACGCCGACGCGGTCGACGGCGCGACCTTCGACGCGGGCGAGGAGCCGGACCCCGAGGAGCGTCTCAAGCGCCAGCGCGACGACCTCCGGCTGCTGAATCAGGTGATGCGCCACGACATCCGCAACGACCTGCAGCTCGTGAGCGCGTACGCGGAACTCCTCGACGACCACGTCGACGAGGAGGGGAGAGAGTATCTAGAGGTGATAAAGCGGAACACCCAGAGCGCCGTCTCGCTCACCACGACGGTCCGCGACCTCGCGGAGGTGATGCTCCGGGACGACGCCGAGCCGAGCCGCGTCGCGCTCGACCGAGTCCTCTCACAGCAGGTCGAGGAGGTCCGCTCCGCCTACTCCGAGGCCGTCTTCACCGTCGAGGGGTCGTTCCCCGAGGCGGCGGTGGTGGGCGACGAGATGCTGAGCTCCGTGTTCCGGAACGTCCTGCGCAACGCGGTCCAGCACAACGACGAGACACCGCCGAAGGTGACGGTGTCCGCGTCGGTCGAGGCGGTCGACGGCGTCGCCGAGGTCCGGATCGCTGACAACGGCCCCGGTATACCCGAGGGGCAGCGCGACGAGGTGTTCGGCAAAGGCGAGAAGGGACTCGACAGCCCCGGCGCCGGGATCGGACTCTATCTGGTCCGCTCGCTCGTCGAGATATACGGCGGCGACGTGTGGATAGAGGATAACGAGTCGAAGGGCGCGGTGTTCGTCGTCCGGCTGCCGCTCTGCGAGGAGTGATACTCAGCAGCCGCGACGGCGATCACTTATAACGAACAACGCGGTGGCGCGTGCCGACGAGCGCCGCACCGCGGCGCGAGTCGCACGCGCGAGGTCGCCGGCGGCGAAGCCGCCGGCTGCCAGAGAATCTTCGATTCTCGCTGGAGTCGGCCGACCGAAGCGGAGGGAGGCCGACGAGGCTGGGGAGGTGTGAGGTGCGTCGCTGTGCGGGGCGGAGTGGGACTCAAAGGGGCAGCCGCGAGGCGGGCGCAGGCGAAGTAAGGACCACAACGAGGGAGCGAACGAAGTGAGCGACCGAGTGAGGACCGCAGCGAGCGTGCGCCCGCCTTGCGGCTGGGGCTTTGAAGATGTTTACCACCGATCCACCGGGACCCGTTTATAAACGAGCGACTGGAGCTTTGGAGGAACTCACCGCCGAGTTACTGACAACGATTTATAAGCGAACGGCTGGAGATTCGGAAGTCTTCGTTGCGTCGTCGTTCGCTTACATATCGCAGATAGCGGTGCCCGAAATCGATTTATAAACGCCTTCTCCCGTCTTGTCCGGCGAACCGAGTTATTCGTCGTCGTACTCCATCGCGACCGAGTTAATACAGAAGCGCTTCCCGGTGGGCTCGGGGCCGTCGTCGAACACGTGGCCCAGATGGGAGTCGCAGTTCGCACACCGGACCTCGGTGCGGCGCATCCCGTGGCTGGTGTCCACCGTCGTCGTCACGGACTCCTCCTCGGCGGCGTAGAAGGCGGGCCAGCCGCAGCCGGACTCGTACTTCGTCTCGGCCTCGAAGAGGACGGTGCCGCAGGCCCGACAGCGGTACTCCCCGTCGTCGGGATGGTGGTCGACGTACTCGCCCGAGAACTTCGCCTCCGTGCCGCTCTCGCGCAGCACGCGGTACTCCTCGTCGGAAAGTCGCTCGCGCCACTCCTCGTCGGTCAGCTCGCTCGGATCGCGCTCGTCGGTCTCGCTCATACCTCCGATACGCGCCCCACGGCCAAGGGGGTTGCGGCGGTCGGGGCGGCCGCGACGGCGCGTCGGTGTCGACCCAACTGATTTCACCCTCGCGGCGGATCAGTACCCATGACACGAGAAGTCACGCACGAGGAGCGCGGGCCGGCGGTGCTCGACGACGACGACAAGGGCGACGACGGCCTCATCTACGTCTGTCAGTGCGGGCTCTCCGACTCGCAGCCGCTCTGTGACGGGTCGCACAACGCGACGACGGACGAGGGAGACGAGGTCGTTTATAAATACGCGAACGACGACGCGGACGGGGAGCGCCGCGAGGTCGACGAGGTCGTCTACGCCGACGAGTAGCCGCGTTTCGCCCTCCTCTCAGATCACGCCCATCTCCCCGAGCCGCTCGGGGAGGTAGGTGTCGGTGACGAAGTCGAGGCCGCGGCTCGCGAGCGACTGCTGTTCGGACTTCTTCCCGATGTCGAGCTGGAGCTCGATCTGCTCTTCCCAGTAGTCGGTCTGGAAGCGCGGGTCCTCCAGCTCGGATTCCAGGGCGTTGACGTCCGAGTCGGAGAGCGGGTCCGAAGGCAGGTCGTACTCGACGATGTCCTCCGGCTGGATCCCGATGAACCGCGCCTCGGGCGTCGCGAGGTACTTCGAGAGGTGCGCGGACTTGATCGAGCCGTACGCCACGGAGCCGTAGATCCGGTAGGACCACGGGTCGCCGTCCGTGAACACCACCACGGGGAGGTCCAGCTCGTCGCGGAACCGCTTCGTCAGCCGGCGCGTGGCGCGCGCGGGCTGGCCGCCGAGGTGGACGACGAGGGCGTCGTGTTCCTCGTCGAACCCGTTCTCGACGAGCCGGTCGCGCATCCCGCCGGTCTCGACGCAGAGGACGAACTCGGCGTCGTTATCGAGGAACTCGATCGTGTCCGGGTTGTTGGGAATCTGGTAGCCCCCCTGCCCCACGTCGAGCTGGCAGTGGATCTCGCGGTCGCCGCGGTTGGTCTGCTCGCGGATCTCCAGGGGCCCCATCACCTTCGCGCCCGACTCCTCCGGGCGCATGTGGAAGTCCTCGCGGGTGACGCCCGTGACGATTTCGAGGTCCTCCACGAGGTCGTTCGACTCGTCTTGGCTCTTGAACTGCGCCTCGTCGTTGTCCCACGACTCCGAGAGGTAGTACAGCTCACGCAGCGTCGACGAGCGGTCGTCGTCGAGCTGGTCCGCGAGGAACTCGATCGTGTAGGCGGCCTTCAGCAGCTTGCGCGCGCCCCGCACCGAGTTGGCGCTGCGCGTCGACGTGCGGTCGCCGTAGGTCCAGACGCCGCTCGCCTCGTCGTACTCGATGTTGCTCTTCGTCCGGGTGGGCAGCGTCATCTCGGGGATCTCCCCGGCCGCGAACTGGTCGTAGAAGTCCGCCGCCAGGTCGATCAGCTCGTCTCGTGCGTCGCTTTCGGTCGTCATTTAATCGTTCACCGTGAGTTTCTCGGTCTCCACGCCGCCGACGCTGACCTCGAACTCGGGGTTGCCGTCGACCGCGTACGTCAGTTCCCGCTCGTCGCCCGAGGGCACCTCGGGCTTCCATTGCACGAACCACTCGCCGTCCATGTCGACCACCGTCCCGTCGGAGAGGTCCGTCGGCTCCGTCGAGACGATGTCCGTGATCTCGAGCTGCTCGTTCACGTCCGAGTGGTTCTCCACGACGAGCGTCACCGCCTCGCCGTCCACCTCGCGCTCGACGCTGACGTTGTTCATGATCCGCGCCAGCGCGCCGTCGATGTCGGGGCGCGACCGGCCCGTCACCTCCGAGACCTTGTCGGCCATCTCGGGGAGGATGCGGCCGAGCACGTCCTGTTTCTCCCGGCGCTGTTGCATCGAGCGCCGCTTGTTGAGGAACGACTTCAGCTCGCGGGCCGCCTCGCGGACGGCCAGTTCGATTTCGTCTTCGATCGCCGGGACGTTCGCGAGGGCGTCCTTCGACTCGCTCGTGAACGGGACGTTCGTGGAGGCGACGTGGATGCTAATGACCGCGGGGCCGTTCGGCATCCCGGAGCCGCCGGGCTGGTCTAACCCGTAGTTGCGCCACCCGATCGACTTGATCACGTCCGTCGTCGCGCAGGCCCCGCGCTGGTAGACGAGCGGGACGCGGTTCGCGAACCGGAGCAGCTCGACGGACCCCTCCGACGGAATCTCCCCGCCGTAGGCGATGCCGGCCTCGACGATGAACGGGTCGCCGCCGTGGACGTCGGCGTCGCGGGTCGCGGCCGCGTAGAAGTCGGCGTCGTACTCCTTCCGCAGGCCGGCCTCGACCAGCTCGGCCGTGATCGGCGCGAGGCAGTCGGTCGGCGGCGCGAGGATGTCCGTCGTCCGCATCGCCTCCAGCAGGTCGGCGGCGGCGTCGCGGCTCCCCGCGATAGAGCTCACCTTCGGCGGGTCGTCGGGGACCGTCCGCGCCCGGGACCAGAACGCCTCGACGACGTTCTCGCGCGCCGTCTCCCCGAAAGTGGCGTCGCGCTGTTCCGCGACGAACGACGCCGCGTCCGCGACGAGCCGTTCGAGGTCGTCGCGGGCGATCCGGAACGCGTCGCCGTCGAGGTTCCCGAACCGGCGCGCGAGCGCCTCGGCCATCGCCTGGACCGCTTCGTCGTCCTTCCGCGTCGAGGTCGCCTCGTCGACGAGCGCGTAGGCGTCGGGGACGAGCGGCGACTCCTCGGCGTCGTCGGCCTCGTCGGCGCCCCCGCTCTCGTCGCCACCGTCGGAGTCGGCGGCCTCGCCGCTCTCGCCGCCGAGACCCGTGACCGCCCGCCACGCGGCGTCGACCGCGTTCTCGCGGACGGTCCCGCCGAACGTCTTGCCCGTGTCGGCCGCGACCGTCTCCGCGACCTCGTCGACGATTCCGGCGAGTTCGGACCGGGTGAGCCGGTCGTTGTTCGAAACCGTCTCCGCGACGCCCTCCGCGAAGGCGGTCGTCGCGTCCTTCCCCTTGTTGGCGACCGCCTCCGCGACCGCGCCCGCGACGTCGCGGTCGTCGTGCGCGCGCGGCGTCGACCACGACAGCTCGCGGCCGTAGTAGACGTCGCGGAAGTTGTCGATCACGCTGTCGGCGGTCTTCTTGCCGACCCGGGTGAACTCCTCTTGGAGGAACCCGGAGACGGAGTACGACTCGGTCGCCTCCAGCATCTTGATCAGCGACCCGAGCTCGACGCCGTGGGGGTGCGGGCGGATCTCCTCCGTCTCCGCCGGCAGCTCGTCGGTCGCGCGCTCGAACTTCAGCGGCTCGTCTAACCCCGGCTCGCGGAGTTCGAGCCGCGCGTGGGGATTGACGACCGCGGTGTGTTTCACGTAGTCGTGGAGCTGCTGGCGGGCGCGCATGTTCGCCTCCATCTCCAGCTCGATCCGGGTGCCGTGGGGGCGGTCCCACGTCGTCTCCTCGTCGGCCTGGATCTCCGGCTCGTTCGTGTCCGTGTCGATGATCAGCTCGAAGTACTGCGCGCGCGACTGCCCCTTCGGGCGCGAGGTGATCTTCGCGGGCTGGCCGGAGGTCAGCTGCGAGTACAGCACGGCCGCCGAGATGCCGATTCCCTGTTGGCCGCGACTGTTTTTCACGCTCAGTGCGCCCTCGTTGGAGACGACGAAGTTTTCATCAGTCCCGGATTCGCCCGGAACGGAGATGTCGTACACGTGCTCCGGCGGCTCGGTCTCGGTTACGTTCTTCACCGAGAGCAGGCACATGTCCGTGTCCGTGATTCCGTGTAGGTCGGTGACTGTTTCCCAGAGCGAATCGAGCAAACCTGTCGCGAAGCCGGCGTCGTCGAGGAGCCCGTACTCCTGAAGGTTGTGTGCGTACCTCGGCTCGTCGATCTGATCCCCGTCCAGAGCGCGTTCGATCAGTGAGGCGTAGGTCTCCGCGTGTTCTCGGTTCGATCCGATTCCGGCACCCGTCAGCAATCCGGGAATCGTGTCGGGTACCGTTTCAGTGTCGGCGTCGCTGACACGCACGTCGTCGAGTAGCGCGGTCGGGACTCGCTTGTACTGCTGTGTCCGCGGGGAATCCGAGCTTTTGAGCGCATCGACGGTATCGATGTCGGACCCGTACACCTTCGTCCGGTACTTCGTGGAGATACCGTCGCCGTACCCGTCGCTGTCTTCCGAAACCTCCGTACTCGCGAGGACGCCCTGCATGTTCCAGAGCGTCGAGACCTGACGAGCTAACGTCTCGCTTCGCGTCGTGTGAGACAGTTCGTTGCTCGGGTGCGAATCGGACCCGTCTCCCTCGTAGAGCGCTCCGATAAACCGGCGCTGGAGGTCCGGATCGAGGTCGAAGACGAAGCCCGGAACGCGCTTATTATCGGCGGCATCGCCGCAGACGGATTTCAAGAACAGCGCCAGCGGCGAGCCGAACGCCTTCACGCGCGTCGAGTTGCGCTCTCGTTCGACTGTCGTCGTCGCTCCACCGATCGTCTGTACCGCCTGTTCCGTCGCTTCGATCAGATCCGATTCGTGGCTTCCGAACGTGAATCCGACTTGTCGCGGTCCCGCGTGTCCCTCGGACACGTAGTACGCCAGCATCTCGACCAACGACTCGTCGACCGGGAGCGACACCGGAAGCGTCGTCTCGTCGCCGCCGACCCGGTACGTCTTGAAATCGCAGTCGGCTGCTTTCTCTTCCCAACCGAGTTCCAAGACCGTCTCCGCCGGGAGATACCCTTTCTGGAGGTAGTTCTGGTCGAGGCTGTCCTTCAGGATCTCGACACCGTCGTATCGGTAATACGTGCGCTTTCGGTCGCTTTCGCCCGTCGGTTTCCGGCGAACCGTCTCTTCGGTCTGGAGCTGCTTGAGCGTCTCTTGTTCGAAACCGTAGACGTAGACACGCCGATCGGCAAACTCCCCGCGGTCGACGTGCTCGAGGAGATTGATCTCCTCGACGGTCCGATCGGTCGACGGTAGCGTGCGGGGCGTGAGGAGCGTGTCTCCGGATTCGAGTTCGCCGGCTTTTACCTCCTGTGTGTCTCCGTTCGAGTCGACGCTGAACACGCTGTGGTTCCCGGTGACCTCGACGGTTCTCCCCTTCTGGGTCTCTATCTCGTAGGTACGTTCGTCCGTTTCGTGACGGATCGCGTGAGTGACCGGCTGCCAGCTCATTTCCTGCGTCTCGCGATTGAAGGATGGAACTTCAATCGCGTCGGGGATCGGAGCAGTCGCGTCACCGTCTCCCGAGAGGTACGCGTCACAGAGTACCCCGATAGGGATGTACTCCACGTTTCCGTCCCGTCTAATGAGCAGTTGTTGGTCCGAAGTCAGCGATTGCTCACGGGCGTGGAACCGACTCCCGTACAGCAGCTTCCCGAACACTTTCGGGAGCTGTTCTTTGGTGATGCCCGGCCCGTTGTCCTCGATGACGAGCCGGTAGTAGTCGCCCACCTCCTCTATCTCGATGTAGATGTCGGGGAGGTACCCGGCCTCCTCGGTCGCGTCTAAGGCGTTGTCGACCGCCTCCTTGACGGCGGTGACGAGCCCGCGGGCGCCCGAGTCGAACCCGAGCATGTGTTTGTTCTTCTCGAAGAACTCGGCGATGGAGATCTCGCGCTGGCCCTCGGCCAGCTCCTCCGCGATCCCCTCCTCGTCGCCGATCGTCGACTGGAAGGACGTCATTCGGTATTCCTCTTTTCCCCCGAGGCACCTAAAAACGCACCGGCGGCGGGGTGAAAGTGGATCTCCGCGGCAGACGACCTCTCGCCGCCCCGTTCGGGAACGTGTCGCACGGGAGACGACGTCCGATCCGGCCGACAGGTTTCTCCCCGTGACGCCCCTTCGTCCGACCATGACAGCGTGGACGGCCAGAGAGATGCCGCGGCTGGATGGAAAGACGGTCGTCGTTACCGGCGCGAACAGCGGGCTGGGGTTCGAGGGGACCCGCGCGTTCGCCGCGAGGGGGGCGACCGTCGTGATGGCGTGCCGGAGCGTCGAGCGCGGCGAGGAGGCGGCCCGCGAGATCCGCGTCGACGCGGGGGGCGAGGCGGACGGCGAACTCGACGTCCGCGAGTGCGACCTCGCCTCCCTCGACTCGGTGGCGGCGTTCGTCGAGGGCCTCGGAGACGACTACGACGCGGTCGACGTCCTCTGTAACAACGCGGGCGTGATGGCAATCCCGCGGAGCGAGACCGAGGACGGGTTCGAGACGCAGTTCGGCGTCAACCACCTCGGGCACTTCGCGCTCACCGGCAGGCTGTTCGACCTCCTCGACGCCGCCGACGGCATCGACGGCGACGCGCGCGTCGTCACGCAGTCGTCGGGCGCCCACGAGCAGGGCGAGATGGACTTCTCCGACCTCAACTGGGAGGAGTCGTACGGCAAGTGGAAGGCGTACGGGCGCAGCAAGCTCTCGAACCTACTGTTCGCCTACGAGCTACAGCGCCGCCTCGACGCGGCGCGCGGCGACAGCGACGAGGGTGACGGCCCGGGGATCCGCAGCGTCGCCTGCCACCCCGGCTACACCGACACGAACCTCCAGATGCGCACCGCGGCCGAGAGCGGGAACCCCCTCATGAAGGTCGGGATGAGGGCCGCGAACGCGGTGCTGGGGCAGGACCCCGAGACGGGCGCCGAGCCGATGCTGTACGCCGCGACGACCGACGTCGACGGCGGCGCCTACGTCGAGCCGGGCGGGCTGATGAACATGCGTGGCCACCCGACCGTCGGCCGGTCGAACGACGCCTCCTACGACCGCGAGGACGCCCGGCGGCTCTGGGAGTACTCGACGGAGGCGACCGGCGTCGAGTTCCCGCTGTAGGCGGTGCTCGGGGCGACCCGCCCCTAGTGGAGCGTCCCCTCCCGCACGTGCGCGTCGTGCGCGAACAGCGCGTATCCCACGTCGACCGCGCGGCGGCCGCTCTCGGCCGCTATCTCGCGGATCGGCCCGATCATCGTCACGTAGTCGGCGGCGTCGAAGCTCTCTTTCCGGCCGTCGAGGTAGCCAAGTCGCTCTAAGGACGCCCAGACGCGCGTGTCGACGACGGCGTGGCGGTCGCCGTCGAGCGCGGCCAGCACGCACGACGCGGTCGGCGCCTTGAACCCGGAGAGCCCGGAGAGGAGGTGGATCGACGAGAAGTCGCCGTCGACCGCGCGGGCGTTTCGGGTCACCTCCCGACACCGGGACTCCGGGTTCTTCTCGACGTGGTAGGCGCTCCGCGTGGAGGACTCGTAGGCGATCTCGTACAGCTGGTCTCGGGTCAGGTGCCCCTGCGACCGGTACGTCTCCCCGAACCCGTCGAGCCGTTCGGGGAGGACCCCCTGTGTCTCGGCGTAGCGGTCGAGGTTCTCCGCGACGAACGCGTCGAGGCCGTCCGGGAGCGCGTGCGGGTCGTCGGTCTCCATGCGGAGCGCTCCTCGCCGGACGACCAAAACGACGGCGGCGCCGCTCGGAGCGTGAATATACGAGGACTCGTTTCGAGAGCTGTCCGAGTTCGCCGGTAGCGGATATCGCCGGGCGAGCTACAGCCGAGTGAGGTTCGTCGCGCGCGGACCCTTGTCCGCCTCCTCGATCTCGAACTCTACCTCCTGTCCCTCCTCGAGGTCCGGGCCGCCGACGTCTTCCATGTGGAAGAACACGTCCTCGTCAGCGTCGTCAGTCTCGATGAATCCGTAGCCGCCAGTGTCGTTGAAGAAGTCGACCTTGCCTGTCGCCATCGCGTCTCGATACTCTCCCGACGTGGTCATAAGTGTTGTGTGCGCCGCTTCCGACCGACGAGACCGGATCGAATTCGAACTCGCCGGGCGTCAGCTTTCGATTCCAAATTACGGGCCACCTCAGTCTTTGGTTTCGAATGGGAAAACGCACTAAGTGTGTATCCCGTAGTACCACATAAGATGAGCACCAGAACCACTCGCCTCGACATCACGGGGATGAGCTGCGCCAACTGCTCGGCGGCCGTCGGCGACGCCGTGGAGTCGCTCGACGGGGTCTCGCGGGCGGACGCGAACTACGCCACCGACGAGGCGAGCGTCGAGTACGACCCGGAAGAAACGTCGCTCGCGGACATCTACGACGCGATAGAGGATGGAGGCTACGGCGCCGTCTCCGAGACCGCGACCGTCGCGATCACCGACATGTCGTGCGCGAACTGCGCCGACGCCAACCGCGACGCGCTCGAAGCCGTGCCGGGCGTCGTCGAGGCCGACGTGAACTACGCGACCGACGAGGCGCAGGTGCGGTACAACCCCGCCGACACGTCGCGGTCGGCGCTGTACGACGCCGTCGAGGACGCGGGCTACTCGCCGGTCCGCGAGGGCGAGGGCGGCGACGGCGAGGGCGCCGACGGGGGGAGCGAAGACTCCGACGAGAGCGCGCGCGACGCGGCCCGGAACGCCGAGATCCGCAAACAGCTCCGGCTGACGCTGTTCGGCGCCGCGCTGTCGGCGCCCCTACTCTTCTTCATCGTCGACAACCTCCTCCTCGGCGGGGCTATCGTGCCCGACGGCGTCTCCGGCCTCGACATCCACTGGGTCGCGTTCGCGCTCGCGACGCCGGTCCAGGTCGTGCTCGGCCGGCCGTTCTACGTGAACTCCTACAAGGCGCTCGTCACGAACGGCCGCGCCAACATGGACGTGCTGATCGCCCTCGGTTCGACGACGGCGTACGTCTACTCCGTCGCCGTCCTCCTCGACCTGGTCGCCGGGAGCGTCTACTTCGACACGGCCGCGCTGATCCTCGTCTTCATCACCCTCGGCAACTACCTCGAAGCCCGCTCGAAGGGGCAGGCCGGCGACGCGCTCCGGAAGCTGCTGGAGATGGAGGCGGACACCGCCACCCTCGTCGACGGGGACGGGACCGAGCGCGAGGTCCCGATCGACGAGGTCGCGGTCGGCGACCGGATGAAGGTCCGGCCCGGCGAGCAGGTCCCGACCGACGGCGTCGTCGTCGACGGGCAGTCCGCGGTCGACGAGTCGATGGTGACCGGCGAGTCCGTCCCAGTCGAGAAGACCGAGGGCGACGAGGTCGTCGGCTCCACCATCAACGAGAACGGCCTGCTCGTCGTCGAGGCGACGAAGGTCGGCGCCGACACCGCGCTCCAGCAGATCGTTCAGACGGTGAAGGAGGCGCAGTCCCGCCAGCCCGACATCCAGAACCTCGCGGACCGCATCTCCGCGTACTTCGTGCCCGCGGTCATCGCGAACGCGCTGTTTTGGGGCGTCGTCTGGTTCGCCTTCCCCGAGGCGCTCGCCGGGTTCGTCGACTGGATCCCGCTGTGGGGGCAGGTCGCGGGCGGACCCGCCCCGACCGGCGGCACCGTCTCGACCTTCGAGTTCGCGATCGTCGTCTTCGCCTCGTCGGTCCTGATCGCGTGCCCCTGCGCGCTCGGGCTGGCGACCCCGGCCGCGACGATGGTCGGGACCACCATCGGGGCGCAAAACGGCGTCCTGTTCAAGGGCGGCGACGTGCTCGAACGCGCCAAGGACGTCGACACCGTCGTCTTCGACAAGACGGGGACGCTCACGAAAGGCGAGATGGAGCTCACCGACGTCGCCGCGGTCGGTGACGAGACGCTCCCCGACGGCGGCGCGCTCGCCGAGGACGCGGCGGGCGGTGACCCGTCGAGGACGGAGGGCGACGCGGCGACTCGTACGGGGAGCGACGGGGACGAGGTCCTCCGGCTCGCCGCGAGCGCGGAGCGCGGCAGCGAACACCCGCTCGCCCGCGCGATCGTCGACGGCGCGGAGGCGCGCGGACTCGACCTCAGCGACCCCGCGGCGTTCGAGAACGTCCCCGGCCACGGGGTGAAAGCGACCGTCGAGGGCGACGAGGTGCTGGTCGGCAACCGGAAGCTGCTTCGCGACAACGGGGTCGACCCCTCGCCCGCCGCGGAGACGATGGAGCGCCTCGAACGCGAGGGGAAGACGGCGATGCTCGTCGCCCGGGTCCGCGCCGACGCGGACGGCGGCGAACTCCTCGGCGTCGTCGCCGACGCCGACACGGTGAAACCGACCGCTTCGGAGGCGGTGAGCGAACTCCGCGAGCGCGGCGTCGACGTGATGATGATCACGGGCGACAACGAGCGGACCGCCCGCGCCGTCGCGGAGCGGGTCGGCATCGACCCCGAGAACGTCCGCGCCGGCGTCCTCCCCGAGGACAAGTCCGACGCGGTCGAGGAGATACAGGCCGACGGCCGCCGGGCGATGATGGTCGGTGACGGCGTCAACGACGCGCCGGCGCTCGCGGTCGCGTACGTCGGCACCGCCATCGGCTCCGGGACCGACGTGGCCATCGAGGCCGCGGACGTGACGCTGATGCGCGACGACCCGCTGGACGTGGTGAAGGCGATCCGCGTCTCCGACGCGACGCTCCAGAAGATCAAACAGAACCTCGTGTGGGCGCTCGGCTACAACACGGCGATGATCCCGCTCGCGTCGCTCGGGCTGCTCCAGCCCGTCCTCGCGGCCGGGGCGATGGCGGTCTCGTCGGTGTCCGTGCTGACGAACAGCCTCCTCTTCCGCCGGTACGACCCCGACGGCGACTACAGGCTCCTCGGGTTCCTCCGGCGCTGAGCGCGGGCCGCCTCCGTTTTTCCCGAAACCCCAAGACGGCCCGGCACGTACGCCGGCGTATGTCGACCCTCCTCGTCGTCGGCGGTAGCGGCTTCATCGGGCGCGACGTCTGTCGGTTCGCGGTCCGCGACGGACACGAGGTCCGCAGCGTCTCGCGCGGCGGACGTCCCGACGTCGACGAAGAGTGGGTGGACGCCGTCTCGTGGACGAGCGCCGACCTCTTCCGCCCGAACGCGTGGCGCGACCGACTCGCCGGCGTCGACGCCGTGGTCCACTCGGTCGGGACGCTCACCGAGGCGCCGACGGACGGGGTCACCTTCGAGCGCGTCAACGGCGACGCGGCGATCCTCGCGGCGCTGGAGGCCGAGCGCGCCGGCGTCGACGCGTTCGTCCTCCTCTCGGCGGCGGCGAAACCGCCGGGCGTCCGGAACGCCTACCTCGACGCCAAGCGGCGCGCCGAGGCCTCCATTGTCGACCTCGACCTCGACGACGTCACGCTCCGACCGGGACCGGTGTACGGCGAGGGACAGCCGCACCTCCCCGGCGTTGCCGACCGGGTCCTCCGGTTCGTCGCGAGCGCGCGCCCCCTCGCGTCGCGGCTGGGCGAGTCGCGACCGCTCTCCGTCGACACCGTCGCGCGCGCGACGTACCGGGCCGCGCTGGACCCGGGCGAGCGGCTGCTCGACGTGTCTGACATCCGGGACCTCGCCGGGTGACGGAGCGGAGAAAGCGGGACTCGCGGGTCCGATCAGCGCGCGCTGCGCTCTTTGGCCATCTCCAGCGAGATGAAGAAGCCGAAGTACGCCGGGATCCCCGCGAGCATGAACATGTACAGCACCCACCGCGGGGCCATCGGGAAGGCGAAGTCGTACAGCAGCGACGCCAGCCCCACCCACGCGAGCGCGAACAGCAGGTCCTGCAGCATTCCGGTGCCGTTCTCGCTGAGCACGTTCCGGGCGCGGTCGGCCACGCTCGGGCCGGTCCGCTCGTCGTCTTGGGTCTCCGCGGCGTCCGAGTCGGGCATGAACTGAGTGTGTGCTGGGGGGTTACGTCGGTGTTGCGGAATCGCGCGGCGTCGACCGCGCGACGGAACGGATCGCGTGGCGGAGCGTCCGACCCCGGAGCGACGACCTCAGTCCTCGTCGAGGTAGTCGACGACGAGGACGGGGACGTGCGTCGAGCGCAGGGTGCGCTCCGTGACGCTGCCCAGCAGCGCGCGGCGCACGCCGGCGCGGCCGTGGCTCCCCATAACGATGAGGTCGATGCCGTTGTCCTCGGCGTAGTTGGCGATCACCTTGTGCGGCCGACCGCCCGAGACGTGTTCGACAACGTCGACGCCGCGTTCGTCGCCGCGCGCCGCGACCACGCCGGTCGCCTCGTCCGCCTGGTCTTTCAGCTCTCCCATCTCGTCGAACCGGCCCTGCTTGAGCCGGTCGACCTGTTCGGTTCCGAGGCTGAAGTTCACGGAGTCGATGTCGACCACGTACAGCGCGTGGACCTCGGCGTCGTACTTCGCGGCGAGGTCGAGCGCGTGGTCGACCGCCGCCTCCGCGACGTCGCTTCCGTCCGTGGGGACGAGGATGCGTTCGTACATTATCGCTCCTCCGTGGCTTCGTCGCCGTCAACTGCGCGGTCACCCTCGGCGGCCGCGTCGTCAACTGCGCGGTCACCCTCGGCGGCCGCGTCGTCAACTGCGCGGCCGCCGTCCGTCGCCACGTCCTCGCCGCCGTCGGCGGCGACGACGTCCTCGGCGGTCTCCTGTTGCCCCATCGGTTCGGGGCTGTGACACTGCCGGACGATCCGCTTCGTCTCCAGCGACGGCTCGTCGGTCGCCATCGAGACGACGATGGTGACGACGAACACGACCGGGAGCGTGATGAGCGCCGAGCCGATGGCGGGCATCCACGTCGCGAGTCCCGCCGACAGCGGCGCCTCGAGGGAGCCGATGTACGTCGGGACAATCTCGTTTATCATCGGGAGCGACCAGAGGGTGAGTCCGGTCGTCATCCCGGCGAGCGCGCCCTGCCGGTTGGCGTTCTCCCACCACATGCCGAGGAAGAACATCGGGAACAGCACGGAGCCGGCGAGCGAGAACGCGTAGCCCACGAGCGCGGCGATCGAGGACGCGGGGTTGAGCGCCGCAAGCGTGGTCAGCGCGCCCAGCGCGACGATCGAGAGGCGGCCGACGAGGATCTGCTGACGCTGCGTCGCGTCCTCGTTGATGATGTTCGTGTAGATGTCGTGGCTGATGGCCGAGGAGCCGGCGATGAACAGCCCGGCGACCGTCGCGATGGCCGCGGCGATACCGCCCGCCGCGACGATGCCGACGAACCAGGACGGGAGCCCCGACAGCTGCGCCGCCAGCACGACGATGACCTCGCTGGCCGCGCTCGTCATGCCGGGGTCGCCGTACGTCGCGCCGACGTTCTGCGAGTAGAGGTCGGTGCCGAACGCCGCGAACGCCGGAGCGCTCCAGTAGAGGATACAGATGAAGAACAGCCCCCAGACCGTCGACCAGCGGGCCGTCCGCTCGCTCTCGACCGTGTAGAACCGGACGAGCACGTGCGGGAGCCCGCAGGTGCCGACGATCAGCGAGAACGTCGTCGCGACCCAGAGGTAGTAGCTCGACGAGGCGAACGGCTCAGAGAACTCGCTGCCGAGCTGGCTGATCAGCGCGCCGTACTCCAGCTGCGGCAGCACCGTCGAGTAGCCGTTGGTGTAGCCGACGACGAACAGCCCGACGACGAACGCCAAGATCAGGATGACGTACTGGACCGCCTGGTTCTTCGTGGCGCCCAGCATGCCGGACAGCGTCAGGTAGGCGACGGTGACGACCATCATAGCGACGACCATCACCTGATACCCGTCTAAGCCGGGGACGTACGCCCCGTAGTTACCGAAGATGTACAGCCCGACGAGCGCCATCCCCTTCGCCTGCCCGATGGCGTAGACGAAGCCGATGAGGAACGTCGTCACCGCCGCGATGGCGCGCGCGGTGTCGGAGTTGAACCGGTCCCCGACGAAGTCCGGCGCCGTGTACTTCCCGAACCGCCGCAGCTGCGCGGCGAGGAAGATGAGCAGGATGAAGTAGCCCGTCGTCCAGCCGACGACGTAGACGAGGCCGTAGAACCCCGCGAGCGCGATGGACGCCGCCATCCCGAGGTACGACGCGGCCGACATCCAGTTGGCGCCGATCGCCATCCCGTTCTCGACGTTCCCGATGGACCGACCGGCGACCCACATGTTCTCGGTGTCGGCCACGCGGAAGACGAACCCGATGGTGAGGAACAGCCCCAACATCGCGATGACGAGGACCGACGGCCCTAGCTTGAACGAGATGTCGAGGGCCTCCGGGAGCAGGTCGCTCTGCAAGAGCAGCGAAGCGCCCGTCATTCGTCGACCCCTCCGTCGGTCGCGGCGACGTCAGTGTGCTCGATACCGTACTTCTCGTCGAGCGCGTCCCGCTTCCGCGAGTACCAGAACGCGAGGAGTAGCGCGCTGGTCGGCGCGCCGAACGCGACGAGGAAGTAGTGAAGCGGGAAGCCCAGTATCGGCATCGTCTGCGTCATCGGTTCGGTCGCGATCCGCGTCAGGGTGACCGGTCCCCACACCGCGAGCACCCAGATCGCGAACCCCGTCCAGACGATACGGAGGTGGTCGCGCATGTACGGCGTGCTCGGATTCAGGATGTTCACCTCCGCTCCGAGGTAGTCGGTGTCGTTGTGCGCCTGTGCGGCTCCCGAGGCGACGCCGCCGTCGGTGGCCGCGTCGTCGCGTGCGCGGCCACCATCGGTCGCCGCGTCGTCGCGTGCGCGGCCACCATCGGTCGCCGCGTCGTTAGGTGCGCGGCCACCATCGGTCGCCGCGTCGTCTCGTTCGCGTGAGGTATTCTCTGTCATGTTTTGGCGTGTGTTGTGGATTCGTTTATATGATTTTTTCGTGATGTTTGCCGTCGTCTCGTCCGTCGTGGTCGTCGGTGGAACGGTTGGAAAACGGTCCGCCGAGCGCTACTCGGCGTCGGCCTTCTGCTGGATCTCCTCGACGATCTCGGGGTTCCGAAGCGTGCTCGTGTTCCCGAGCTCCTCGCCGTCAGCGATGTTCTCCAGCAGGCGACGCATGATCTTCCCGGACCGGGTCTTCGGCAGGTCGGGGGTGAACACGACCTGTTCGGGCCGCGCGATCGGACCGATCGCGTCCTCGACGCCCGCGACGATCGCCTCGCGGAGCTCGTCGTTGCCCTCGTAGCCGTCCTCGGTCGTCACGTAGGCGTACACCGCCTCGCCTTTGATGTCGTGGTTCCCGCCGACGACGGCCGCCTCCGCGACGCCCTCGACGCCGACGATGGCGGACTCGATCTCCATCGTCCCCAGCCGGTGGCCGGAGACGTTGAGCACGTCGTCCACGCGCCCGAGGACGGTTATGTAGCCGTCCTCGTCGATCTTCGCGCCGTCCTCCGGAAAGTACACCCAGTCGTCGGGGTCGTCGCTGTCGGTGTCGGAGTACTCCGCCCAGTACTCCTCGATGTAGCGCTCGTCGTTGTTGTACAGCGTTCGGAGCATGCCGGGCCACGGCTTCTGTACCGTGAGGTAGCCCGCCTTCCCCGGCTCCACCTCGTCGCCCAGCGTGTCGAGGATCTGAACGTCGAGTCCCGGCAGCGGCGGCCCCGCGGCGCCGGGCTTCATGTCTTTCACGCCGGGCAGCGTCGTCACCATCATCCCGCCCGTCTCCGTCTGCCACCAGGTGTCGACGACGGGGCACTCCTCGTCCCCGATGTGCTGGTAGTACCACTTCCACGCACGCGGGTTGATCGGCTCGCCCACCGTGCCGAGCAGCCGCAGCGAGGAGAGGTCGTGTCGGTCCGGGAACTTCGACCCCCACTTCATGAACGCGCGGATCGCGGTCGGGGCGGTGTACAGCTGGGTCGCCTCGTGCTCCTCGACTATCTCCCAGAGGCGGTCGCGCTCCGGATGGTCGGGCGTCCCCTCGTACATCATCGTCGTCGTGCCGAGCGCGAGCGGCCCGTAGACGATGTACGAGTGACCGGTGATCCAGCCGATGTCGGCCGAGCAGAAGTACGTGTCATCCGGCTTGATGTCGAGGACCGACCGCGAGGTCCACGACACCCACGACATGTAGCCGCCGGTCGTGTGTTTCACGCCTTTCGGCTTCCCCGTCGTTCCCGAGGTGTACATCAGGAAGAGCATGTCCTCGGCGTCGCGGGTGACCGGCTCGACCTCGGCGCCCTCGTGTTCGGCCACGAGGTCGCCGTAGTCGATCTGGTCGTCCCCGAGGTCGTGACCGAAGTCGTCGCCGTTCGGCCCGAGCCGGTCGACGACGACCGTGGTCGTGTCGTGCTCGACGTCCGCGAGCCCCTCGTTCGCCTTGTCGAGGTGGTCGAGGGGGTCGCCGCGCCGGTAGTAGCCGTCGCAGGTGACGAGGTACTCCGACTCCGCGGAGTTCATCCGCGTCGCGAGCGCGTCGGCCGAGAACCCGGCGAAGACGACGCTGTGGGGCGCGCCGATGCGGGCGCACGCCAGCATCGCGATCGGCAGCTCCGGGATCATCGGCATGTACATCGTTACTACGTCGTCCTCCTCGACGCCCCGCTCCCGAAGGGCGGCCGCGAACTCGTTCACCTCGCGGTGAAGCTCTTCGTACGTGTACGTGCGGTCGTCCTCGTCGACCGGCTCGCCCACCCACTCGATGGCCGCCTCGTCGCCGCGCTCGTCGAGGTGTCGGTCGAGGCAGTTCGCGGACGCGTTCAGCTCGCCGCCCGTGAACCACTCGTAGAAGGGCGGGTTGCTGTCGTCGAGCACTTGGTCGTAGTCGGTTTCCCACTCCAGCAGGTCGGCGGCCGCCTCCCAGCACTCGGGCCAGTTCTCCTCGAACTCCTCGTATATCTCCGGGTCGGAGACGTTCGCCTGCTCGACGAACGACTCCGACGGCTCGAATACCTCCTGTTCCGCCAGCCTCGCTTCCAGTTGGCCGTCTCCCTCTGTCATGGTACGGTCGTATCCAACCGATATCGGCATATAAACGCTGGCGCTAAATACGAAAAATCGTGATGGATCGTCGCCGGTCCGGCCGGGGCGGCGCGCTCACCCGTCGGTGCGGACCGCGCGCTCCTCGCCGTCGCGGACCGACCGCTCCGCCGCCTCCTCGAAGACGCCGTCGAGCAGGGCGCGCTGGGCCTTCCGGAGGTGGTTGTGGAACGTCGGGGACGAGACGCCCATCGCGTCGGCCACCTCCTCGGCCGTGCTCCCGCGCGGCCAGTCGAAGTAGCCGCCGTGGTACGCCGCCGACAGCGCGGCCCACTGGCGGTCCGTGAACCGGTCGGCCACGCCGTCCCGCAGCGACGACTCCGCCCGCGGCGAGCGCGCGACCGACTCCTTGCTGGCGAGTCGGACGTCCGCGAACCGGTCGCGGAGGCCGTTCGCGACGGGCCTGACGTTCGTCCCCTCGGGGAAGTCCGCGACGACGCGGACCCGGCCGTTGGCGGCGGACGCGTCGCGGACCGTCGCGCCGTGGTCGACGAGCGCCCGGACCAGCGACCCGCCCGCGAGGCGGAGCGACGCCGAACAGCCGTCCTCGCGGGTCTCTATCACCCGGAAGTCGGAGACGCCCGCCGCCGACTCGACCACCGCGGCGAACGCCTGCGGACCGGCCCCGTCGACGGAGAGGTACGCCCGAGAGACGTCGTCGTCGACGTCGACGGTCGACGCCAGTTCGATCCGGCAGTCCAGTCGCTCGCTCGCGCGGGCGAGGAACGCCCCCTCGTCGGTGGTGCGGAATTCGACCTCGGTGACCGCATCGGAGTGGAGCAGCTCCCGCCACCGGTCCGCGGTGACCGCCCGACCGAGGCATCCCCCGAGCGCCGCGAGCGCGCGCCGCTCGGCCTCGTCGGTCGGGTCGCCGTCGGCCGCGACGACGCAGAGCGCGCCGTGAACGACGCCCTCGTAGGCCGCCGGCACCGCGACCGCCGGTCGTTCCCCCGTCTCCTGAGCGCCGTCGGTCGCGACCGGCGCGCCGTCGGCTATCGCGTTCGCCCCCGGTCCCTCGGCGGTCGCGCCGCGGTCCGCGAGCGTCTCGCGGTCGACGCCCGCCGCGGCGGCGACGTCGGCCCGCTCGCTCCCGACCGCCCGGCGGACGACCCAGGCCTCGGCCCAGCGGTCGGCCTCAGTCAGGCCGGCCGGGACGGCCGCGACGGGGTCCGCCGAACCGGGGTCAGCGAGCGCCTCGAACCCGGGTAAAACGGCCGTTTCGGTCGGCGTCGCGGCCGCCTCGTCGCCGTCCTCGCCGGCTATCGTGGCCACGAGCGCCTCCCCGTCGAGCGGGTCGAGGTAGGGGTCGAGCGTCCCGAGCGACTCCCACCCGCCCGCGTCCCGGACCGCCCGAGGGTCGACGTCGCGGTCGACGAGCAGTCGACGGGCGAACGTCTTCCGCAAGAGGTTGGGGGTGACCCGCTCGCCGAGCGCGGCGTCGGTGAGACCGGCCGCCCGCGCAGCGGTGTCGCTCACGATCATCTGGACGCGACGGGGAGAGACGTCGACGTACGGGTCGCTCTCCCGGAGCCCCTCGCTCGTCGCGTACCGGTCGAGGTCGGCGGCCAGCGACGGCGGAACGACGGTCTCTCGGTCGATCGGTTCGTCGTCCGGCGGGGCCGACGCCGCCTCTCCGCCCCCGCCGTTCCCGCCGTCGCCGGTCGCGGGCACCGCGAGGACGCGGGCGCTCGCGACGGACTCCGCCTCGCGGAGGTGTCGGGGAGCGACGCGGGTGATCTCCTCGGTCCTGAGTCCTGCCTCCCCCGCCAGCCTGACGACGAGCGCCGCGCGATACGTCTCCGCGGCGGTGACGAGCGCGTCGTAGGCGTCCGCGTCGAGATAGTCGACCATTCGTTTCGGAACTCAACGGAGACCCGAAACAAAACTGTACCGGAGGTTCACCTCTCGACCGTCCAGACCGAATAGATCGCTCGGAGCGACACGCCGGAGCGCTTTACCCGTGTCGTTGGTTTCGGATTTTCAGTCGGTTCCGAAACGAGCGATGGGGGTCACTCCGCGGCGCCGACTCCCCATGACACGTGGTCCCATAGCCGCTCGTAGCCGTAGTAAGTGAGCGTCTTTACGGCGTTGGTTACGAAGCCGATGCTCGCTGCCTGTCCCACGTCTCCGACGACGAGCCACGCGACCAGAACTGTGATCGTCACCATCAACGCCCGATAGCAGAGGGTCTTGACGACCGCGCGGCGCCGAGCGTGGACCGCGTCGCGCGAGAAGACGTTCGCACCCATGCCTTCCACTTCGGCCGCCACCGGTAAGTAACCGGTAGTCATATCTCAACCGGTAGGAAGTAATTACTATTGGTTTCTCCTTTCGCGAACGGTCGACTCGATTTCGCCCACGACCTCCGGGTTGCGGAGCGCGCTCACGTCCCCGAACTCCTCGCCGCGGGCGATGTCCTCCAAGAGCCGCCGCATGATCTTCCCCGAGCGCGTCTTCGGGAGTTCGGGGGTGAACACGACCCGGTCGGGCCGGGCCACGTCCCCCACCGCGCTCGTCAGCCGGTCCCCGATGGCCCCCCGGAGGGTCTCGTCGGGCTCGACGCCGCTCTTGGTCGTCACGTACGCGACGATGTTCCCGTCGTCGTCGCCCACGACCGCGGCCTCGGTCACGCCCGCGGCGTCGACGATGGCCGCCTCCAGTTCGCCCGTGTTGAACCGCTGTGCGCGGACGTTGATCACGTCGTCGACGCGCCCGAGGATCGTGACGTAGCCGTCCTCGTCGACGGCCGCGCCGTCGCCGGTCCGGTAGCGCCAGCCGTCCTCGCCGTTCAGCCAGTACTCCCGGAGGTAGCGCTCGTCGCCCTCGCGGAGCCCGCGGAGCATCCCGGGCCACGGGGACGCGAGCGTGAGGTAGCCGGACTCCCCGGGCTCGACCGCCTCGCCGTCCTCGTCGACGACGCGGGCGTCTATCCCCGGGAGCGGCGGACCGACTTTCCCGGGCTTCATCGGGGTGACGCCGGGAAGCGTGGCGAGCGCGATGGCGCCGGTCTCGGTCTGCCACCACGTGTCCACGACCGGCGCGTCGCCGCCGCCGACGTGCTCGCGGTACCAGCGCCACGCCTTCGGCGTGATCGACTCCCCGACGGTCCCCAGGAGTCGGATCGACGAGAGGTCGTGCGACTCGGGGTACTCCGCGCCCCACTTCATGAACGACCGGATCGCGGTCGGGGAGGTGTAGAAGACGCTCACGGCGTTGCGCTCGATCAGGTCCCAGACGCGGTCGCGGTCGGGGTAGTCCGGCGACCCCTCGTACAGCACGGTCGTCGTCCCCGTCGCGAGCGGGCCGTACACGCCGTAGGAGTGCCCGGTGATCCAGCCGATGTCGGCGGCGCACCAGTAGGTGTCGTCGGGCCGCACGTCGAGCACGTTCCGCGTCGTCCACGCGACGTGCGCGAGGTAGCCGCCCGTCGCGTGCTCGACCCCCTTCGGCCGCCCGGTCGTCCCCGAGGTGTACATCACGAAGAGGAGGTCGGTCGCGTCGCGCGCGACCGGCTCCACCGTCTCGCCGTCGTGCGCGTCGACCAGCGCGCCGTACTCGTGTTCGTCGTCCCCGAGCGAGACCGACAGCTCGTCGCCGAGGCGGTCGACGACGACCGCGGCCGAGAGCTCCTGATCGGCCTGAATCCGGGCGTTGTCCGCCTTCGACTTCTGGTTGAACGCGTCCTCCCGGCGGTAGTAGCCGTCGCAGGTGACGAGGTACTCGGAGTCGGCGGCGTCGATCCGCGTGGCGAGCGCCTCGGCCGACAGCCCCGCGAACACGACGTTGTGCGGCGCGCCGATGCGCGCGCAGGCCAGCATCGCGATCGGGAGCTCCGGGATCATCGGCAGGTACAGCGTCACCACGTCGCCCTCCTCGACGCCGAGGTCGCGGAGCCCCGCGGCGACCGCGTTCACCTCGCGGTGGAGGTCGAAGTAGGTGTACGAGCGGCGCTCGCCGCGCTTCCCGAACCACCGGATCGCGAGCTGGTTCCGCCGGTCGTCGAGGTGGCGGTCGACGCAGTTCGCCGCGGCGTTGAGCTTCCCGTCCGGGAACCACTCGTAGAAGGGCGGCTCGGAGTCGTCGAGGACCGTCTCGTACTCGCGGTCCCACGTCAGGAGGTCGGCGGCCGCGCGCCACGCGTCCGGTCCCTCGCGGTCGAACCGCTCGTACACCGCCGAGTCGCTCGCGGCCGCTCGCCGCCGGAACTCGGCCGGCGGCGGGACGACGTCTTCGCCGCCGTCGACGAACCGACCGTCGCTCCCGGGGTCGTCCATGACGTCCCATGGCCCGCGGAGAAACCTATACTTTGTCCGGCTCCCCGCCGAGCGAGAGCGACCCGATGTCGGGTCGGCCGCGCCCGGCGACCGCTCGGCGGGAGGGTCGGCCGGCGGACGCTCAGACGGACTCCTCGGGCGGCGCCGCCGAGATGTCCGCCGCCTTCGCCCGGGCGCGGGCGACGATGGAGGGCTTCGCCTCGAAGTCGACCGTCACCTGGTCGCCCGCGTACGTCTCCTCGGCCACGTACCCGTGGTCGTGGACCCACGAGACGAGGCTCATCGCCTCGTCCGAGACGGGGAGGACGAGCCGCTCGCGCTCCCAGTCGGGGAGTTCGGCCTCAACCCGGTCGCGGAGCTCGGCCACGCCCGCGCCCGTCTTCGCGGAGACCGCGACCGGGTCGGGCGCCACGCCCGAGAGCGCCGCGCGCTTGTCGGCCAGCTCGCCCGGCTCCAGTCGGTCGACCTTGTTGAACACGGTGACGACGGGCGCCTCGTTGCGCTCGTAGAGGGTGTCGTGGCTCGTGACGAGCTTCTCGCGCATCTCCTCGACGGGCTCGCTGGCGTCGACGACGAGCAACACGAGGTCGGCGCGGTACACCGAGTCGAGCGTCGACTCGAACGACTCGACGAGCCAGTGGGGGAGGTCCGCGATGAAGCCGACGGTGTCGGTCAAGAGCACGTCGCGCTTCTCCATCTCCGCCCGGCGGGTGGTGGTGCCGAGGGTCGTGAACAGCATGTCCTGCGACTCGGCGGTGGTGTCGAGGTCGCGGTGGCGCTCGGCGTTCTCGTCGACCGCCAGTTCGTCCGCGAGCCGGCGCATCAGCGTCGACTTGCCGGCGTTGGTGTAGCCGGCGAGCGCGACCAGATCGAAGCCGGAGTCGCGGCGCTGCTCGCGGCGCGCCTCCTCCTTCTCGGCTATCGACTCCAGCTCGTCGCGGATCTCCGATATCTGGCGTTTGATGTCGCGCTCGACGCTCTCGTCGTACTCGCCCAACCCCATGAACCCGGGCCGCTCGTCGCGCTTCGCGAGGCTCGCCTTCGCCTCCGCGCGCGGCAGCTCGTACCGCAGCTCCGCGAGCTCGACCTGGAGCTGCGCCTTCCGGGTGTTGGCGCGCTGACCGAATATCTCGAGGATGAGCGTGAACCGGTCGACGACCTCGACGCCCTCGGGGAGCTTCCCCCCGACGTTGAACGTCTGGTACGGTCCCACGTCGTTGTCGATTATCACCGACCCGGCGCCGGTGCGGCGGACGAGGTCGCGAAGCTCCGCGACCTTCCCCTCGCCGAACATGAACGCCGCGTCCTCGGTGCGGGTCTGGGTGAGTTCCCCGGCCACGTCGTAGCCCGCGGCCGCCGCGAGCTGTCTGATCTCGGAGAGGTCGGCCTCCCCGGAGTCGACGCGCTTGGCGACGACTGCGCGGCGTCTCTCGGCGCCCGACTCGCCGTCCGCCCGCCCGGCGTCCCCGCTCATCGGAGGAAGTCCCGGGCGGCGTACGCGGCGTGGTGTGCTGCCTGCACTGTCTCGCGCTCGCCTATGCTCTCGACGTATTTAAACTCGGGCTGGAAGCTGGGCCCGACCCTGGCCGCCGGCTCCTCGTAGAACTCGCCGCCCTCCGCGACGACCGGTCCGTGGGGCGGGGCCGGGAGGTCCTCGACCGCCTCGGCGGCGAGCGCGACGGTCGCCTCCAGCGTCGGCCCCTCGCGCGCGGCGGCGAAGCCCATCCCCTCCACCGACCGTATCCGGGCGGAGTCGACCCGCGCGTGGACCGCGGCCGCGACCATCAGGTACTCGCCGTCCTCCTCGTGGCGGCCGCTGATGTCCACGCCGACCACCTCAGGGGCGGGCGTCGCTCACCACGGTTCGGCCGGTCCGCGCGTCCGCGTCGGGCGCCTGTGCGTCCATGCCAGAGCGTTGGTCGCCCGTCGAATTGAACGTTTCCGTGCGGCCCCCGCGTCCCCGCGCGACTGGGTCCGAAGCACTCGGCCGGTCAGTCCCGCAGGCCGTCGACGACGGCCGCGATCCGGTCGACCGCCTCGTCGACGTCCGCCTCGTCGACATCGAGGTGCGTGGTGAACCGCGTCGCGTAGTCGTCGAACTCGACGCAGCCGACGCCGGCGTCCTTACAGGCCGCGTAGAGCGACTCCGACGGGATGCCGGCGTCCTCGGTGTGCGCCACGACGATGTTGGTGTCGGGCGCGGGCGCCTCGACGCCGTCGAGGGCGTCGAGTCCGGCCGCGAGCCGCGCCGCGTTGGCGTGGTCCTCCGCGAGGCGGTCGACGTTCTCCAGCGCGCGGAGGGCCGGCGCCGCGATCATGCCGGCCTGCCGCATCCCGCCGCCGAACAGCTTGCGGACGCGGCGCGCGTCCTCGACGAACGCCTCGTCGCCGGCGAGGATCGAGCCGACGGGCGCCCCGAGCCCCTTCGAGAGGCAGAAGGTGACGCTGTCGACGGGCGCGACGACCTCGCTCGCGTCGACTCCGAGCGCGACCGCGGCGTTGAACACGCGGGCGCCGTCGAGGTGGACCGGCACGTCGGCGTCGCGCGCGACCTCGGCCGCGGCCGCGAGCCGGTCGACGGGGACCGCGACCCCGCCGCGGTAGTTGTGGGTGTTCTCTAAGGAGAGGAGTCCGGTCCCGGGGCGGTGGAGGTCTTCGTCGACGAGGCCCTCGCGGACCGCCTCCGGCGTCGGGACGCAGCGCTCGCCCGCGTCGATCGTCCGCGTCTGGACGCCGGAGAGCTTGGCCGCGCCCGCCAGCTCCCAGCGGTAGATGTGCGACTCGCGCTCTAGGAGAAGCTCCTGGCCCGGTTCGGTGTGGGCGTGGACCGCGATCTGGTTCGCCATCGTCCCCGACGGGACGTACAGGGCGGCCTCCGTGCCGACGGCCTCCGCCGCCCGGCGCTCCAGTTCGTTGACCGTCGGGTCGTCGCGGTACACGTCGTCGCCCACCTCGGCGGTCGCGGCCGCGTCGCGCATCCCCTCGGAGGGCGTCGTGACGGTGTCGGACCGCAGGTCGATGAAGTCGTCGTCGGACATCCGTTACGGGTCGTTCAGGGGCGGCGGGCATATATCCCGCGCTCGGCCGCGCCGCGCTCACCGCGACCGACGCGACGACAGGAGCGGCGCGCCGGGGAAGTGGCTCCCGCCGATCTGGACGATCCGGAGTCGGTCGGCCAGCAGGTACAGGGCGAGCGCGCCGAGGACCGTCGCCGGCGTCGCGCCGAGGTGCCAGAACGCCGCGGCGACCGACGCCGGTCCGGAGGCCGCGAGCGCCTCGCGGACGCCGCGGACCGCGGCGAGGACGACCGGATGGACGACGTAGATCCCCACCGCGTACGCGCCCCACGAGGGGAGCGGCGTCCCCGCCCCGAGCGTCGGCCGCGACAGCAGGAATAGGAATATCGAGAGAGCGAGGAACGCCGTGAATATCCCGTAGCTCGGGGCGAAGACGTACGAGCCGAACGCCTCCCCGCGGAGCGGGTAGCCGAGCAGCGCGAACTCCGCGAGCTGGAGGACGGCGAAGCAGCCGACCAGCCCCAACAGAATCGGGCTCAGCTCCCGCGACGGCGTCCGGTCGCTGCGAGCGACCGCGTACCCGAGGCTCACGTAGAAGAAGCCGAAGAAGAGCCCGTCCCGGACCTCGAAGGGCACGTCGACGAACATCGTGTAGCTCGTCCCGAGGAGGCCGACGGCGTGGAGACACGCCGCGACGGCCACGAGGGCGGCGGTCGTCCGCTCGGTCGTCGCGAAGGCGGCGACGAGCGCGAGCGACACCAAAAGCGCCGGGAGGAACCAGAGGATCTCCGAGACCGAGGTGCCGTAGTACAGCAGCTCGACCGGGTCGAGGAACTCGGCCACGCGCGTTCCGACGGCGGCGAGGAGCGGGCGACCGGCCGCCGTGTCAGACGCCACCCGTCCGCCGAGGAACGCCGGCGCCGCGAGCGCGAGGCCGAACGCGTACAGCGACCCGATCGAGACGACCCGGCGGGAGAGGTACTCGCGGGGGTCCCGGTCGACCGTCTTGGCCGCGAAGAAGTAGCCGGACGCGAGGAAGAAGAACGGCACGGCGAACCGCGCGGTCGTCTTGATCCCGAAGTTGACCGCGTTGCCGGCGGCGCCGAGCCCCTGAAACGGGTCCGTGTGGATCAGCACGACGGACACCACCGCCACGAGGCGCATGGCGTCGAGGCTGTGGACGCGATCGGTCATCGCCGTCGCTCAGCGGCGCGCGATATTGACCGTTTCCACTCGCGCGCTGGGGCGGACGCGAACGGTGGCGACCCGCGCGATCCGAGGGGTTCCGGGTCCGGTCCCTTCTTAACGACCGGGATCGATCCGTAGCGTATGGCTACGGAAGCCGCGCCAGACGACGCAGCCGACGCACCGGACGCCTACGACGCCCTCCTCGACCGCGTCCAGCGGTGGAACGCGGTCGGCAGCGCCTCGGGGGTCCTCGGCTGGGACCAGCAGGTGATGATGCCCGAGGGCGGCACCCCGGCCCGGTCGAAGCAGCTCTCGGCGCTGTCTTCCGTCCACCACGACATGGTCACCGCCGACGAGACGGGCGAGCTGCTCGACGAGCTCGACGACGCCGACCTCACGGACGAGCAGGCGGCGGTCGTCCGCGAGGTCCGCCGCGAGTACGAGCGCGCCGACGCCGTCCCGGTCGAGCTGGTCGAGGAGATATCCGAGACCGGCTCCGAGGCGCTTCAGGCGTGGGAGGAGGCGAAGGCCGAGGACGACTTCGACGAGTTCGCTCCCTACCTCGAGAAGCACGTCGAGCTGAAACGCGAGTACGCCGAGCACATCGACCCCGACCGCGACCCCTACGAGGTCCTCTTCGAGGAGTTCGAGCCGTGCCTCTCGATGGAGCGCGCCGAGTCGATCCTCACCGAGCTCCGCGAGGCGCTCGTCCCGATGATCGAGGAGATCCGCGAGTCGGACGTCGAACTCGCCGTCGACACCTTCGAGGGCACGTTCCCCGAGGAGGATCAGGAGGCGCTCTCCCGGGAGGCGCTGGAGCTCGTCGGCTACGACTTCGAGCGCGGCCGCCTCGACGTCTCCTCGCACCCGTTCACCTCCGGGAACCAGTTCGACTGCCGCGTGACGACGCGGTTCGACGAGACGGACCCGCTCGGCGCCGTCGGCTCGACGATCCACGAGTTCGGCCACGCGCAGTACAACCTCGGGCTGCCGCAGGAGCGGTTCGGCACGCCGCTGGGCGAGTCCCGCGACCTCTCGGTCCACGAGTCGCAGTCGCGCCTCTGGGAGAACCACGTCGGGCGCAGCGAGGCGTTCTGGCGGGAGTTCCTCCCCGTCTTCCAAGAGCACTTCCCGCAGACCGAGGAAGCGACGGTTCGGGACGCCTACGAGGCGTTCAACCAGGTGTACGAGGACAACCTCATCCGCGTCGAGGCCGACGAGCTCACCTACCACCTCCACATCGTCATCCGGTTCGAGATCGAGCGCGACCTGATCCGCGGCGACCTCGACGTCGAGGACGTGCCCGAGGTGTGGAACGACAAGTACGAGGAGTACCTCGGCATCCGGCCCGACACCGACAGCGAGGGCTGCCTCCAGGACATCCACTGGAGCCACGGCAACTTCGGCTACTTCCCCACCTACTCGCTCGGCTCCGTGATGGCCGCCCAGCTGTTCGAGGCCGCCGAGGACGACATCGACGACCTCGACGGGAAGATCGCCGACGGCGAGTTCGACGACCTCCACGACTGGCTCGGGGAGAACGTCCACCGACACGGCTCGCGCTACGAGACGAACGAACTGGTGGTGCGCGCGACCGGCGAGGAGTTCTCGGCGGACGCCTTCCTCGACTACATCGACGAGAAGTACGGCGAGCTGTACGGGATCTGAGCCAGTTCGGACCCGTCGAGGGACTGGCTTCCGACCGTCACACAGGAGCCTTTCGACCGCGGACTCGGCCGACTAGCGGGGCGTCCGAAAGGTCCGGATGGTGTCCCGCTCGCCGCTGACGACGTCGACCTCGACGAGGCCGAGCGAGGTGAAGACGCGGTTCCAGTCGCGGTAGTAGAGGGGCGTGTCGTCGTCGACGTAGTTCACCTCCGGGTCGGCCGAGGCGTCGCGGGTCGGTTCCTCTATCTCCGCCGTGACGAGGAGGTCGTCGGTGATCCGGGCTATCTCCTCGAACACCCACTCGACGTCGGGGTGGAGGTGTTGGAGCGTCTCGACCGAGTACACCGCGTCGAACTGCCCGTCGTCGAACTTCTCGACGAGGTCCTCTATCGGGCCGCGGTGAAACGTCCCCCCGGCGGCGAGTTCGGGGTAGGCCTCCCGCATCGTGTCGAACGCCCCGGCGTCGATGTCGACGCCCGTGAGGTCCTCGTAGCCGTGGTTCGCGAGGTGTTCGAGGTGCCGGCCGGAGCCGCACCCGAGTTCGAGGACCGCCGCGTCGCGGCGCAGGTGCTCGTCGAGGGCCTCGCGGATCAGTTCGCTCGTCTCGTTGGGACCGTAATGCGCGTAGTACGCCGGCGAGTATTCGCCCGTCCGGTTCGTCCACGACTCTCGGACGGTGTGAGGTTCCACGTGTACCGACTCGTCCAGCGGGGGAAAACGCCGTCGGACGACGTCCGAGGTCGAGCGACCCCGGGTTCGGCCCGGGAGCGGCCCGCGTTCAGAGCGGGTCCGTCTCCCGGGCGCCCGCCTCGAACGCACCGACCGTCTCGACGGCGGCCGCGCCCGCCGCGTTGCCGATCGCCGCCAGTTCGCGGAGGTCCGAGACGCCCTCGCGCCGCGCGGCGAGGACCGCCCCCGCGAACGCGTCGCCGGCGCCGGCCGCGGTGGCGACCGAGACCGACGGGGGCGCGGCGGTCGCGCGCTCCCGTATCTCCCCGTCGTCGACCCGTATGGCCCGGGTCGCGTCGCCGCCGTCGGTGAGAAACGCCGTCGCGGAGTGGTCGGACGGGAGCAGTCCGAGCAGTCCGGTCGGGGTCGGCTCGACGCCCGCCACGGCAAGGTCGTCCGTGCCGGCGAACAGCAGGTCGCAGTACGGGAGGACGTCGCGCAGCGCGTCCCGGTAGGCGACCGCGGTGTCCCACTGATTGCGGCGCCCGTTGAGGTCGAACGCGACGCGGGTGCCGCGCTCCCCGGCCGCCCGGGCGAGGCGACGGACCGCCGTCCGGTTGACTTCGGCCGGCAGCGTCACCCCCTCCAGAAGGATCCAGTCGTACGGGGCCACGAGCGACGCCGGGTCCTCCGGCGGGGTGAACCCGTAACAGCTCCCGGCCACCCACGCGTCCCACTCCCCGTCGCCCGCCGTTCCGGTGTACAGCGTCAGCGGCGAGGGCGCGTCGGCCCGCGCGACGCGGGACGCGTCGACCGGCCCGCTCGCGAGCCGCCGGGCCGCCGCCGCTCCCAGGGCGTCGCTCCCGACGTCGGTCACCAGACTGACCGCACAGCCCGCCGCCGCGGCCCACCGCGCGGCGTTCGTCGCCGTGCCGCCGACGTGCCACTCGAGGCCGCTCCCCGTCGCAACCGAGCCGCCGTCGGCTGGATACAGGTCTATCGTCGCGTCACCGACGACGAGCAGCCCGCGGGGTCCGTCGTTCGCTGTGTCGCCCACTATCGGGTCGTCCGCGCGTGACGCGGATGAATCTACCCATGACCTCGGCTTCGATCGGTGGCCGCGGACTGCCGGCTCGTCGGACGGGTCTGGCGCGCGCGGCTGTGGATATTTCTGGCGGGAGACCGTCCCTTCTACCGACATGACACAGACGCCGCCGGAAGTGGAACTCAAGTCGGACCTGACCGACGACGTGGCCTTGGTCACGGGAGCGACCCGCGGCATCGGGGCCGAGATAGCCGCGGGGCTCGCGGACCTCAACGCGACCGTGTACGCGGGGGCGCGAGACCCGGCCGACGTGACCGCGGCGGACCAGCGCGCCGTCGAGTTGGACGTGACCGACGACGGAGAGATCCGAGCGGCGGTCGACCGGATCGAGCGGGAGCGGGGGTCGCTCGATATCCTGGTGAACAACGCCGGGGTCTTCCCCCGGTCGGGACCGCTCCACGAGATGGACGACGCGGAGTTCGACCGGACGATGGCCGTGAACCTCCGCGGTCCGGTCCTGCTGACGAGGGCGGCGTTACCGCTGCTGGTGGACGAACCGGGCGGGCGCGTCGTCTCCATGTCGTCCGGGCTCGGGCAGTTCACGGAGGGGCAGATGGACGGCGAGTACCCGGCCTACCGGCTGTCGAAGGTGGGTCTCGGGGGGTTGACGGCCTACCTCGACGGCGAGTACGGCGAGCGGGGGCTCGTCGCCAACGCCGTCTCCCCCGGGTGGGTTCAGACGGACATGGGCGGGGAGCGCGCGCCGCGCTCGCCGTCGAAGGGGGCCGAGACTCCGGTGTGGCTCGCCCGGTTCGCGCCGGGGAGTCCGTCGGGCCGCCTCTGGAAGGACCGCGAGCCGATCCCGTGGTGACCCGGGCTCATCCCAGCCGGAACCCGGTCATCAGGACGATCAGCGCGAGCATCACCGCGCCCTCGAACAGCCCGACGATCAGGTTCTTCTTCTCGATCGATTCGAGCCGCGAGGCGTCCGGGTCCGGCGACAGCGTCTCGTAGTACGCGCTGAGCTGGAGCCGATGCGGCACCGCCAGCCCGAACGCGAACAGCCCCCAGCCGACTCCGAGCGCGAGCCCCGACCACGTCCCGCCGAAGCCGTAGCCGAGCCCGAGGTCGGGCGTCAGCAGGACCGTTCCGGACAGCACCGTCGTCAGCGAGAAGCCGACGAGGAAGAAGACCGCCTTCGGAATCAGCGCCCGGTTCACCGCCGCCGTCGCCTCCTCGTCGAGGCCGCCGAGCGTCGGCCCGATGATCGCGGGGAAGATGAGCGCGAAGCCGAACCACACCGCGCCGGCGGCGACGTGGGTGTAGAAGAGCAGTTCGGTGCTCGCGAGCGCGACGCTCGCCGCGAGAAACGCCAGCGGCACGAGGAAGCTCCCGGCCGCGAACGCCGGGTTCGCGGCGTCCGCGAGGTGACGAACCCGTTCGAGGAATCCCGACTCAGCGACGCGACCGCCGTCTTCGGTAGCGACTGCCATGGACGCCGGATCCGGAGAGTCCGTCAAATGCGTTCTGGTCGACACGATCGCGGCCGGTTCCGCGCGGTCGCGACGCGCTCACGGGACCGCGACCGCGCTCACTTCTCGATGATGCTCTCCTCGACGGCTTCGCCGAAGTGGCGCGCGACGTCCTCGTAGTAGACGAGCGCCTCGTCGCCCGGCTCCACGTCGGTGACGGCCTTCCGACCCTCGCTCGTGGCGATCTTCACGGTCTCGGCGTTCTGGATGAGCGTCTCGATCCGGTCGGTGCCGTCCTCCGTCTCGACCTCCGCCTGGATCCGGAACATCGGGCGCTTCTCGATCTTCACCCGGCCTACGACCGCCTCGCGGGTGTAGCCGTCGGTGTCGACGACCTGTACCTCGTCGCCGCTCGACAGCTCCGCGAGGTAGTTGGTGCCGCCCTCCGCGTTGCGGACGTACGCGTGGACCGCGCCGGCGTTCACGCGGAACGGGCGCGAGGCGACGTACGGCGACTCCGCCGTCTCGGCGTGGACGAAGAAGAGGCCGCGCGACATCGAGCCGACTAACATTCCCTCGCTGTCGTCCATCAGCGACCCGGTGTCGATGCAGACGCGGTCGGCCATCCCGGTCTGTTCGATCTCGGTCACCTCGGCGTGCCGGAGGTCCAGCGTCTCGCGGTCGGCGGCGTCGCGGGCCTCGACCGCGCCGCGGATCTCGTCGGGCGAGTCGGCGTCGAGGAGGACGCCGTCTGCGCCGATCTCCAGCGTCTCGAAGGCGGTCCGGGCCTCCGCGGCCGTCGTCGCGCCCGCGACGAGGTGGGTCTCATCGCCCACTCGCGCGATGAGGTTCTCTAAGGGGATGATAGACCAGTCTTCCCCGACGATCACGGTGAAGTCCGCGTCGGCGGCGGCCTCCTGCGCGAACTCCTCGTACTCGGTGCCGAGGACGCGGACGTACGCGCCCTGCGCGCGGTCGTCGCGCCGGCGGAGCGTGGTCAGGTCGGCCGAGCCGGAGAGGTCCTCGGGCATCGATATCGTCCCGTCGCCCTCGCCGCCCTTGCCGACGAAGTAGGCGTCGGCCTCGGCGTCGCTCTCGGCGTCGTCGATCACGTCGGCGTCCGAGCGGAACGCCGCGACGTTCACGTCGCCGAGCTCCCGGACGCGCCCGACGTCCCCCTCGTCGACGAGCAGCCAGTCGGCGCCGGCCTCGATGGCGGCCGTGACCCGTCGCTTGCGCGCCTCCCAGTCGCCGACCGCGCCGTCGGCTTTGACCCAGACCGTGCGTGTCATTGTCGAATCCTCACGGCGCGACGGCTTGAAAACTGCGAAAGGAACAGCGGGCCGGGCCGCACCGCGGCCCCTTGGTCGGGTGCGGTCCGACCTCAGTCCTCGACGAACCCCCGATTCACGCCTCGACGAACCCGCCCGCCCGCAGCGCCTCCTCGACCGAGGCGTCGTCGTGGACGACCGCGGAGACCGCGCGGGCGATCCCCTCCGGGTCGTCGTGCTGGAAGATCGACCGCCCCATCGACACGCCGGCCGCGTCGCCGTCCATCGCGCCGCGGACCATCTCCACCGTCTCGCGGTCGGTGCCCTTCGAGCCGCCGGCGATGACCACCGGCAGGCGGGTCGACTCCGTGACGCGAGCGAAGGAGTCGCCGTCGCCGGAGTAGCCCGTCTTCACCACGTCGGCGCCGAGCTCCTCCGCGAGCCGGACGGCGTGCCCGAGCGACTCGGGGTCCGTGCTGTCGACGCCCGGGCCGCGCGCGTACGCCATCGCGAGGACCGGCAGGCCGAGCCGCTCGGCGTCGGCGGTCAGCTCCGCCAGCTCTTCGATCTGGTCCGGCTCGTACTCCGAGCCGACGTTGATGTGGAAGGAGACGGCGTCGGCGCCGGCGCGGACCGCGTCCTCCGCGGTGCCGGTGACGCGCTTGTCGCTCTCGTCGGGACCGATCGTCGTCGAGCCGTTGAGGTGGACGATGTAGCCCGCGCCGTTCTTGTTCCCGTGGACGCGGGGCGCGATTCCCCGCTGGGTGAGCACCGCGTCCGCGCCGCCGCTGGTGACGCCGTCGATCGTCGACTCGACGTCGACGAGCCCCTCGACGGCGCCCATCGTGATCCCGTGGTCCATCGGGACGATGAGGTATCGGTCGTTCGTGGAGATGCGGTCGAGTCGTGCCGAGAGTCCTGCTGTCATGGTGAGATGGGTCGTTGTGTGAGCGTGTGGCAATCGGAGGTAAATCGGTTTCGTTCGGGGACGTATTGGTCCGGTTCGGCTCAGGCGGACTCGACGGTCTCCGCCCGCGAGCGGTAGCCGCGCTCGGCGCCCTCCTTCAGCTCGCGGGAGAGCGCTTCGAGGCGGTCGGCGACGTCGGCGGTCGAGCGGTCGTTCTCGACCCCGTCCGCGACGACGTCGACGAGCGCCGAGCCGACGATGATCCCGTCGGCGCCGCCGGCGACGATCCGCTCGGCGTGCTCGCCGGTCGAGATGCCGAACCCGACCGCCTTCGGCACGTCGTACTCGCGGAGCCGGTCGAGGCTCTCCGTGGTCTGGTTGGAGACGTCGTCTCGGGCGCCGGTGGTGCCCAGCCGGGCCTGGACGTACACGTACCCCGACACGCGCCCCATGAGCTCGTCGAGGCGGTCGCCGCGCGTGGTCGGCGCGACGATGAAGACGAGGTCCAGGCCGAACTCGTCGCAGGCCTCGCGCAGCGGGTCCGCCTCCTCGCCCGGGAGGTCCGGGACCACCAGTCCCTCGATGCCCGCCGCGGCGGCGCGCTCGACGAAGGGTCGCGGGCCGGTGCTCGCGGCTTCGCCGCTCGCTTCCGAGGCGCTCCGCGCCTCGCTATCTCCATACTGGTAGATCAGATTGTAGTACGTCATACAGACCAGGGCGGCGTCGACGTCCACCTCCTCCGCGAACGCGAAGAACCGGTCCGGCGTCATCTCCGCGTCGAGCGAGCGGACGAGCGCCTCCTGTATCGTCGAGCCCTCCGCGATCGGCTCTGAGAACGGGAGGCCGAGCTCGATCACGTCGGCGCCGCCGCGGTCGAGCGCCTCGACGTACGCCTTCGAGGAGTCGTAGTCGGGGTCCCCGACGACGAGGTACGGGACGTAGGCGGGCCCCCCGTCGAACGCGGCGGCGATGGCCTCGGAGTTGCCCATCTACATCCCCCCCGTGAACATCGACATGTCCGGCGCGTTCGCCACGTCGCGCTGGTCGGTCTCCTCGATGGCGGCGTCGAGGTCCTTGTCGCCGCGCCCGGAGACGTTCACCACGACGCGCTCGCCGAGCTCCTCGTGGTGCTCTTCGAGGTAGCCGAACGCGTGGGCCGTCTCCAGGGCGGGGATGATCCCCTCGGTGTTCGAGAGCCGGTGGAACCCCTCCAGCGCGGCGTCGTCGTCGACCGCGACCGGATCCACGCGGCCCTCGTCGACGAGGTACGCGAGCTCCGGGCCGACGCCGGCGTAGTCGAGTCCGGACGAGATCGAGTGGCTCTCCATGATCTGCCCGTCGGAGTCCTGAAGGAGCTTCGTCCGCGCGCCGTGGAGGACGCCCTCGTCGCCGGTGTACAGCGACGCGGAGTTCGGGGCGACGCCCGTCTCCTCGTCGACTTCGAGCGTCGAGCCGCCGGCCTCGACCGCGTGGAGCGCGACGGACTCGTCGTCGACGAAGTCCGCGAACGTCCCCATCGTGTTCGAGCCGCCGCCCGCGCAGGCGACCACGTCGGTCGGGAGCCCGCCCGTCCTCTCGATGACCTGCTCGCGGGCCTCCTCTGAGATGATCGCCTGGAAGTCGCGGACCATCACCGGGAACGGGTGGGGGCCGACGATCGACCCGATCACGTAGTGGGTGTCCTCGACCGTCTCCGCCCAGTCGCGCATCGTCTCGGAGATGGCCTCCTTGAGCGTGCCGCGGCCGGTCGTGACCGGCTTCACCTCGGAGCCGTTGAGCTTCATCCGGAACACGTTGGGGCGCTGGCGGTTGATGTCGCGCTCGCCCATGTAGATCGTACAGGGCATGTCGAGGTGCGCGGCCGCCATCGCGGTCGCGGTGCCGTGCTGCCCGGCGCCGGTCTCCGCGATGATGCGCTCCTTGCCCATGTACTTCGCGAGGAGGACCTGCCCGAGCGCGTTGTTCAGCTTGTGCGCGCCGCCGTGGAGGAGGTCCTCGCGTTTGAGGTACACCTCCGTGTCGTAGCGCTCAGAGAGCCGGTCGGCGCGCTGGAGCGGCGTCGGCCGCCCGCCGAAGTCCGCGATCCGCTCCCGGAACTCGTCCATGAAGCCGTCTTCGTTGTTCAGCACGTAGCGCTCGTAGGCGTCGGCCAGCTCTTCGATGGCGGGCATCAGCGCCTCCGGGACGTACTGGCCGCCGTAGCGGCCGAACTTCCCGTCGTCGCGCCCGCGCTCGCGGCCGGGCCGTCGCGAAAGCTCTCCAACTTCGCTCGTCGATGATTCGGTCTCGCTCATGTGGGTGTCTCCGTGGTGTCGGTCGTGTCGTCGAGTGTCGGGTCCGCGTCTGCGTCCTCGTCCGCCTCCGCCCGCGTCATCGATCGGGTGTTCGCCTCGACGTCGCCGTCCATGATGGCGCTCCCGACGAGCAGGGCGTCGGCGCCGGCCGCGCGCATCCGGCGGACGTCCGCGGGCGATCCGATGCCGCTCTCCGCGATCAGGCTCACGTCGTCTGGGACGTGGGGCGCCACGGACTCGAAGGTTCCGAGGTCGACGACCAGCTCCGCGAGGTCGCGGTTGTTCACGCCGACCGTCGTCGCGCCCGCGTCGAGGGCGCGTTCGAGCTCCTCGCGGTCGTGGACCTCGACGAGCACCTGAAAGCCGCGGTCGCGGGCGGCCGCGAGCAGGTCCGGGAGGTCCTCGCCCACGAAGCGGGCGATGAGCAGGACGACGTCGCTCTCGACGGCGTCCAGCTGCGCCTCGTCGACGACGAAGTCCTTCCGGAGGACCGGTACGTCGACGGCGTCGCGCACGCGTTCGAGGGTGTCGACGCTCCCGCCGAAGTGCTCCGGCTCGGTGAGCACGCTCAGCGCCGCCGCCCCGCCGGCGACCATCCCCTCCGCGAGCGCGACCGGGTCCTCCTCGTGGGTCCCGTCGGTCGTCGGACTCGTCGGCTTCACCTCCGCGATCAGCGGGACGCGACCGTCGGCCTCGGCCCGCTCGAACGCGGCGGCGAGGTCGCGGGGCGACGCCGAGACGGTCCCTCTCGCCCCCTCGTTCGCGCGCTCTCGGGCGGCCGACAGGATCGATCTGACCGCCGGCGCCAGCTCGTCTGGATCGTCCATTACTATACACTAATGTACGTATCTGTTCATAAGGCTTGCGGGGACCGCGGCGCTCGACCGGGTGTCGTTCGACCGCGGGCCGCTCGACCGCGGGCCGCTCGACCGCGGGCCGGTCGACGAGACGTTCCGGGCGCGAGGCCGGTATCTTGAAATAAATGACCCTTCCAATGAAGGGTATGAGTGTGTCGGGCACGTCCGGCGTCTTCGCTCGGGAGTTCGACGAGATCGGCCGCACCGTTCAGGTGGGCTTCGCCGGCGGTCGGGTCATCTCGGTGTCGTTCCCGGGGGAGCCGCCGGCGGACGCCGACGGCGACCACGACCTGTTGGACCGGATCGGGGCGTACCTCGACGGCGAGCGCGAGGAGTTCCCCGAGGTCGCGCTCGGGCTGACGGTGCCGACCGACCGGCGAGAGGTGTTGGAGTCGCTCCGGAGCGTGCCGTACGGCGAGGAGGTGTCGGTGAGCCAGCTCGCGCGGCTCGGCGGGTTCGACCCCGACGACGCCGACGACCTGGAGGTCGTGACGGGCGCGCTCGCGGACAACCCGATCCCCATCCTGCTCCCGGACCACCGGGTCGTCGGCGGACCGCACGCGACGCCGGGCGACGTCCGGAGCGCGCTCCGGCGCGTCGAAGGAGTATAATCGGCTCTCCGGTCCCGGACTCGCCGTCTCTCCGATCGCGAACTCGCCCGGTCAGATCTCGAAGTCGGGCGTGTCGAACGCGCCCTCGTCGGCGTCGACGTCGTAGCTCTCGATCCCGGTGAGCGCTAACTCGAGCGTCGCCTCGGCGTCCCACCGCCCCGTGTTGATGACGAGGTCGTAGATGGACCGGTCGCTCAGGTCGATCCCGTAGTAGGAGTTGTACCGCTTCTCCTCGATGACCTCGCGGACCTGCATCTCGGAGGTCATCTCCGGGCGCTCGGCGGTCCGGTCCGCGCGGACCTCGTCGGGCGCGTCGAGCCAGATCCGGATGTCCGCGCGGTTGCCCGCGATCCAGCCCGCGAGCCGCGACTCCAGCACGAACGCCTTGTTCGCGGTCCCCCACTTCTCCGCGATCCGGCGGAGCCGCCGGTCGAGCGCGCGGTCGATCTCCTCGGACTCGCCGGTCTCGGCGATGAGCTGGGAGAGGCTCATGTCGTGCTCGGCCGCGATCTCGCGGAACAGTTCGCCGCCGGAGACGTAGCCGCAGTCGAGCGACTCGGCTATCCCCTCGACGAGCGTGGTGGCGCCGCAGCCGGGCGGCCCGGAGACGGTGACGAACAGGTTCCGGTCGATCCGTCTGTCGGGCTCCGGCGGCGTTCCGCTCATGCGTGTGGCGTCACGGAAGCGCGGCGGATAAACGGGTCGGTCGCGCGAAGTTCCGCGGGGCCGACGGACAGCGGTCGGTCGCGCGAAGTTCCGCGAAAATCGACGCAACCGATTTCCCTGCCCGAGCCGTCGTGATCCGCGTGAGCGAGTTCACGGACCGCGGCGACGAGGCGGCCGCGCGGGCGCTCCTCCGCGACGCGGTCGAGCGGGGCGCGGTCGCGGATCCCGACTTCGACCCGGGGTCGGTCCCCATCGACGACGCCGACGTGCTCGCCCGACTCTCGCCGCCGGTCCGTCGCTGGTGGGTCGAGCGCTTCGGCGCGCACGTCGACGAGAACGGCGGTTTCTTCACGCCGCCGCAGCGGGAGGCGATCCCCCACGTCGACGCCGGCCGGAACTGCCTCGTCGCCGCCCCGACAGGCAGCGGGAAGACGCTCGCCTCCTTCCTCGCGGTCCTCGACGACCTCTTCGCGCGCGACCGCGCCGGCGACCTGGAGAACTCGGTGTACTGCCTGTACGTCTCGCCGCTGAAGTCGCTCGCGAACGACATCGAGCGCAACCTCGCGACCCCGCTCGAAGGGATCGGCGAGGCGATCGCCGCGGCGGAAGCCGACGAGAGCGGCGCGGGAGGCGGCGAGGTCGGCGCGGGAGGCGGCGAGAGCGACGCGGCCGCGACCCCCGAGGCGGTCCCGGACGACGCCTACGAACCCGGCGTGCGACAGGCGATCCGCCACGGTGACACCTCGAAGGCGGACCGGCAGGCGATGCTCTCGGAGACGCCGCACGTCCTCAACACCACGCCGGAGACGCTCGCGATCCTGCTCGACTCCCCGAAGTTCAAAGAGAAGCTCCGCACCGTCGAGTACGTGATCGTCGACGAGATCCACTCGCTGGCCGCGAACAAGCGCGGCACCCACCTCTCGGTGTCGCTGGAGCGGCTGACCGAGTTGGCACGGAACGGCGACGCGGAGGGGTCGGACGGGATCACCCGAATTGGCTGCTCCGCGACCGTCGAACCGCTCGACGGGATCGCCTCCTTCCTCGTCGGCCGCGACCGCGTCGCCGGCGAAGTCGGGGACCCCGACGGGTTCGAGACGCGCCCCTGCGAGGTGGTCGACGCGCGGTTCGCCCGCGAGTTCGACCTCGAACTCCGGACGCCGGCGGCCGACCTGATCCACACGCCGCGGTCGGCGGTGACCGACCGCTTCTACGAGTCGCTTCGCGACCTGATCGAGTCCCACGAGAACACGCTCGTGTTCACGAACTCCCGGTCTGGCGCCGAGCGCACTCTCCAGGAGCTCCGGCAGCGGTTCGACTACGACGAGTCGGACTCGGGCTGTCACCACGGGAGCCTCGGAGAGGCCCAGCGCACGCGGGTCGAGGAGGGGCTGAAGACGGGCGACCTCGACGTGGTCACCACCTCGACGAGCCTCGAACTCGGTATCGACATGCCCCACCTCGATCTGGTGGTTCAGGTCGGCTCCCCGAAGTCCGTCGCGGCGCTGCTTCAGCGCGTCGGCCGCGCGGGCCACAGCCCCGGCGAGACGGTCGAGGGGCGGGTGTTCGCCTTGGACCGCGACGAGCTGATCGAGTGCGCCACGCTGCTCGCGCGCGCCGAGGCGGGGTTCGTCGACCGCGTGTTCCCGCCGGAGGGCGCGTACGACGTGGCCGCCCAGCACGTGTACGGGATGGCGATAAACCGGATCCGACCCGACCGCGAGATTCGGGAGGTGTTGCGCCGGGCACACCCGTACCGCGACTTCGACGACGGCGACTACGAGCGGCTGTTCCGGTACCTCACGGGCGACTACGACGGGCTGGAGTCGAAGAACGTCTACCCGAAGGTGTGGCGCGACGCCAACGACCCGCCGGACGGCGAGCATCACCACCCGGAGTTCCCGGTGGGCGAGACGCTCGTCGGGAAGCGCGGCCGGCTCGCGCGGGTCATCTACATGACGAACGTGGGGACGATCCCCGACTCGTTCTCCTGTGACGTGTTCACGCGCGACGACGAGTGGGTCGGCACCTTAGACGAGTCGTACCTCGACACGCTGGAGTCGGGCGACGTGTTCGCCTTGGGCGGCGAGCGGTTCGCGTTCCGCTACCGCCGCGGCTCGAAGGTGTACGTCGACCGCACGAGCGAGCGCCCGACGGTCCCCTCGTGGTTCGCGGAGCGGCTCCCGCTGTCCGCGGACCTCGCCCGCGAGGTGCTGGCGTTCCAGGCCGAACTGCTCGACCGGCTGGCCGGCGACGATCCGAACGCCGGCCCGGCCGCGGCCCGCGCGTGGCTCCGCGAGTTCCCCCTCGACGGGGACGCGGTCCGCGCGCTCGCCCGGATGTACGACGAGCAGGTCCGATACGCCGGACCGGAGGCGGTCTCGACCCCCGACCGCCTCGTCGTCGAGGAGGAGTTAGACCGGAGCGAGTACAAGCGCCGCTTCTACGTCCACTCGATCTACGGCCGCCGGTTCAACGACGGCCTCTCGCGGCTCGTTGCGGCCGAAGTGGCGAACCGGACCGACGCCAACGTCGCCGTCGCCGTCGCGGACCGGGGGTTCTCGCTCGCCCTCCCCCTGAACCGCAAGGTCGACGTGACGGGGATCCTCGCTGATCTCGACTCGGAGACGGTCCGCGAGGACCTCCGCGAGGCCGTCCGGGGGACCGACCTGCTCCAGCGCTACTTCCGGATCGACGCGGGGCGCTCGCTCATGATCCTGAAACGGTACAAGGGGTACGAGAAGTCGGCCGCCGAACAGCAGGTGTCCGCCGAGATGCTGCTGTCGTTCGCGAGCGAGTTAGAGGAGTTCGCCGTGTTAGAGGAGACGTACCGCGAACTCTTAGAGGACCGGCTCGACGTCGAGGGGATCCGCGAGGTCGTCGGGCGAATCTCGACCGGCGACCTGTCGGTGGAACACCGCGTCGTCGACTCGCCCAGCCCGCTCGCGTTCGGGCTGGCGACGCTCGTCGACTCCGACACCGTCATCGCGGACGACGAGTCGGCGGTCCTCCGCGAGTTCCACGCCCGCGTGATGGAGGAGATAGGCGAGGAGCCGCGGGGCGCTGCCGACCCCAGCCCCGAGCCGACGCCGGACCGCCGACCGGACTGAGCCGACGAGTTACGGTCGGAGCGGCTCCGTCGGCAGCGGGTCGGGGAGCCCCTCCAGTATCAGCGTCGTGTAGTACAGGAAGACCGCCAGCGCCGCGAGCGACAGCACCAGCAGGAAAAGCAGGATCAGCCGCTCGTCGCTGCGGACTATCGCGGCGGTGTCCGCGAGGAATCCCGGCCGCGTGCGGCGCTTACCCATCGATCGGTCGTTGCGCGCGCGGCCGTTAAAACCGGGCGAGGAACCGGACCGGTCGGGAGCCGAGCGGGTCGGTGAGAGGGCGGCCCGGTCGGTGAGAAGCGGGGCCGACGGCTCGCTCCGCCGACCTCAGTCGTCGGAGGGCGACGGGCGGGACCGACCGAGCGGCTCGCCGTCGACCGGCTCGTCGGGGTTCGCGTCGACGGCGGCCTCGCTTAACCCGAACTGCGCGTCGACGTCGGCGTCCTCGCGGACGTGGACGGTCCCGCGGTGGACCGCGATGGCGTCCGCGAGGTGGAGCCGCACCGCGTCGAGCAACACCTCGGCTTCGAGGGGCTGCCCGCGGCGCTTGATATCCTCGACGGCGGCGCCCGGCGGCACGTCGAAGGCGCGCTGGGCGATGACCGGGCCTTGGTCGAGGTCGGTCGTGACGTAGTGGGCGGTGACGCCCGCGACCCGGACGCCGGCGTCCTTCGCCTGCCGGTACGCCTCCGCGCCGGGGAACGCCGGGAGCAGCGAGGGGTGGACGTTGACGATCCGGCCCTCGTACCGGAAGACGACCTCGGGCGAGAGGATGCGCATGTAGCGGGCCAACGCGATCAGGTCCACGTCGTACTCGGCCAGCAGGTCGAGGAGGCGGCCCTCGTCGGTGTTGCCGTTCCCGTCGCCCACGTCGTAGAAGGGCTTGTCGTAGCGCTCCGCGAGCGACCGGAGGTCGCCGCGGTTGCCGATGACGACCGGGATCTCCGCCTCCGCGCCGTCGTCGGCCAGTTCGCCGTTCGCCTCCGCCTCCAGCAGCGCCTCGGGCGCGTGCGTCTCCTTGGTGACGAGGAGCGCGACCCGGCGGGCGTCGCGGTCGCTCGGGAACCGCACTTGGATGTCGACGTCCAGCTCGCGGCCGAGTTCGGCCAGCGCGCGGCGGAGTTCGCCGCGCGAGGTCTCCATCTCCGCGGTGTCGACGCGGGTCGTCATCCGGAAGACGCCCTCGCGGACCGCCTGATCTAAGTCCTCGATGTTGATTCCGCGCTCGAACAGCAGGGAGGTGACCCGCGCGATGAGTCCGGTCTTGTCTCCTCCGACGACCGTGATTTCGGTCAGTTCGCGGGTCATGCGACGATCACCTCCGCGGGTTCGAGCGGCTGCATACACCCTCTCCAACGGGCGGAGGGGTTTGCCCCTTTCGTTCCGTGCGGTCCCTGCCTCCCGCACGATCGACCGATACCTATCCACGAACGTGCTTATAAACGGCGTTCCAAAACGGTTTTTACACACGACTCCGCACCAACGGGTATGACCGCGTACACGGCGACGGTGACGGTCCGGCTGAAGCGGGGCGTCCTCGACCCGGAGGCCGAGACGACCCAGCAGGCGCTCGAACGGCTCGGGTTCGAGCTTTCCGACCTCCGGTCGGCGGACCGCTTCGAGGTCGACCTCGACGCCGCCGACGCCGACGAGGCCGCCGACCGCGCCGACGAGATGGCCGAGCGACTGCTCGCGAACCCGACCATCCACGACTACGACGTGGCGGTCGCGGAGCGATGACGGTCGCCGTCGTCGAGGCGACGCCGGTCGTCACCGACGCGACGGACGCCGACACGGCGGTCGCGGCCGCCCACGCGAGGTGGGCGGCGTGACGGTCGCCGTCGTCCAGTTCGGCGGCTCGAACTGCGACCGCGACGCCGTCCGCGCGCTGGACCACCTCGGCGTCGACGCCGAGCGCGTCTGGCACGAGGACGGCCTGCCCGACGACGCCGAGGGGGTCGTACTCCCCGGCGGCTTCTCCTACGGCGATTACCTCCGCGCCGGCGCGATGGCGGCCCGCGCGCCGATCATGGCCGAGGTCCGCGAGGCCGCCGCCGACGGGACCCCCGTCATCGGCGTCTGTAACGGCGCACAGATCGGCTCCGAGTCCGGGCTGACGTCCGGCGCGTTCACCACGAACGCCTCCGCGCGCTTCCAGTGTGAACCCGTCCGCCTACGCGTCGAGCGCGCGGACACGCCCTGGACCGCCGCCTACGACGAGGGCGACGTGATCGAGGTCCCCATCGCGCACGGCGAGGGGCGCTTCGAGATAGGCGAGGACGCCCACGCCGACCTCGTCGACGACGACCGCGTCCTCTTCCGCTACTGCGACGCCGACGGGAACGTCACCGACGCCGCCAACCCGAACGGCTCGACCGACAACGTCGCCGGCGTCCTCGGGGAGCGCGAGACGGTCGCCGTGCTGATGCCCCACCCCGAGCGCGCCACGCTCCCGGACCTCGGTCGCAGCACCGACGGCGCGGGGATCCTCCGGGCGTTCGCCTGAATCGATCTCCGCTTACCGCTCTCGTTCCCCTTCTCCGATCGGTTCCGTCTCGGCGGTCGCCCCTGCGTCGAGTCCGTCGACCCCCTCGCGCTCCAGTTCGCGCTCCAGCGCGCGCTCGAACTCCGCCTCCGAGAGTTCGCCCTCCGCGTACCGACGCTTGAGGCGCTCGACGGGCGTTTCGCCGGGTTCACTCGCCGCCGACTCGTCGTCGGTCTCGCTCGCGAGGACTCCGACTCCGACGACGCCCGCGGCGAGCAGCGCCGCGACGGCGAGCAGCGCGACGAGGGGGAAGACGAACGTCCAGCCTCCCATCCCGCCCGCCATCCCCGAACCGGCCATGCCACCCATCAGCGGCGCGGCGCCGAAGGGTCCGAGAGCAGTCATGTGTGGTAACCACACTTCTACGGATAAATACTCCGCGACCGTTCGCGGGTCGCGGGACCGCGCCGTCGCCCCGGACGTGTCCGGGGGACCGCTCCGCCGGACGATTTTTGCGCCCGGCCGCCGAACCGACGCGAGTGAACGCACGCCACATCGACCACGTCAACCTCCGTATCCCCGAGGACGGCGCCGCAGACGCCCGCGAGTTCTACGGGGAGAAGCTCGGGTTCGGGATCGAGGACGCGCTGTACGCGGCCGACGAGAAGCCGTTCTTCGACGTGCGGCTCTCCGCGACCGCGGTGATCCACCTGTGGCCGACCGACGAGTTCGAGCGGCCGACGGCGACGAACTACGACCACGTCGCGGTCGTCGTCGAGGAGTCGGCCGAGGCCATCGAGTCCGAACTGGAAGCGGCCGGCGTCGAGGTCGAGAAGACGCTCGACTCGCCGCTCGGCGCGACCGGCGAGGCGGGCGCGGTGTACGTGAGGGACCCGTTCGGCTACCGGGTGGAACTGAAGGCGCGGGTGTGAGGCCGGCGACGTGCCGTCGGTCCCGGCGGCAGGTGGTAATCCCCCCGAACCAGTTCGCCCCGCCGAGCAACCCTCGCGCCGACGCGGTCGTTTAAGACCCCCGAGCGACAGGGTCGGGTATGAGCGAACAGCAGCCGAGATCCGACGACGACGAACGGCGTCGTCGCCGGGCGGACACGGACCGATTCGCCGGCGGGAAAGACGAGGAACTGCGGAGCCGCGAGGTGACCGAGGGACCGGACAAGGCGCCGCACCGCGCGATGTTCCGCGCGATGGGGTTCGACGACGAGGACCTCTCCTCGCCCATCATCGGCGTGCCGAACCCCGCGGCCGACATCACCCCGTGTAACGTCCACCTCGACGACGTGGCGGACGCCGCGCTCGACGGCATCGACGCCGCGGGCGGGATGCCCATCGAGTTCGGGACGATCACCATCTCGGACGCCATCTCGATGGGGACCGAGGGGATGAAGGCGAGCCTCATCTCGCGGGAGGTCATCGCGGACTCCGTCGAACTCGTCTCCTTCGGGGAGCGCATGGACGCCCTCGTGACCGTCGCGGGCTGCGACAAGAACCTCCCCGGGATGATGATGGCCGCGATCCGGACGGACCTCCCCAGCGTCTTCCTCTACGGCGGCTCGATAATGCCCGGACAGCACGACGGCCGCGACGTGACGATCGTCCAGGTGTTCGAGGGCGTCGGCACGTACGCGCAGGGCGACATGGACGCCGACGAACTCGACGATCTGGAGCGGCACGCCTGCCCCGGCGCCGGCTCCTGCGGCGGCATGTTCACCGCGAACACGATGGCGTCGCTCTCGGAGGCGCTCGGGCTGGCGCCGCTCGGCTCGGCCTCCCCGCCCGCCGAGGACGAGGAGCGCTACGCGGTCGCGGAGCGCGCGGGCGAGCTGGCGATGGACTGCATCGAGAACGACCGCCGGCCCTCCGACATCCTCACGCGGGAGTCGTTCGAGAACGCGATCGCGGCCCAGACCGCGATGGGCGGCTCGACGAACGCGGTGCTCCACCTGCTCGCGCTCGCGGGCGAGGCGGACGTCGACCTCTCGATCGAGGACTTCGACGAGATATCGCGGCGCACCCCGAAGATCGCGAACCTCCAGCCCGGCGGGAGCCGCGTGATGAACGACCTCCACGAGATCGGCGGCGTGCCGGTCGTGCTTCGGCGCCTGCTGGAGGCCGACCTGCTCCACGGCGACGCGATGACCGTGACGGGCCGGACGCTCGCGGAGGAGATCGCGGAACTGGAGGAGCGGGGCGACCTGCCGGCCGACGACGATATCGAGGCCGACTTCCTCTACACCGTCGACGACCCCAAGGAGGAGGAGGGCGCCATCAAGATCCTCGACGGCAACCTCGCGCCGGACGGCTCGGTGCTGAAGGTGACCGGCGACGACGAGTTCTACCACGAGGGGCCCGCCCGCGTGTTCGAGAACGAGGAGGACGCGATGGAGTACGTCCAGTCGGGCGATATCGAGTCCGGGGACGTGATCGTCATCCGCAACGAGGGGCCCCGGGGCGGGCCCGGGATGCGCGAGATGCTCGGCGTCACCGCCGCCGTCGTGGGCGCGGGCCACGAGGACGACGTGGCGCTGCTCACCGATGGTCGCTTCTCGGGCGGTACCCGCGGCCCGATGATCGGGCACGTCGCGCCCGAGGCCGCCGCGGGCGGCCCGATCGGCCTCCTCGAGGACGGCGACCACGTCACCGTCGACATCCCCGAGCGCGACCTGACGGTCGACCTCTCCGACGAGGAACTCGACCAGCGGCGCGAGGGATGGGAGGCGCCCGAACCGCCCTACGAGGGCGGCATCCTCGCGAAGTACGGCCGCGACTTCGCCTCCGCCGCTGACGGCGCGGTGACGAACCCGCGGCTCACGCGCGACTTATAAACGAGACCTGCGACTGCTTTTCGGATTTATATCTGCGGTGGCGCGTGCCGACGAGCGGCCGCAGGGCGCGAGTCGCACGCGCGAGGGAGTCGGCCGGCCGGAGCGAAGCGGAGGCCGGCCGACGAGGCTGGGGAGGCGTGAGGTGCGGTTGCGGTGCTGTGCGGGGTGGGACTCAAAGGGGCAGCCGCGAGGACAGCGCAGACGACGTAAGCACCGCAGCGAGCAGCGCGAGCGAGGAGCGCAACGAGTGTGCGCCGTCCTCGCGGGTGGGGCTTTGGAGGTGTCTGCTGTCGATCGGCGGCCAGTCAATTATAAATGGTAGACGGGAGCTTTGAAGATAGTCTCCGCGGCGCAGTCGGTCACGTATCAGAGAGGATATCGATAAATCCGAAGTTCCACGTCGTGAGTCACTTCAGCTTCTTTTCGCTCGTCCCGCCGTCGGTCTGTGCGGTGCGGACCGACTCGGCGCGCCAGACGTTGCTGCGGCGGCCGGCGCGCGACAGCTCCATTTTCACGACCGAGCCCACCGGCAGGTCCGCGACGCGCTCGCGGGCGTCCTCGTCGGCGTACTCGACGACGTGGTACGTCTCGTTGCGCGGATGGGCACGTACCGTGGTACATTCGTGATCGTTCTGTGCGGAAATGACGGTGTACGCGTTTGATTGCGACATCTTACCTCGTTATAGCTGGACATCCTACTTCAAATCTCCGTATATTCACTACGGTCGTCACCGAAGTCGTAATACCAATATAAGGTCTTGAAGTTCCGAACCGATCAGGCGGAGTCAGGGGGCGTTGTTCAGCATGAACAGCAACAGCAGTACCCCGAAGCCGACGGAGACGAGCAGGAGCGCGAGGAACGTCAGCCGTATCGCGAGGATGGCGTTCGTCCGCTTCTCGGGGAGGAACTCGGAGACGGCGAGTAGCGCGAGCGTCACGCCGGCGAAGGTCGGGAGCAACCGAAACCCGTCGATCCGCGACACCGATTCGATCGTGAACAGGTTCCACCCGGCGATCGCCAAACCGATCGCGAGCAGCGCGGCGCGCTCGATGAGGGCCGTTCGCTGTGCGACGACGGCGTCTCTGACGCGGCGGAGCCGATCGGAGGGCATGCTGTTTCAAGCCTCACACGGCCAATAAAAAACTGCCGTCGGTGTCGACTCCCCGACCGCGGATCAGTACGCCTATTCCCGACGGCGGCGAAGACCGGCCATGGACCGAGGCGAGGGGCCAGAGGGCGAGCCGACCGATGACGGCGTGACGGACACGGACGGCGTCACGGACGTAGACGCCGGCGGCGTGGCGCTGTTCGTCGACGGCCCGAACGTGTTGCGCGAGGAGTTCGACGTCGACTTAGACGACGTACGCCGGGCGGGCGAGGCCGAGGGACCGCTCGTGACGACCCGCCTGTACCTCGACGAACACGCGACGCCGGGCCTCATTCAGGCCGCGGAGGCGCGCGGCTTCGAGGTCGTGGTCACGAGCGGCGACGTGGACGTGAAGCTCGCGGTTGACGCCGCGCGGTTCGCGGCCGAGGGCCGGATGGACACCCTCGCGATCGCCTCGCGCGACACGGACTTCAAGCCGGTCGTCGAGACCGCGAACGGCTACGGGATCCGAACGCTCGCCATCGCCCCCGGCGAGTTCGGGCGCTCGGACGCGCTCCGGAACGCCGCCAACGGCTCCGTGACGCTCGACGGCGACGAGAGCGAAGCGGCGGAAAGCGATGACGGTGACGCGGAGGCCGAATCGGCCTCGACGCGATAGGGATCGAGTGACGTCGGCGGTGGCTATTTATAAAAGATCGACAACTCGACGGCGAACACCTCCAAAGCCCCAGTCGCGAGGACGGCGCACGCTTGCTGCGCGCTTCAGTCGCTCACTTCGTTCGCTCCCTCCAGTGCTTACGTCGCCTGCGCCGTCCTCGCGACTGCCCCTTTGAGTCCCACCCGCACCGCAACCGCGCCTCATACCTCCCCAACCTCGTCAGTCGCCTCCGCTTCGCTCCGGCGACTGACTCCCTCGCACGCGCTCCTCGCGGCCTGCCGGCCGCTCGGAGGCGCGCGCCGACCGCATCAGCCGTTTAAATAGTCGCTGCCGACAGTCAGACTCACCGCCCTTTGTCCCGCCGAATCCGTCCCACGAGCAGCGCGCCGACGCCCCCCGCGAGTCCCGCGCTGCCGACGAGGACGACCCCGGTCGCGACCCCGCCGTACCGCGCGGCGGCCGCGTCGATCCCCACCCGGATCCAACCGAGGTTCGGCACCGCGAACAGCGCCTTGCCGGCGATCCACTCCTCGGGGACGACCGGCGCGATGCCCGCGCTCTGGTCGTACAGGTCGTTCGCGTCGCCGCGCGTGACGTATCCGTCGTACGGCGCGGGACACGTCGTTAACTCCGCGCAGTCGCCAGAGAGGAGCGTCGGGTCAGCGCGCTCGGTCCAATCCTCGCCCGCGTCGACGGGGAACGCCAAGCGGTGGAACACCGGCCGCTCACCGCCGCCCGGCACGGTGTAGACGACCACGTCGCCGGTCTCACCGAGCCGCGTCGGCGCGTCCGGGTCGGCCGCAGTCGAGAGGTCGCCCCACGGCTCGCGGTCGGTCGCCGTGACGACGACGAGGTCGCCGCGCTCGACGCCGGGCGTCATGCTGCCGCTCTCGACCGCGACGAACGGCGGCCACGTCCCGACGAGCGCGCCGAGCAGGACCGCGGCGAGGAGAATCACGATCGCTGGGGCGACCGCGCCGGTGCGATCGGGACGGGGACTGCTCACGCCCGGTAGGGGGAGCGGCGACCGCTTGAGGCTGTCGGCCGGTTCGTTCCACCGCTCGGGGCGGACTCGTCGCGGCCTCGTCGCAGACGCGCGGACCGCCGATGTCACACAGACACAAGGAGGAAGACCAGGGCTTCAGCTGTGGGAGGAGTCCGACAATCTATTCTACCACCTACAAACGATAGCCCACCGGCTCCTCAACGTCAGCCGTACAATTTATAAACAACATCTCGTACGTGAACTCATAGATGGAGGTCATACGAACCATTCCGGTCAAACTCTCGGTTCCAGACGATCGTGAGGAAGACCTTCATCAGACCATCGAGCAGTTCAACCGCGGCTGTAACTACACCGTCCAGAACGGAAGGAACGACGACGGCTACCTCATCCTCAACAAGTCCACAATACACGACAAAGTGTACCACGACTTGCGAGACGAAACAGACCTCCCCGCGAACCTTTGCGTTCGCGCCTACTCCAAAGCCGTCGAAGCGATGAAGTCCACGGTCGCAGACTGGAAGAAGGGGAACAGCCGGCCACTTCCACGGTTCAACGAGCCGTCAGCCGTCTACGACAAACGGACGCTGACTATCAAGGACAGGTCGGCCACCCTCTCCACTATCTTTCTTCGAGGAGAGAATCCCGCCGTTCACGGCGGGCGTGAATCCGACATCGCCTCCACAACCTACGTTCAGCAACAATACGGATATTTAACTAATAGTGTATCGTAGCATGACGTACACCGAGGCGGTCACACCGCCCACTCAAATGCACAATATCGGGACTCCGAGGCCCAGAACGTTCGAGACACACTCTCGAACCGCTGTGGTGTCTCGGTCAAGATAACTCCGAGTCCCCTGCCGGGATAGGAGTAACGGCGGTGTGGCCCCGCCATCGGCCTGTCATGCCGACAGGCCGTGAACCAGCAAATATCCCAACCCAGCGGTGTAGTGCCGTGGGAAGCCTCGCCGTTTACGGCGAGGAGGAGGTCACCAACGGTCGGGTTGCCGTGGACTACGTTCTCGGAGACTACCAAAAGTCCTACCTCGATGATGACGACTACGAGAAGCGGATGGGAACGCTCCACTACCGCGAAGACGAGGATGCGTTTTACCTCCACGTCGTCATCAAAAAAGAGGTCGAAGAACGAGATGGTGACAAGGTTCTGGGCGTGGATTTGAACCTCAAGAACGTCGCTGTGACCAGCACAGGGTCGTTCTACGATGGTGGCGAACTACTGTGGGGGCAGAACCACCACTTCCGCGTGCGTCGTAGCCTTCAGCACAAAGGCACTCGCTCCGCCAAGCAGGTACTCCGGCGACTGTCGGGGCGAGAAAATCGCTTCGTGCTGAATCGCCTGCACACCATTTCTCGACGTATCGTGGAGGAAGCAGACAGTCACGACTGTTCGTACATCGCCGTCGAACGCTTGACTCACATCCGCGAGCGGATGGACAACCCGAACGACCAAGTGAAGCGCCAGATGCACAACTGGGCGTTCCGCGAACTCCAGGAAATGCTTGCGTATAAGGCCAGTGAGTACGGGATTCGCGTTGAGCAGATACCGCCTGCGTTTACGAGTCAAACTTGCTCGAAGTGTGGGCATCAGTCCAGTACGAACCGCGATAGCAAGACTGGGTGGTTCGAGTGTAACGACTGTGGGTACTCGGTTGACGGCGACTACAACGCCTCAAAAAACATCGGTTTGAAACTTCTAACTTTACCGGAGGGCAAACGTCCCTCTGGGTTGGGCGACGGTCATCTCGCCCTCAAGTCCGGGATGCTGAACGGGAACGGCAATTACACTGCCTACGACATTTCGTCGTCAGACCGGGAGTCCACGGACAAACCCACGACTTCAGTCGTGGGTCGATGACAAAACCTTAGGCTCGTCCCGGAGAGGTGCGGGTATGACCGATCGCCTCCCTCCGCTCCACGACGCCCACGACGCGCGCGGCGCGAAGTTCACCGACTTCGGCGGCTGGCAGATGCCAGTCGAGTTCGACTCGATTCAGACGGAACACGCCGCGGTCCGCGAGTCGGTCGGCGTCTTCGACGTCTCGCACATGGGCGAAATCGAGGTCGCCGGCCCGGACGCGACCGAACTGATGAACCGGCTCACGACGAACGACGTGCGCGCGCTCGACCCCGGCGACTCCCAGTACGCCGCGATCACGAACGAGGAGGGCGTCATGCTCGACGATACGGTCGTCTACCGGCTCCCCGACGGGACCGCGGCCGGCGAGGCGGCCGCGTCGCTCGCCGATCTGGAGGACGCTCACGACGGCGACCTCGACGCGCCGAGCGGCGACCCCGCGTACCTCTTCGTGCCGAACGCCGGCCACGACGAGCAGATGGAGGACCGCTGGACCGCCCACCGCGACGAGTGGGACCTCGACGCGACCGTCGCGAACGCCACCGACGACTGGGCGATGCTCGCGGTCCAGGGCCCCGACGCGGCCGACGCGCTCGACGAGGCCACGCCCCGCGACCGCGTCGTCGACCTCTCGAAGTTCGAGGCGACGTCGGCTGCGGTGGCGGGCACCGAAAGCTGGGTCGCGCGCACCGGCTACACCGGCGAGGACGGCTTCGAGGTTATGTGCCCCGCCGACGCGGCCGAGACCGTCTGGGCGGCGTTCGTCGACGCGCCGCGGGAGGCGCAGCCGTGCGGGCTGGGGGCGCGCGACACGCTCCGCACCGAAATGGGATTCCTGCTGTCCGGACAGGACTTCGACCCCGACGACGAGCCCCGCACCCCCTACGAGGCGCGGATCGGCTTCGTCGTGAAGCTGGACACCGAGTTCGTCGGCCGCGACGCCTTGGAGACCCAGACGGAGCAGGGCGTCGACGAGAAGTTCGTCGGCGTCCGCCTCCGCGAGCGCGGCGTCCCGCGCGGCGGCTACGCGGTCACCGACGGCGACCTCACCCGCGTCGGAAAGCTGACCTCGGGGACGATGAGTCCGACCCTCGACGAGCCGATCGGACTCGGCTACCTCCACGAGACGTACGCCGACGCCGGCACCGAGGTGAGCGTCGTCGTGCGCGGCGACGAGAAGCGCGCCGAGGTCGTCATCCCGCCGTTCCTCGACCGCTGAGCCCCTCGCAGCCCGTTCTCTTGAGGACTACTCCCCGACCGCTTCCTTCCGCTTCTCGACGACCTCGACGTCCGAAACCCGCGTGTCCGGATACCCGCCGTCGGCGTCCTTCTCGGCCGCCTTCACCATGTCCCAGACGGTGTTGAGTCCGGTCGTGACCCCCTCTAAGGCCTCCATCTCGCAGCCCGTCTTCCCGGTGGTCTCGACCGCGACGGTCAGTTCGATCCGGTCGTCGCGGACCGCGAACTCGGTGTCGACGTTCGTGATCGGGATCTGGTGGCACATCGGGATCGTCTCCCAGGTGTGTTTCACGGCCTGAACCGCGCCGATACGGGCGGTCGCGAGCACGTCACCCTTCTCGACCGCGTCGGCCTCGACCGCGGCGACCGTCTCCGGGGTCAGCCGGATCTCGCCGCGGGCGACAGCGCGCCGGCTGCTGTCGGGCTTCGCGCCCACGTCGACCATCTGGACGTCGCCGGCGTCGTCGGTGTGGGTCAGATCGTCCGCGCTCCCGTCGGTTCCGTCCCCGGACCGGGCCGCTTCCTCCTCACTCATCACGCAATGCCTCCGGCAGCCGGTCGGGTAAGTCCGTCGCCACCAGTCCGTTTCCGTTCGCGTCCGCTGCGGCGTCGCCCGCACGCCCGACGACGTACGCGCCGACCGCGGCCGCGCGGAACGGGTCGGTCACGGCCGCCAGCGCGCCGACCGTCCCCGCCAGCACGTCGCCCGTCCCGCCGACGGTCATTCCCGGGTTGCCGGTGCGGTTCAGTCGGGCGTCGTCGCCGTCGGATATCGCGTCGACCGCGCCCTTCACGAGCAGCGTGTGGCCGAGGTCGGCCGCGAACTCGCGGACGAGTTCGGCTCGCGCGTCGGGGTCGTCGGCCGTCTCGCCGCCCATGTCGACGAGTTCGCCCTGATGCGGCGTACAGATCAGGTCGGCGTCGGTGTCGACCTCGGGGACGACCCGGAGCGCGTCGGCGTCGACGACCGCGCGCCCCGCGTAACCCGTCAGGAACTCCCGGACGAACTCGCGGGTCCCGTCGCCGTCTCCGAGTCCGGGACCCAGCACGACGACGTCGCTGCCGGCCGCGAGCGACGCGACGCGCTCGGCGTGCGACGGACCGACGCGGTCGCCGGGGAGCGCGCGGACGATGAGGTTCGCGGAGAACCCCTGGACCTCGCTCGCGACTGACTCGGGGCAGGCCACGCGCACGAGGTCGGCGCCGGCGCGGAGCGCGGCGAGCGCGGACAGCGTCGGCGCCCCCGCGTACGGGCCGCCGCCGACCACCAGCACCTCGCCGTTGTCGCCCTTATGAGAGTCCGGGTCGCGGTCGAGTCCGAGGAGGTCGCCGGGACCGGTGAACCGCTCCGCGGCCGCCGGGATCCCGATGTCAGCGACCGTGACCTCGGCGTCAAGCGCGGCCAGTCCGGGCTTCTCGTCGTGGAACGTCACCACGCGGTCGGCGTCGACGGCGACCGCGTCCTCGCCGGCGGCGACCCCTCCCGAATCGCCCGTCTGCTCGCCGGTATCGGCGTCGATCCCGGAGGGCACGTCGACCGCGATCACCGTCGCGTCGCTCGCGTTGATCGCCGCGGCCGCGGTCCGCTCCGGCTCGCGGAGGCCGCCAGAGATACCGGAGCCGAGCATCGCGTCGACGATCACGTCCGGGTCGTCGCCGTCGGGACCGACGAGGTCGACGCCGGCGGAGTCGGTGACGGTCTCGGCCGGTAGCTCGGCGCGTTCGAGCGCCGCCCAGTTCTCTCGAGCGATGTCGGTCCGGATCGCGTCGGGGCGGCCGAGCAGGTGAACCGCGGCGTCGTACTCCTTCAGGAACCGCGCCGCGACGAGGGCGTCGCCGCCGTTGTCCCCGCGGCCGCAGACGAGCGAGACGGTCGCGCCCGGCTCCGCCGCCGCGCGCACCTCGCGGGCGACCGCGTTGCCCGACGACTCCATCAACTGTTTTTTCGGCACGCCGAGCGCGGCCGCGTTGGCGTCGACGGCCGCCATGCGGTCGGTCGTGATCATGCCCGGCGGTTCGGGCGCACGGGGATTAAGCGGGCGGGGTCCGAGAGCGGCGACGCCGGTCGGTCGGCGCCGGCGCGTCCGTCTCGGCGCCGATGTCGCCCGCCTCGGCGCCAGCGCGTCCGCCTCCGCGCGGCCGCGCTTCGGGAAATGAAAATGTTGAAGCGGTCAGATAGTGAACTCCGCAGATAACCGTGGTATCGGCACTACTCGTCGGCCCGGCCGCCTCGCTGTCGCCCTCGGCGGCCGGTGTTCCCGGCGCGTTCCCTCCACTCCGGGTTCGCCGCGAGGACCGCGGGCGACCCCGACCGTTCGACCGCCAGACGCCACCATGAACATCGGCTTCTTCACCGACAGCTACTTCCCCGGCATCGACGGCGTCACCTACACCATTCAGGCGTGGCGCGACCGGCTCGAAGCCCGGGGCCACGACGTGTACGTCGTCTACCCGGAGAGCAGCCACGAGCCGGACGACCACGAGATACCCGTCCCGTCGCTGCCGAACCCCTTCTACCGGCAGTACCGCTTCCCGACCTACCGCCGCCTGTCGACGCTGCCCGACCTCGACGTCGTCCACTGTCACGGCCCGGCGTCGACCGGGCTGATGGGGCTCCGCTACGCGAAGCGCTACGGCGCGCGGTCGGTGTACACCCACCACACGCCCGTCGAGGACTACTTCGTTCAGGGGCTCAAGTCCGAGCGGCTCGCCGCCCTCGCCGGGCGGGCGTACGTCGCCTACGAGAACCGCTTTTTGAGCGCGTTCGACTGCGTCACCGCCTCGACTTCGCGGATCCGCCGCGACGTGGAGTCGGTCCGGCTCCCCGTCGGCATCGAGATGGACCGCTTCCGCCCCCGCGAGAACGCCCGCGTCGACGCGCTCGCGACCGACGGCGGCCCGACGGCGGCCGACGCGCCCGTGGTCGGCTACAGCGGTCGGATGACCCACAAGAAGAACGTCGACGAGACCCTCCGGCTCGCGGAGCGGCTGCCCGAGGTGCGGTTCGAACTCGTCGGTGAGGGGCCAGTCCGGGCGGACTTGGAGGCGGACGCGCCCCCGAACGTCCGGTTCCACGACTTCCTGCCGCGGGAGGACCTCCCCGACTTCTACGGCGCTATCGACGTCTTCGTCACGGCCTCGACCTGCGACACGCTGGGCCTCTCGACGCTGGAGGCGAACGCCTGCGGCACCCCGGTAGCGGCCGCGGACGTGGCGCCGTTCGACGAGACGATCGGTCCCGAGAACGGCGCGCGGTTCGCGCTGGGCGACCTCGACGACATGGAGCGCGCGGTCCGCGACTGCCTCGACGGCGACAGAGACACCCGCGCCGCGGTCGAGCGGTTCTCCGTCTCCGAGACGATAGACGAACTCGAGTCCATCTACGGGGTGACCGCGTAGATGGGCGCGGACAACGTCGACGCCTTCCAGCGCCTCGTCTTCTCCGTGCCGCGGCTCCGCGTTCAGGCGGCCGCGCTCGTCGTCCTCAGCGGGGTCTACGGCGTCCTGTCGTTCGCCGGGTTCTCCCTCTTCACGCCGTTCTCGCCGGACCCGTCCCGGATCGTTCCCGTGGCGGTCCTCATCTTCCTCGTCCCGTTCCTCGTCGCCGCCGAACTGTTCCCGCGCGTCCTCGACGGCTACCCCCGGTCGTGGAGCTACTTCCTCGCGCTCACCTCGCAGCTCGTCCTGTTCGTGTACGCGTTAGTCCTCTCGGGCGCGGACAACGTCGGGAACGCCTGGAGCACCATCTGGCTCAGCTTCATCACGCTGTACCTGGTCAACATCTTAGTGCTCGTCGTCTCGACGGGCATCGACCGCTCCGACCGGATCCTCCTCGCGTCGCTGACGGAGCCGGGGCTGCTCATCGCGGCCTTCTACGCGCTGGGCGGCAGCGAGTTCGGCTTCTCGACGTACCGGCACGTGTTCGCGTTCGCGTCGCTGCTCATCGCGGCCGGCTTCCTCGTGTTGATCCTCCTCGTGGTCGACTACCTGATCAAGAGCAACACCGACGTCTCGGCGTTCGCGCTCACCTCCGGGCTCCTCCGGAACGACCGCGAGTCGCTCGATCTGGGCGTCGAGGCGCGCCCGTCGGTGGAGACGTTCGCCGTCGACAACGGGGACCGGCTCACCGTCGCGGCCCCGTGGGTCCACCCCGGTCCCCTCGGCGGGTTCGGGGGCGGCCAGCTGAGCGGGAACCTGATCGACGCGCTGAACGGCGGCCGGGGAGACGACGAGGGCGACGGGACGGCGGCCGACGGCGGCGTCGAGGCCGGCGCCGCGGGCGACGCCGGGTTCTTCTTCCACGTCCCGTGCACGCACAAGGAGGACCTCTCGAACCCGGCCGACGCGGAGCGGATCCTCGGCGCGGTCGCGGAGCCGGAGCGAACAGGGCGCGCCTCCCGGCTCGTCACGGAATCGTACGGCGAGCGGGAGGGGTACGCGGACGTCCGGTTCCACGGCCGCCGGGTCGGTGACAAGGAGGTGATCGTCCTCCACGGTGAGGGTATCGACGACTACGACACCGGCGTGTTCATGCGCGACGTCGACCACGACGAGGTGCTGCTGATAGACCAGCACAGACACGACATCCAGAACGGGCCCGACGTGGAGATCCAGTACGGCTCCGCCGAGGCCGACCGCCTGAAGCGCGCGTTCGACGACTTCCGCGAGCGGCTCGCCCGGGCCGAACTGACCGACGACTACGCCGCCGGGTTCGCGGTGACGCGCACGGGACAGGACGCGCTGGCGATGGTCGAGTCCGTCGACGGACAGGAGGTCCTCTGGGTCGGCGTCGACACGAACGGACTCACCCCGGACGTGCGGGCGACCGCCGACGCGTACCACGACGAGTTCGACGCCGTGATCCCCTTCTCGACGGACACCCACGCGTCGATCCACGAACTGGCGAACATGCGCGAGTCCGACGTCGGCGCCATCGAGCGCGCGGTCGACCGCGCCGTCGACGACGTCGCGCCCGCGACCGTCGGGCTCGCGAGCCGTCGGACGGAGCCGGTGAAGCTCCTGAAAAACGACTACAACGGGCTGGTGTTCAGCGTCAACATCCTCATCCGGCTGACGATCATCTCGCTGGTGACGCTGTACGCGCTGCTCGTGTTGTGGCTGTTCTTCTGAGGGGTCGCCGGCGCCCCGTGCGACCGCGGAGCGGCGGTGGTCGCCCGAACGCTTTTGTCTTCTCTCCGTGAGCGCGAGGCGCGTCCTCGAACGCCCTCCTCCTCGGCACCGGTCGAACCACCGTCCGCGCGCTCGGTGCGGTCGCGGCCGCGTTCGTCGTCGCCTCACTCCTGATAGCCCTCCCGTGGGAGCCGATTCGGACCGCCGGTCGATACCCGATCTGGGCCGGCCTCGTCGCGGTCGCGCTCGGCGCGGCGGGGTACGCCGGCCGACACCGCGGCGGTCTCCTCGCCGGCTGGGGCGCGGTGTTCCTCGCGGGCTGTTGGATCTACGCCGTCCCGCCGCTCGCGGCGCTCGTCCGCGGCGACGCGGTCGGGGAGGGTGGGTACACGGTCCCGCGGCCGTCGATAGTCGCTCTGGGGCCCCGCGCCGAACTGCTGACCGGACTCCGAATCGGGCCGGTCGTCGCCCTCGCGCTGGCGCTCACGCTCGGGAGCGCGGCGTTCGCGCTCGGCGCGGCGCTGCGCCGACGCGGTGAGCGCGCGGAGCCCGCGTGAGACGCCGCGTCACTCCAGCACGCGCACGCCCAGCGCGGAGGTCGAGGCGCCGCCGATCACCATCGGGATCCAGTAGACGGCGACGCGGAACACGATGACCGCGGCGGTGATCGCGGACGCTGCCACGCCGGTCGTGGGCACGAGCAGGCCGACCAAGGCGGCCTCGATGCCGCCGAGGCCGCCGGGGAGCGGCGTCGCGCCCGCGACGTACGACAGCGGGACGACGAAGACGGGGATCAGCGGCGAGATGGGGTGGCCGACCGCGGCGAACGCGGCCGTGAGCGCGGCCGCCTGAAAGAGCCAGCCGACCAAAGAGAGCGCGACGATCCCGAGGAGCCGGCGCCGGTCGGTGCCGACGCGCTCGATGTCCGCGAAGAAGTTCCCCAGCCGGTCCGCGAGTCCGGCCTCGATCGTGTCGGCGTCGAACCTGTCGAACCGGCCGAGGAACGGGCCGACGGCGCTCGGAACGCGGTCGACGACCGCCACGCGGTAGCGCCAGACGAGCGCGATCGCCGTGACGATCGCGGCGATCAGCGCGACGGCGCTCGCGACGGCGAACCCGACGCGCTCCCCGACCGCGGTGGTGGCCGCGTACGAGCCCACGCCGAGGAATACGAGCGAGACCGAGGGGACGACGTTGAGCACGTCGACGCTCGCGATGCCGACGAGCCCGGTCTCGTACCGCGCCTCGCCCACCTTCGAGATGAGCGCCGCGGCGACCGGCTCCCCGCCGGCCTGTCCGAACGGGGTGACGTTGTTCGCGAACGCCGCGCCGCTGTAGACTAAGAAGGCGGTCCGGACCGTCATCTCGACGTCGAGTGCGCCCAACACGGCGCGCAGCATGAGGCTCCACGCGACGAGCCAGCAGAGGCCGAGGCCGGCGGTCGCGGCGACGAGCGCCGGGTCCGCGGCGGCGAGCGCGTCGACCACGCGATCGACCCCGACGACGACGAAGAGCAGCGCGAGGAGGGCGACGGCGCCGCCGGCCCCTAAGATCAGCGCGCGTCGTTGTGGGCCTTCCATAGACGAGGTGACGCCGTAGCGAACTTGAAACGTCTGCTTCGCGCCCGCCGGTCGGGTCCCGGCGGGACCGGCGGAGCCGGACCGGTCTCGGCCTCTCGATGCGACCGAATGGGAATACATACGTACCGCCGGGCCGACGAGCCACCCAATGGAAGATCAGCGGTTCCTCGAGTCGGAGTGGGATTACTGTCTGGTGCTCGACGCGTGCCGGTACGACGTGTTCGCGGACGTGTACGACGAGTACCTCGACGGGACGCTCGAGAAGCGGCGCAGCGTCGGCTCGTCGACGCCGGAGTGGGCCTACCGCACGTTCACCGGCGACCACGACATCGCCTACTTCTCCGGGAACCCGTTCATCAACGACCTCGGGATCCCGCTGAACGAGCTGAAGTGGGGCGCCAGCTGTGACTACGAGTGGACGGCCTCCGAGCACATCAGCGACATCCACGACGTCTGGAAGACCGACTGGGACGACGACCTCGGGACCGTCCCGCCGGAGGGGCTCGCGGACGCGTTCCACCGCAATCGGGACGCCGTCGAGCGCGCCGACCGCACCGTCCTCCACTACATGCAGCCGCACGCGCCGTACCTCTCGCGCGGGAAGGGCCAGAAGCTCAAACAGATCCAGAAGGGGATCAGAGAGCAGGGAGAGGAGGAAGCGGGCGACGGCGCGAGCGACGACGACGGCGGGCTGCTCTCCTCGCTCAGCGACACGGTCCGCCCGAAGATCGAGAGCCGGCTGGACGACAGCGAGTTCGCCCAGAAGGCCGGCCTGTGGCTCGAACTCGACCCGAAGGACCTCGTGACGGACGGCACCCGGGTCACCGCGCTGTCGATGTACGAGGAGAACCTCCGGATCGCCTTAGAGAGCGTCTCGGAGCTGGTCGAGGAGCTCGACGGCGACGTGGTCGTCACCGCCGACCACGGCGAGGCGTTCGGGGAGGAGGGCGTCTGGGAACACCACATCGAGACGTACATCCCGCCGCTGATGGAGGTCCCGTGGCTGGAAGTCGAGTGACCGGTCGACTTCGCGGACAGCGCCGGTGGTCCGGATGAAGGTCAGCCACTACTTCGAGTTCGAGGAGCACGTCACCGGCGGCATCGCCGCCTCCGTCGGCCACCAGCGAAAGATGTTCGACCGGGCCGGGATCGAGTACACGACGGAGCCGACGCTCGACGCCGACGTGCTCCATTGTAACCTGATGGGACCGCGCTCGGTCTGGCACGCCCGCCGCGCCCGGAAGGCGGGGGTTCCGGTCGTCGCGCACACCCACGTCACCGCCGAGGACTTCGGGGACAGCTTCCGGTTCACGAACGCCCTCGCGCGACCGCTCAAGCCGTACCTCCGGCGCGCCTACGGGCTGGCGGACCGACTCATCTGTCCCTCCGAGTACAACCGCGACCTGATTCGGGGATACGCGGACGTCCCGACGACGGTCGTCTCGAACGGCGTCGACCGCGAGAAGCTGGCCGGGTTCGAGCCGCTGGAAGACGAGTACCGCGAGCGCTACGACCTCGACCCGCCGACGGTGTTCCTCGTCGGTCACGTGATCAAGCGGAAGGGGTTAGAGACGTTCGTCGAGACGGCCCACCGCATGCCCGATATCGACTTCGTCTGGTTCGGCCCCATCGACCGGTCGCTGAAGGGCCGCGAGACGACGCGGCTGATCGATGAGGCGCCTGCGAACTGTACGTTCACCGGGTTCGTCGACGACATCCGCGGCGCGTACGCCGCCGGCGACATATTCTGTTTCCCGACCCACGAGGAGAACGAGGGGATCGCGCTCTTGGAGGCGATGGCGGCCGGGAAACCGGTGGTGGTCCGCGACATCGAGACGTTCTCGTGGCTGGAGGACGGCGAGGACTGCCTGAAAGTGAGCGACGAGCGAGGGTCGGGCGGCTCGGAGAGGGGCGACGACCGCGCCCGCGGCGACAACGTGCCGGAGTTCGTCGAGGCCATCGACGGGCTCCGCGACGCCGAGCGGCGGGCGGAACTCGGCGCGAACGCCGCCGAACGCAGCGAGGCGTTCTCGCTCGACGCGATCGCCGATCGGTACCGGTCGCTGTACGCGGATCTCGTTTAGGAGCGGCCGAGGTGCCGCCTCTCGGTGTCTCCCGGAAACTTGCGAAAACCGCAGTTGGTATGTCCTCCCGACGACTCCGTAGAGCCAAATGACTCGAGTGAGCGTTATCGGCTGCGGGAACATGGGGGGCGCCCTGCTCAGGGGGCTCGCCGGCGCGGGGGGGTATCACCTCACGGCGATCGACCTCGACCCCGAGGCGCTCGCCGCGATCGAAGACGCCGTCGACGAGGCGACGGACGACGTGGCGGCGGCGCGCGACGCGGACATCGTCGTTCTCGCGGTGAAGCCGGACGTGGCGCCGGCGGTGCTCGACGACCTCGACCTGCGCGCCGACCAGCAACTCGTGACGCTGGCGGCCGGGCTTCCCCGCGAGTTCGTCGCGGAGCGAACCGACGCGCCGGTCGTCCGGATCATGCCCAACCTCGCGGCGGAGACCGGGAACATGGCCGCGGCGGCGACGAACGCGGGCCTCACCGACGAGGTGCGGGAGATGCTCGACGCGGTCGGGGAGTTCGTCGAGGTCGACGAGTCGCTGATGCACGTCTCGACCGCCGTCAACGGCAGCGGCCCGGCGTTCGCCTTCTACCTCATCGACGCGATGAAGCAGGGCGGGATCGAGAGCGGACTCGACCCCGAGCAGGCGGAGACGCTGGCCGCGCAGACGTTCAAGGGGGCCGCCGAGACGGTGCTGCGCGACGAGCGGAGCGTCGACGAGCTGATCGACGCGGTCTGCTCGCCTAACGGGACGACCATCGAGGGGATGGAGGTGCTGTGGGACAGCGACGCGGACGCGGCCGTCGAGGACGCCGTCGCGGCCGCCGAGCGCCGCTCCCGCGAACTGGCCGCGGAGTTCGACGATGCCTGAGGACGCCGGCGTCGAGCGGGTCGGCCGCGCCGACTCCGAGCGCGTCGCGGCCGCGCGGCGGCAGGCGGCCGCGGCCGACCGCGTGATCGTCAAGGCCGGGACGAACTCCCTCACCGACGACGACTCGCGGCTCGACCGCGTGAAGCTCGACAAGCTCGTCGCAGACGTGATGGACCTCCGCGAGCGCGGCACCGAGGTCGTGTTAGTCTCTTCGGGAGCGGTCGGCGCCGGGACGGGGCGGCTCGACGAGGGGCCGGCGTCGCGCGAGGGCGTCGACTCCATCGCGGAGAGTCAGGCGCTCTCGACGGTGGGACAGGGCCTGTTGATGCGCCACTACACGCAGAGCTTCGAGCGGTTCGACCAGGACGTCGCACAGATCCTCGTGACCGGGACCGACCTCGACGCGCCCGAGCGGTTCGACAACTTCACCAATACCGTCGAGACGCTGCTGTCGTGGGGGGTCGTCCCGGTCGTCAACGAGAACGACGCGGTGGCGACAGACGAGCTACGGATCGGCGACAACGACATGCTGTCTGCGTCGGTCGCGCTCGGGCTCGACGCCGACCTTCTCGTGACGCTCACCGACGTCGACGGCGTCTACACCGGGAACCCGAAGCGAGACGACGACGCCGAGCTGATCGAGGCGGTCGACGACGGGTACGACCGGCTCCGCGAGATCGTCGGCGGCGGCACCGAGACCGACTTCGGCGGGATCCGCACGAAGGTGGAGGGCGCTCACGACGTGAGCCGCCACGGGATCCCGGCGATCATCGCCGGCTCCGCCGAGCGCGACGTGTTAGACCGGATCGCAGCGGGTAAGCCGACGGGCACGCTATTCGTGCCGAAGACGGGTGACGACGATGAGTGAGAGCCACACCGACGTGGAGACCGACACCGACGAACTGGCCCGCCGGGCCGAACGCGCCGCCCTGCGGCTCGCGAACGCCGACGAGGCGACGCGGAACGAGGCGCTCAGGTCGATCGCGGACGCGATCCGCGAGCGAGAGGCCGAGATACTCGACGCCAACGCCGTCGACGTCGAAGAGGCGGAGGCGATGCTCGCGGACGGCGAGTACACGCAGGCTCTCGTGGACCGGCTGAAGCTCGACGAGACGAAGATCGAGGAGATCGCGTCGATGGTCGAGTCGGTCGCCGCGCAGGACGACCCGCTCGGAGAGACCCTCGCGGCGCGCGAACTCGACGAGGACCTGGAGCTGTACCGGGTCACGGTGCCGATCGGCGTCGTCGCGACCGTGTTCGAGTCGCGGCCCGACGCCTTAGTCCAGATCGCGGCGCTCGCATTGAAGTCCGGCAACGCCGTCGTCCTCAAGGGCGGCAGCGAGGCCAGCGAGTCGAACCGCGTGCTCCACGAGGCGATAGTCGAGGCGACCGCGGACCTCCCCGACGGGTGGGCCGCGCTCATCGAGGCCCACGAGGAGGTCGACCGCCTGCTCGAACTCGACGACCGCGTCGACCTCGTGATGCCCCGCGGCTCCTCCGAGTTCGTCTCCTACATTCAGGAGAACACCCAGATCCCCGTGTTGGGCCACACCGAGGGGATCTGCCACGTCTACGTCGACGCGGACGCCGACCTAGAGATGGCCGAGGAGGTCGCCTTCGACGCGAAGGTCCAGTACCCGGCCGTGTGCAACGCCGTCGAGACGCTGCTCGTCCACGAGTCCGTCGCGGACGCGTTCCTCCCGGACCTCGTCGCGGGCTACGAGACCGCCGGCGTCGAACTGCGCGGCGACGAGCGCACCCGGGAAGTCGTCGACGTCGCGCCCGCGACCGACGACGACTGGGACACGGAGTACGGCGACCTCGAACTGTCGATCGGGGTCGTCGACGACGCGTACGCCGCGATCGAACACGTCAACGACCACGGCTCGAAACACACCGAGTCGGTCCTCACCGAGGACCCGGAGACGGCCGAGACGTTCATGACCGGCGTCGACGCCGCGAGCGTCTTCCACAACGCCTCGACGCGGTTCGCGGACGGCTACCGCTACGGGCTCGGCGCCGAGGTCGGCATTTCGACCGGGAAGATCCACGCCCGCGGCCCGGTCGGACTGGAGGGCCTCACGACGTACAAGTACTACCTCGAAGGCGACGGCCACCTCGTCGCGAGCTACAGCGGCGAGGACGCCGTCCCGTTCACCCACCGCGAACTCGACGACGCCGAGTGGACGCCCGGTCGGCTGTCGACGGAGTAGGGTTGCGCGCGGTCCGAGGTTTTCTTCAGGGATCATCCGCGGAGACCTCGTCTCACGCCGATTCTCGGTTAGATCACGGACTGAATCGAGCGAGACGAATTGCGGTGATTTTGTATAGCGAAATAAGATTTACTCGTCGCGGTCGCGACAGATATTCGTCGGATTAAACCCGACGTAATTCTGCGCGATCCGCCGAACTCCGGAATAATTACCCCGGCCGCTCACGCAGCGAGGCCCATGGTCGACTCCGACTGGGGCGACTGGCTGCCGCGCGCGGTCGCGGCCGCCGACCCCGACACGGTGGCGCTGTGGTACTTGGGCTGTAACGGCTTCGCGGTCAAGGGGAGCGAGGGGACCATCCTCTGGATCGACCCGTACGTCGGGACGGGCGACCCGCCGCGGACGATCCGCATGATCCCGATCCCGTTCGATCCCGAGGACGTCGAGGCCGCCGACGCCGTGTTGGCCACCCACGAGCACACGGACCACGTCCACGGGCCCTCGCAGGCGCCGATCCTCGCGAACACCGACGCCGACCTCGTCGCGCCGGACGACTCGCTCGCGGTCGCGCGCGAAGAGGAGGCGTGGACCGACGAGTACGCGGTGAGCGAGGCCGCCTTCACCGAGGTTCGGGAGGGCGACGAGCTGAAGATCGGCGAGTTCACCGTTCACGTCGTCGAAACGCACGACGCGGATGCGACCCACCCCGTCGGCTACGTGATCGAACACGAGGCGGGCACGGTGTTCCACGCCGGCGACAGCAAGCCCTCGCCGTCCTTTACCGGGCTCGCGGAGCGGTTCGACATCGACCTCGGCATCCTCGCGTTCGGCTCCGAGGGCACGGTTCCCGACAAGGAGACGGGCGAACCGGTCCCGACGAAGTGGTACAGCGACGAAAACGAGATCGCGGCGGCCGCGAACGACCTCGGACTCGACCGGCTGGTCCCCACCCACTGGGACATGTGGAAGGGGCTAACGGCCGATCCGACCGCGCTCCACGACCACGTCCGGAGCTACGAGTCGCCCGAGCGGTTAGAGATAGTCGAGATCGGCGATCGGATCGACCTGTAAACGGGAGCCGAGCGGCCGTTTTCGCGGCGTCTTCGGTTATCACCCACGAAACGCGGCCCGTGGAATTTAAGCCCCTGCTCCGGGACGTGCGGATATGAGCGAACGGACGGCGGAGGCGGCCACGACCGTCGACGAGGACGGCATCCGCGTCGAGAAATCCTTCACGGACGACGCGTTCCCCGTGCCTGCGGTGATGTACACCCTCTCTTCACACCGCGAGGACCCCGTACGGGTGCGTATCGTCGACCGGGTCCCGGAGTCGTTCCCGATGGACCAGGTCGGGTTCCACCCGGAGTACGAGAGCGAGAACTGGACGGCGTACAAGGACCACCGCGTGGAGTTCGAGCGCGTCATCGATCCTGACGAGAGCGTCGAGACGGTGTTCGGAATCCGCGACGAGGACCCTGACCTCGACGGGTTCCTCGGCACGCCCGTGATCGAACACGTGCCCGTCGGCGAGGAGATCGAGGACGTCCTCGGCGCCGGCGACACGGACGCCGTCAGGGAGGTGCTCTCGGGAGACCGCGCGACGCTGCCCGGAATGGCGGACGACGACGAGCCGATCCCCGAAGACCCGGGCGAGGCGTCCGCGGCCGAGGAGGCCGACGCGGAACCCGCCGAACCGGCGGCGACAGACGCGGAACCGGAGGCCGCCGACCCTGAAGCCGACGACGGTCCGGAGGCCGAACGAGAGCCCGACGCCCCCGTGCCGCGTGCGGTCGACGAGGGCACGCCCGCCGTGACCGCACACGAGGGGGAACCGCTCGGCGTCGCGGCCGAGGCGGGGACCGAAGCCGAACCGGAGGGCGAGTCCGAACCGGCCGACGCTGCCGACGAACCCGACGAGACGGCCGAAGTCGACGACACGGAGGCGGAAGCGCCCGCCGAAGGCGAATCGGAGGCCGCCGGCGAGCGGTCCAGAGACGACGACCTGTCCGACGAGGAACCGGGCGACGCAGAGGCGAGCCTGCCCGGCGAGGGCGGCCTCGCGGCCGCGCTGGCGGCCGAAATCCGGAGCGGAGCGGCCGACGAGGAGGACATCGAGACCATCGAGTCGGCCTTCGACGCGGGCGTGCCGCGCAGCGTCGACGTGCGGATCGCCCGCCTCCAGTCGAGCGTGGCCGACATCGAGGCGTACGCCGACGCGCTCGCGGAGTTCATCGACGGCGAGGGGACGGCCCGAGAGATCCTCGACGGGATAGACGACCGGGTCGACACCGTCGAGTCCGAGGTCTCGGCGCTCGACGACCGCCTCGACGAGGCGGACGAGGAGCGCGAAACGATCGAGTCGGACGTCGCCCGCGTCGACTCCGCGGTCGACTCCGCGTCGAACGCGGTCGACGCCGTCGAGGAGCGCGTCGGCGCCGTCGAGGGCGACGTCGACGCGGTCGAAGGAGACGTCCGCAACGTCGAGGACGACGTCCGCAACGTGGAGGGCGACGTACGGGCGGTCGAAGACGAGGTCGCGTCCGTCGACGAGACGGTGGCGTCGGTCCGAGACGCCGTCTCGGCCGTCGAGACCGACGTGGACGACCTCACCGCCGACGTCGACCGGGTGGAGGGAGAGGCCGAGGCGGTCGCGGAGAGCGTCGACGACCTGGGCGACGACGTCGAGGCGCTGTACGAGGAGGTCGATAGGGCCGCCGAGCGCGCCGAGAACGCCGAGGGGCTGGCCGAGGACGCCGCCGCGGACGCCGACGACGTCGCGGCTCGCGTGGACGACGTCGAGTCCGACCTCGGCCGCTTCGACGAGGAGTTCGACGACCTGTGGGACGACCTCGCGGAGGTCGACACCCGTCTCACCGACATCGAGGACCAGCTCGGCGAGGACCTCGACGACGTGGCCGCCGAGATAGACGAGATCAACGACCACCTCGACGAGCTGGACGAGTTCCGCACCCGGCTCAACGAGGCGTTCGGTCCCTGAGTCGGGACGGAACGACTTCTCGAGAAAACGCCGGGACTCGACTCCCTCGAAAACGCAACCCGTTTTACCTGTGCGACCGCAGATCGGTCAATGACTGATCCCGTTCCGGTCGCCGTCCCCCGCAAGGGACGCCCGCTCGAAGCGGTGTTAGAGCGGGTCGCGGCCGTCTCGGACGACGACCGCCTCGACCGGCTCGCGGACAGCGTCAGCAACACGCTGCGGTACGAGAAGGCCGTCACGAAGGGCTCGGTCGATGCCGACGGCGGCCCGTACGAGCGGCTGGCCGAGTACTCCGACCCGTCGACGCCGGCGGAACCGGAGTTCACGTTGCTGCGCGACGACCGAGGAGGGAAGCCGCGTCGGATCGTCTTCGACGCCGCGACGGTCGATCTGGGCGACGTGACGGTCAAGCTCGTCGGCCGCGAGGAGCCGTTCCGCGCGCTTCGGACACACGAGTTCGCGCTCGGCTTCGACTCCGCGGACCTCGTCTTAGAGGAGGTGGTCGGAATCCGGGCGAGCGGTCTCGGGAACATCTCCGACATCAACGACCGGATCGACCCGGTCGACACCGACGTCCGCGTCGTGACCGGACTCGGAGACACGGTGTATCACACGCTGATGGGACGAGCGGACCGGCGCGGCTCCGGCGAGACGTTCGACCGCTCGTATCTCACCGAGTATCAGGGGCCGCTGTGCATCTCGCCGCGCTACGAGCGGCTCGTCACCGCGGTGCTGGGAACCGACGCGCTCGACGGCGTCGAGTTCGTCTATCCCGACGCGGACGAGGAGGAGGAGGCCGCTATCGCCCGAGTCGGCCTCGGCGTGTACCTCACCGTCACCGGTTCGACCGCGCGCGAACACGGGCTCTCCGTCGGTGAGCACCTCTTCCCCAGCGAGACTGTCCTCATGCGCAACGCGGCCGAGACGGACGGAGCCGTGTCCCGCGTGCTCCGAGCGCTCGAACGCGAGGCCGCCGACTCGGAGATCCGCGTCTGACTCCCCGCGGACGATATCGCGATATGTGATATACGCGATCGCAACGCGCCGCGATCGATCCCGAGTGGTCAGCGAGTCGCGAGGATACGGCCGGCGACCGGCGACGCGAACTCGTCACGCGACCCCCGCGGGACCGTACTCGCGGACGACCCCGGAGGCGGAAACCCGATCGAACGAACCGACCCCCCGAGGCAGTCGGGGTCCGTAGGCGCCTCACGGAGAAATAATTTATATCCAGAAATGTAGGACATAATAGTCGAAATTGTAGTACTACATTTCGATATTACTTTTTTGAGGGCGGCGTTATAGGGTACTACTCACCGAGATAAGGTCACTTATCCGGAATTCTGGGATAGATTGAAGTCGCGGCCGCGAAAACGCTCGTCCGAGAACGATGGGAAGCGATCGACAGTCGGTGAAGACGTACGTGCCGACGGAGCAGAAAGACGTGTGGCGCGAGCACGCCGACGAACTCGACATGTCGCTGAGCGAGTTCGTTCGGACGATGGTCCAGGCGGGGCGGCGGGGGTTCGCGCCGGCGGCGGAGACCGGATCCGAGGAACCCGCTTCCGAACCCTCGGACCCCGGGGGTCGCGACCTCGAAACGCGTGTCCGCGCGGTTCTCGAATCCGGCCCCTGCTCGTGGGACGAACTCGTTCAGGCGGTCGTCAGCGACGTCGAGGACGAACTGGAGGCGACGCTCGACGACCTTCAGGACCGCAACCGGGTTCGGTACAGCGGCCGAGACGGAGGGTACGTGTTGACCGATGAGTAGCACGCGCACGGCCCCCGACCCCGACGACCCGGTCGGCTACTTCCTCGAAGACCTCACGTACCACGGGAAGACGGACCGGACCCGAGAGTCCTACGAGCGCGTCCTCCGGCGGTTCGAGTCGTTCCTCGACGACGGGGAACCCGGTTCCGCGACCCACCGCGACTGTATGTCGTTCGTCCACTCGCTGCGGGGCGACGTCGCGGACAGCACCGTCGCGACGTACGCGGCCTACCTCCACCGGTTTTACGGGTACATGACGGAGGTTGGGGCCTTCGACGGGAACCCGATGACGCTGGTGATGGAGGAGATGGACGAGACCGTCGACAAGGACCCCGCCCGCCGAGACGTGTCGATCCCGGCGATGCGGTCGTTCGTCGCCGGGATCCGCCACCCGCTCCACCGCGCGCTCGTGGTGACGCTGTTGAAGACCGGGATGCGGGTGGGCGAGCTGTGTAACCTCGACCTACGGGACCTGTCGGTCACCGACTCGGACCTCGACGCGGCGTACTCGCTCGGGGGACGCCCCGCGCTGTCCGGCCGGCCGGACTCGGTCTTCGTGACCGCCGAGGCGACCGTCGGGGAAGAGCTGAACGGCGAGGTGCGGGCGGCAGCGAACAAACGCAAGCGCGGGACGGTGATCCCGGTCGACGACGAGCTTCGTCGGACGCTGAAACGCTGGCTCGCGGTCCGTCCGGACTCGCCGTCGCCCGCGGAGCCACTGTTCGTCGGTACCGCGGAGGGGTGGGGCGAGCGGCTAGAGCCGCAGGCGGTCAGACACGTCGTCGAGCGGTACGCCCGCGAGGAGGGGTGGTACCGGACCGGCGGCGGCGCCGACGAGAACGTCACGCCCCACTACTTCCGGCACTTCTTCACGACGCACCTCCGGGACCGGACCGGCGACCGCGGCGTGGTGAAGTACCTCCGCGGCGACGTGGCCGACGATGTGATAGACACGTACACCCATAACTGGGGCGACCAGGTGCGCGAGGTGTACGAGGCGAGCGTGTACCGCCTGCTGCCGTAGCGTGACGGAACGTCTCGGATTTTGTTGTGTTTCCGGTAACTGAATCGGTCTGAGAGCGAACAAATAAATGGCATATCGCTATATCGAAGGTGCTGCGGTGGAGTCGCGAACGCTTCTGAAAACGGTCACGGGATAGACGCCGTTCGGGCCGGTACCCGAGCCGCGATTACACCGCTCTCATCGAATTCGAAATGGAGCGTCTGGCCGCGACAGGTGGATACCACACCGACAGTTTTTGCCGACACCGGGCGGGCGTCACACACCGTGTCACTCATATGTCGCGACGATAGTGTGGAGACGACGATGGCGCTCCTCGAGGTGACCGCCGCGACCGGCCTCTCCGTCGCCGCCGGGACGGCGGTCACAGCCCTCCTCTGTGTCGGGCCCCGACAGGTGTCCCGCGCGGTAACCGACGTCGACGACCGCCTCCGCGAGGTCGCTCCCTACCTCGGGGCGGCGCTCGCGCTGCTCGCGGCCAAGCAGATCACGCAGGGATACCGGCTGCGGCTCTCGCGCGCGCTTGACTGGAACATCACCGACGAGCTGTACGCGCTGGAGGGCGGGTTCGTGGCGAGCCTCCAGCGCCTGACGCCGGACGCGGCGCTGGAGCTTTTCACCGTGAGCTACATGGTCGGGTTCGCCTTCCTCCTCGTCGCGGCGCCGGTGACGTACTCCCTCTCGGCGGGGCACGGCCAGCGGTACCTGAAGGAGCTGCTCGTCGCGTACATGCTCAACTACGCGGTCGGCACCCTCTGTTACACGCTGTTCATCTCGTACGGGCCGCGGAACTACCTAGAGTCTGTTTCCGGGCTGATGTATCAGATCTACCCGCAGACGCAGGACCTCACCGCGGCCGTCGCGTCGAACACGAACGTGTTCCCGTCGCTTCACACCTCGCTGTCGGTGGCCGTCCTCGCCGTCGCGTGGCGCTCCCGGCGGACCCACCCGCGCTGGACGCCCGCCGCGGCCGCGGTCGCGGCCGCCGTGGTGTTCTCCACGATGTACCTCGGGATCCACTGGCTCACCGACGTCGCGGTCGGCGTCGTGCTCGGCGTCGGGTCGGTGTACGCCGCGACGCGGATCGTCGACCGGGTCGAGTCGCGGCCGGGGGCGCCCCGGACCGGTGGCGAACGCGGGGGGCCGACCGGGCGGCCCGGCGACGACTGACGGGGCACGCACCCGGGAACCCAGCCTCAGTCAGCGGACACACTCAAGTGGCGACGTTCGGGATCGGCCCGTATGGCTCGAACCGAACGCGTCGTCGACGCGCGGGCGCACACCGGTGAGGGGCCGCTGTGGCACCCCACGGAGCGCCGGCTCTACTGGGCCGACGTCCCGGCGGGCGTGTTGTACCGGTACGACCCCGAGACGGGCGAGAACGCGGTCGCGTACGAGACGGACGGCGTCCCTCTCGGCGGGTACACGGTCGAGGCCGACGGGGCGCTGCTGCTTTTCACCCGCGGGTCGGTCGAGCGCTTCGTCCCGGAAGCGTCCGACACGGAGACCGTCCTCACGGTCGACGCGGACACCCGGTTCAACGACGTCGTCGCGGACCCGGAGGGACGGGTGTTCGCCGGAACGATGCCGGGCGAGGACGCGCTCGGCGACCTCTACCGGATCGACACGGACGGCTCGGCGCGCGTCGTCGTCGAGGGGGTAGACGTCCCGAATGGAATGGGGTTTTCGGGGGACGGGACGACGTTCTACCTCACCGAGTCCGAGGAGCGCCGGATCGACGCGTTCGACTACGACTACGTCACCGGCGAGATAGCGAACCGCCGACCCTTCGTTGAGACGCCGCCCGGAGACGGCGTCCCCGACGGGCTGACCGTCGACGCCGAGGACCACCTCTGGTCGGCCCGCTGGGACGGGGGACGAGCCGTCCGGTACGACCCGAGCGGGAGGGCGGTCGCGGCGGTCGAACTCCCCGCGCGGAAGGTGGCCTCCGTCGCGTTCGCCGGCGCCTCCTGCGAGGCGCTGTACCTGACGACCGCGCTCGGCGGCGGCGACAGGGACGGCGAGGGCGACGGCGCGGGCGCGCTGTTCCGAGCGACCGGGCTCCCGGCGAGCGGCCGCCCGGAGTTCCGGTCTCGGATCGCGGTGGCGTAGCGTCGGGGTTTTTCTCGCGGGACGCGCCACGGGGACGCATGACGCGCCACGACCCGGACTCCTTCCGCGGCCGCCTCCTCGCGACGCTGCGGCTCCAGTTCCCGGACGCGCTCGACCCGGCCGGCGGCTTCCGCCTGCTCGACCCGGAGTCCGGGGAGCCGTACGCCGGACCCCGCCGGCACCTCGTCGCGACCTGTCGGTCGATAGCGAACTTCGCGGCCGGTGTGGTGGCCGACGGCCCCGACTGGTGCGCCGAGGCGGCCGAACACGGGATCGAGTTTCTGGAGTCCGCACACCGCGCGGACACGACCGACCGGAGCGAGGGGTACCACCTCGTCGTCGAGGCCGACGGCTCGCCCGTCGACCGCACGCGCTCGGCGTACGGCCACGCGTTCGTCCTGCTCGGGTACGCGCGAGCGGCGGACGTGGGCGTCGACGGCGCGGCCGCGGGGCTGGACGCGACCGTCGACCTCCTCGACGCGCGGTTCCGCGACGGGACCGGCTGTCTCCGGAGCGACTGCGGTCCCGACTGGGCCGAGCGCGAGGCGTACCGCGGCCAGAACGCCAACATGCACGCCTGCGAGGCGTTCCTCGCCGCCTACGAGGCGACCGACGACGGCGCTCACCTCGACCGCGCGCGGCGGATCGCGGAGCGGCTGACCGTCGAACTCGCGGCCGAGACCGACGGCCTGCTGTGGGAGCACTACGACGCGGACTGGGCTCACGACTTCGGGTACAACGCCGACGAGCCGCGCCACCGGTTCCGCCCGCCGGGGTACCAGCCGGGCCACCACGTCGAGTGGGCGAAGCTCTGTGCGCTGTTGGACCGGTACGACGCGACGGCGACGGCGGCGTCCGAGTCGGTTCCCGGCTCGGGCGACTGGTACGACCGCGCGGTCGCGCTGTTCGACGCGGCCGTCGATCTGGGCTGGACGGACGGCGGATTCGCCTACACCGTCGAGCGCGACGGGACAGTTATCGTCGCCGATCGCTACGGCTGGGCGCTCGCGGAGGGGATCGGCGCGGCCGCGGCGCTCGCGGGGCGGGCGACCCGGCGAGGCGACGGAGAGGCGGCCGGCCGCTTCCGCGAGTGGCGCGATCGCTTCGTCGACCGCGCCGACGCGTACCGTGGCCCGGCCGGACTCTGGTACGAGAAGCTCCCGCCGGCCGGAAGCGACGGCGACCCCGATTCGCCGGAGCCGCCGGGCGTCGAACCCGACTACCACCCCGCGAGCGCGTACTTCGAGAGCTGGCGCTCCGGAGTGCGGTGAGCGCGGAACGCGAAACCCGGGGCCGCGGTCACTCCTCGTCGAGCAGGCTCTCGACGAGGTCCTCGGGGTCGAACAGGGTGATGTCGTCGTACCCCTGACCGGTGCCGAGGAAGAGGATCGGCTTGCCGGTGACGTACGCGACCGAGATGGCGGCGCCGCCCGAGGAGTCGGCGTCGGCCTTGGTGAGGATGGCGCCGTCGATCGCGGCCGCGTCGTCGAACTCCTTCGCGCGGTTGACCGCGTCTTGGCCCGCGACCGCCTCGTCGACGAAGAGGGTCATGTCGGGGTCGACGACGCGGTCTATCTTCTCCAGTTGCGCCATCAGGTCGTCGCTCGTGTGGAGCCGCCCTGCGGTGTCACCGAGGACGACGTCGACGTCGTTCGCCTCGGCGTACTCGACGCCGTCGTAGATGACGGCCGCCGGGTCGCCGCCCTGGTCGTGGCTTATCAGATCGCGGCCGAGCCGGTCCGCGTGCTCGCGGATCTGCTCGTTCGCGCCCGCGCGGTACGTGTCGCCGTTCGCGAGGACCGAAGAGTAGCCGCGGTCCGCGAGCCACTCCGACAGCTTCGCGATGCTGGTCGTCTTCCCGACGCCGTTGACGCCGGTGAAGACGATGGTGACCGGCTTCTCCGCCGCCGCGATCCGCTCTTCGAAGTCGAACTGCCCGACCGCGATGACATCGACGAGCGCGTCGTGAAGCGCCGACTCGACGAGTTCGCCGGTCGTCTCCACCTGCTTTCGCGACTCGCCAAGCATGCTCTCGCGGACGCTGTCGAGGATCTGCTCCGCGACGCTCATCTCCACGTCGCTTTCGAGCAGCGCCATCTCGAGGTTCCACAGCGGCTCCTCTAGGTCCTCCTCCTCGATGATGATCCGGCCGGTCGCGAACGCCTTCGCGCGCTGGAAGGTGCTCGGCTCGTCGTCCGACGTCGTCTCGTCCGCGTCGTCGGCCTCGGCGGTTTCGGCGGTTTCGGCGGTCTCAGCAGAGGGGGCGTCGGCCGTCGCGGCGTCGCCCTCGGCGGACGCGTCGCTCTCGGCGGCCGACTCCTCCTCGGGAGGGGCTTCTTCCTCGACCTCCGTCGACTCCTCGACGTCCTCTCGGAAGCCGGAGAGCTTGTCTTTCAGTCCGTCGAACACGGTCGAGTCCTCGTCTTACTCCTCGTCGTCTTGGGCCTGTCCCATCTGCTGCATCTGCTGTTGCTGCATCTGCTGTTGCATCTGCTGGGCCTGCTGTTCCAGCTCGTCGCTCTCGGTCTCCAGTTCGTCGACCTCGGCTTCGGTCTCCTCGATCCGCTCGTCGAGCGCCTCCTGCTTGCGCCGGAGCACGTCGATGGCGTCGTCCTGCGGCTGCTCAGCCGAGTAGTTGCCGCCGAGCGAGACGATGACCTCGTCGATGTCTTGGACCTCCGCGCGGAGGTACGCGCCGCCGCCGAGCGGGACCTGAACGGTCGCGCCCGTGTCGAGGGTCTCGATGGCCTCAACCGCGTCGTCGATGTCGGCCTTCTCCTCGCGGTAGTCTGCGATCTCCGCTTCGAGTTCCTCGATCTCCTCGTCGAGCGCCTGCAGCTCCTGAGAGAGCTGCTGGAGCTGCTGTTGCCCGCCGCCCATCATGCCGCGGACACCTCCTCGATCTCGATCTGGGTGCGCTTGCGGTTGTGCTGGCTCCCAACGTTGGTGTAGATCCGCTCGCGGGCGAGATCCTCGTTTTCCGCCTCGACGTCCTTCGTGAACGGCTGGAAGCCGTCTCGGCTCTGGAACCGTCCACTCACCGTGTAGGTACTCATGTTCCTCGATCCGGCAGGCACAGGGAAGTATCTTCCTAAAAAGGGACAGGCGTCGACCGCGCCGCAAACGGGGCGGAGGCGCCGTGGGAGCGGACGAGGGGCCGTGAGAGCGCACGGGAACGTGAGAGACGACGGCGGAGACGTGAGAGACGACGGCGGAGACGTGAGAGACGACGGCGGGGGCGTCACCCAGAGAGGTCCGCGCGCCGGAACCGGACGACCGCGAGCGCGACGAGGACGGCCGTCGCCGCGAGCAGCACCGCGGCGCCCGTCAGGTCGTACTCGCCCAACACGAGGACCGCGGAGGGGTCGTAGTGCGCCGTCGGGCTGAGGTCCCCGAACGCGGCGTAGTCGGTGCTGGCGACGACCGACTCGAACATGAACAGGGCGAACAGCGCGCCGAGCGCGATCCGTTGGGCGATCCCCGGCCGCGAGGCGAGCGCCGACGTGGCGATCCCGACCGCGACGCACGTCAGGTGGTACGGGACCGCGAGCGCGTGGACCGCGACGAGCCGTTCGGCCGCGATCGTCTCGCCCACCGCGAGGACGCCGACGTACGCGACGACCGGCAGGACGAGGTTCAGCAGGGCGACGAGCGGGACGATCCCTAGGAACCGCCCGATCACCGCGTCGCGGCGCGCGACCGGCGCCGACAGGGTGAGGTCCATCCGGCCGGAGGCGACGTCGCCGGCGATCGTTCCCCCGGCGAGGTACGCGAGGTAGAGACCGACCAGGAGCAGCCACGCGAACTGGTAGAACTCCACGGCGAGGAACCCCTTGATAGAGGAGATGGCGATGATCCCGAACGCCTCCCGAAACGCCGGCGGGAACGCCTCGACGTACGCGTCGAGGTCGATCCCGGCCGTCGACAGCGACGGGAAGAAGGCCAGAAAGAGCAGGAGGAACGCGGAGAGCAGCCCCGTCACAACGAGCGACCCGCGGGTCCGACCGGCGGCGTCGTACCGGGCGATCGCGAGCCACGGCGCCGGGCGGTCGCTCATCGGGCCTCACCCCCCGACTCCGCGGTCGCGCCGCTCCCCGCGTCGCCGGCGGGTTCCACGCCGCCTCCGCCGACTCCCCCGCTCCCTGTCGGTCCCGGCACGTCGCCGTCGTAGAAGGTCATGAACGCCGCTTCGAGCGGCGCGTCGACGACGTCGAGGTCCAGCACGGTGTATCCCGAGAGCAGGTCGATCAGCGCGTCGTACTCGCCGGTCCAGGTGAACGAGACGGTCTCGCCGACCCGGAGGTTCATGATCCCGCGGCGCTCGAAGTCGGCGCGGTCGACCGCCTCCGCGACGCGGACGCGGACCTGCTTTCCGCCGCGCGACCGGAGGGCCGCGACGGACTCGACGGCGACGAGGTGCCCCTCCCGGAGGACGCCCACGCGGTCGCAGAGCGCGGCCACCTCCCCGAGGACGTGCGAGGAGAGGAGCACGCTCGCGCCGTCGTCGACGCGCTCGCGCACCAGACCGGCGAACTCTTCTTGGAGCAGCGGGTCGAGCCCGGAGGTCGGCTCGTCGAGCAACAGGAGGTCCGGGTCGTGCATGAACGCGGCCACGAGGGCCACCTTCTGCCGGTTGCCGCGGGAGAGGTCGGCTATCCGGCGCGACTCGTCGAGGCCGAACCGGTCGACGAGTTCCTCGCGGCTCGACGCGCCGCGGAGCGCCGCCTGATGGTCGAGGAACGCCGCCGCGGTCCGGTCGCGGTCGAGTCCCGGGTCCCCGGGGAGGAAGCCGATCCGTTCGCGAGCGCGACGCGACTCGGTCGGGTCGGTCGCGTCGTGACCGAGGAGGGTCGCGCCGCCGCTCGTGGGCGACAGGAAGCCGAGGAGCGTGCGGATCGCGGTCGTCTTTCCCGCGCCGTTCGGACCGAGGAACCCGAACACCTCGCCCTCCTCGACGGTGAACGAAACGTCTTCGATCCCTCTCACGTCGCCGTAGTACTTGGTGAGGTTCCGGCACTCGATGGCGGGCATACCGCACGCAACTCCGCTGTAGCTCTTAAATGTGGGAGTGCGTCGGAGGACGGCGGCGGCTCGACGAACGGATTGGTCGACGAGGTCGGAGGCTTAGTCGATGAAGCCGAGCGTCTCCTCGATCCGGCCTAGCTCCGGCCCGGTCGTGTCCTCGCCGACGACGTACCCCTCGTCGGTTGCGACGAGCCCGGAGCCGACGAGCGGCGCACCGTAGTTGACGGTGCCGAGGTCGGCGCGGACGTCGAGCGCCTCTTCGACCGCCTGAAGCTCCGACTCGGTCGACTGCGGGTGACAGAGCACGCCCGTGTTGTTGGCGACCGCCGCGGTGCCGACGGTCCGGACGCCGCCGAGGTCGCCCCGGGTGACCGGGACGTCGAGGGCGTCTTTGATCGCCTGGACCGACTCACGCGAGAGGTCCGGGTGGACGTACGCGCCGTAGTCGTTCGCGAGGACGACGTTGCCGGCGGCGTTGATCTCGCCCGGGAGTTCGCGCACCGGGACGCCGGCGGCGTCCTCGATCCGGTCCTTCTCGCGTTCGGTCGCGCGGGCGGAGACGATGACGCCGCTCTCGTTGCCCGTCGCGAGCGCCCCGACCGTGTTGGACCGTCCGACCGTCGTCAGCAGGGGCTCGGCGCCGAGTTCCGCGCCGAGGTCCTCTGCGAGGGTCTCGTCGACGTCCGGCCGGACCATGAGGAGGTCGTCGACGGCGCGGGCGAACACGCCCACGTACGACGAGCCGGTGAAGGTCGCCCGTAACACGTTACTCTGCGTGCTCGGCCTCGACGACCGGTTCGCCGTCCTCGACGAACCGAGCCGCGCGGACCCGCACCGTGCTGGGCGGGTTCTGCCGCCCGTTCTCCCAGACGGCCTCGTTGACGGAGCCGTCGATGATAACGTCCTCCTCGTCGACCGAGAAGTGCTTCGCGAGGTGCTGGCGCGTGATCTTCATGGCGTAGTCGGCGCGCTGCTGGACGGGCTTGTCCTTCGCGTCGCGGAGCGGGACGGTGACGACGCGCTCCTCGAAGTCGTTCGTCGACATTTACTCGTCCAGGTCGTTCCGGCGCCAGTTGCGCCGCTTGGGGTTTCGCGTCACGTTCATGTCGGTCTTCATCATGACCCACGCGGGGACGCGGGTGTTCTGGCGCTCCGCCTTCGCCAGACGCTTCTTTTGAGCCTTCGACTTGTCTCCCATAGTGGCGCACACTTTCCGCGGGGCGCATAAAACCCCTTCCATACGGGTCGCGCCCGAGCCGTCCGAATCTGACCGGAACGCCCCCCGAGACCGCTACAGTTCCCGCTCCGCGATCCCCGCGTAGATCCGGTAGCAGCGGTCGAGCACGTCCAGCCCGACGCTCTCCGTGTCGGTGTGCGCCTCGCCCGGCTCGGAGGCGCCACAGACCAGACACTCCGTGCCGGCCCCCGCGAGCCACCCCGCGTCGGTCGCGTGCGGCTTGGTGACGTGTTCGGGCGCGTCGAGGCCGCGCTCCGCGTGGACCGCGCGGGCGACGTCAAGCGCGGCGTCCGCGAACGCCGCGTCCCCGCAGGCCATGGGCGGGAGGTCCTGATCGACGGCGAGTTCGACGCCCGGCCTCGCGTCCGCGACGCCCGCTAGGTCGGCGCGGCCGCCGGGGACCGTCCGCTCGTCGACCGTCGCCTCGCAGCGCTCGGGGATCACGTTCCACGTGTCGCCGCCGTCGACTATCGTGACCGCGAGCGACCCGGACACGTCGTTTCCGAGGACCGTCGCCCGCGGCGCGTCGAGGTCGCGGACCGCGTCGATGGCGTCGACGGCGCGGTAGATCGCATTCTCCCCGGCCTCCGGCTCCGAGGCGTGCGCGGCCTCGCCGCGCGCGACGAGCCGCGATCCCCGGCGCCCGCGGTGTGCGACAACCACGTCCGTGACGGCCGGCTTCGAGTAGTTCGTCGACCCCTCCGCGACGACCGCCCGGTCCGGCGCGAACCCGGCGTCGATGGCGTGGCGCGCCCCCTCGCCGCCGACCTCCTCTCCGACGAACGAGGCGAAGACCAGTTCCCGGCCGTCCGGCGGCGTCGCGTCCCGGAACGCGCACATCGCGGCCGCGACCGACCCCTTCATGTCGGCGGTCCCGCGGCCGTAGAGCCGGCCGTCGCGGCGCTCGACGACGTACTCGCCGTCGAGCCCCTCGCCCGTCGTCTGTTCCGGCGCCGGCGGGACCACGTCGTGGTGACCGACGAGCGCGAGCGAGTCGGCGTCCGGGTCATCGGTCGCGCCCGCGAACGCGAGGACGTTTCCGGCACCGTCGCGCTCGACGGTCGCGTCCGTCTCCCCGCGCAGCCACTCCTCGATCGCGTCGCCCGCTGCCGTCTCGTCCTCGTGCGATGGGATCGAGACGAGCCGCTCGGTGAGGTCCGCGAGTTCGTCCATGCCGCCTAGTGGCGGCCGTCACCGCTTAAGCGCGTCCCTCGCGGACACTCGGGGCGACCGGACGCCGGCGCCCGGGCCTCACGTGGTGAACAGCTCCGTGTCGTCGGGCACCGCGAACAGCCCGAGTCGGACGCCGGCGTCGAGCCAGCCGTAGCCGTACGAGTACGAGGCGAGCGCGTTCACCGGGTCGCCGTCGTCGCGGAAGTGCCGGCCGTCGTCGAGGTACGACTCCGCCATCTCGGTCACGTCCGCCGCGGCCTCGCCCAGCGGCGTGTCCGCCGGCGGGCGCGGCTCCGCGGCCGCCAGCGCGTCAGCGAGCATCCGCTCGTAGCGGTCCGTCTTCTCCTCCAGAGCAGCGGGCATGTCAGAGCGTTCCGTCGGGCGGACAAAAGCGGTCGGGTATTTTTGCCCTCGCGACCCGTTACACTAGACTGATGAAGCCCCGCCCTCCCGCAGGGGGCCGATCGGCCCTCGCCCTCGTGGTCGCGACGAACCTCCTCCCGCTCGCCGGCGTCGTCGGGTTCGGCTGGCGCGTCGGTGAACTGCTCGCGGTGTATTGGATAGAGGTCGCCGTCCTCGTGATCGCCCACGCCGCCGCCGCGATGTTCGCCGAGCGACCGATCCGGCTCGAAGACCGCTCGTTCTACATCACCGGCTACGACGAGGACGCCGAGCGAGACGAGGTGTGGGAGACCGACGCGGAGCCGGTTCACCTCGTCTCGTGGCTCCCGCCGATCTACCGGCGGAACCTCCGCGTCGTCCGCCGGTCGCTCGGGATCTTCGCGTTCATGATGTTCCCGCTCTTGGCGGTCGGCTGGGAGGCGCTCTCGTACCTCACGCCCACGGTCGGAGTGGCGACGCTCGGCGTCTGCGGCGCACAGGTCGGGGAGGTGCGTCGGGAGTTCTTCGCCGAGCGCGCCTACGAGGACCAGTCGCCGTACATGGTGGTCGAGGCCGCCCAGCGCGTCGTCTTCTTCTACTTCGTCGTCGCGATACTGACGGCCGTTTCGGTGACGTTCGGAATCGCCGTGATCGATGTGGTACTGGCTCCCGGACTGCTCGACGGCGTCGCCGACGCGGTCCTCCTCGTTCCGTACCTCCTCCCGATCGCGCTCGGGAAGGCGACCGTCGAATGGAGCCGGCGGCGCGCCTTCCGGGAGGACGACCCGGACGGGATCGCGACGTGGTTCACGGGCGAGGACGCCAGGCGCGACTGGAAGAAGGAGGAAGAGTCCGTCGGAGACGGCTGACGACGCGGGGCGCGGTCGCGTCGGCGATGGGGGGAAGCGAACGCGGCGAGGGGACAGGACGCGGCCGGCGTCGCGGTGCCGAAAGCGCAACGCCGATACGCTCGGCCGCGAAACGGCGGGTCATGTACGAGGCCGTTCACGCCCACCCCGACGGGGAGGCGACCGTCGCACGCCACGCCGCGACCGCCGCCCGGCACGGCTACGACGGGATCGTGGTGCGGACGCGCGACGCGCTGGCGGCGGCCGGCAACGGTGGCGGGTCGACCGCGGCGGACGGCGACGGGAGCCCCGTCCGTGACCCCGATGCCCTCCGGGAGGAGTACGGGATCGACGTCGTGGACGCGGTCGAGATCGACGCCGACGATCCGACGAGCGCCTCCGGCGCGGTCGGGAACTACCGGTCCGACCGAACCGTGGTCTGCGTGGTCGGCGGCGACGACGCGCTGAACCGGTTCGCGGTCGAGCAGTCCCGCGTCGACGTCCTCGTCCGCCCGATGGCGGGCGGCGGCGACTTCAACCACGTCCTCGCGAAGGCGGCGCGCGACAACGGCGTCCGCGTCGAGTTCGACTTCGGCCCGGCGCTGCGCGAGACCGGCGGGAAGCGAGTCCGGGCGCTCGCGGACCTCCGGAAGCTCCGCGAGATCGTCGACCACTACGACGTGCCGTACGTCGTGAGCGCGAACGCGCGTTCGCACCTCCAGCTGCGAGCGCCCCGGGAGCTGGTCGCCGTCGGGGAGGCGATCGGGTTCGACGCCGAGGCCGTCCGCGAGGGGCTCCGGGGGTGGGGCGACCTCGTCGAGCGCAACCGGGAGCGCCGCTCCGAGGGCTTCATAGAGCCGGGGGTCCGACGTGGCAGGTATGAAGAAGACGGTTGCTGAACACGCCGAGCGGTTCTCCGAGAAGGCGGCGGCGTACGACGACTCGAAGAGCGACGAGTACCACGCCTGCGCGAGCCTCGTTATCGACCACGCCGCGCCGGAGGCGGACGACGTGGTCCTCGATCTGGGTGCCGGGACCGGCGCCATCGCGCTCGGGGTCGCCGGGGACGCCGAGCGCGTCCTCGCGCGGGACATCAGCGAGGGGATGATGGAAGAGGGCCGCCGGAAGGCCGCCGACCGCGGCCTCGACAACGTCGAGTTCGCGTACGGGGAGTTCCGCGACCCCGGATTAGAGCCGGACCAGCGTGTGGATATCGTCACCTCGAACTTCGCCCTTCACCACCTCGCGGACGACGAGAAGCGCGAGGCGATCCGGGTGATGAGCGAGACGGGGGCGCGGCAGATCGTCCTCGGAGACGTCGCGTTCTTCGAGGAGCCGGACCCGGACGCGCCGTTCTACAGCCCCGAGGTGGACGACCCCGCGACGGTCGGCACGCTGGTCGAGGCGTTCACCGAGGAGGGGTTCGCGGTGACCGCCGTCGAGCGCGTCCACGACCAGGTGGCGGTGATCGTCGCGGAGCAGAGCCGGGAGCTCCCGGCGTGATCGCTCCGTGAAACACCTGCCGAAACACCTCCGGCCGCGGTGGCGGTACCTCGCGGTCGGGATCGAGTCGTGGGCGGGCGCCGATATCGGTCGGCGGGCGTTCCAGCGCGCGCTGTGGTACGGCGCCGGCAACCTCCTCGGGGACGGCGGCAGCGCCGACGCCGACCTCACGCTGCTGTCGTTCTCGCACGCGGACGGGACCGGGGAGGCCGTCGTCCGCGTCAGACACGGCCACGTCGACGACGCCCGCGCCGCGATCGCGTGCGTGAGCGAGGTCGACGGCGAGCCGGTCGGAATCCTCGTCAGGGGGATTTCGGGGACGGTGCGTGCCTGTGAGGAAAGATATATGGGTCGCGCGACCGCCAGTTTGACACAGCGAGACGTCGCGTTCGAGGGCGCCGAGCGGCCCGCGGTCGTGCGCGGAGACGCGTGCGACGTGCGGGCCGAGTCGGGTTGCGTCGGCGCGACGACGTTCGACACCGAGTGATATCATGCAGGGCCAATCCCAACAGCAGGCGTACGACCGCGGCATCACAATCTTCTCTCCGGACGGCCGACTCTACCAGGTCGAGTACGCCCGGGAGGCGGTGAAACGAGGGACGGCGAGCGTCGGGGTCCGCGCCGAGGACGGCGTCGTCCTCGCCGCCGACAAGCGCGCCCGCTCCCCCTCATGGAGCCGGAGAGCATCGAGAAGCTCCACAAGGCCGACGACCACGTCGGCGTCGCGAGCGCGGGCCACGTCGCGGACGCCCGCCAGCTCATCGACTTCGCGCGCCGGCAGGCGCAGGTGAACCGGCTCCGCTACGGCGAGCCGGTCGGCATCGAGACGCTGACGAAGAACATCACCGATCACATCCAGCAGTACACGCAGGTCGGCGGCGCGCGCCCGTTCGGCGTCGCGCTCATCGTCGGCGGGGTCGAGAACGGCGAGCCGCGCCTGTTCGAGACCGACCCCTCGGGGACCCCCTACGAGTGGCAGGCGCTCGCCATCGGCTCGGACCGCAGCGACCTCCGCGACTACCTCGAAGCGGAGTACGAGGAGGGCATCTCGACGGACGAGGCTGTCGGGCTCGCGCTCGACACCCTCGCGCAGTCGAACGACGGCGAACTGACCGCCGACGGCGTCGGCGTCGCGACGATCACCGTCGACGACCCCGAGTACGCCGAGCGGTCGACCGACGAGATAGAGGCGACCCTCGAGGAGCGCGACCTGCTCCCGGCCGACGACGACGAGGCGGCCGACGACGAGGCGGCGAACGGCGACGAAGAGTAACGCGTCGGCGTCGCGGACGCGACGGGCGGCGCGGCGTTTTCTCCGCGTCCGGTCGGGAGAGTTATGCCGTCGGAGACAGACCAGAGAGGCGTGCAGAAGACGGTACTCATCACCGGCTGTTCCTCGGGTATCGGCCGCGCCGCGGCGCACGCCTTCTTAGACGAGGGATGGACCGTGTACGCCACCGCGCGGAACCCCGCGGACATCGAAGCGCTCGGCGAGGCGGGCTGTGAGCTCGCCACGCTCGACGTCACCGACCAGGACGACGTCGACCGCGTCGTGGACCGAATCTTAGACGAGGAGGGCGCGGTCGACGCCCTGATCAACAACGCCGGCTACGGGCAGTTCGGGCCGGTCGAGGACGTCACCACCGAGCGGGTCCACGACCAGTTCGACGTGAACGTGTACGGGCCACACCGGCTGACCCGGGCGGTGCTGCCCGCGATGCGCCGCGAGCGCGACGGGACCATCGTCAACGTCTCCTCGGTCGCGGGCCGGGTGTCGATACCCGGCGGCGGCGTGTACAGCGGGTCGAAGTTCGCCCTCGAAGCGATGTCGGACGCGCTGCGGAACGAGGTCGCGGACCTCGGGATCGACGTGGTCGTCGTCGAGCCGGGACCGGTGAAGACGAACTTCTCGAAGCGCGCGGAAGCGGAGGCCGACCCCGAGGAGCGCGAGGGGATCGAGCGGACGGCGGCGTACGAGGAGCTGTACGCGATGTTCGAGGACGCGCAGCTGATCGGCGGCGACGGTCCCGGCTCGGTGGAGCCGGAGCTGGTCGCGAACGCCATCTACGACGCCGCGAGCGCGACGCAGCCCCCCGCGCGGGTCCAGCCCGGGACCGTCGCGCGCGTCGGCGTCCTCGCGCGGTTCCTCCCGGACGCCCTGCTCGACAAGGCGTACGGGCTCGTCAGGAGCGTCACCTCGTAGTCGGGCCGTTCACTCCGAATCGCCCGCTTCACCGTCCGCGGCGACCGCGAACGGACTCTCTCCCTCCCGCCAGTCCCAACCCGGGAGCCGCGTCTGGAACCCCGCGGCGAGCGCAGCGTCGAGGTCGTCGGCGCCCGCGGTCCCCGCGCCGACCCGGTCCGTCTCGGCCGTCGCGTCCCGGTCCACGTAGAGGTCCGCGACGTGGAACGTCGCCTGCGCGAGCAGCGAGAGGGGGCGCCCGCCGGCGACCGTCGCGGCCAGTTCCCGGCCGAGGACCTCGTCGACGACGAAGCCCGGGTAGTCGCCCTCGACGTCGAGGTGGCGGAGGAGCGCGACGCAGGCGGCGACGTTGACGGCGACCTCGCCGTCCGCGAAGACGGCGTCGACCTCGCGGCGGTACGCGTCCGGCGTCACCGCGTCGACCTCCGTCTCGAAGAGCCGCCCGAGCCGGTCGCGGGCGTCGTTGAGTATCGGGACGACGACGTCGGCGCGGCCGCGGACCCAGTCGCGTTCGTCGCGGACCGTCTCCGGCGTGACTCGCATGGCCCCGATTCGACCGCCTGCGGCTTGCCCTTTGCGAAGGCTTTTATAATGGCGGGGCGGTAGCGTGATCCAAGCGGGTTTTCGCCGGCTGTTCCCGCACGGAACACTACGGACAGTACTTCCACTATGCCTACTCCGTCACGGTCGACCGATCGCGGCGAGTCACCGCGCGGCGCGCGACTCGACGACGGCGGCCCCGACGACCCGCAGTGAGATATGAGTCAAGTCGACAAGCAACTCGATACGTTGAAATCGGAGATCGAGCAGGAGATTCCGAATGACATCACGGTCACCGATGTCAAATACGAGGGCCCGGAGCTGGTCGTGTACACGCGCGACCCCAAGGAGTTCGCCGGCGACGGCGACCTGATCCGGCGGCTCGCCTCGAAGCTTCGCAAGCGGATCACAGTCCGACCGGACCCGAGCGCGCTCTCGCCGCCGGCGCGCGCCGAAGACGAGGTCCGCGACGTGATCCCGGAGGAGGCCGGGGTGACCGACCTCGACTTCCACGAGGACACCGGCGAGGTCGTCATCGAGGCCGAGAAGCCCGGGATGGTGATCGGCCGCCGCGGCTCGACGCTGCGGGAGATCACTCAGGAGGTCGGCTGGACCCCCGAGGTCGTCCGCACGCCGCCGATAGAGTCCTCCACGGTCTCGAACGTCCGCGGGTTCCTGAAGAACGAGCGCGAGGAGCGCCGCGACATCCTCGAACGCGTCGGCCGACAGATCCACCGCGAGGAGATGTCCGACGACGAGTGGGTCCGGATCACGACGCTCGGCTGCTGCCGCGAGGTCGGCCGCGCGGCCTTCATCCTCTCGACGCCCGAGACCCGGATCCTCATCGACTGCGGCGACAAGCCCGGCGCGGAGGGCGAGGTGCCGTACCTCCAGGTGCCCGAGGCGCTCGGCGCGGGCGCGGCGACGCTCGACGCGGTCGTGTTGACCCACGCCCACCTCGACCACTCGGCGCTGGTCCCGCTCCTCTTCAAGTACGGCTACGACGGTCCCATCTACACGACGGAGCCGACCCGCGACCTGATGGGCCTGCTCACCCTCGACTACCTCGACGTCGCGGCGAAGGACGGGCGGACGCCCCCGTACGAGTCCGCGCAGGTCCGCGACGCGATCAAACACACCATCCCGCTGGAGTACGGCGACGTGACCGACGTGGCACCGGACGTGAAGCTCACGTTCCACAACGCGGGTCACATCCTCGGCAGCGCGGTCACCCACTTCCACATCGGTGACGGCCTCTACAACGTCGCGTTCTCGGGCGACATCCACTACGAGGACACCCGGCTGTTCAACGGCGCCGTCAACGACTTCCCGCGCGTCGAGACGCTCGTGTTGGAGTCCACCTACGGCGGCCGCAACGACTACCAGACCGACCAGGAGGACTCCGAGGAGGCGCTCGTGGAGGTCATCAACGAGACGTACGAGCAGGGCGGGAAGGTCGTCATCCCCGCGTTCGCCGTGGGGCGCTCCCAGGAGATCATGCTCGTCTTGGAGGAGGCGATGCGGAAGGGCGAAATCCCCGAGATGCCCGTCCACCTCGACGGGATGATATGGGAGGCGACCGCGATCCACACCACCTACCCCGAGTACCTCCGCGACGACCTCCGCGACCGCATCTTCCACGAGGACGAGAACCCGTTCCTCGCGGACCAGTTCAACCACATCGACGCCGGAGAGGACGAGCGGCAGGAGGTCGCCGACGGCGACGAGTGCATCGTCATCTCCACCTCGGGGATGATCGAGGGCGGGCCGATCATGTCGTGGCTCCGCCACATCGGTCCCGACCCGGACTCGAACCTCGTCTTCGTCGGGTACCAGGCGCAGGGGACGCTCGGCCGCCGGATCCAGAACGGCTGGGACGAGATCCCGGTCGACGGCTGGGGCGGCGGGAGCCGCGGCGACACGCTCACGCTGGAGATGGGCACCGAAGTCGTCGACGGCTTCTCCGGTCACGCCGACCGGCAGGGGTTAGAGAACTTCGTGAAGACGATGAACCCGCGTCCGGAGAAGGTGCTCTGCGTCCACGGCGATGAGAGCTCCGTTCAGGACCTCTCGTCGTCGCTGTACCACGACTACAACATGCGGACGTTCGCGCCGAAGAACCTGGAGACGTTCCGGTTTAAATAAGCGACCGATTCGGTGAGGCCGTTCGGGTATCTGTCGTTGTCGGCGCGGTGACTGACGCTTGGGGGTCAACTGTTCGCCCATCAATCGTTGGTGGTAGGGAGACGATCGCTCAAGCCCCGGCCGCTCGCTTATAAGTAGTTGTCACCGAACCACCAGCGAACGCTTCCGACGTCACAGTCGCTTGTTTATAAATAATCGATACGGGAGTGACGGAATCCCCTTCCAACTCTCCGATTGATCGCTTATAAATAGTTGACAGCGGATCGACGGCGAACACCGCCAAAGCCCCACCCGGGAGGCGGACGCACGCTCGCTGTCGCCCGAAAATCGGAGAGTTTCGGGATGACGAGAGAGCTTCGCTCTCTCGAACCACGCTCCTCAGTCGCCCACTTCGTTTGCTCCCTCCGGTGCTTGCGTCGTCATCAGAACGCGAAGCGTTCTGATTGGCTCACGAGAGCTCCGCTCTCGTGAACGCCTGCGTCCGCCTCCCGGCTGCCCCTTCGAGTCCCGCACCTCCGGAAGACGGTCCTGCTCGCTCACTACGTTCGCTGCGCGGGCTGCGACTTCCGTGCTCCCGCTCGCTTCGTCGCCGGCGCGCAGCGCCGGCTGCTAGAGGGACCGAAGGTCCCTCCCCGCTCGCGGGAACGCACAGCAACCGCGCCTCACGCCTCCCCAACCTCGCGGTTCGCGCTCTTCGAGCGCTCACCGCGTCCCTCGCACGCGCTCCTCGCGGCCGCCTTCGGCGGCCACTCGGAGGCGCGCGTCACCGCCGCGTCTATTTATAAGAGATCGGCGTTCGCTCCCCTTCAGTCGTCGACTTTCCCGTCCCGTTGATCCCGCTCCCGAGCCTCCGGGTTTCGCTCGGCGGGGTCGCCGTGCCCGCCGCCGCCCGGCGTCCGAATCGAGACCGTCGTGCCGGCCGCGACGTCGACGGACGCCTTCGCCGGGACCGCCTCGCCGTCGATCAGGTTCTCCCCGAGCGCGCCGTCCTCGCCGCCGTCGAGCCCGCGCGGCGCGGTCCGGCGGCGCTCGGTCAGCAGCGAGACGGTCGCGTCCGTCTCGACCGTGACGGCCCGTTCGATCCCCAGTCCGCCGCGGTGGCGACCGTCGCCGCCGCTCCCGGGACGCAGCGCGTAGCGCTCGACGCGGAGCGGGTACGCGGTCTCTAACGCCTCGACCGGCGTGTTGAGCGTGTTCGTCATCCCGACCTGAACGCCGTCCATCCCGTCTTTGGTCGGCCGACCGCCGAACCCGCCGGCGATCGTCTCGTAGTAGGTGAACTCGCCGCCGCGGTCACCGATTATGAGGTTGTTCATCGTCCCCTGACCGCCGGCGGGAACGGCCTCCGGCACCGCCTCCGCGAGCGCTTCCAGCGTCACGTCGGTGACGCGCTGGCTCGTCTCGACGTTCCCGCCGACGACCGCGGCTGGGGGGCGGGGGTCGAGCAGCGACCCCTCCGGCGCGGAGACGGAGACCGGCTCGTAGCAGCCGTGGTTCGGGGGTATCTCCGGGTCGGTGACCGCGCGGACGACGAAGTACACCGCGCTCTTCGCGACCGAGAACGGGGCGTTCAGGTTGCCGTCCACCTGATCGGCCGTGCCGGCGAAGTCGACGTCGATCGCGGCGCCGTCGACGGTGACGGTCACCTCGACCGGGACGTCCGCATCCGTCACGCCGTCGCCTTCGAGCACGTCTCGCGCGCGGTAGGTGCCGTCCGGGAGCTCCCGGATCTCGCGTTCGACGCGCTCGCGCGAGTAGTCGACGACGGCGTCGAACGCGTCGAGGAGCGTCTCGCCGTGCTCGTCGAGCAGCTCTCCGACCCGTTCCTCGGCGCGCGCGTTTGCGGCGCGCTGCGCGCGGAGGTCCGCCTCGCGCTCCTCGGGCGTCCGGACGTTGGCGAGGATGAGGTCGCGGACCGCCTCGTTCGGCTCGCCGCCGTCGACGAGCCGGACCGCCGGGAGCCGCAGGCCCTCCTCGTATATCTCGCGCGCGCCGGGCGGCATGCTCCCCGGCGCGCTGCCGCCCACGTCGGCGTGGTGCGCGCGCGACACCGCGTACCCGACGACCTCGCCGTCGGGCGCGACCGGCGAGACCAGCGTGACGTCCGGGAGGTGCGTCCCCCCGGCGAACGGGTCGTTGACGACGAACACGTCGCCCGGCTTCGGGTCCTTCTCGAGGACGACCTCGACCGCGTCGGGCATCGCGCCGAGGTGGACCGGGATGTGTTCGGCCTGCGCGATCAGCCGCCCCTCGGCGTCGAAAAGCGCCGTCGAGCAGTCCTGCCGCTCCTTGATGTTCGGCGAGTACGCGCCGCGGATCAACACGTGACCCATCTCGGCGGCCACGCTCTCGAGCTGGTTCCGGAGGATCTCCAGCGAGACCGGGTCGAGGTCCGGGTCGCTCACGCGTCGCTCACCTCCGCGACCAGCGCGCCGTCGCCGCGCAGCCGCACGCCCCACGACGGCGGGACGACGACGGTGCTCTCCGCGCCCTCGATCACGACCGGACCTTCGACGGCCTCGCCGGCGGGGAACCGCTCCCGGTCGTAGACGGGGGTCTCGCGGGTTCCCTCCGGGAAGGCCGCTTCGCGGGTGGTTCGCGGCTCGGCGCCGCTCCCCCCGACGGACTCGATCGCCGGCGCGCTCCGGGGAACCGTCGCCGTCGCGCGGCAGTTCACCAGTTCGACCGGCTCGTCCGCCCGGTAGCCGTACGCCGACTCGTGGGCCGCCGCGAACCGCTCGCCGGCCGCCGCCGGGTCGAACGGGCGCTCGACGTCGACGGTTAGCTCGAAGCTCTGGCCGGCGTACCGCAGGTCCGCGGCGTACTCCAGCCGCGCCGCGTCCGGGTCGCTGACCTCTGCCAGCAGCCGGTCAGTCAGGTCGCCGTAGACGGCGTCGACCGCGTCGGGATCGGCCTCCGCGAGCCGTCCCTGTCGCGTCCGTACCGCGTCCCGCGTCTCGTCGGCCGCGAGCAGGCCGTACGCCGAGAGGACGCCGGAGGCGTGCGGGACGACGACGCGCCCGACGTCCAGCCCGTCCGCGATCTGGACCGCGTGCATCGGCCCCGCGCCGCCGAACGCGACGAGACCGAACTCCCGCGGGTCGTGGCCGCGCTCGACGGTGACCGAGCGGATCGCGCGCGTCATGTCGGCGTTCGCGACGCGGTGGACGCCGAGCGCGGCCGCGACGGGACCGTCCATCCCCGCCTCGTCCGCGAGGGCCGCGAGCGCGTCGCGCGCGGCCGCCGCGTCGAGCGACAGGCCGCCGCCGAGGCTGGTGTCCGCCCCGACGTACCCCAACACGAGGTTCGCGTCCGTGACGGTCGGCTCCGTGCCGCCCTTGCCGTAACAGGCGGGACCGGGGTCGGCGCCGGCGGAGCGCGGCCCGATCCGGAGCGCGCCGCCGGCGTCGACCCACGCGATCGACCCCCCGCCGGCGCCCACGGTCTCGACGTCGACCATCGGCGTCCCGATCGGTCGGCCGGCGATCACCGACTCCGTCGTCCGCTCGACCGCACCGTCGCGGACGAGGCTCACGTCGCTGGAGGTGCCGCCCATGTCGAAGGTGATCAGCCCCTCGCGGTCGGCGTCGGTCGCCGCCGCGCTCGCGCCCACGACCCCAGCCGCGGGGCCCGAGAGGACGGTCGTCACCGCGTTCCGTCTGACCGTGTCGGCGTCGGTGACGCCGCCGTTGGCCTGCATAATCTGCGGCCGCGGGAGACCGCGGTCCCGCGCGCGCTCGGTGAGGCGACCGACGTAGCCGTCGATCGCCGGGCGCACGTACGCGTCGACGGCCGTCGTCGAGGTGCGCTCGTACTCGCGGAACTCCGGGAGCACCTCGTGGGAGGCCGACACCGGGACGTCGAGGCCGTCTCGCAGGGCGTCCGCGACGCGGCGCTCGTTCTCGGGGTGCGCGTAGGCGTGGAGGAGGGAGACCGCGACGGACTCGACGTCCGCGTCGCGGAGGGCGGCGACGAGCGCTTCGAGGTCCCCGTCGTCGACCGGCCGCTCGACCCCGTCGACGGTCGCGCGCTCGGCCACCTCGAACCGGCGGCGCCTCGGAACGAGCGGCGACGGTTTCTTCGCGTCGAGGTCGTACAGCGACGGGCGGGTCTGGCGGCCGATCTCTAACACGTCGCGGAACCCCGCCGTCGTCACGAGGGCGGTCCGCGCGCCGTCGTTCTCCAGTAGCGCGTTGACCGAGACGGTCATGGCGTGCGAGAAGTCGGTCACGCTCTCGGGGTCGATCCCGGCCGCCTCGCAGGCCTTCTCGACGCCGGCAACGACCCCGTCGCTCTGGTCGGCGGTGCTGGGGACCTTCGCGGTGACGAGGTCGCCGCCTACGGAGAGCGCCACGTCGGTGAACGTCCCCCCGACGTCGACGCCGATCGCTCGCTCCTCCGGCGTTCGCTCCCCCGGCGTTCGACCGCTCATCTACGACACCCCCGCGGCGTCGCGGGGGCTCCGGACGCCGAGGGAGGCGGTGTCTCGGTCGCGTGACATGGAGGCCCTCGTTACCGGACGGACTTAAGACCGACCCGTCCGGTAACGAGGGCCCCCACCGGCCGCCAGCCGACGGCCGAGCCCCTCGTTCCTGCGGCGCGAGGAGACCGCGAACATCTTCGGGGACAGCGGGAGGGTCCGGGCGACCGGTACTCCGGATATGGGAGCAGTTCCGGGCGGTATCGACGCGGCTCGGGGACCGCCGATGACGGTCCCGCTTCGGCACTTCCTCGTCGGACTGGGCCTCCTCGGCGCCGCCCTGCTCGTCGGGGTCGGCCTGACCGTCGACGCGGTGCCGGGGCTCGGCGGACTCGTCCACGTCCACCTGTTGTTAGTCGGCTGGGTGTGCGTGACGATAATGGGCGCGATGACGCAGTTCGTCCCGGTGTGGTCGGGGACGACGCTTCACTCCCGGCGGCTCGCGAGCGCCCAGTTCGCCTTCGTCGTCGCCGGGCTGATCGGGTTCGCGGTCGCGCTCGCGCTGGGGCGGCTCGCTTGGCTCGCCGGGTTCGGCGCCCTGATGCTCGCCGGCTTCTGGACGTTCGTCTACAACGTCGGGCGGACGCTCGCGACGGTCGAGGGGTTCGACGTGACCGAGCGCCACTTCGCCGTCGCGCTCGCGTTCTTCGTCGTCCTGACCGGTCTCGGCGTCCTGCTCGCGGCGGACCTCGGCTCCGGGTTCCTCGCGGGGCTCGGGGTCTCGCACGCGGGCGTCCGCGGCGCTCACGTCACCCTCGCCGTCTTCGGCGCGGTGCTCACGACGATATACGGGGCGCTGTACCAGCTCGGAACGATGTTCACGCAGACGGAGCTTCACGGGATCGACCACCGGCTCCGCGCGGTCGAGGAGGTCGGCCACCCCGTCGGCGTCGTCGCGCTCGCGGCCGGGCGACTGGTCGGGTCCGCGGCGCTCGCGCGCGGCGGCGCAGTCTTGGTCCTGCTCGCCGCGCTGGCGTTCGCCGCCGTCCTCGCCCGCCGACTCTTCGAGATGCGCGTCGAGCGCACGCCGATGCACACCCGGTACGCCGTCGTCGCGCTCGCGCTCGTCGCGTGGGTCGCGACCGCGGCGCCAGCGTGGCTGCGGTCGCCCGCGGCGCCCGAACGCGTCCTCGGCGGACCCGGGAGCGCGCCGCTGCTGCTGCTCGGCGTGATCGGGTTCGTCGTCCTCGGGACGCTGTACCACGTCGTCCCCTTCGTCGTCTGGGTCGAGCGGTACAGCGACCGGATCGGCTTCGAGGCGGTGCCGATGGTCGACGACCTCTACGACGACCGGCTCGCGGCCGCCGACGGGGGCCTGCTGTTCCTCGGAACGGCGCTGCTGGTCGGTTCCGACCTCGCCGCCGGCGCGACGGGAGCGACGCTCACGGGCGGATTACCGGGAACGACGCTCGCCGGGGCGTCGCTGGTGACGCTCGGCGTCGCCGTCTTCGCGACCAACGCGGTCTCGGTGATCCGCCGGCACAGCCCGGGCACGCTGACCCGGGTCGCACTCGGGCGGTTCGCCCCGCGGCTGGCGGTCGGCGGCGCGGACGCGGACGACGCGGGCGACGACAGCGCGGACGCGGGCGACGGCGGCGATGTGGGGGCGGGCAACGGCCGCGACGTGGGCGGCGGGGGCGACGCGGGCGGCGACGGCCCGGCCGACGAACCGGCACCGACGGAGTGAACGACGAAGCGGGTTCAAACCAGCACCGAAGACGATCCGGGACGCGCGATCATGAACTCAGTCTCCCTCTCACGAGCGATCGATACACCGCCGGAGGTCGTTCGCGACGCGATGGACGACCTCGGTGCGTTCGTCCGCTCCTCGGGGTTCGACGAGGTCGCGGTCGACGGGGAGACGGTCCGCGTCGCGGACGAGGTCGGCGTCGCGTCCGTCGAACTGACGCTGGACCTCGTCGACGACCCGGACGCCGACCTCGCCTGCGAGCAGCGCGAGGGGATATTCGAGTCGATGCGGACGGAGTACGTCGTGGCGCCGACCGACTGGGGGGCGAGGTGACCGCGACGACGGCGTTCGCGCTCGACGTGGCCGTGATCGGCGACTTCCTCGACGCCACCGTGATCGAGCGACAGCGCCGGGCGGAGCTGTCCGCGCAGTTCGACTGGCTCGAAGCTCATTGTGCGGGACCGCCGGCCGACGGCGGGTGATCACGGCGGCCGACGACGGGTGATCACGGCGGCCGACGGCGAGCGAGCGTGGCGAGGACCGCGGCGAGGGCAGTACTTAAGCGACGCCGCGGCGACCGCCACGTATGCGCATCGCGCTCATCGCACACGACGAACTGAAAGACGAGATGGTCGCGTTCGTCACGAAACACGCCGCGACCCTCGACGACTGCGAGCTAGTGACTACCGGGACGACGGGCAAACGCATCTCGGAGGAGACCGGACTGGCGGTGAACAGGCAGTCGTCCGGGCCGCTCGGGGGCGACCTCCAGATCGGGGCGATGATCGCGGACGACCGGATCGACGGGGTCGTGTTCCTCCGCGACCCGCTGACCGCGCAGGCGCACGAGCCGGACATCTCGGCGCTGCTGCGCGTCTGCGACGTGAAGGACGTGCCGCTGGCGACCAACGTCGCGTCCGCGGAGCTGCTCGTCGAGGGGCTGCTCGGCGGCGATTCTCTCGACTGATAGCGTCGACCGCGGTGATTTAACCGAGCCGGCCGAACGGCCGACAGATGACTCGCCCGCAACGGACCCGCGTCCGAGCCCTCGCGCTCGCGCTGTTGCTCGTCGCCGCGAGCGTCGGCGTGGCCGCAGGGCAGGCCGGAGCGGCGGGACAGGCCGGAGCGGCGGGAGCGGTCTCGCACGTCTCGGCCGTCGGTTCTGCCGGGAGTCCCGCGGTCGACGGCTCCGCGAGCGGTCCGGCGACGGCCGGGCCGGGCGTCGACGCGGACGGCGCCGAGGTCGGGCCGATCACGAAGTGTTTCACCGGGGACGGGTACCCGATATCGATCGGCGGCGACGCGGGCGGCGCGGCGATGGAGACGGTGATCCACCTCTCCGTGCTGACCGACCCGGCCGCGGGCAACGAGTTCGGGCTCGAAACCGCGGGCCGCCTCGACGGCGAACCGATCGTGACGCTCGCAGCGGGCGTCAGACTGACCGCCAGAGAGGCGATAGCGGACGGCGTGGACCCGTTCGCGGCGTTCGACGTGCTGTACACATACGAGCTACGGCTCCCGATGTTCGACGGCGCGGTCGGAGACGCCGGCTACGAGGACGACGGGTCGCCAATCGACTCGACCGCCGGCGCGGTCGACTGTTGATCAACCCTCCGCCGCGCCCGGCGGACGGACCCCGCGCACCAGCGCCAGCACCGCCTGTCGGGTCGTCTCGAACCCCTCGCCGGTCGGGTAGGCGCCGCCCGCGAGCAGGTACTCGCCGGACTCCCACGCCGCGAGCAGCGCCTCCACCGGGACCCGGTCGCCGTCGACCGCGCAGCGCCCGTGAAACACCGACAGGGTCGCGCGCGACGCGTCGGGGTCGTCGACGTCGAGGGAGCGGTCGTCGCGGCGTTCGAGGCGCGTGATGTCTCGGTCCGCCAGGCGGTCGCGGAACCCCTCTCGGGCGCGCGACTCGACGAGTCGGGTCAGCGCCGGGTTCGGTCCGGCGTCCGGCGAGATGCGGAGCCGACTCGCGAAGAAGAACGGCCGCGGGGGCGGGGTCTCCCGCTCGTAGCGCGCCGTTCCCGCCGTAACCGAGACCGGTCCCGCCTCGAAGGGTCGCTCCGTCGACTCCGCGACGAGCGTCCAGCCGTCGAGGCGGTCGGCGGGGACGACCGGCGGTTCCATGGACCCGCATCTCTCCGAGCGGAAATAAAACGGACGGCGCGCGAGAAGGGGTCGGCGGGAGAAAACTCGGTCAGTGGTCGTCTTCGCGCCACTTGTGCTCGCACTCGGTACAGACGAAGAAGCGGGTCTCGGACTCGTCGGCCGCGCGGATCTGTTGCATGTACCAGTACGCCTGGTCGTTGTCGCACTCGGGGCACTGCGCGGTCGTCGTCGGGAGCCCCTTGTCCTCGGCGTCGCTCACGTCGACAATCTCCGACTCGACCTGCGACTGGGTCGTCCACTCGTCGTCGCCGTCCTCGCGCCCGATCTCGTAGCCGCAGGAGCCGCACACCCAGTGGTCTTCGCCCTCGCCGGATTTCATCATGGATCCGCACTCGTCGCAGAACTTCATGCCCGAACCTACCGCGGATCGCATATAAGCGGCGGGATCGCGGACGAGGGCCGGACGCGCCCTCGGGGCGCCGACGCCGCCGTCAGTCCCCGTCGACGTGGTCGGCCAGCGCGAACCGGACCCGCTCCTCGTCGGGCCCCTTCGTCTCCCGGCCCGTGACGACCACCTCGCCGACGTCTTCGGTGTTCGCGACGTGCGTTCCCGCGCAGGCGGTGCGGTCGTACGGCTCGTCGCCCTCGGCCGCGCCCGCTATCTCGACGATCCGAAGCTCCTCGATCGAGTCGGGAAGCAGATCGATCCGTGTCCGGTCGGTATCGAGCGTCGCCTCCGCGGTCTCGCGGTCCATCGTGTAGCTCGACACCGGTCGCGCGTCCGCGACGAGTTCGTTGAGCCGCGACTCGATCCGGTCGAGGTCGTCGTCGGTGAACCGGTCGTAGGCGGCGTCGAGGCGCGCGCGGTCGCGGTACAGCTGATTCCCTGTCGTCCGGGCGTCGAACTCGTCGAGCAACAGCGCCGAAAGCAGGTGCTGTGCGGTGTGGTACCGCGAGTGCGCCGCGCGGCGGTCGGCGTCGACCTGGCAGACCACGTCGGTCCCCGGCTCCGGGAGCGCGGGCGCGTCGTCGGGCCCGTCGGTCGAGTCGGCCGTCCCGTCGACCCCGTCAACCGGTTCGACCTCGTGGTACACCGTGTCCGCCATCTCGACGTCGACGACGCGGAACCGGGCGTCGTCGTCGCCCCCGTCTCCCGCGTCGTCGCCGTCGACCGCGCGGATCGTTCCGGTGTCGTGCGGCTGACCCCCGCCCGTCGGGTAGAAGTGGGTCCGGTCGAGGACGATCCGGTCCGGGTCCGAGAGGACGCGCTCGACGGTCGCCTCGAACGCCGTCACCGCGTCGTCCGCGAGGTAGAGTCGCTCGGTCACGACTTCGAGGAGGGCCGCCGCCGAGATATATCCTCGGCTCTCGGAGACGGACCGCCGGACGGGCGGACCGGTCGCCGCCACCGCCGAAGCGGGCCCTCTCGGGGTATCGCGACTGATAGACGGGTGTCCACGTTTATCCGCGCCCCCGGCCTACGCGACCGTATGAACGGAGGTGAACGCGGAGCCGCGGCCGAGCGCGCCCAGAGCGAGGTGCTCGGAACGGTCCTCCTGTTGGGGCTGACGGTCGCGGTCGTCGGCACCACCGTCGCGCTCGGCGGCGCCGCGCTCGACGACTCCCAGCGGACCGCGGACCTCCAGCGCGCCGAGGGGGCGATGACGCAGATGGACTCCAAGGCGAGCCTCGTCGCGCACGGCGGGTCGCCGTCGCAGCGCGTCTCGTTCGGCAGCAGCCGCGGCGACCTGCGCGTCGATGAAGGGGCGGGGAAGATGCGGATCGAGGTCGAGACCGAGGACGGGACGTACACGAACGAGACCACGCTCGGCGCGATCGTCTACGAGCGCGGCGACGAGGTCGTCGCCTATCAGGGCGGCGGGGTCTGGCGCGCGAACGCAGACAGCGCGTGGATGGTCTCGCCGCCGGAGTTCCACTACCGAGGTGACACGCTCACGCTCCCGCTGGTGACCGTCGCTGGCGAGAAGCGCCTCACCGACTCGGCAACCATCAGAGAGGGTACCGAACGGTCCGCCGGGCTGTTCGCCTCCGAGAACCTCTCGAACCCGCTTCTGGGCGGGAACGTCACAATCACCGTCGAGAGCGAATACGCCGAGGCGTGGGGGCGCTTCTTCGAGTCCAGAACCGGCGCGAACGTCACGCAGCTGTCGCCGGACAGGGTCGAGGCCAAACTCCGGACCGAGACCGTTCACCCGACGCTCAGCACGAGCGCTTCCGCCGTCGGGGGCGCGGACATCGCCGCGGGCGGAATCAGGCGGATCGACGCCGACAGCTACAACTCCAGTATCGACGTGTACGGTTCGGATAACGTCGACGACAACGCGATAGTGCGGACCAACGGCGGCTTCGGTCAGGGACAGGGCGGGATCGGCAAGCTAGAGGAGATCCGGATTCGCGGCGACCTGCTCATGGGGGCGGATGATTTTCCCTCTGGACAGTTCAGAAAGAAGGTGAACGTCAGCGGAGAGAACCGGACCGGCGTCGACTTCGCCAGCGTGGACCCCGTGTCCGGGGCCATCGGACAGCGGATGGCTGGGGTACGGGACCTCGACACGGAGAGAGAGACGAGCGAGTTCGACTTCGATGGTGGGACGGAAAGCGTGACTCAAAACACGTACTTTTCCGACGCTCTCGAAGTGTCGGGCGGAAACACGCTTACCGTCGAAAACGGAACGACGCTCAACGTTTCCGGGAATCTCGACGTCGAGGACGGAGGATCCCTCGTGCTCGATACCGACGGCGGAGCGGTCAACGTACTCGTCGACGGCGATCTGGACGTCACCGGAACGAGCACGCTTCGCGCGATCGGTGGCGGTCGCGCGAATCTCTACGTTGATGGAGAAGTCACAATCCAGACCGATGACGACGACGCGGGTAGCGAGACGGCGTCGATAACGACCGCGCAGGACACGCGGCTCGACATCTACAACACCGGTGACGTTACTCTCGATGACGGAGCGAATATCACGGCGGATCGGGACCGGACCAAGAACCTCTGGCTGTATTCGAGCGGAGACGCGATCGATATCGACGGCGACGACGGTCGCGTCCACTTCACCGGCGTGCTGTACGCACCGGAGAGCGACCTGATCCTCGAGGATTCGATGACGTTCAAAGGATCGTTCACGGCCGACAAGTTCGAGTTCGACGAGGGCAGACTGAGGCTACACTACGACGAGGTCCTCCGAGACAGCCAGCCCTTCGGCGGCGAGTCGGTCCCCGTGGTGAGCCACCTCCACGTCTCCACGCACCGCGTGGTCATGGACTCGGACTGATCCCGGCCGGTCGACCGACCCCGTTCAGCCGACTCAGTCCGTGAACTCGACGCGGGTGCCGGTCCGGTGGACGACGAGCCGGTTCTCACCGGAAACGCTCATGTTGACCGTCAGTTCGTCGCCCGTGAGATTGACCGAGTCGATCCGATCGGAACCGTCGCGTCGGGACTCGAAGTACCGTTCCCAGGCGTCGGCCGTCGGACCTCGGATCCGAATCGTCACGTTGTCCGTCACCTCCGTAGCGGTGCGGTCACCGGTCAAGCTGGCCCGGACGAGAACCGTCCCGTCGCCCGCGACGCCGTCGCTTCCGTGCGATGTCACGTCGACGAGCCTGATCAGCGTCGTCTCGCCGAGCATGAGGTCCGGTTCGTGAAGCATGATGCTGCCCCCGCCGTCGCTCCGGATCACCGCTCCGTGTTCGTACCGAATCCGGGTGTCGCCAGCGCCGAAGTACGTGATCCCGGTCGTCGAGCTCTCGATCGTTCCCCCCGTCGCGTTGCGTATCTCATACGAGGAGTCGCTCGTGAACGCTACTCTACCGCCACCGAGTCGGATCTCGGTGGCCCGGCTCGGGACCCCGTCTCGACCGAGGTCGTTGAAGCTGTCGTGGAGGACGTCGAACGCGCGCTCGACGTTGTTGTCGCGCTCCGCGAGCCGGGCGTCCTCCAGCCCGCCGAAGCCGACGGTGAACGTGACCGCGATCGTCGTCGCGATCAGCGCGAACACTAACACGAACCCGACGGTCTCGCTGACGCCGCGGTCGTCGCCTCGGAAGCCGGCGTCGCGGTCGGTCCCCCTCATCGCTCGCTCACCACCACCGAGCCGTTCGCCCCGCCCCCTCGTCTGGCGGCACCCACCGGATCCGCAGGTCCCCGCCGTCGACGGTCGCGTTCTCGACCGCGACGTCCGCGCTCGTGCGGAACGGGACCTCGACTGTCGCGTCGGTCCGGTCGCTCTCCAGCGCGATCGTCCCCCGGGTGTCGCCCGCGCTCACGCGGATCCGATACCCCGTCCCGGACACCGTGCCGGGGAGGGTTACGGGTCGGTCGACGGTGAGATCGCCGCGGGACGACGCGGTCGCGACGACCCTGTCGACGGTGTCTACGTCCGCCGCGAGCCGCTCGCCCACGACGGTGAGCTCCCCCTGCGCGGCGCGCTCACGCTGTGTCTCGACAAACGAGCCGCCGGCGACGAACAGCCCCGACAGCAGCAGCGTCGAAATCGCGAGCGTCATGACGTAGCCGACGGTGACGGAGACGGCGCGGTCGGACCCGCCAGAGACCTCACGCATCGCGCTCACCCGGCGCGAGCCGAACCACGTCGGCGTACGTCAGCTCCGGCGTCCGGTGGCTGATCTCGACGTCGACGGCGTAGATCCCTTCGACGACGTACGGCCGCGAGGAGGTGTCGAGGTGGGGAGTCTCGTCGTGGTCGTCGACCACGAAGCTGTACGTTCCGGTCGCCGCGTCGCCGTTCTCGTGGCTGATGTTGTACGCGTCGTACGGTTCGTCGTCGCTCTGGACGCCCCCGGCCCAGACGGAGACGGGGTCGGGGAACGGCCGGCCGTCGACCGTGCCTGCGGTCAGGTCGATCGTGACGTTCTCGACGCCCTCGTGTGAGTAGGTCTTCGAAGCGTCGACCGTCGCGTTCTTCACCCGCACGTCGATCGCGCCGGCCGAGCCGTTCGACAGCGTCACCGACCAGTTCTCGCTCGCGCCGTCGGCCACGACCCTGAACGCGTCGTCCGGGTCGTCGGAGAGGGTCGTTGAGTCCACCGTCAGCCGGTAGTTTCGCGCGCGGTTGACGCCGCTCACGACGGTCCAGTCGGCGGGCGAGCCGCCGGGGGCCGTCATGTTCCGGAAGCCGCCGTCGGTCTCGTTCTGTGCGACGAAGTGCCCCTCCTCGACGGTCGAGCGGTTCACGCGCACGTCGACGATCGCCCCGTCCCGCGCGCGGAGGCCGGCGACCGTCCGGGCGTACGTCGTCGCGCTCTCGTCGAAGTCGCTCTCCATCCCGGCGGCGCTGCTCCGGTTCCGGTGTTCGCGGTCGAGGATCCCGGCGAGGTCCTCGGCTGCCCCGTCGCGGAACTCGATCGCCTCCGCTCCGCCCGCGTCGGCGCCGCGGGTCGCGAGGTTCTCGGTGTAGATGACGGTGTTCAACAGGAGGACGACCGCGACGAAGAGGACCGCGAGCGTCAGCCCGGTGATGAGGATGATCTGCGCTCGGTCCTCGTCGCGGTCGCCGTCACCGCGGTTGCGCTCGCGGCAGTTGCGCTCACGGCGGTCGCGCTCCCCGCTACGACGGCCGCGACCGTCGTCGGGACAGTCGCCTTCGCTGTCGCGGACGGAGGTGCGGAAGGGGAGACTCACATCTGCCATGCGGTGATCCTCACCTCCACGACCGTGTACAGGACCGCCGGGCGGTCCGCGTCGACCGGGGGCGCCAAGTACGACGCGGAGCCGTTCTCCGCGAGGGCGCGCTCGTCGCCGTCCGCCCCGAACCGGTCGTCGCCGTACAGCGCGACGCGAACGCTCGCCGTCGCCGCGTTGTCGCTCGGCGTCCCCATGTCGACCATCGTGGTGTCTCCCGTCCGGTTGCCGCCGTCCTCGGGGTAGGACACCTCGATGTCAAAGGCGATCTGGCGGTCGCCGAACGCCTCTTCCAGCGGGTCGTGGAGCGGGTGCGACTCCGGCGGCACGCCGGCGTAGGAGCCGTCGTCGCTCGCGTTGACGAACCCGTCCCCGTCGTAGTACAGCAGCGCGGCCGTCAGGTTCCCGCTCTCTCCCGTCGTCGTCAACAGGTCCTGCGCGGCGATCGACACCTGGTTCTCGACGTGTTGGTTCGACGTGCTTGCGGACAGCGGCGTGACCGCGGTCGCCTGCGTGGCGAAGATGAGCCCGGCGACCAGCAGCAGCGCCGCCGTAAACGCCTCTAAGGTGTGCGCCTGCCCGCGGTCGTCGGGGAGGTGTTCGACGAACATCTCACCACACCCGGAGCGTGAGCCGGTAGGTCTCGGGACCCCGCCGGTCTTCGGGGTCGTCCACGGTGACGACGCGACTGGCGGCCGAGACGCTCTCCGTTCGCGGCGGCGCAGGGCCGGCGCGCATCGCGACGGCCGTCCCGTTCGAGTCGAGCGACGCGACGCTCCCGTGCTGCGTGACGGTCAGGTTGAGCCCCCGGATGTCGTCGACGCCGAGTTCCGCGTGGAGGTCGTCGGCGCTCGCCGTCCAGTCGCAGTCCGACTCGTCGCTCGCCGCTCCCGGGTCCGAACCGTTGAAGAACGCGAACGCACAGGCGTGCGACAGCGTCGCCGTCGAGCCGGCGCCGGCGAGCGACGACTCCGCGAGCCGGGCGGCGCCGCGCTCGGCGACGATGACGGTCGCACCCTCACCGACGGCGTACGGCTCCAAAAGCGACGGGACGAACGCGAACGTGAAGCCGACCGCGACGAGGAACACCGACATGCCGACGACGAAGTCGAGGACCGTCTGCGCGCGGTCACCCGACATATATCCACACCCCCAACGCCAGCGTCATCAGGATCACCGCGTACTTGACGCCGGAGATCAGCTCCGCGTCGCGGATGTACCCGCTGATGAATCCCGAGAGGATCGCCTGGATCGTCACCGCGTGGAAGAACAGCAGAGAGAGCAGGTCGGGGTCGACTCCGCCGCCGCCGCCGAACCCCGCCCCGCCGGCGCTCCCGCCGCCGCCGTCGCTCTGGGAGACCAGGTCACCCATCACGTCGATGAACTGCGTCTGGAGGATGGCCATCACGCCGAGCAGCGTGATGTACGTCATCACGATAATCGCCACCTGCATCCGCGTTCGGGACTTCCGCTCGCGCTCGATGTCGTCTTGGTTCTCCGAGGCCTGCGCGGCCGTCGTCAGCACGTCCGTGATCTGCGAGGAGGCCTCCTGCGCCTCGGTGATCAGCTTCACCGTCCGCGCGAGCCGGGGCACCGCGTACGAGTTGTTGAACTCCACGAGGGCGTCCCGCAGGCTCATCCCGTAGTTCACCTTCGCGTGGACCACCTCGAACTCCTCCGCGAGCTTCCCGCTCGACGTCTCCGAGACGGTGCGCACGGACTCGAGCAGCGTCTGGCCGGTGTCGTTGGCGGAGGAGAGCTTCCGGAGCGTCTCCGAGAGCTTCCCGGTCACCGCGCGCCGCGAGCGCTGGTGCCACTCGTAGAACACCCCGAGCGGGATCAACACGACGTAGACGGGGACGTACACCCACACGAACGCCGACCACACCGGGCGGTCGATCCAGCCGTCGAACGTCGTCGGCGCCGAGCCGGCCGCGGCCGCGACGGCGACGAGCGCGACCGCCGAGGGAACGGTCAACGCGAGCGTGTACAGCGGGTTCTCCCGGAGGAAAACGTGCGGCGCGGAGAGGATCCCCATCGTCTTGTGGGTCCCCTCGCGGTCGCGGATGCGGTCGAAGACGCCGAACGTCCCGACGAACGCCTCCACCAGCCCGAAGTGGAAGAGTCCCTCCTGACTGGTCTGCCGGAGCCGCTCGCTGCCGCCGTCCGGCTGGAGGTAGCCGTCGCCGGGGTCGTCCTGTTTCACCGTGGAGACCAACACGAGGAAGCCGGCGCCGACCAGCGGGATGAGCACGTACACCGTGGCGTACAGCAGCCGGTCGTCGGCCTCGCCCATCATTCCCATGATGACGAGGATGATGATGAGAAGCAGCGGGAACAGAGACAGCGTCATATACATCTCACCGAACAGCTCCAGCGTCTCCAGCGTCATCTCGCGCTCCTGTTTCGACGTGCGGAGGTGTTTCTCCTTTTTGTCCTTCAGGAAGCCCTCCATGTCGCCGCCGGAGTTGACGATGGAGAGCATGTCCGCGAGGAACTGCGAGAGCTCGTCGGAGGGCGTCTCCATCGACTGCTGGCGGATCGCGTTCCGGTAGTCGGTGCCGAAGTACTCCGTCTCGTTGACGATGCTCTGGAACTCGCGGGACACCTCGCCGTAGGTGTCCTCCGCCGTCGCCATCGCGCGGAGGATCTCGAGCTGGTTGAGTCCGCCGACGGAGAGCGCGTACATGAACGAGACGGAGTCCGCGAGCAGGAGATTGATCTCCCGCTCCCGCGAGGAGGCCCGCGAGTACGGGACCGCGACGACGCCGCCGAACCCGACCGCGAACCCGATCGAACCGAAGACGAGGCCGCTGAGGAGCACCGCCGTCGGCACGACGAGCGACCGGAGCAGCGCCTGAACGCCGGGAGTCGGCGCTGGGACACCGAGCGAGAGCGCCTCCGGGTCGATCAGCCCGAGCGAGAACACGCCGTAGCCGACCAGCGTGCCGAGCGCCCAGAGCGCCCCGCCGACGAGCAGCCCGACCGCCAGCGCCAGCGAGACGTACATCTCGACTTGGTCGGACATTCGCGCTTCGACGAGCTTGCGCTCGACGTCGCCCACGAAGTCGCCGTCGGGGTCGAACAGCAGCTCGAACACCGGGTAACACAGCTCCGCGAGGACGTTCGCGTCGACGCCGCCGTCGCCCGCGTCCACGTCGAGGCTCACGGCTCGCCCCTCACGACGGCCATCGTATCACCCGTCCTCCGCGGGTTCGACCGCGCCGAACCCCCAGTCGTCGATGTCGTCTGCGTCTCCGGCATCCTCGTCGTCGCCGTGCGAGTCCCCGTCGCCGTCGGCTGTCTCGTCGCTCCCGTCGTCCGCCCCCTCGTCGCTCCCGCCTTCCTCGCTCCCCTCGCTCGCGTCATCGCCGCCGCCGAACCCCTCGCTCACGTCGGGCGCCCCGTTCCAGTCGGGCGGCTCGGCGGGCGACGAGAGCACGTCGACCCCCTCGTCGAACGGCTCTCCGAAGTCGATGTCGCTCCGGTCGCCGGATCCGTCCGCGGTCGCCTCCGCCTCGGGACCGTCGTTGCCGTCGCCGTGAGGCGGTCCGAAAGCCGGAACGCCCGACCGGGCGGGGTCGACCGCGTCCGACGCCACCGCGTCCGAGTCCGCTCCGTCTGGGCTCGTCGAGTTCGACTCCGTCGCGCCCGGTTCCGTCGCGTCCGCCTCGCGGGCCGCCTCGGAGAGCGCCCCGCGCTCGTCGGTCGGACGGGCCTCGACGTCGCCGGCGTGGTTCATCTCCAAGAGGGCGTCCGCGACCGAGTCGGGCACTTCGCCGCGGTACGTCTCGAAGATGTCCTCGGCCGAGTCGAGTATCTCGGCCACCTGCGCCTTCGCCTCGGCGTCCGGGTCGGGCCGGGGGACCAGTTCCTCCTTGTCGCGGTCGACGTTGATCAGCACCGACTCCATCTCGCGGAGGTCCTCCAGCGAGCGCTCCAGCTCGTCGTTGGCCATGAGCGCCAGCACCGTCTCCGGGTCGTTGATGAACGCCTGGAACGTCGCCGCCACCTGCGCGTAGCTGTTGAGCCCGCGGTCGATGAGGTAGGCCAACACGACGCGGCGCTTGCGCAGCTCCTCGTCGAGCGTCTCGCGGCTCCATCCGCGGTCGAACATGATGTCTTCGAGGGTGTTCGAGTCGCCCATCTGGAGGAACTCGTCCGTCTCCGCCTGCCATTGGAACACGTCCTGAACGTTGATCTCGTCGTTCTCCGCGTCGTAGTGGTTGATCTCGGTGATCGACTTGTTCCGGCGGACCTTCTTGCCCTGAACGCGGGTGGACGTCTGGATGGAGACCAGATCCAGCGCCGTGAACATCGTCTTCGAGACGTTGATCGGGTCGGTGGTGAACCGCTTGAGCACCTCGCCCACGGAGTCGGCGTGGAACGTGGTGTAGGTGGTGTGCCCCGTCGACATGACCTGAAAGGCGGTCCGGCCCTCCTCGCCGCGGATCTCGCCCATCACGATGTAGTCGGGGCGCTGGCGGAGCGCGGCCTCCAGTAGGTCGAACTCGTCGATGTCGCCCTTGTCGTCGTCGGAGAAGGAGGGGCGCGTGACGGAGGCGATCCAGTTGCGCTGGGGGAGCTCCACCTCGCGGGTGTCCTCGATGGAGACGATCTTCGCGTTCGAGGGGATGAAGAGGGAGACCGCGTTCAGGCTCGTCGTCTTCCCGGAGGCGGTCCCACCCGCGAAGATCAGGCTCTTGTGGTTCTCGATCGAGAGCCAGAGGAACGCCATCTCGTCGAGTGAGAACGTCTTCCAGTTGATCAGGTCGATCGGGGTGAACGGGACGTCGTTGAACTGCCGGATGGTGTAGTTGGTCCCGTGGTCCGACACCTCGCGGCCGAGGGTGAGCTGCGCTCGCGAGCCGTCCGGCAGCGTGGCGTCGACCTGCGGCCGGCGCTTCGAGATCCCCTTCCCGGAGCGCTGGGCGAGCTTCACGACGAAGTCGTCCAACTCGTCGGTGCCGTGGTGGATGTTCGAGATGATCTGCTCGTACTCCGAGTGGTAGACGAAGACGGGGGAGTTGTACCCGTCACAGGAGATGTCCTCGACGTTGATGTCGTACTTGATCGGGTCGATGCGCTCGTAGCCGATGAAGTCCCGCTTGAGGAAGTACAACAGCTTCTCGACCTGATGCGCGGAGAGCGTCTCCGCGTCCTCCGCGAGGACGGCCGGCTCGGGGCGGGCGCTAATCTCCGGCGGGTCGACCGACGACTCGACCGGCGGTTCGTACCCAAGCGACTCCGCGATCCGCCCGGCGATCCCCTCGGTCGGGTCGATTCCGAACCGGTCGACCAGCGCGTCCGCGAGCCCGCGCTCGTCGCCGTCGTCCTCGTAGAGCCCGTAGCGGTCGAGCAGCGAACGCGTCTCCTCGACTATCACCTCCTCGCGGAACGCCTCGTCGCCGCCCGCGATCGACTCGTCGGCGTACTTGATCGACGTCCGGAGCTTGCCGGTGAGGAACTCCGTGAGGTCGGCCTCGATTTCGGTCCGGTACGGCTGGACCGCGTAGTACTTCACCTCGTTCTCCTTCGTCGACCGGAAGACGATGACGAACGCGTACGGCTTGTTCACCCAGTAGCGCTCCTCCTCGCGGAAGTGCGTCTTCTTCGGCATCGGCACCGCCTTCTCCAGATCGTACCGGTTCGTCAGCGTCGTGTGGCCCGCCGCGGTCGAGAAGAACGCGTCCTCGTCGATTTCGGGGTTGACGTCGACGGTCCGCTCGTCGACGAGGTCCGCGAGGTCGGCCGCGGCGCTCTCGCCCGCGCCGAGCAGCTCCTCGGTGCGGTCCGGGTCGAAGCCGAGCGCCTCGGTCTTGTCCTCGTGGGTGAACGAGAGCGGCACTTCCGCTCCCTCCTCGTTCTCCTCGGTCGGCGGGTTCCCGTCCTCGTCGAGGAAGAACTCGTCGCGGTAGTCGTCCCACGTGTAGTACCCCTTCAACACCGGGACCGAGTAGGGGTCGTACCGGGCGGCGCACAGGTCCCAAAGGAGGTCCCCGACCGCGGCGGCCGCGCGGACCCGGTAGTCGGTTTCGCTCGGATCGAACCCGAGGAGCGTCGCCGGATCGAAGTCGGCGCGCCCCCACTCCTCCGGGGTCGGCGCGCGCGCCGGTACCGACTCGGCGCGGTCGCCGGGCGCGACGACGGTTCCCCGGACGCCGCCCCGTCCGACCGGATCGGAGAAGACGGTGTCCGGAGTGGGGTCGTCGAAGCCGTCGTCCGGACTCACCTCCCCGTCGTCGCCGTCGGGTTCCGAGAGGTCGCTCTCGCGGTCGCCTTCGGCCTCGTCGTCCGGCGCCGCGACGCGCTCGCCCGTCGGCACGACGGCCGAGCCGTCGAGGAGAACGGCGTCCGGCCCGACCACGAGCGTGCCGCGATCGGGGGTCCCGTGACCGGGAACGGCCGTCTCGCCGTCCGCCTCGAAGGGTTCGTCGACGCCGGCGGCCCGGACCACCTCGTCGGCGCCGTTCGGGAGGTGGAGCGAGACGGCGTCGGCCGGGACCGCGGGCGCGTCCGGCACGTCGGCGTACACGCGCTCCGCGGCGTCCTCGCGTCCCCGCTCCGCGAGCAGGGACCGCCAGGAGTACCGGCCGGTGACGACCGGCGGGCCGTCGGTCGCTCCGTCGCGTTCGCCGGGTTCTAACGCTCCGTCGTCCGAGCCCTCGTCGAGTTCTGACGCTCCGTCGTCCGGGCCCTCGTCGTCCGGGCTATCCTCGCCCATCGGATCCGAAGACTCCGAGATCGGATCCGTCGCGTCCGGTGTGTCTTCGTCCGTTACGTCCGCCTCTCCCGGGTTTGTCTCTTCCGCGTTCGTCCCTTCCGCGTCCGTTCTTTCCGCGTCCGACCCCGGCGCGTCGGATTCGGACGTATCGGACGCCGAGCTATCGTCCACCGGACCGGACCGCGTGGCGGAGCGCTCGGCGTCCTCGTTACTCATAACCGACAGAACGCCGCATCCGTTGAAAAAGGTGTCTCGCTAAACACCGAGATTGATAATCGACGGCGGACGGGCGGGTTTTAGGGCCCCGCGCACCGATCGCCGGTCGTGTCACGCTCCGACCGATTCCGCCGACTTCGGCGGCTCCGGCGGCTCCGACGGCCCGCGGTCAGGCGGCGGGTCCGCGCGGCGATAGCCGAGGAACTGCTCGGGACGCCGCGAAGCCTCGCCGTCGTCTGCGCGTTCACCGCGTTCATGCTCGCGGTCGGCGCTTGGTACTACGCGCCGACCGCGGGCGAGGTGCCGGTCGCGCTCTGGCCGCTGTACGCGGACTCGGCGGTCGCGGTTGCGCTCGGGGGCGCCGTCCTCGCCGCGGTCGTGCCGACCGTCCGAGGGGGCGGCGACGTCACCGCGGACGTCCCGACCTCGCGGCCGCTGGCGTACCTCCAGACGCTCGCGTTCGTCTGGCTGGTCCAGTTCGGCGTCTGGCCGCTGGTCTCGCTCAACCTCGCGTTCGGCGAGTACGTCGCCGCGCCCGACGCCTGGCTCTACTACTGGGGCGTGATCGGGACGCACCTGCTTTTCGTCGGACTCGCCCTCCTGTTTCCCGCCTTCGGCCGGACGACGCCGGGCGCGCTCGGGGCGGCGCTGGCGCTCGGCGTCGTGAACGTCGTCGTCGACTACGGGGTCGGCTACCACCCGCCGCTTCTGTACGAGCCCGGAACCGGACTGGCGGCCGCGACGCTCGCCATCGCGGTCGGATCGGTCGGGCTCGCGTCGCACTCGTTCCCGCGGTTAGGCGGCGGGTCGAACTGAGACGCGCTCAGAAGGGTCGAGTCCGTCGAACGCCATTTAAATATCCTCAACGGCTCCGTCGAACGCCATTTAAACAATATAGAAGGGCACGGTGGGATCCACGCGAGCGAAGCGAGCGTGGAGCCAGTCGCGCCCGTGACTGAGCGAAGCGAGGGAACGGGCGCGACGGGATTTGAACCCGCGATCGAGAGGTTAGGAACCTCTCGCCCTGTCCGCTAGGCCACGCGCCCAGAACGGGAAGAAAATGCGACGGCGGCTGTCCGTCGGCGTCGGGACCGTGTTACGCGCTCGTTTCTTTCTCGGTTTCGGTTTCGAGGTCGTCGAACTCGTCGTCCTCGTCGTCGAGCGTCGACCCCTCCTCGCCGTCGTCCATATCTTTCAGTTCCTCTTCGATCTCCTCGCGACCCTTCTTGAACTCGCCCATCGCCTGCCCGGTCGACCGGGCCAGCTTCGGAATCTTGTTTGCCCCGAACAGCAGGACCAACACGAGCAGGATTATGAGTAGCTCCGGCCCCACCGGAAGGCCGCCGAATAGTGGAATCGCACTTATCATCTCTATCCGGCAGTAGCCCTGTGTCGACTATAGTCTTTTTGCCTCGATCGATCGGACCGCCGCCGCCGAAACGGTGATACACCCGGCCGACGACGTCCATATATGCCAGCTGTCGGCGACGACGCCCCCGACTTCACCGGATCGCTCGTAGACGGCGACATCGCGCCGTTCGAACTCTCCGAACACCTCGGTGAGGAACCGGTCGTGCTCGCCTTCTTCCCCGCCGCCTTCTCGAACACCTGTACCGACGAGATGGAGGCGCTGCGCGACGGCTTCGACCGCGACGACTGCACTCTGTTCGGCGTGAGCACCGACCTCCCGCACGCGCTGGCCGCGTATCGCGCCCAGTACGACCTCCCGTTCGCCTTGGTCGGTGACCCCGATCACCGCGCGATCGAGGCGTACGACGTGGTCGAGGACTTCGCGCACGACGGTGTCGAGACGGTCGCGCAGCGGGCCGTCTTCGTGATCGACGCCGACGGCGTCGTTCGGTACCGGTGGCTCGCTGAGAACGCGGGACAGGAGCCGGACTACGACGCGCTCGACGAGGCGGTGGCGGACGCGAGCGCCTGAGGCGAGCGTCGGTCCGGGCGAAGCGCGGTTCGCTCAGGCCGGGTCGCGGAGCGCCTCCAGCGCCTCGGGGTTCTCCATCGACGAGAGGTCGCCGGGGTCCTCGTCGTTGTACACCGACTCGATCGCGCGGCGGATGATCTTGCCCGACTGCGTCTTCGGGAAGGCGTCGACGAACAGCAGTTCACGCGGCCGGAACGGCTTGCCGTGTTCGTCTCCCACCAGCGTCCGGAGCTCCTCCCGGAGGTCGTCGCCCGGCTCGAGGCCGGGTTCGAGGACGACGTACGCGACGACCGCGGTGCCGGTGGTGTCGTCGGGGACCCCGACCGCAGCCGCCTGGTTGACGGCGTCGTGGTCGATCAGGACGCCCTCTATCTCGGCCGGGCCAACCTTCCGGCCCGCGACGTTGAGCGCGTCGTCGGCGCGACCGTGGAGGAACCAGAAGCCGTCGCCGTCCTTCTGCGCGAAGTCGCCGTGGTCCCACAGGTCGGGCCACGTCGACCAGTACTCCTCGAGGTAGCGCTCGTCGCCAGACCACAGCGACTTCGTCATCGACGGGCAGGAGTCGCGCGCGACGAGGTAGCCGCGCTGTCCCGACTCCTTCACCGACTCGCCCGTCTCGTCGACGACGTCGATATCCATCCCGAGGCCCGGCCCGCCGAGGGTACAGGGCTTCAGCGGCTGGTTCGGCATCGGCATCAGGAAGCAGCCGCAGATCTCCGTGCCGCCGGAGATGTTGATTATCGGGCACTCCCCGCCGCCGACCGCGTCGTAGAACCAGCGCCACGACTCGGGGTCCCACGGCTCGCCGGTGGAGCCCAAGATGCGGAGCGAGGAGAGGTCGTGGTCCTCCACCCACTGGTCCCCGTGTTTCCGGAGCGCGCGGATCGCGGTCGGGGAGATGCCGAACTGCGTGACCCCGTGTCGGTCGATCAGCTCCCAGAAGCGGTCCGGCTCGGGGTGGTCGGGCGCGCCCTCGTACATCACCACCGTCCCGCCGAACGCGTGGTTGCCGATCAGCGTCCACGGGCCCATCATCCAGCCGATGTCCGAGACCCAGAAGAACCGGTCCGCCGGCTTCTGGTCGAAGCCGAAGTGGATCTCCTTCGCGCACTGCGTGAGGACGCCCGCGTGGGTGTGGACGATCCCCTTCGGCTCGCCCGTGGTCCCCGACGAGTACAGCAGCATGGACTCCTGATCGCTCGGGAGGCGCTTCGTCTCGTACGTCGCGGGCCGGGAGCCGACCGCCTCGTCCCACGTCCGGTCGCGCTCGTCGTCCCACGGGACGGGGTCGACGCCGTCCGCGTCGTCGCCTCCGCCGCCCTCCGAATTCCCTGCGGGCGTCGCCCCCAGCCGGTCGTACACGACCACCTCCTCGACGTGGCCGGCGTCCGCGACCGCCTCGTCCGCGGTCCCCTTCAGCCTGACCTCGTCGCCCCGACGGTAGAACCCGTCGCCCGTGAACAGCACGGACGGCTCCGCGTCGTCGATCCGGGTCGCGGTCGCCTCGCGCCCGAAGCCGGAGAAGATCGGTACCGCGATCGCGCCCACCTTCAGGCAGCCGTAGAGGATCGCGACGACCTCGGGCACCATCGGCATGTACAGCCCGACGGTGTCCCCGGTCTCGATCCCCGCCTCGGTCAGGTAGTTCGCGACGCGGTCGCTCTGCCGGCGGAGCTCGTGGAAGGTGATCTCGCGGACGTCGCCCGGCTCCCCCTCCCAGACGAGCGCGACGCGGTTCCGGTTCGGGGAGTCGACCGCGGCGTGGCGGTCGACGACGTTGTGCGCGACGTTGACCTCCCCGCCGGGGTACCACTCGGAGAACTGCGGCCCGTCGCCGTCGTTGCGGACCGCGTCGTAGTCGGTGTAGAACTCGATGTCGAGGTACTCCGTGATCTCGTCCCAGAACCAGTCGACGCCGGACTCCGGTTCGCCCGCGACCTCGGAGGTGGTGCGGCGGAGTAGCTCCTCGTAGTCGTCGATCCCGTACTCGCGCATGAACGCGGCGACGTTCGTCGACTCCGCGAACGCCTCGCTGGGTTCGTGTACGACCTCGTCTATCCCCTCGTACTCGTCCATCTCGTCCGAGGGTTTTCGCGGCGACAGTAAGTAACTTTCCTGAGGAACTTACCGAGGGGCGACGCACTCGCCCGCGACCTCGACGATTTCGGCGTCGACCGCGATCCGCCCGTCGTACAGGCGACAGGTGTCGGCGTTCCACGCCAGTTGACACTCCCAGTCGGCGCTCTTCACTGTGACCTCGTGGCGCCCCGTCGCGCCGACGGTCGCCTCGAACGCGCGGGCGACGCCGGCGTCGACCCGGTCGGACGCCTCGGCGTACGTCGTGCCGTCGTCTCCCTCGACGACCACGTCCACGTCGACCGGACCGTCGCCGTCGTTGCGCACCGTCACGTCGAGTCGCCCCGGCTCGGGGTCCCCCCGTCCGAGACAGCCCGCGGACGACGCGGCGAGCGCGCCGGCGCTCGCAGCGAGGAGCCTCCGCCGTTCCATGGCAGTCGCTCGTCGCGGCGGAACTTCAACCCCGCACACGCGACGTGCGGGTGTCGACGCCGTCGAAGAGGGACCGGAAACGGCTACTCGGTGTCGCCCGTCTCCGCCTCGTCCGCGTCGCCCTCGTCGCCGTCGGCCGCGTATACCGACTCGGGGACGATATCGAGGGACGCGACCTCGTCGTCGGGTTCGAGGTTCATCACGATGACGCCCTTCGTGTTACGGCTCACCGTCGATATCTCCTCGACGCGCGTCCGCATGATCTGCCCGGCCCTGCTCATGGCGACGAGGTGGTCGCCGCGGGTGACCGCCTCGATGGCGACGACCTCGCCGTTGCGGTCGCCGGTCTTGATGTCGATCAGTCCCTTCCCGTTACGGGACTGGAGGCGGTACTCGTCGAGGTCCGAGCGCTTCCCGTAGCCGTTCTCGGTGACGGTGAGCACCCAGTTGTGGTACTCGTCGTCGATGGCGGCGACGCCCGCGACGGCGTCGCCCTCGCGGAGGTCGATGCCGATCACGCCGCGGGCGGTGCGGCCCATCGCGCGGGCGTCCGACTCGTCGAACCGGATCGCCATCCCGTTCCGGCTACTGATGACGATGTCGCGCTCGCCGTCGGTCACCTCCACGTCGACGAGTTCGTCGCCGTCCTCCAGCCGGATCGCGCGGATCCCCGTCGACCGGATGTTGCCGAACTCGTCGACGGCGGTCCGCTTGACGTAGCCGTCGCGGGTGACCATCGTGAGGAACTCGTCGTCGTCTAGGTCCTCCGTGTTGACGACCGACTCGATCTCCTCGCCGTCGTCGAGGTCGAGGAGGTTGACCGCGGACTTCCCGCGGGCCGTGCGGGACATCTCCGGGATCTCGTAGGTCTTCAGCTCGTAGATCTGGCCCTGGTTCGTGAACACGAGCAGGTAGTCGTGGGAGTTGGCCGCGAACACAGAGGAGACGCGGTCGCCCTCCTTCAGCCCGGTGCCGATGATCCCCTTGCCCCCGCGGTTCTGCGCGCGGAACTCGTCGAGCGGCATCCGCTTGATGTAGTCGTCCTCGCTCATCACGACGACGCACTCCTCCTCGGGGATCAGGTCCTCGTGGGTCACGTCGCCCACGTCCTCGATGAAGCTCGTGCGGCGCTCGTCGTCGTACTCGGCTTTGATCGCTTCGAGTTCGTCGACGATCACCTGATCGAGCTCGTCGGGGTCCGAGAGGATCGTCTCTAACCGCTCGATCCGGGCATTCACCTCCTCGTACTCGTCCTCGATCTCGGCGGTCTCCATCGAGGTGAGCGAACCGAGCTGCATCCGGACGATGTGGGCCGCCTGCGCCTCGGTGAAGTCGAACGTCGACTCCAGCGCGGCCTTCGCGGCGTCGCGGTCGTCTGAGTCCTGAATGGTCTCGACCACGTCGTCGACGTTGTCGAGCGCCTTCAGGCGCCCTTCAAGGATGTGCGCGCGGTCCTCGCGCTCCGCGAGTTCGTGTTCGGAACGCCGGCGGACCACGTCCCGGCGGTGGTCGACGTAGTGTTCGAGCGTCTCCTTGAGGTCTAACACCTGCGGCGAGCCGTCGACCAGGGCGAGGTTGATGACGCCGAAGGTGCGTTCGAGGTGGCTCTCTAACAGCTGGTTCTTGACTACCTCCGCCATCGCGTCGCGCTTGAGTTCGACGACGATCCGGATGCCGTCGCGGTCGGACTCGTCGCGGAGGTCGCGGATCCCCTCGATGGCGCCCTCGTTGACGTCCTCCGCGATGCGCTCGACGAGCCGCGACTTGTTCTGCTGGAAGGGGAGCTCCGAGATGACTATCCGGCCCTCCTCCTCGTCGACCTCGAACTCGGCGCGGACGCGGATGCGTCCGCGACCCGTCTTGTACGCCTTGTGGACCGCGTTCCGCCCGACGATGTTCGCGCCGGTCGGGAAGTCCGGTCCCTTGACGTGTTCCATCAGGTCCTCGACGGTCGCGTCGGGGGTCTCGATCAGCTCGACGGTGGCGTCGATCACCTCCCCGAGGTTGTGGGGCGGGATGTTCGTCGACATCCCGACGGCGATGCCCGAAGAGCCGTTGACGAGCAGGTTCGGGAACGCCGCCGGCAGGACCGCCGGCTCTTCGAGGCGGTCGTCGTAGTTCGCCTCGAAGTCGACGGTGTCGCGCTCGATGTCAGCCATGAGCTCTTCCGCGATGGGGGCCATCCGGGCCTCCGTGTACCGCATCGCGGCCGGCGGGTCGCCGTCGACGGAGCCGAAGTTCCCCTGCCCGTCGACGAGCGGGTAGCGCATCGAGAAGTCCTGGGCCATCCGCGCGAGCGTGTCGTAGATGGCGCTGTCGCCGTGCGGGTGGTAGTCGCCCATCGTCTCCCCGACGACGGAGGAGGACTTGCGGTGCGCGGAGTTGCTCGTCACGCCCGCCTCGTTCATCGCGAAGAGGATCCGGCGGTGGACGGGCTTGAGCCCGTCGCGCACGTCCGGGAGCGCGCGGCCCGCGATGACGGACATCGCGTAGTCGATGTACGACTGCTCCATCTCGTCTTCGATGCGCGCGTTCGTCACCTGCGCCGCGCGCACGTCGCCGGGGTCGGCGTCGGGAGTCTCGGAGCTCATATATCCACCCACTCCGCCTCGGTCGCGTGCTCCTTGATGAACTGCTTCCGCGGCTCGACCGCGTCACCCATAAGCACGTTGAACATCCGGTCCGCCGCGGCCGCGTCGTCGATGGTGATCCGCTTGAGCCGGCGGTTCTCCGGGTCCATCGTGGTGTCCCACAGCTGGTCCGGGTTCATCTCCCCGAGGCCCTTGAACCGCTGGACCTGCGTGGGGTTGCCGTCGCACTCCTCCTCGACGATGCGGTCGCGCTCCGCCTCCGTCATCGCGTCGTACGTCTCGCCGCGGTAGCGGACGCGATAGAGGGGCGGCTGGGCCGCGTACACGTAGCCGGCCTCCAGGAGGGGTTTCATGTGGCGGTAGAGGAGCGTCAAGAGGAGCGTCCGGATGTGGGCGCCGTCGACGTCGGCGTCGGTCATGAGGATGATCTTGTTGTACCGGACGTCGTCGATGTCGAACTCCTCGCCGATGCCGGCGCCGATGGCGGTGATCAGCGCGCGGATCTCGTCGTTCTCCAAGATGCGGTCGAGGCGGTGTTTCTCGACGTTGAGGATCTTCCCTTTGAGCGGGAGAATCGCCTGATTCTCGCGGTTGCGGCCCTGCTTGGCGGATCCCCCGGCCGAGTCGCCCTCGACCACGAACAGCTCCGCTTCCTCCGGGTCGCGGGTCTGGCAGTCCGCCAGCTTACCGGGCAGCGCGGTCGACTCCAGCGCGGACTTCCGTCGCGTCAGCTCCTCGGCCTTCTTCGCGGCCTTCCGGGCGCGGGCGGCCTCGGCGGCCTTGTGGACGACCTTCTCCGCGGTGTCCGGGTTCTCCTGGAAGAAGGTGCCGAGCTTCTCGTGGGTGGCGGACTCGACGACGCCGCGCACCTCGCTGTTGCCGAGCTTCGTCTTCGTCTGCCCCTCGAACTGCGGGTCGGGGTGTTTCACCGAGACGACCGCCGTGAGCCCCTCGCGGACGTCCTCGCCCTTGAGGTTCGCGTCGAGGTCGTCGACGAGCCCGTGCTCGTTGGCGTAGTCGTTGACGGTACGCGTCAGGGCGGTCTTGAAGCCGGTGAGGTGGGTCCCGCCCTCGCGGGTGTTGATGTTGTTCGCGAACGCGTGGACGGAGCCCTGTAGCTCCTCCGTCGCCTGCATCGCGACCTCGACGTGGACGCCGTCGGTCTCGTCCTCGAAGTAGATGACCTCCTCGTGGATCGGCGAGCGCGTCTCGTTGAGGTACCCGACGAACTCGCGGATCCCGCCGTCGTACTTGAACGTCTCCTCGGTGTCGTCGCGGTCGTCGACGAGCCGGATCTCGACGCCGGAGTTGAGGAACGCCAGCTCGCGAAGCCGGTTCGCGAGCGTCGACGTCTGGAACTCCGTCGTCTCGAATATCTCCTCGTCGGGCCAAAAGCGGATCTCCGTACCCGTCGACTCGCCCGCTTCCACGTCCCGGACGCGCTCGAAGCCGTCCTCGGCCGGCTCGCCCCCCGCGAACTCGTGACGGAAGACGCCGCCGTCGCGTTTCACCTCGACCTCCAGCCGCTCCGAGAGGGCGTTGACGACGCTGACGCCCACGCCGTGGAGCCCGCCCGACACCTGATACGACTTGGAGTCGAACTTCCCGCCGGCGTGGAGGACGGTCAGGATGACCTCCAGCGCCGGCCGGTCGTACTCCTCGTGGGTGTCGACCGGAATTCCCCGCCCGTCGTCGGTGACGGAGACGGAGCCGTCGTCGTGGATCCGTACCTCTATCGCCTCGCAGTAGCCCGCAAGGGCCTCGTCGATGGAGTTGTCGACGACCTCGTAGACGAGATGGTGGAGCCCCCGACCATCCGTGGACCCGATGTACATCGCCGGTCGCTTACGGACGGCCTGTAGGCCCTCGAGGACCTGAATCTGGCCGGCTCCGTATTCGCTCTGCTCTGACATAGGAACTTACTCTAGCTAGTTGCCGTCGGGTTATAAACCCGACGCACGCCCGCGCGCGTGAGCGACCGATTCGACGCGATCCGGCGCACTCGGTCCGGCTCGGGAGCGAATTCGGCTCGCGGAGTAAGCTGATCTGACGGTGAGTAGAGCGCGGGTGGTAGGGGTGTAGAGCGGCGGTGTGCCGACGCGTCCCACAGCTACAAACCGCCGCCCCGCGTACCGCCGGCCGATGCTACCGATCGCGGACTCCTTCGAACACGTTCACCGGGGCTGCGAGATCCGATACGGACGGGGCCGGATCGCGGGGCTCGGCGAGTGGCTTGGCGACCGCGGCCTCGACGCCGCGCTCGTCGTCTGCGGGTCGAACACGGGCGCGAACGACGACCTGATGGACCCGGTCCGGGAGGGACTGGGCCGGCGCTTCGCCGGCGTCTTCGACGGGACCGCCCCGGCCAAGCGGGTCGGGGCCGCCTACGACCTCCTCGACGCGCGGGCGGAGGTCGGCGCCGACGTCCTCGTCGCGGTCGGCGGCGGCGCCAGCCTCGACGTCGCCAGACAGGCGACGCTGCTCGCGGCCGACGGGCGCGACCTCGGTGAGCTCCGGGCCGACGCGGAGGCCGGCCCGGACGCGCTCGGGGAGCTCGCCCCCGGGACGGACCCCGACCTCCCGGTCGTCGTCGTCCCGACGACGTTCGCGGGCGCGGACGTCTCGGCCGGCGGCTCGCTGGAGGTCGTCCCGGCCGACGAGTCACCGACCGGCCAGCCGGTGACGGTCAGCGGGAGCGGCGCGTGGCCGGTCGCGGACGTGGCCGACCCGGCGCTGTTCGAGACGACGCCGCGGTCGGTGCTCGCCGGGTCGGGGATGAACGGGTTCAACAAGGGGATAGAGACGCCGTACGCCCGCGACGCGTCCCCGGTGAGCGACGCGGCCGCGGTCCACGGGCTCCGCCTCCTCTCGGACGCGCTCCCGCGCGTGGCCGGCGACCGGCCGGGGGGCGAGGACGCGACGGACCGCGCGGTCGTGGGGTCGCTGCTCGTCCAGCTCGACCGCAAGATCAGCGTGATCCACGCGTTCGGCCACGGGTTCGCCCGCCGCTACGACGTCCAGCAGGGCGCGATCCACGCCGTCGTCGCGCCCCACGCGCTGGCGTACCTCTTCGACGAGGCCGACGCGAGCCGGCGGGCGCTCGCGGCCGGGCTGGGCGTCCCGACCGACGGCCGGGACGACGCCGCGATTGCGGAGGACGTCGTCGAGGCGGTGGCCGAGGTCAGGGACGCGCTCGACGTCCCGGCTCGGCTCCGGGACCTGCCCGAGACCGACGAGGACGACCTCCCGGCGATAGCCGAGTTCGTCGCCGCGGACCCGCCGATGGAGCGGGCCCCGTCCGGCCTCGACGCGACCCCGGAGGCGGTCCTCGGCGTGTTGCGCGCGGCCTGGTAAGCGACGGTTCGTCGACCGGGTCGTCGCCTCCGCGTCGCTGTCAGGGGCGTCGCGTGCACGACCCACTACGGCTCGGCCGCGTACGTCTCCAACGCGGTCAGCCGCTCCCCGTCGGAGTCGAAGACGTCGACGAACCCGAACAGCTCCTCGCCGTCGGCGTCGAGGAGTCGGCCGCGAACTGCCACGCCCGGCCCGGAGGGGTAGACGCGCTCGACGGCGTGGGTCGTGTCGGTGTTCGGCCGCTCGTCGCGCATGAACGCGACGAAGCGGTCGCGCCCCTCGAACGTTCGGTCCGGACGCCGCTGGACGAACTCGGGGTCGAGCAGCGACGCGAGCCGGTCGTACTCGCCGGCGTCGAGCGCGTCGTAGTACGAGCGAGCGAGGGTAGCCGGGTCCGGGTTCTCGCTCGGCCCCTCCCCGTCCGCCTCACGCCGCGAGGGCATCGAACTCCTCGGCCGAGCTCCGGGTTCCCTTCGCGATGATCACGTCGCCGGCCCGCAGCGTGGTGTCGATGTCGGGACCGACCAGCCAGCCGTCGTCCGGGCGCCGGATCGCGAGGACGCTCGTCGAGATGTCGGTCGCGGGCACGCCGTCGGCGACCTCGGTCCCGTCGAGGTCGCTGCCCTTTCCGACGATGGTGCGGGTGATTATCTCGTCCGACTCCTGAACGGCCATCTCCACGACCGGGTGGACGTCGAGGTCGCGGCGGACCCCCTCGGTGATCGCGAGCGCGGCGTCGGATATCTCCTCGGTCGCGACGCCGAGGTGGATGAGCCCGCGCAGCGACACCGGGTCGTCAGCCTCGGCCGCGGCCCGGAGCGTCCACGCCTCGAACCGCGACTGGAGCGCGTCCACCTCGATCTCCAAGTTGTTCACCTCCTCCGCCAGCTCCTCGTTGTCGAAGAGGACCGAGCCGTACGCGAGGTCGACCGCCAGCTCGGAGAGGTTCTTCATCAACACGATGGAGTCGACCGCGCGTTCGAGGTCGTCGATCGCCGGCTCGGGGGTCGGCTCCGGCTCGAACGGCTCGCCGCTCAGTTCGGGGTACACGTCCGCGACGCCCGCCTCGGGGCCGCGCAGCAGCGTCACGTCGCCCGCCTTCAACCGGGTGGTCGGCCCGGGGTTGAGGATCCAGTCCTCGTCGCGCCGGACGGCGATGACACGGACGCCCGTCTCCGACTCGAGGTCGATGCCGTCGAGCGTCCGGCCGGCGTACGCGGAGTCGGCGGCTACGGTCCCCCGGACGAGCGTCTCGACGCCCGCCGAGAGCGCGCCCCGCATCGCGTCGGGGAGGCCGATCTCCTCGGTGACGATCTTGGCGATGTCGCCCGCGGCGTCCGCGACCTTGTCGGCGGCGGCGATGACGCCGAGGACCGGCGCGAGCGTCTCCGCCTCGTTCGGGTTCCGCGCCGCGAGCATCAGGCTCATCCGGGCGCGCATCTGGAGCACGTCCATCCGGTGTTCCAGTTCGACGACCTCGCGGGCGACCGTCGGACTCCCGTGGAGCACCGCCGAGTAGGAGAGGTCGATCAGTAGCTCCGCGGTATCTTTCATCTCGACGAGCAGGTCCTTGACGCTCGTCGGCTCGTAGCGGACCGTGCGCTCGTCGAAGCGTCCCATATGCGCCCCTCTCCGGCGCCGAGTAAAAGGCTTGTTGCGGGGGTGCGGTCGGCCGCGGCGAGCGTAGCGGGGAGGTGGTGCCGTCAGAGCGCGTCGCCCGGGACGTAGCCGGCCTCTTCCGCGGGTCCGCCCGAGTCCGCGGCCGCGCGGACCGCGAGGTCGACGAGCGCGAGCCACTCCAGCAGCCGCCGCGTGCGGTCGCGCCACTCGCGCTCCCAGTCGGGGTTCCGCGCGCGGTCGTGGCGCGGGACCGCGTCGCGGGTGGCCGCGAAGAGGTCCTCCGGTGTCAGGGGGTCCTCCGGCGAGGCGTCCCGCAGGGCCGCGAGCGCCTCGGGGACGAACAGGACGCCGGTCCGAAGCCCCTCGCGGACGCGTTCCGGGGTCGGCTCGGCGTCGGCGCGGACGAACCCCCGCGAGGTCTCCTCGACGAGGTCGAGCGCGCGCAGGAACGCGAGCCAGTCGTTGGCGGTCTGCCGGTCGGGGAGGTCGCGGCGGCGCCGGAGGCGGGCGCAGCAGTCGTCGGTGTCGCCGGGGACGAGCGGGACCGCGCGCTGGTACTCGCGCAGCGCGTCGAGGTCGGCCGGGGGTTCTGGGACGGGTTTGAGTCGCACGGGTTCGGTGGCGAGGTCGGGAGGCCTGTCGCGGCTCAGCGGTAGCCGAACGACTCCGCGAGCAGTTCCTCGTCGGTCTCGCCCACGGTGTAGACGGGACCGTCGACGACGTCGACCGTGACCTGCGCCGGGGCGAACACGCTCTCCGGCACCTCGTAGAAGTCCCAGTCGGCGTCCTCGAACACCTCGACGAAGGGAGTGCCGTACTCCTCGCTCGCGGTCGAGACGATCTCGTCGAACCGGTCGTCGTCGCGCGCGACCTGGAGGTGGACCTCGCCGCCGTACGCCAGGGCGTCGTTGGTCCGGCCCATCGCCTCGGTCTCGTCGCGGGTCGGGGGCGCGAGCGGCGCGGATCCGGAGGCGTGGAGCACGTCGGTCGGCTCGTAGCCGACCTCCAGCAGGCGGAAGACGGCGAGTTCGGCGGCGCGGGCCGCGGTGGTGACGGAGCCGGCGGTCGAGCCGGTGGCGAACGTCGGGAGGAACACGCCCTCGGCGTCGACCTCGGCCATCTCCGCGACCTGCTCCGCGACCGCCTCGTCGGGCAGCGTCGTCGACTCGATCGCCAGCGTGGCGAACTCGGCGGAGTCGTAGTAGCCGACGCGCTCGAACTCCGCTTCGCGACCGACGAGCGCCCGTGCCGGCCCGGAGCCCAGCCCCTCGAAGCCGCCCTCGGTCGTGACCTCCCAGCCCGCCTTCTGCGAGCAGAGCAGCGCGACCGCCGGGTGGTCGGTCGACAGCTCGACGTACTGGCGTGGCGCGCCCGCGAGCCGCCCCATCCGCGTCTGTAGGTTCGCCAGCCCGGCGGTCTGGATCTCCGCCAGCAGCAGTCCCGCCTCGACCCCGCCGGCCGCGTCGACCCCGAAGTCCACGACGGTGGCGCCGTTGTCCAGCTCGTAGCCGACGACGTCCAGTTCGCCGGCGAAATCGAGCGCCTCGTCGACTAACTCGATCGCGGTCCGGTTGATGCTCTCCATACGAGAGCCTACTGGCTCCCCGGTTAAGGGGTTTGGCTGTTCGACTCGGGAACTCTCGGGAGCCACATGGTGTTATTTATAAATGAATTGTGCGGTGGCGCGTGCCTCCGAGTGGCCGCCGGAGGCGGCCGCGAGGAGCACGCGCGAGGGACGCGGTGAGCGCTCAGAGAGCGCGAACCGCGAGGCTGGGGAGGTGTGAGGCCGCGGTGCTGTGCGGTGCGGGAGGGACTCAAAGGGGCAGTCGCCGGCGGCTTCGCCGCCGGCTGCCAGAGACGCGTAGCGTCTCGCTGCCGCGAGGGCGAAGCACGGCGCAGTAAGTACCGCAGCGAGGGAGCGACAGCGACCGAGCGAGGAACGCAGCAAGCCGCGCGAGCCGTCGCGGCTGGGGCTTTGGTAGTGTTCAGCGTCGATCGGAAAGTAGTGACGTATAGCCGAGTGCTGGGGCCTTGGAGGCGTTCACCCGCGGCCCGCCGTCTGTCACTTATAAATGCTCCGCGGAGCCGTCGGTTAAGTAGTCACCAGAATCCGTCGGAGTCGCTCGGGCCGCCGGCCTCCCCGGGACCGGGCGGGCCGCGGGGACCGCTCGGCCGCGGGTCGGGGTTGATCTCGACCGGCTCCGACTCCGCTTCCGGGTCGATCTCCCGGCCCTCCTCGTAGCGGACGAAAGACAGATAAAACGCCTCGCCGCAGCCGACGCCCTCGGCGTCGGGTTCCCGATACGGCTCGTCGCCGCCGACGTCGGTCCCCCGAACCCCGTCGTGGGGGTCCCAGTCGACGCCGTCGCTCTCGCCGCAGACGAACCGGACGCCGTCCGCCTCAACGGCGTTGTCATCCCTCTCACCGTCATTCTCACCTCCTTCCTCCGCGTCGAACGGCTCCGTGGGCGCGACGTAGGACCACCCCTCCAACGGGTACGGCGTCACCGACTTGTCCGCGAGGTACCCCTCGCGTTCGAGCGCGACGAGCGTCCCGCAGTGGGGACAGTAGTACGTGACCGGGTAGCTCATACCGGGCATACGAGACCCATTGATAAACAGCCGTCGCCGCCGCGTCAGGTATTTGATCGCCCTGGCCGACGATCCGGTATCTCATCCGATACCCCTGCCGACGGCTCGGACGCATCGGACGACCCCTCCGGACTCGTCACGCGACGGCGGCTCCTGTACGGCGTCGCGGGCGGCGTCGGCCTCCTCGGCGGCGGCGGGCTCTACGTCGCGAACGCGCTCGGCGGCGACGCCGGCGGGTACGAGGCCCCCGAGGCGCAGCCGATGGTGTCGACGCGAGGGCGCCTCGACGAGGACGACCCGACGGAGCGGTCGGGTTCGTGGGCGTTCGACGGAGCGGACTCCGTGGTCCTGTTCGTTCACGGGCTCGGCGCGGACGCCGAGTCCGCTCGTAATCAGGCGTACACCGCCCGGCTGGGGCTCGCCGCCGCGACGGAGACAGCGGGCGACAGCGACGGGACGGGCGGCGGCGACGGCGAGAGCGCCCGTCCCGTGGTCGGCTACTCGTGGGCGTCGAACGACGACTGGGAGCCCGCCAAGGAGACCGCCGAGGCGAACGCCGTCCCGCTGGCCGACTGGCTGACGGCGTGGGCGGACGAGGACGGGCGCCCGGTCCACCTGTTTGCGCACTCGCTGGGCGCCCGGGTGACTGGCGAGACGCTCCGCGAACTCGACGAGCGCGGGCGGACCGGCGTCCTCGCCTCGGCGTCGCTGTTCGGCGGGGCGATCCCCGAGGGGAGCGCCGGGACCGACGGACGCTACGGCTCCGCGATCGCCTCGCTCGACGCCCCGCTCTACAACTTCCACAGCCGCAACGACCGCGTCCTCGGCTGGGTGTACCGCGCCTCCGACCGGACCCGCGCGGTCGGCCACGGCGGGCTCCCCGACGCCGCGACCGCGCCGGCCGGCTACATCGACGTCGAGGTCACCGACCTCGTCGCGGACCACTACTCGTACGTCGAGCCGGGCGAGGGGTGTCTGCCGCGGGCGGTCGGCCGACTCGGGTTCGAGTAGTCCGCCGGCCCGGCCGGAGCGCCTCGCCGCCGGCCCGCCTCGCCGGCACGCCCCCGGAACCCCTTTTACCGGCGCGGTCGACCCTTCGGGCATGATCGACGAGACCGTCGCCGAGATCCGGGCGATGCGGACCCACAGCACGTCGGCGGTGGCCGTAAAGGCGACGCGCTCGCTCGCGGACCTCCTCGACCGGGAGTACGTGACCGTCGACGAGTTCGAGCGCGACCTCGAACACAACGCGGGCGTGCTGCGCCGGTCGAACCCCTCCCACGCCGCGCTCCACAACGCGATGCGCGAGGTCGAGCGGTCCATCGTCGGGGAGGCGACGAGCGTCGAGGGCGCGAAACAACTGCTCGAAGACGTGATCGCCCGCGTCACCGAGGACATCGAGACCGCGAAGGGGGAGGCGGCCGCCAACGCGGCCGAGCACATCGAGGACGGCGACACGCTGCTCGTCCACGACTACTCGACGACGGTGCTGGAGGCCATCGAGAACGCGGCGCGCGACGGCGCGCACCTCACCGTCTACGTCACCGAGGCGCGCCCGCGGACCCTCGGCCGCAAGACCGCGCGCGTCCTCGCCGGGATGTCCCGCGTCGAGACGCGGATGGTCGTCGACAGCGCGATGGGCTATGCCCTCCGCGACTGCGACCGCGTCCTCCTCGGGATCACCTGTATCACCGGCGGGACGTACTACAACCGGATCGGCACCTTCCCGCTGGTCGTCACCGCCCGCGAACTCGGCGTCCCCGTCACGGCGGTCGGCTCCGGCGCGAAGACCATCGAGGAGTTCCGGTTCGAAAACGAGTTCCGCGACGCCGTCGAGGTGATGCGCGAGCCGGTCGAGGACGTCGAGATAGAGAACCCGAGCTACGACGCCACCCCCATCGGGATGATCGACACCGTGATCACCGACGACGGCGTCCGGAACTGAGTCGATATCGGGGACGGACGAACGGATTCGAGCGGACGCCCGCGTACCACCCCATGTAACGTGTACCGGAGAGTGAGTATAAGTAAATACGATTTTTCAATTCCAGAACAACGATACAAAATGGACGAAGACGGCGAGAACAGTCGCGAAAATTCGAGGCAGCAGGTGGTCGGGCAGAAACGCGATACGCTCTTGGAGCGCGTCTCCGACACCACGAAGTTCGCAGGTCTCGACGAACGGATACGCGAACGGGGATACGAACTGACGGAATCCGTCGTTCAACGCGGCGTGCGTCCGGAAGATCCGTTCGACTTCTGTCAAGTCATACGCCGCTATGCGAACGAGGACGACCGAGCGATAGCCACGTGGATCGGCCTCGATCCGGAAAGAGTCGACAGCGGTGAGGTCTCGTATGAGATGGTAGCGGAACTAGACGAGATACAGGAGCTAAAAAGAGACGCACGGGAGCTATACCCAGTCGTTGTTGCTTTTCTGAACGATGAGGGAATCGGGTTTCGAGCGACCGGTACCGGTATTGGGTGGTCGCGTTAAGTTTGGCGTGAATTGTGGTAGACGGCGAAGGCTTCGAGCCAGTTTTGACCTGTCCCTAACGCGACATTGTTGAAACTATTCGCAAACGATGATGTTCGTCGTTCTATTTCCCAAAAGACACGTTCAATAGCGTTCCGATTTCCATGTTGAATGAGTTGAAATCGATAGCCGTCTTCAGCGAGAACTGATCCGAGATAGTCTGCGTCATCGACGAGAAATTCCACGCTATCGAGCTGATAGCGCCGGTGAAGCTCGGTGAGAAACCATCGCGTCGTCTGTTTATTTGCGGTCGGATAGAGACACACGTGAAGGATCTCGTTCGTCTGCGGATCAACCGCGCCGTACAGCCAGAACTTCTGGCCGTGGAGGCGGATCATCTTTTCCTCAACCGCGAGTTGATCCTCGGAGACGGTCGAGATCGGCTGTAGATCAGCTTTATGAACCCAGTTATGGATCGCGACGTGACTCCGCTTGATCCCAGACAGTTCAAGATGCTTACTTACCTCACGTAGTGACATACCGGCCAAATGACAGCGGATCCCTACTTCAATCGCCCAGCGCGGCGTTCGATCTCGCTCCACAAACGACAAGTCGATCCACGCGATACGTTCGCTGAGGCGGTCGAATTCTGCCATAGACACTCAGAACTCGTCCGCCTCATCCTCTAACTTAACGCGATGAGGTTGGCATCCTTGTATTTATTATTAGGGGAACAATTGGAGGTCGGCTTAAGTTAAGCAGAAACGCAAGACTGCGAGAGTATTCGCCGGGTTCGGGAAAGCCAATTTATAAACTCAAAATAGGTAGTAACTCTGTGAGAAACGGGATCTGCCATTCGTCTTTAGCTAACACCGTTGGTAATACTCAAGGTTAGAATTATAACTCAAAATAGTCGGAGAGTCAGTTCTATTGGCTGAGACGCTGTTCGCTACGAAATCAGACGATAAGAAACGCTGAAAACCAGTGTTTCTGGAGCTTTGAAAGGGTGTACGGACGAAATTTGCCCGAAACCAGCGTCTGCTGAGTATTACTGAAAGTATTATGTAAAGACGAATGCCAATAAGGATTCCGTGCCATCGAGCACGTCCTGTTGACTGGTCCATGCGCGAAAGAAGTCGAGCCATGGGCGCTACAGCCCGGATGCCGCGGCGCGGCATCCGGGAAAGCCCGAATACGTGAATCACTGCTTCACGTGCTGGCGTCCCGAGTCACACGATCGCCTCTCCGAATGATGATGACCACTGGCCGGGCAGACAGACGAGGGAGCTGAGGGCCGCCAGATCAGCGGCCCTCAGCGGTCGGTCGGGGCCCTTCTTTGGCATCTGCTATCGCTAGACAGCGACCGCACCGCACACACGTTTCGACCGCCTACCGGCTGTGGAAGAAGCAGATCCCCAGACGGCGTGATCATTTTGTTGTTAGCCGTGGTTTGGCTAACTAGTAGCGTTTCCATACGTGAAATCCTTAATCGGTGATATGTTCTTGGAGACGTGCTAACTGCCGATTGCCCGTCGCTCGCTGGTGACGTTGGTGCTCCCACTAAGTGGTCTCACCCCCGTGTATACGTATGGATTCGTCATCGAACACCTCGGCGAGAGATGTGGCCCTCATCACTGGCGCGAGTTCTGGAATCGGCGCCGCGACTGCCCGGCGTTTCGCCGCTTCCGGCGCGAACGTCGTCCTCGCGGCCCGTGACGAGGCGGCACTGATGTCAGTCGCGGACGACTGTCGGGCAGCGGGCGTCGACGCGGCCGCTGTTCCGACGGACGTGACTGACGCCGACGCGGTGACAGCACTCGTCGACGCCACGGTCGAACGGTTCGGCCGGCTCGATGCGGCGGTCGTCAACGCCGGTATCGGGGAGCGACGCGATGTTCCCATCGATGAACTGCCGATCGAGCAGTTCGAACGCGTGACGGCGACAAACGTCCACGGCGCGTACTACACGACACGCGCGGTCCTGTCGGAACTCCGTTCGACGGACGGCTCGCTCGTGTTTGTCGGGAGCTACAAGGGAAAACACCCGAGCACGTCGACCCCAGTATACGCAGCCTCGAAGTGGTGGCTTCGTGGATTCGCACTCAGCGTCGCCGGGCGCGTGGGCCCGGACGGCGTCGGCGTGACACTCGTCAACCCGTCAGGTGTGACCACCGAGTTCGGCTCCGAATTCCGTGACCGCTCCAATTGGGACGCCCTCGACGACGACGCAACGCTCGACCCCTCCGACGTCGCAGCGGCGGTCACGTACGCCGCCAGACGGGATCCCCCGACAACCGTCACGGAACTGGATCTGAACCGTCGAGACATCTACGAACGGTTCTGAACGCTCTCTGGTGAACGCGGTCTCTGCGTCTCGTCGCTGGCATCTACCCCGCGCCGCAGCGCGAGGCTTTCTCCTCGATCGGACACAGCCACTAGCCGATCGAGAAGTCACGTACCGCCGCCGAGGCCGGCCGGACTCCCCGAGGTACAAACAACTTCCGGAGTCCGGTCGATAGAGGGTAGGAGCACGAGTGGCTTGACACTCCCAGCAGTCCCGATCACTTCGTGAACGGTACACGGACTCTCACCGTGTCGGGGTCCGCTGGAAGGGTCAACCGAAATCTCCAGCACTCTGGATCGCTCCGTCTTCAGGCGGCGGATATCAACCCTCTTTTTATGATGATAAAACGTTGATAAATGGGTATGAGCGTTGTATTCGATTTCAGCGATCAGGTAGCCGTTGTCACTGGGAGTTGCGGAGCGCTCGGCAGTGCGGTCGCCGCCGCGTTCGCCGACGCCGGAGCGGCTGTCGCCGCGTGTGACATCGTCGACATCGACTCGGAGGACTCGCTGCTCGAGTCGCGAGAGAACGTCGCGTTTTATCAGGCGGACTTCACCGACGAAGCGGTCGTCGCGGAGACGATCGATCAGGTCGTGAGCGATCACGGCCAGATCGACTGTTTGGTTAACGTCGCCGGGACGTGGCGGGGCGGCGATCCGGTCGAAGAGACCGACACCGACCTGTTCGAAATGTTGTTCGACATCAACCTCAAGACCATGTTTCTGGCGACGAAACACGCGCTCCCGGCGCTTCAAGCGACGGAAGGGTCGGTGGTGAGCGTCTCCGCGCGGTCTGGGCTTGAGGGCGGCACTGGAGACGGGGTGTACCGAGCGACGAAAGCGAGCGTCCGGATCATGACGGAAACGGTTGCCGAGGAGAACCTCGGGACTGTTCGAGCGAACTGCGTCATGCCGAGCGTGTTAGACACTCCGATGAACCGCGAGATGATGACGCCGAGCGACAAGTGGGTCGCCCCCGCCGACGTCGCTGAGGTGATCCTGTTCCTCTGTTCTGACGCCGCATCGGTCACGAGTGGCGCGTCCATTCCCGTCTACGGCGAGGCCTGACGGGACGACCGAGCGGGTCGTCGACGTCCGACCCCGCCTGGAGGTGGAACCGTTATGAACTGCCACGCCTAACGATACATGTGGTACCTGAACCAAATTATATTGCGGTACTCACGAGCGAGGAACAGTACGACGGCGAGCTCACGTCAGAGCTGCCGGTCGCCGACTACGAGTTTGTCGGGAGCATGTACATGTTCGACCTCGCAGACGGTACGTCGAGATCGTATGGGACTGGCGTCGTCGAGGATGTCCGCCCGGTCAAAGAGTCGGTCGAAGAGTAACCGTGTCGTTGCGAGCATGCCCGACCGCCGACGCGAGCGTTCGTTTCGGCGTGAGGTGGGTGGGGCGACGGCGTGCCGGCGCTGTGTCGAACGAGCATGAACGGCCACGATCGTAAGGAGAGATAATGATCGGGTACCCGGGATTAAATCGGACGCTTCGCGGCCGCGATCCCCCGGTGCGATGTACGCGCGGCATACAGAAACAGACGTTCAAAGAGCGCGGCCTCTCGTACGTCTCGACGCTCGCGCAACAGAACCTCAGCGACTTGTACGAACTGCTCGCGTGAAATCACGAGCACGACATTCGGGCCTACCGCTGTGCGTCATCACTGATCCCGTGGGACTCGCAGTTCGAGCTCTCCGAACTACCCGAGTACGAGGAGATCCGTCGCCTCGCGCGTCGCTGCGGGGGCCTCATCACGGAGGCCGGCATGCGGCTCACGTTTCACCCCGACTACTGGTGTAAGCCGGCGAGCGACTCACCGGACGCCCGCGATGGCGCCCGGAGGGCCTTAGAGTACCACGCCGACTGGTTCGACCTGCTGGGGCTCCCGGTCACGCCGTACTACGGCATCACGGTTCACATCGGCGCGACGTACGGCGATATCGCGGCGACCGCCGAGCGCTTTCGCGCGTTCGTCGATAGCCTGTCGGACGCCGCCCGGGCGCGGCTGACCGTCGAGAACGACGACAAGGAAAGCCTGTGGAGCGTGCTGGAGCTCGTGGAACTGGTCAGCGAGCCGACGGGCGTGCCGGTGGTGTTCGACTACCACCACCACTCGTTCACCGACCGCGGCACCACGTACCGCGAGGCGTTCGAGCTCGCGGCGGAGACGTGGGGCGACGTCCGGCCGATGGCGCACTACTCCGAGCCGGCGCGCCTGCGCGACCCGACCGCGCGCCCGCAGGCGCACGCCAAGTTCGTCGCGGATCTGCCGGCGTGGCTGGCGGCGAACGCCGACATCATGATCGAAGCCGACGGCAAAGAACGGGCCGTGTTGCGACTCCGCGACGGCGCGTAGGGCGGCCGTGCCGCACACGAGGCGACCGGCGGCTCGGTTCGTCAGACCGCTGACCCGTCGACCGCACGGCACGCACCGTCGACATCGGCCGCGGAGCCGCGACATCGATCAGGGAGTCTCGTCCGTCGTCAGCCCGTACAGCGCTGCGACCGCCTCGTCGCTCCACGCCGAACAGTCGGTCGTGCGGCGGTGGACACGGCGGCACAGCGTCGCTGATGGGGTTCCGCTCACGGAAACGATCGGCTGTGTTCGCCGTTCCCACGAGAGCGTCCACGGGGCGTCCGGTTCGATCCGAAGGTACGTCGCGGTGTCACTCTCGCTCTCGATATCCGAGAGCGAGCGACGCTGCCGCCCGGCCACGGCCGTGTCGTCAACCACTACCGACGCCGTCGGCGGCACCGCGTCAAGCACACGGACCGCTTCGACGAACTGCGACCGGCTACCGGCCTTCCACGTCAGCGTCTGATGGGTCGCAAACGTTTCGACGTGGACCGCCGGATCGACGGGAATCGTCCGCGGGTCGTCGTCTGACGTGTCGGCAGGCATACGTACTCGATCGCTCACACCGGCGTCTCGATCGCGGCGTGTGTCGCGCCGATCCGGTTCAGCCGTCGAACTCGGGCATCCGTCCGCCGTCAACGGCGACGTTCTCCCCGCTGATGTAGTCGGCCGCGTCGCTCAGGAAGAACCGCAGCGGGGCGGCGATGTCCTCGAACGACGCGGGACGCCCCCGCGGGAACGCGTCGACGCCCGCATCCGTGTTCGAGACCGCGAACGGGGAGACGGCGTTGACGGTGACGCCGTCGTCGCGCGTGTCCGTCGCCAGCATGCGCGTGAACATAAGAACGCCGGTCTTCGCGACGAAGTACGGGAAGTTCACCGGGTGGGCGTGCATTCGGTCGCTGTCTGCGAACCCGATGTTGACGATCCGCCCCCACTCCTGTTGACACATCGCGGGAACGGCACGGCGGGAACACAGCACGGTGCCGTAAAACGTCGTTTCGACGACGTTCCGCCACGACTCCCATTCGATCTCGGTCCAGTGACGCGAGTCGAAATCCCCGACGTTGTTGACGAGAACGTCCACCGATCCGAGCTCCGACTCGATCGTCTCGAACAGCTCGTCCACGGACGCCGGATCGGTGATGTCGCCCTGAGCGGTGATCGCGACCCCGCCGCGGTCGCGGACCTCGTCGGCCGTGGCGGCCGCCGCCGCGTCGCTCTCGTTGTAGTGCACGACGACGTCCGCGCCGCACTCGGCGATCGACAGCACCAATTCGCGGCCGACCCGTTTCGCACTGCCGGTCACGAGGGCCGTTCGTCCGCTCAGATCCGGGACTGAATCCATGGACTTTGTAAACGTCGGACGGCAGGTAAACGTTCCTGAGTCGGCCGCGACACCGCCGGGTTGCGGTCCGATGAGACGCGCTCACACGCCCCGGCTTCTCACCGCTCACCGAACCGGCTACTCGTCTCCGCCGTCGGTGAGTATCTCCACGTCCTCTGCGGGTTCCGTCTCAGAGAGCGACGGGTGCTCGCTGACGTCTTCGGTCTCTTCTTCGTCTTCCCAAGACCACTCGCTGGGAGTGTGACCATGGCACATGGTATGTGATAGCATGATGGCTACAGATAATTAAATGGTCGGCCGAAGCCGTCTCTCAGGCGCTCACTACCGCGCCTACCGCTCCCGCTGCCGGGCCCAGAACCGATGCGCGCTCAGTCGCGCGCCGAAAGACGGGTGACCTCGCCGGCGTCGACTCCCAACCGATGTCGTCACCGATCCGGTGATTTCCCACGGTCTCGTCGGTGAGGCAGCCGCCGAGCGCGCCGCTCCCGACGAACGAACCCGGGCGCGCGAGCACCGCCACCCCGACGCCGGTCGAACTGAGGACGTCCGGAAAGGAAGAATAGCATCCGACCGGACGGTAGCCGGGAGGCGAAGCTTCCCGATACGTATCGTCCACTACCGTGTCCGCGTCGATCCGATGTCTTCGTCCCGCGCGCGGACCAAAACGCTTTGTGCGTGTAACGTGTTAACAGACGTAATGAGCGTACGTACGGGTCCGACGGCGATCTTTCAGATCCCCGATCAGGGGGTGACGGCGGCGGGGTGTTCGAACGTCTGGTGCGAACTGGGCGCGGCCGCGACCGAGCCGGGAGCGGTCACGGCCGTCGCGCTCGCCGGGATCCTCGCGCTGCTCGCGTTCGCGTACGTCCGCGACGCCGAGGCTGCCTGCCGGGGGGAGCGACGCCGCGTCCTCGACGAGCGGGACGCGTTCGAGTCGTTTGCCGACCGAGTGGCCGAACTGGACACGGTCTCGGTCGCGACGGACTCGACCCCGTCGGGCGTGCCGGCCGGCGCGCTCGGCGGCATCGGCGCGGCCGGCGGCGGGATCCAGTCGGGCGGCGGGCCGGCGGGCGGCGACGTGACACTCCGCAGGGTGTTGGCCGCGTACGACGACACCGTGCTGTCGCTGTCCCACTACCGGGACGAGTACGACGAGACGGCGGCCGAGAGCCTAGCGGCCGAACTCGGCCCGGACACCGCGACCGCGCTGGCGTCCGACGGCGGGTTATCGAGCGGCACCCAGTCGGCGCTCGTCGACCGGAGTCGGCGCGCCGCGGACGCGCGCGACCGGTTGGCCGGCGCGATAGACGAGGAGATAACCGAGCTGGCCGACCGGGAGACCGCGCTTTCGGGGATCGACCGCCGCCGCAAGCGGCTGCTCGCCCACTTGGAGGGCGTCGGTCCCGGCCGCGAGACGGACGCGGCGATAGACGTCTGGAACCGGCTGGGGGAGCTGAAACGGGAGTGCGACGGCCTCGCCGTCGACCGGCAGCGCTCGCTCGACGACCCGCCGCTGACGCCGGACCTCCACGAGGACCACGAGCGGACGTTCTACGGCTACCTCTACGGGCCCGCCGACGGCCCGCGCTATCCGGTGTTGGCGCAGGTGGCGGAGCTCGCGGACCGGATCCGCGCGGACCGAGACGAGGTCGGAACGCAGGTCGCCGCCGACCGCTGACCGCCCGCGTTCGACGCGCGACGAGCGCCGCAGCGCGACACGGCAAGGCGCGGATCGACGGGGAGAGAGCCCAGCGGTAGCGCCGTTCCGGCTCCCGAGAGGGACGGACGCGGAGAGAAACTCCAAACTACCGGGTCGTTTATGAGGGTAGGGCGGAACTGGGGTCGTATGAGTTGGCAGGAATCGGAACGAGCGTTTACGGACCCCGCTATCGCCCGGGAGACGCTCCCGCAAATGTTCGAGAACACCGCGGAGCGACACGCGGATCGGCTCGCGCAGCGGTACAAGGGCGGGATCCACGACCGGTCGCTCGTCGCCGCCGGCGTCGTGCCGTCGGCGCCGGCGGGGGAGTACGCCGACCTGACGTACGCCGAGATGCGCGGGATCGTCCGGAACCTCGCTGCCGGGCTCCGCGAACTGGGCGTCGACGGCGACACTCGGCTGGCGGTGTACTCGGAGACCCGCATGGAGTGGGCGCAGACGGACTTCGCGGCGCTGGCGGCCGGGGCGGCCGTGACGACCGTGTACGCCTCCTCGTCCCCGAACCAGCTCCAGTACCTCTTGGAGGACCCCGAGGCGACCGTCGTCGTGGCCGAGGACCGCGAGATGCTTGCCGACGTGCTCCGGGTGCGCGACGACCTCGAACACGAACTCGACGCGATCGTGACCGTCGACGACGTCGACGCCGAGGCGGTCGCGGCCGAGGTAGGGGGAGCCGGACCGGTCGACGACGTGTACACGCTGGGCGAGGTCCACGAACGCGGCGCCGAAGCGTTCGACGAGGCGAGCTACGAGGGGTGGCTCGACGCGGTCGACGCCGGCGACTTGGCGAGCCTGATCTACACCTCCGGCACGACCGGGAAGCCGAAGGGCGTCCGGCTCACGCACGCGAACTTCCGCGACAACGTCTCGCAGTGTTACCGGCGGTTCGCGGACCGCCCCGACCGCGACTCCGAGGTCCCCGGGATCTCCGAGCAGTCGACGACGCTCTCTTTCCTCCCCCTCGCGCACGTCTTCGAGCGGATGGCCGGCCACTACATGATGTTCGCCGCGGGCGCGACCGTCGCGTACGCGGAGAGCCCCGACACGCTGCGGGAGGACTTCGGGCTGGTCCGACCCACGACGACGACCAGCGTCCCGCGCGTCTACGAGAAGCTCTACGACGCGATCCGCGAGCAGGCGAGCGAGTCGCCGGTGAAAGAGCGCATCTTCGAGTGGGCGGTCGAGGTCGGCCGCGACCACCACGAGGCCGACGATTCGGGGGTCCTCCTCGACGCCAAGCGGGCGGTCGCGGACCGGCTCGTCTTCTCGTCGGTCCGGGAGGCGATCGGCGGTAACATCGACTTCTTCATCTCCGGGGGCGGGTCGCTGTCGGCCGAGCTCTGCGCGCTGTACCACGCGATGGACCTGCCGATATTGGAGGGGTACGGCCTGACCGAGACGTCGCCCGTCATCTGCGTCAATCCGCCGGAGGAGCCGCAAGTCGGGACCATCGGCCCGCCGGTCATCGACACCGAGATCGCGATCGACGGCGCGGTCGTCGGGGAGGAGGTCGCGGACTTGGCCGGCGACGTCGGCGAGCTGCTCGTCCGCGGCCCGCAGGTGACCGACGGCTACTGGGAGCGCCCGGACGCGACCGCGGAGGCGTTCGTCGAGCCCGACGCCCTCCCGGACGACGCCGTGACCGCCGGGACCCCGCCCGGCGAGCGCGTCGGGACGGGGGATGCGGAGCCGGACCGCGACGCCGCGGCGGCGGCGCCGTGGTTCCGCACCGGCGACATCGTCCAGCTCCGCCCCGACGGGTACGTCGCCTTCCGCGAGCGCGCCAAGCAGCTGCTCGTCCTCTCGACCGGGAAGAACGTCGCGCCCGGGCCGATCGAGGACCGGTTCGCCGCGAACGAGTTCGTCGAGCAGTGCGTCGTCCTCGGTGACGGCCGCAAGTTCGTCTCCGCGCTCATCGTGCCGAACTTCGAGAAGCTGGCGGCGTGGGCCGACGACAACGGGGTCGACCTCCCCGACGAGCGCGCGGCGGTCTGCCGCGACGACCGCGTCCGCGAGCGGATCCAAGCCGAGGTCGACCGGGTGAACGAGGAGTTCGAGTCCTACGAGCAGATCAAGCGGTTCCGGATCGTCGAAGAGGAGTTCACCGAGGCGAACGACCTGCTCACGCCGACGATGAAGAAGAAGCGGCGGAACATCCTCGAACGGTTCGCGGACGAGGTCGAGGTGATCTACGACGGCGAGTAGGGCTGTTCGGCGCCGACAGAACTAGAAACCGATATCCGTCGCGAGAGAGTAGAGGCGTCGATGGGGTTCCGTGTGCCGCCTCGGTACGGCTTCGCCGCCTTAGGCGGGTGCTGCTCCGGGCTGGGCGTACGGCACCTGGCGTTCGGGGAGCGGAACGTCGGACTCCTGCTCGAAGCCGGGCTGATATTCGCCCTCTCGGGCGTCGCGTTTTACACCGTCCACGACCTCTCTCGGTGGGGGGTCTCTCGGTCGGGACGGTGGCGAGCGGTGCGGATCGGGGCGGGGACCGCGCTCGCGTTCGCCGCCCTCGCCGGGATCGTCTGGCTCATCTGGCTGCTCGAACACCACGCGTTCAAGCTCTCGTTCCTGCTCTCGTTCGCCGCCAGCCTCGGGGCGGCGGTCGGCTCCCGGGCGGGCCTGTACGCGGTGAAGTCGGACGAACAGCTCACCGAGGCACAGGAGCTTGCGACCCTGCTCTCGATCAACGACCGGGTGTTGCGGCACAACATCCGGAACGAGCTCTCGGTGGCGCTCGGGTACCTCGACGAACTCGAGGACGCGGACGACAGGTCCGAGGCCGGAGAGCAGGCGGCTATCGTCCGGGACCACTTGGAGGCGCTCCTCGGAACCACCGAACGGACGCGGCGGCTCGCGTCGATCTGGCGGACGGACACCGTGCAGTCGCTCGACCTGGTCGCCGTCGTGAAAGAGCAGGTGGCTCAGTTACCCGGCGACGGGTCGGCGGTGACCGTCCGCACGGAGCTCCCGGAGCGCTGCGTCGTCCGGACGCACCCGGCGCTCCCGGTCGCCTTAGAGGAGGCGCTCCGGAACGCCGTCGAACACAACGACGACGGCGTGACGGTAACGGTACGCGTGTGGCGGGACGACGGCATACACCTCGCCGTCGAAGACACCGGCCGAGGCATTCCGCAGATCGAGCGGCGGACGCTTCGGAACGCGGAGGAGACCCCGCTCGAACACACCGAGGGAGTCGGTCTGTGGATGATATACTGGGCCGTGACCCGGGCGGGCGGAACGGTCGAGTTCGACGAGAACGACCCGCAGGGAACGGTGGTCCGGATCGAGTTGCCCGAGCGTCCGGAGTCCGGCGGCTCGGTCGACGTCGAACCGGAGAGTCTCTGACCGTCGGACCGAAGCCGGAGCGACCGGTGACGATTCGACCCGAGAGGGCGGTCGGGTCGGGGCGCGCACTCCGCGCGTGCGAGAGGAGCCGCTACGCCGACGAGGTCGCGGACTCCGGCCGGTCGTCGCGCCCGACGGAGTCGCCGTCGGCCGAGTCTCGCTCCGCCACGGGCTTCCCGAACGCGTACACCGTGTTGTGGCCGGTCACCTCGACCGTGAGGAAGTCGCCCACCTCGACCCCGCGGTCGCCCGCGCCCTGGACGATGATCTGTCGGTAGGCGCCGTCGCGGCACTTCACGGAGTCGCCGGTCCCCTCCTCGACGACGAGCACCTCGAAGGTCTCTCCGACCATCGACTCGTACGCCTCCCCGACGACCTCCATCTTCAGCTCTGACATCGCCTTCGAGCGCTCCTTCTTGATCGTCCCGCCGAGCCCTTTCATGTCGGCGGCGTCGGTACCGGGGCGCTTCGAGAAGCGGGTGACGTTGATCTTCTCGGGCCGGACCTCCGCGAGGAGGTCCATCGAGCGCTCGTGGTCCGCCTCGTCCTCGGTGGGGAAGCCGACGATGAAGTCGGTCGAGAGCGTCCAGTGGTCGATCCGCTCGTCGAACGTCTCCACGACCTCGCGGAACTTCTCGACGCGGTGTTGCCGGCGCATGTCTTCGAGCACCTCGTCGGAGCCGGACTGAACGGGGGCGTGAATGAAGTCGTACAGCTCCTCGTTTTCCGCGAACACGTCGGCCAGCTCCTCGTGGATCCCGTGGATCCCGCCGGGGTTCGCCATCCCCAGCCGGACCCGGAACTCGCCGTCGATGTCGCAGATCCGGTCGAGCAGCTCCGGGAGCTTCCGGTCGCCGTTGTCCCAGCCGTAGACGCCGGTGTCCTGCCCGGTGACCCGGATCTCCTTCGCGCCGGCGTGGACCAGCGCGCGGGCCTTCTCGACGTTCTCCTCGATCGTCGGGGAGTCGACGCGGCCGGTGGCGAACTTGGTGATACAGTACGAGCAGTTGCTCATACAGCCGCGCGCGATGGGGAGGATGCCGACGACGCCGTCCAAGACCGGCTCGGCGTCGGGCGTGACCGTCGGGCACTCGCCGTTGAGCACGTAGGTCGGGACCTCGTCCCAATGGAGGACCTCGGCGTCGACGTCGGCCTCCGCGAACATCTCGCCCTGCGCGAGCGCCATACAGCCGGTGACGACGAGTTCGGCGGTCGTCTCCGACAGCTCCTCGGCGCGGCGGAGCATGTTGCGTTCGGTCTTCTCGACGACGGTACAGGTGTTGAGGATGGCGACGTCCGCGTCTTCCGGGCCGTCGGCCGGGCGGTGCCCCCCGTCGCGGAGGGCGCGCTCGATCTCCCGGCTCTCTCCCCGGTTCGAGCTACAGCCGTAGGTTTCGATGTGGTACGTCGCCATCGGAGTGCCCTTACTACCGGTTCCGGGGGCAAAAGCGCGACGGATCGGGGCGTCGACGGAGCGACGGCGCCCCGCGTCGGTCCCGGCGGTTCAGTCCTCAGCGACCGCGGCGGCCGGCGCGTCGGCCTCGGCCGTCGCCTCCGGTTCGTCGACGGGGTCGCGCTCCGCGGGCGGCACGGCCTGATAGACCGATCGACGGGCGTCTCGGGGGCACAGCCCCTCCTCGACGAGTCCGACCTCGGTGAGCTTCTCGACCGCGAACCGGACGGTGCGAGTCGAGAGGCGCGTCTCCTCGGCGAGACCGGTCTGGTCGAACCGCCCCTCCGCGTCGAGCACGTAGTAGACCAGCTTGGCGCTCGGCGGCAGCGGTTCGAGCAGCTCGCGAGTTCCTTCGTCCATACTCGATTTATAGGGGTGAATCGCGCATAACCGTGGCCCGCCTGTGTGCCGCGCGCGCACGCCAACCCGGTCTTTTATATATCAGTTGTCCGTCCGGAACTCGAAACGGGCGCCGTCGTCGCCGTCGATAGACATCTCCCAGCCGTGTGCGGCCGCGACCTCGCGCACGATCGCGAGCCCGAACCCGGTCCCGCCCGGCGTGCTCGACCGCCCGTAGCTCGTCGCCTCGTCCGGATCGATGTCGAATCCGGTCCCGTCGTCCGCGATGTAGAACCCGTCCGGGAGCGACCCCACGGAGACGGTGAGACCGTCGCCGGTCGAGCCGTGCTCGACGCTATCGCCGGGCTTCGCCCGACTGCCCGTGGAACCGTGTTCCACGCTGTTCGTGAACAGATTCTCGAAGAGCGTTCGGAGCCGCTCCGGGTCGGCGTCGACCGCGGACGTCGCAGACGAGACATCGAGCGTCGCGCCCTCGGTGTCGACGGTCCGCCACGCCCGCTCGGCGGCCGCGTCGAGCGGAACGGACTCGATCTCGTCGACCGTCCGTCCCTGTCGCGCCAGCGCGAGGAGGTCGTCTATCAGTTGGGTCATCCGCTCGTGGGCGTCGCTGATCCGGTCGAGCTCGTCGAGGACGGCCGGGTCGTCGGTCAGCGACCGAGCCAGGTCGGTCCCTCCCGACGCGACGTTGAGCGGGTTCCGGAGGTCGTGCGAGACCAGCCCGGCGAACTTCTCTAACCGGTCGATCTCCCGCTGAAGGGCGGCGTCGCGGTCGCGTAGCTGTTCGGTCCGCTCGGCGTGGTCGAGCGCGACCGTGACGTTCGCGGCGAGGACGCGGGCCAGTTGGAGGTCGGTCTCGTCGAAGAAGTCCGGCTCGCGCGAGCCGAGCGGCATGACGCCGTGGTTCCCGAGCGGCACCGCGAGGAGGCTCCGGAGGTCGCCGTAGCCGACCGCGGTGTCGACCGCGTGGAGGTCGTCGACGACGACCGGCTGCCCGGAGTCGAACGCCTCCCAGACCCGGCCGTCTCCCGGCCCGAACGCCGGTCGGGCGCCGAAGACCTCGGTGGCCTCCTCGCTTATGGCCGTCGGACGGAGGACGTTCGCCTCCGGGTCGTACAGGCGGACGCCGCTGTTCGGGAACTCGAGGATGTCGATCGCCGCGCGGGCGGCCACTCCGGCGATCTCCTCCCGGTCATCGCCGTCGAACATCCCTCGGGTCGTCGCGTGGAGCTTCCTGAGCGTCCGCTCGACGCGCTTCTGCTCGTCGATGTCGGCGTAGATGGAGTAGACGACCGACGCCTCCGGCTGGACGACGGGGATCGCGTGGAGGATGAACTCCCGGAGCCCGTCCGTCGTCCGTCGCCGGACGTCGAGCCGGGTCGGCTCGTCGGCGGCGATCAGCTCTTCGTGGTCGAACCGCGTCGGGTCGGGCGGGACGACCCCGTCGACCACCTCCTCGTACGCCGACGTCTCGGCGTCGTAGCCGAACGTCTCCAGGAAGGCCTCGTTCGTCTGCGCCAGCGTCCGCTCGCCGTCCGCGCCGACGACCGTCCGGGCCATCGGGAGCGGGAGGTTGTCGAAGAGCGCCGCCAGTCGGTCGCGCTCGGTCCGGAGCGCGGTCTCCGTCTCGATCCGCTCTATCGCGTTCGCGGCGTGTGACGCGATCAGCTCCGCGAACTCCACGTCGCGGTCGTCGAAGGCGGCGTAGCCGTCCGACACCGCCTGAAACACCGCGTACTTACCGATCGGTACGCTGATCGCGGACCGAACGTCGTCGGAGACCGGGTCCGCCACCGCGGTCGTGTCGAGGGAGTCGCGTCCGCCCACCCGGTAGTGGTCCGGGCCGCCGGAAGTCGAGGGCCCGGAGCTCGCCGGGTCCTCCAAGTCGTCCGGGTCCGCCGGGTCGACGCTGACGTTGTCCACCACGACGGTCCGCCGCTCCCGGGCCGTGTAGCCGACGATCCCCTCGTCGACGTCGAACGCGCGGATCTCGTCGGGCGAGACGCTCTCGGACCGGGCGGTCGGGACCAGTCGGTCCCCCCGGCGGCGGGCGACGACGCACCGGTTGAACTCCAGGATCTCCTCGGCCGCGGCGACGACGCGGTCGGACACCGCCGACACGTCCTCGACCTCCGAGAGCTCGGTCGCGAACCGGTGGATCGCGGTGATCTGGTCGTTCACCTCGCGGAGGTCGCGCTCGGCGCGGCGGCGGCCGAGCGCGTTCGCGACGCTGTTCGCCAGCATCTCGTAGCGGTCCCGGCCGGCCCCCTTCTGGAGGTAGTCGGTGACGCCGGCCGTGATCGCCTCGCTCGCTATCTCCTCGCTCCCCTTCCCGGTGAATAACACGAACGGGAGTCCGGGGTCGATCGCACGGACCTCCTCGAGGAACTCGAGCCCGTCACAGCCCGGCATGTCGAAGTCGCTGACGACGCAGTCGACGCCCCCCTCGCGGACCACGTCGAGCGCCTCGTCCGGCGACGTCCGGGTGACCGCCTCGGTGTCGTCCGCGAGCCGTTCGACGTGGGTCGCGGCGAGGTCGGCCGCCCCCGGCTCGTCGTCGACGAACAGGACGCGGCTTCCGGCGCCGTCGACCGGTCCCGACGCGTCGGGCGCGGCCGAACCGGCCTCGGACGGTGGATCGCCGGAACCTGTATTCATATGTGTTCCTCGCGCTACCGGTAATTTTAGCTTTCGCTCCAGCTACCGGAACTGAAAACCGGACGCGTCCGGCGCTTAAAAAATCGACGGCGCGGCGAGCGCTCAGAGGAAGTCCTCGACGTGGTCGGCGACCTCTTCGGGGGTGTCACCGACGGGAACGCCCGCGTCGTTGAGCGCGTCGATCTTCGACTGCGCGGTGCCCGTGCCGGAGCCGGAGACGATGGCGCCGGCGTGGCCCATGCGCTTGCCCGGCGGGGCGGTCCGCCCGGCGATGAAGCCGGCGACCGGCGTGTCCATGTGCTCCCCGATGAACTTCGCGGCCTGCTCCTCGTCCTCCCCGCCGATCTCGCCGCACATCACGACGGCGTCGGTGTCGGAGTCGGCCTCGAACGCCTCCAGGGCGTCGACGAAGGAGGTCCCGATGATCGGGTCGCCGCCGATGCCGATGGCGGTCGACTGGCCGAGCCCGCGCTCGGTGAGGTTGTCGACGACCTGGTAGGTGAGCGTGCCCGACCGCGAGACCAGCCCGACGTTCCCCTCCGAGAAGATGTTGCCGGGGAGGATGCCGAGCTTCGCCTCGCCGGGCGTGATGATCCCGGGACAGTTCGGGCCGAGCAGGCGCGTGTCCGTCTCGCTCAGGCGCTTGTTCACCTTCGCCATGTCCTGCGTCGGGATTCCCTCCGTGATCGCGACCGCGAGGTCGAGGTCGGTGTCGAGCGCCTCGAACACCGCGTCGGCGGCGAACGCCGGCGGCACGAAGACCACGGAGGCGTCCGCGTCCTCCGCCTCGACGGCCTCGTCGACGGTGTCGTACACCGGGACGCCGTCGACCTCCTGCCCGCCCTTGCCGGGCACCGCGCCGGCGACGACGTTGGTGCCGTACTCAATCATCTGGCCGGCGTGGAACTTCCCTTCCCCGCCGGTGATCCCCTGGACCACTACTCTGGTGTCGTCGTCGACGAAAATGCTCACGCGAACCACCCCGTGGTGAGTGTGAGGTTATCGTTCGTGAACGAGCGACCGTCGGGAGCGAGTGAACGTACGATAGAACTCATTGGGTCACCTCTTCCGCGTTCTTCACCGCGCGCTGGACCGCGTCCTCCAGCGTCTTCTCGACCTCGACGAGGTCGGTGTTTAAGATCTCCATCCCCTCCTCGGCGTTCGTGCCGGCGAGCCGGACGACCACCTTCTTGGGGATCTCGTCGAACTGCTCTAAGGCCTCGTTGATCCCCTTCGCGACCTCGTCGCCGCGGGTGATCCCGCCGAAGATGTTGAAGACGACGGCGTCGACGTTGTCGTCGGAGAACACCATGTCGAGCGCCTGCGTGACGCGCTCGGCCTTCGCGCCGCCGCCGATGTCGAGGAAGTTGGCGGGCGCGCCGCCGTAGTAGTCGACCAGATCGAGCGTCGTCATCACCAGCCCGGCGCCGTTGCCGATGATGCCGACGTTGCCCGAGAGGCGGACGTAGTCGAAGCCGTACTCGCCGGCCTTGCGTTCGAGGTCGTCCTCGTAGGACTCCTCGGCCATCTCAGCGAGGTCGGGCTGGCGGAACAGCGCGTCCTCGTCGATGTTCATCACGGCGTCGGCGGCGACGACGTCGCGGTCGCCCGTGATCATGACGGGGTTGACCTCGATCTCGGAGGCGTCGTTCTCCTCGTAGAGGTCGTACAGCGTCGAGAGGATCGAGGCCACGTCGAGCGCCACGTCGGCGTCGACGCCCGCCTCGTAGACGACCTTCCGGGCCTGATACGGGTGAAGCCCGAACGCGGGGTCGACGTGCTCTCGCGCGATCGCGTCGGGGTTCTCCTCCGCGACCTCCTCGATGTTCACGCCGCCCTCGGTCGACACCATCAGGACGGGCTTCCCCTCGCCGCGGTCCATCGTGACGCCGACGTACAGCTCGTCGACGAAGTCGACGCCGGCCTCGACGAGGACCTGATCGACGGTGTACCCCTTCAGGTCCATGCCGAGGATCTCGTCGGCGTACTGCTCCGCTTCCTCGCGGTCGGTCGCGATCTTGATCCCGCCGGCCTTGCCGCGGCCGCCCACGTGGACCTGCGCCTTGATCGCGGCCGGGTAGCCGATCTCGTCGACGGCGTCGAGCGCCTCGTCGACGCTCGTCGCGAGCCGGGAGTCCGGGACGGGGATCCCGGCGTCCGCGAAGAGAGACTTCGCTTGATATTCGTGAAGTTTCATCCGTGTGGGATCGGAACCGACATCGGCTTAAATGGTTCCGATCCGGCGCGAGCGACCGCGCCGGGACGGGCGGGCGATCCGGGAGTTCGGCTCGCTCAGTCCTCGTCGCCGAGGATGACGCGGTGGGTCATCGACTCGGGGTCGAGCACCTCGTCGGCCTCCACCTCGGTGAGGTACCCCTCGCTCACGGCGACCTCGCGGACGCTTTTGTCCTCCGCGAGCGCCTTCTTCGCGACCTTGCTCGCCTTGTCGTAGCCGATCGCGGGGTTCAGGGCGGTCGCCAGCGCCATCGACTGCTCGACGCGCTCGCGGGCGAACTCCTCGTTGGCCTCCAGCTTCGCGACGAAGCGCTCCCCGAACGTCGCGGCGACGTTCGAGAGCAGCTCCGCGGATTCGAGGAAGTTGTGCGCGATGACCGGTTTGTAGAGGTTCAAGTCGATCTCGCCGCGCGCGGCGCCCGCGGAGACGGCGGCGTCGTTGCCGACGACCTGCTTGTGGACCTGATTGACCGACTCCGCGACGACCGGGTTGATCTTCCCGGGCATGATCGAGGAGCCGGGCTGGTTCTCCGGCTGTTCGACCTCACCGAGGCCGTTCCGCGGCCCGGAGGCGAGCAGCCGGAGGTCGTTGGCCATCTTGTTGAGGCTGCCCGCGACCGTGCGGAGCGCGCCGTGCGCCTCCGCCATCGCGTCGTGGGCCGCCTGCGCCTCGAAATGGTTTTCCGCCTCGCGGAACTCTGTCCCGGTCTCGTCGGAGATGTACTCCGCGGCGAGTTCGGGGAACTCGGGGTGGGTGTTGAGCCCGGTCCCGACCGCGGTGCCGCCGAGGGCGAGTTCGCGGAGGTTCGACTGGACGTCCTCGGCGCGCTCGATCCCTTTCGCGACCTGCGTCCGGTAGCCGCCGAACTCCTGCCCGAGCCGGAGCGGGGTGGCGTCCTGGAGGTGCGTCCGCCCCGTCTTGACGACCCCGTCGAACTCGGTCTCCTTGGCCTCGAGCTCGGCGTGGAGCGTCTCCAAGGCGGGGACGAGGTCCTTCTCGACCGCCTCGAGGGCGGCGACGTGCATCGCCGTCGGGATCACGTCGTTGCTCGACTGCCCGTAGTTGACGTGGTCGTTGGGGTGGACGACGCGGTCGCCGATCTCCGCGCCCGCGATCTCGGCCGCGCGGTTGGCGATCACCTCGTTGGCGTTCATGTTCGAGGAGGTGCCGGATCCGGTCTGGAACACGTCGACCGGGAACTGGTCGTCGTGCTCGCCCGCGATCACCTCGTCGGCGGCGGCGACGATGGCGTCGGCGGTGTCCTCGTCGACGAGGCCCAGGTCGCGGTTCGCCTGCGCGGCCGCCTTCTTCACGACGCCGAGCGCGCGGACGAACCGCCGGCTCATGCCAATGCCCGATACGGGGAAGTTCTCGACGGCGCGCTGGGTCTGTGCCCCCCAGTAGGCGTCCGCCGGCACCTGCATCTCGCCGAGACTGTCCTCCTCCGTGCGGTAGTCGTCACCCATGCGCCGACCTTCCCGCGAGACGCTGTAAAAGGTACTGGAAGCCGCCAACTACGGGAATAATGTGATTCGGTACCAAGAGACTCGGTGCCGAGAGACAGGAGAGGCGACGAGCTGAATCGCGGACAAACGGCCGAAAATCGGCGCAAACGCTTTCCGCTTATATACCGGTCCGTCGCCAACGGCCGGGCGCACATGGGTTCGAACGACTCAGCGATCGGAACGGCGCTCGACCGCGACGCGGTCAGGTCGGCGAGCAGGCTCCTGATCGGCGCGTTGGCGGTCGTCGGCGCTCTCGCGGTCGTCACGCTGCTTCCGGGGATAGACCGCCTCGTCCCGTTCGCGCCCGTGACGTTCGCCGCGGTCACGACGGCCGTCGTCGCGCTCGCGGTGGCGGGGATCCTCCTGTACGCCGCGCCGAAGTTCGCGCTGTTGACGCGGCTGGCCCTCGGCGGGCGGGGCGACGACGCCGAGACGGACGCGCCGCCGGACCGGATCGCGGAGAACGCCGGCGGGATGGCCTACTGGCTCGTCGTCTTCGGGGCGGTCCTCGTCGCGTACCACGGGCTGGTCGGCGTCGCGGTCCCCCTCCTGAGCGGCGCCGCGTGGGCGTACGACGCCGCCTTCCTGTTCGTCGCGCTCGTCCCCGCGGTGTTCCTCGTCGCCCGCCTGACCGTCACGGTGGACCCGCTGGCCGAACTGGTCGCCGACCGCGTCGCGGGCGGGGAGTCCGACGGCGAAGCGGGTGAAACCAGCGGGCCGACCGCGACGGACGACCGGGACGACGGCTGACCGGAAGCGTCCCGTCAGTCCTCTTTAAACAGGAACGGGAGCGTCACGAGCGCCCCGTTGAGTCCGAACAGCAGCAGGAGCACCAGCCCGAGCGGCGGGTCGTCGCCCGGGTGGGTGGCGAGGAGGGCGAAGGACCCGACGCCGAGGGCCGCCAGCCCGAGCGTCAACGCGGCGTCGGACCACCGGTTCCACGCGTCGTCGAGCGCGGGTTCGAGCCGCGCGAGCGGCCAGTCGGTCTCCGCCTCGTCGCGCGCGCGGTCCGCCCGGTCGGTCCACGGGGTGTCCTCGACCGACTCGTCGAGCCACGCGTCCCCCTCGGCGGGCGGATCGCCGCCCGTCGCGGTCCCGTCTCCGTCGCGCCCGAGCAGGCGCCGAATCCCGGACCGGCCGCTGGCCGCGAGGAGCGAGACCGCGCCGACCGCGGCGAGGCCGAGGAGGACCGCCGGAGAAGTGACGCGCGCTTCGACGGCGAGGAAGAGCGCGACGAACGCCAGCAGCGAGACCGCAGAGCAGATCCCGCGGAGGGCGCGGACGAGTGCCGATCGCATCGGTGTGGAGGGTGGAGGGGTGAAGGGTGGAGGGGTGGAGCAGTGGAGGGGCGGGAGCGAACGGTCGCGGTGCGGCGGCGGGCGAGTCGGAGAGTCAGGCCTCGTCGACCGGGAACAGCCCCGCCTCGCGGAGGTCGGCGGCGAGGGCGCCGTCGCCGTGTTCCGCGTACGCCTCGGGGGTGTACGTCTTGATCTCCAAGGCGTGGACCGACTGCGTCATGTGGTCGCCCACCGCGTCGTACACGCGCTGGTGCTGGTCGACGAGCGACTCGCCCTCGAAGGCGGGCGAGACGACGACCGCCGCGAAGTGGGCGTCCTCGTCCTCGTCGTTGTGGATCCGGGGCGCGGTCACGCTGGCGACCGCGTCGGGGAGGTGCTCCTCGATGAGGTCCGCGACCGCGTCGGGTTCGATGGTCATGGTCCCGCTCGGTCGCGGACGGGCAAAAGTCGACCGGCCCGCCGCGGCGCCTCGCGCGCGGGAGGGACGCTCCGACGGCCGCGTCGAACCAGCCTACCGCTCGAAGACGAGTCCGTAGTGGAACGGCGGGAGGTCGACCTCGCGAGCGAGCGTCAGGTCGCCGGGCGCGTCCTCGACGACCTCGCGGGTCGCCGCGGGCGACAGCCGGAGGTCGGTGGGCGGCCCGCGCGGCTCCCCCTCGACCCGCGTCTCCGCGCGCGGTCGGTCGCGCCAGTTGACGACGACGAGGCGACCGCCGGGAGCGAGCGCCTCGGAGATTCCCGATACGAACGACTCCGGCTCCGGAATCCCGTGAAAGGCGTTCAGGAGGAGGCCGACGTCGACCGGCTCCGGGAGGAGGCCGGCGAGGTCGCGCGCGTCGCCCTCGACGCCCGCGACGTTCGCGATCCCCTGCGCGTCCGCGAGGCGTTCGAGTTCGGCCAGAAGGCTCGCGTCGACGTCGACGGCGTAGACGGTCCCGGGGTCGGCAACGCGCGCGGCGGGGAGCGCGAAGTAGCCGTTCCCGCTGCCGATCTCGGCGGCGGTATCCCCGGGTTCGAGCCCGAGTTCACGCAGCGTCTCGCCCGGCGTGGGCCACACGCGGCCCCACCAGTCCCAGTCCGGCTGCCCCGTGTTCTGGAATCGTCCCATGCGACTCGTAGCCGCCAGCCGACGCTTAGGCGTTGCGAGTGCGGCGACGCTGACCGGCCTCGGAGACGGCGCCCGCCGAGCCCGTCAGACGCGGTCGAGCCGCGAGAGCCCGCGCCAGATCGCGTCGACCAGCCGCGTCTCCGGGTCCGTCGCGGAGGCGTCGGGGTCCGTCGCAGAAGCGCCCGAGTCCGCCGATCCGTCCGATTCGCCGGTCCCTTCCCACCCCCTCGCGAGCGCGTCCTCCAAGACCGGCAGCGAGTGGTTCTCGAAGTTGTTCATGCCGCGGAACGACTCCAGCGCGTCGCGGGCGTCGCCGCCGAACTCGGCGGTCGGCTCCCCGTCGTAGAACCCGAGGGCCGCGAGCGACGACTGGACCGAGACGGCCGCCTCACCGGTCAGTTCTCGGGTCTCGTCGGGCGCCTCGCGTTCGAGGAGGGTCACGTCGTAGATCTTGAACACCCGCTCTAGCTCCTCGATCGGGCGCTCGTGGTCGTCGACGCGCACGTCGACCCAGCGGTCGTTCCTCCCGTCGTAGCCGCCCTCGGGCTTCGCGACGTACAGCGCCGCGGCCTGCTCGCCGCGTTTGTCGCCCCCGGCCCCGTTGCCCGCGTGGAGCGCCGCGATCAGCCGCTCCGGGAGGCCGCCGTCGGTCGCCTCGAACGCCTCGGCCATCGCGTCGAGGGTGTCGGCGTTCTCCAAGATGTTCCCCTGAACCGTGTAGTGGTCGCCCTGCCGGTCGCCGGCGTGGTCGTGACACTCCTCGCCCGTGAACGCCGCGGGGGAGTCGTCGGGGTCGACGCCGACGATCCCGACCTGACGCGAGGGCGCCTCGTCGTCGTCGGCCGTGAGTCGGTCGATCGCCTCGGCGGGCGCGCGGCCCTCGCGGAGCAGGTCGAGACCGTCGGGACCGTAGGCGACGTTCGCGAAGCTCTGCGTGGCGACCGCGCCCGCGTCCGCGCTCACGAACGGGACGACGGCGCCGACGCCGACGAACTTCGACTGGACGGCGACGCCGACCGCGCCCGTCTCCGGGTCCCGGGCGGCGATCGAGAAGGTCGAGGGTCGAGCTGGCATGCGGGATCGGTCGTGGGCCGCCGCGATCATAAATCCGCCCGTCGCGTGGCGGGCGGGTCGGGCGAGCGCGGACGGTCCACCGCCGCGCGTACCCGGTCTCAGAGGCGAGGGCGGGCTCTCGGCGTCGCGGTTCTGAACGCTTATGCCCGCCGACCGACTTCGATCGGGTATGAGCGACGACGACGCCGTCGATGTCGAGACCCCCGACGCCGAGGGCGACGCCGCGAGAACGAACGGCACGGCGGAGGCGACCGCCGAGGAAGGGAGCGCCGAGTCGGCCGACGGCGGGCCCGCCGACGGCGACGCCCGCCGAGACGAGGAGGCGCTCGCGGCGGCCGTCGCGGAACACGACGCGGCGCTCGCGCGCGAGGTCGCGGCCATGGAGGCGGACCTCGCGGAGGCCCGAGCGGCGCTCCGCGAGCGCGACGAGGAGGCGGAGGAGCTGAAGAGCAAGCTCGCCCGCGTGAAGGCGGACTTCAGCAACTACAAGGAGCGCGCGAAGCGGAAGCAAGACGAGATCCGCGAGCGCGCCTCGGAGGCGCTCGTCGAGCGGCTCGCCCCGGTCCGGAACGACCTCCTGCGCGCGCTCGACCAAGAGGAGGGGAGCGACCTCCGCCCCGGCGTCGAGTCGACGTTAGAGAAGTTCGACGAGGTGCTCGCGGAGGAGGGCGTCGAGTCGATAGCGCCGGAGCCGGGCGAGGAGGTCGACCCCGCGCGCCACCAGGTGATGCTCCGCGTCGACAGCGACCGGCCCGAGGGGACGGTCCACGAGGTGTACGAGCCGGGGTACGAGATGGGCGACCGCGTGCTGAGCGAGGCGAAGGTGACCGTCAGCACCGGCGACGGTGAGTAGCGCGACGACGAGGCTCGCTTTTCAAGACCGAACCGCCGCCTCGTAGCCGTCGATCAGCTCGTCGAGGCCCGCGTTCGGCTCGGCCGCGTGCGGCACCGAAAGCGGCGAGACGGACACCTCGCCGTCGACGACGGCCCGGCGGTCGGTCCCGACGTCGTCCGGCACGTCGCCGTCGTTCATCCGGCCCCAGATCGGGTCCGAGAAGCCGACGCGGCCGTCGCCGTTCCGCTCCGCGTGCATCCCGTACCACGTCGAGGGCGTCGTGACGCGGAGCGGCGCGCGGTCCGCGTCCGCGATGGGCGCGTTGACGTTGAGGTAGTCCGCGCGCTCGAACACCCCGGCGCCGGCCGCCTCGTCGACGAGGAACTCCGTCGCGCGGGCCGCGTGCGCGAAGTCGGCGCCCTCGAACTCCCGCTTCCACCAGTCGTCGCCGCCGGGCACGTACATCGACGTCGCGACCGCTGGCACGCCGAAGAACGCCGCCTCGACCGCGGCCGAGACGGTCCCGGACCGCCCGAGCGTGTAGGCGCCGAGGTTCGCGCCCTCGTTACAGCCGGCGACGACCAGGTCCGCCTCGGGGACGAGTTCGTCCAGCCCCGCGACGACGCAGTCGACGGGGGTGCCCTCGACGACGTACCCGAGCTCGTGGTCGTCGACGGCGGCGTCGGCCGAGAGGCGCCGCCCGACCGAGGACTGGTCGTCGGCCGGCGCGACGACGGTCACCGCGTACTCGGTCGCCAGCGCGTCGTACAGCGCGCGCAGCCCCGCGGCGTCGACGCCGTCGTCGTTGGTCAACAGGATCCGGTCGACGGTCATACCCGTACCAGGGGCGAGTCGGGCAAAAGTCCACCGTCGGTCCGGGCGCGACGAGGGCGAGCCGACCGCGGCCGCGGACCGGGGCCGGCTCCGGCGTCGAACGGAAAAGCACACGTATCGCCGGGCCGACGGACCGATATGGGATTCGGGGACACCGCGAAGAAGATCCAGACGCTGGCCGACCGCGCGGAGCGCACCTACAAGAAGATCAGCGAGCTCCGCGACGAGGTGGACGAGACGCAGGAGACGGTGATAGACACCTCCGAGCGCGTCAAGACGCTCGAAAACGAGATGGCCGAACAGCGCGCCGTCCTCGACGCCGTCGCCAGGGAGGTCGGGGTCGACTTAGAGCGCGTGAGCACCGAGGCGCACATCACCGACGCCGAGGAGTCGGCGGCCGGGGGCGACTCGGACGACGACGCGGTCGACGCGGACCCCGCTTAATCGTCGCCGGCGCCTTCCCCCGCCCGGGAGACCACCTCGGCGGGGACGCCCGCGACGGTCGCGCCCGGCGGCACGTCCGCCGCGACGAGCGAGTTCGCCGCGACGCGCGCGCCCTCCCCGACGGTGACCCCGGGGAGGACGACCGCGCCCGCGCCGACCATCGCCTCCTCCTCGACGACCACGTCGCCCAGCCGGTACTCCTCATGGAGGAACTCGTGGCACAGCAGCGTGGCGTCGTAGCCGATTATCGCGTCGTCGTCGACGCGGATCCGCTCGGGCCAGAACACGTCCGGGGTCGACTCCAGCCCCCACGCGACCCCCGTGCCGACCGTGACGCCGATCGACCGCAGCAGCCGGTTCTTCAGCCGGAGGCTCGGGCAGATCCGCGCGAGCACGATGACCACGTAGTTGCGGACGACCGCGAGCGGCGACTTCGCGTCCGGCCACGACCACAGGGAGTTGCGCGCGCCCGGCGTCGGGAACCGGTCGAGGCGGTCGCTCCGGGGCGAGTCGGCGTCGTCGCGCGGCGCGTCCGGATCCGCGGGCGTCGCGGCCGCGTCGTCGTCTGTCACGTCACGTCGTTCGGACGGGGAGAATAAAAGGGTCGCTCCCCGGCCGCGGCGGTCTGGAATGAGACGGGGTTAGCTCCGGAGGTCGTCCATGTGGTCGATCCGCCGCCGGACGAGGTCGGCCGTGCCGATGTCGTGACGGATGCGGACGCGATCGCCGGCGGCCGTCAGCGCGTCCTCGGCCTGCGCCTCGGCGGCCGCGATGGAGTCGCCGCGGCCGACGACGGCGAACGCCCGCGACGTTGTGGTGTACAGCCGGCCGTCGCGCTCGTCGACGCTCGCGTAGTAGAGGAGCGCGTCGCCCGCGCTCTCCTCGTCGACCGCGATCTCGGCGCCCGCGTCCGGGTCTGTCGGGTAGCCGTCGGGCACCGCGTACTTACAGACGGTCGCCTCGCCCGAGAAGGAGAGTTCCGGGAGCGACTCGCCGTCGCGCGCGGCGGCGAGCACGTCGACGAACGGCGTGTCGAGGACGGGCAGCGTGTTCATCGCCTCGGGGTCCCCGAAGCGCGCGTTGAACTCCACCACCTTCGGCCCCTCGTCGGTGAGCATGAACTGCCCGTAGAGGACCCCCTTGTAGTCGGGGAGCGCGTCGACGACCGCGTCCAACACGTCGACGGCGGCGTCGTAGTCGCCCCCGGCCATGAACGGCAGCGAGAGTCCCGTGTCGGAGTACGACCCCATCCCGCCGGTGTTCGGCCCCTCGTCGCCCTCGTAGGCGCGCTTGTGGTCCTGAACCGCGGGCGTCGTCCGCACGTCGCCGTTCGCGACGAACGCCTGGATCGTGAACTCCTCGCCCACGAGCCGCTCTTCGAGGACGACGCGGTCGTAGTCGGAGTCGCGGAGGTATTCCTTGGCCTCCGCCGCGGTCACCTGATCGCCTATCACCTTCACGCCCTTGCCGCCGGTGAGGCCGGCGGGCTTGACCGCGAGGTCGCCCTCGTACTCGTCGATGTACTCGCAGGCGGCCTCGACGTCGTCGAACACCGCGTAGTCGGGACAGCCCGGGACCGCGTGCTCCTCCATGAACTCGCGCTGGTACGCCTTGTCCGTCTCCAAGCGCGCCTCGTCGGCCCGCGGGCCGAACGCGTAGACGCCGGCGTCGTCGAGCGCGTCCGCGACTCCGGCCTCCAGCGCCGACTCCGGCCCGATGACCGCGAGGTCAGCGCCGACCTCGGTCGCGTACGCCGCGACCGCGTCGGTGTCGGTCTCCGCTATCGCCTCGAACCCGTCCGCGAGCCGTCGGATCCCCGGGTTCCGAACGCTCGCGCAGGCGTACAGCGCGCAGTCGTCCGCCACCGCGCGGGCGATCGCGTGTTCGCGGCCGCCGCCCCCCACTAAGAGTACGGTCTCCGTCATGCCCGACGGGTGTCCGCACGGTAGTGTAAACCTTACTCTCTGTTCGACCGGATATACACGCGATCATGTATAAAACAGCGTCGAGGGCGGCGGGAGCGGCGGGCGCTCGTCGCGGCCCGGACGCCTTTTGCCCCGTCGGGCCGAACCGGGGGTATGTCACAGCCGACCGAGCGGAACCGCCTCGACGGGGAGGCGAGTCCCTACCTCCGACAGCACGCCGACAACCCCGTCAACTGGCAGCCGTGGGGCGACGAGGCGTTCGAGCGCGCCCGCGAGCACGACGTGCCCGTGTTCGTCTCTATCGGCTACTCCTCCTGTCACTGGTGTCACGTCATGGCCGAGGAGAGCTTCGAGGACGAGTCGGTCGCGGAGGCGATGAACGAGTCGTTCGTCCCGGTCAAGGTCGACCGGGAGGAGCGCCCGGACGTCGACAGCACGTTCATGACCGTCTGCCAGCTCGTCACCGGCGGCGGCGGATGGCCCCTCTCCGCGTGGTGTACGCCCGAGGGGAAGCCCTTCTACGTCGGGACCTACTTCCCGCCCGAGCCGCGCCGGAACCAGCCCGGCTTCCGCGACCTCTGCGAGCGGATCGCCGGCTCGTGGAGCGACCCCGAGCAGCGCGAGGAGATGAAGCGGCGCGCCGACCAGTGGGCCGAGAGCGCGCGCGACGAGCTGGAGTCGGTGCCGACGCCGGAGGCGCCGGGCCCGGACGGGGAGGGCGGCGCCTCGCCGCCCGGCGACGACCTGCTCGACGCGGCCGCCGCGGCCGCGCTGCGCGGCTACGACGACGAGTACGGCGGCTTCGGGAGCGGCGGCGCGAAGTTCCCGATGCCCGGCCGGATCGACCTGCTCATGCGGGCGTACGCGCGGACCGGCCGCGACGCGCTCCTGTCGGCCGCGACGGGCACCCTCGACGGGATGGCCCGCGGCGGGATGTACGATCAGGTCGGCGGGGGGTTCCACCGCTACGCCGTCGACCGGGAGTGGACCGTCCCCCACTTCGAGAAGATGCTGTACGACAACGCCGAGCTACCGATGGCCTACCTCGACGGCTACCGGCTCACGGGCGACCCGTTCTACGCCCGCGTCGCGAGCGAGTCGCTCGCGTTCCTCGACCGCGAGCTCCGCCACGACGAGGGGGGCTTCTTCAGCACCCTCGACGCGCGGAGCCGACCGCCCGCGAGCCGGCGGGACGACGGCGAGTCCGACGGGGCGGCGGACGGAGGCGCGACCGAGGACGTCGAGGGCGCCTTCTACGTCTGGACCCCGGAGGAGGTGGACGCCGTCCTCGACGAGCCGGCGGCGTCGCTCGCGAAGGAGCGGTACGGGATCCGGCCCGGCGGTAACTTCGAGCGCGGCACGACCGTCCCGACGATAGCCGCGTCGGTCGAGGGGGTGGCCGCCGACCGCGACCGCTCGCCCGAGGAGGTCCGCGAGGCGCTGACCGACGCGCGCACGGCGCTGTTCGACGCCCGCGAGTCGCGGCCGCGCCCCGCCCGCGACGAGAAGGTGCTGGCCGCGTGGAACGGGCGAGCGATCTCCGCGTTCGCGAGGGCCGGCGACCCCCTCGGAGAACCGTACGCCGACATCGCGCGCGAGGCGCTCTCCTTCTGTCGCGACCGGCTCTACGACGCCGAGAGCGAGACCGGCGCGCTCGCCCGGCGCTGGCTCGACGGCGACGTGCGGGGACCGGGGTACCTCGACGACTACGCGTTCCTCGCGCGCGGCGCGCTCGACGTCTACGCCGCGACCGGCGACCCGGAGCCGCTCGGGTTCGCGCTGGAGTTAGCCGAGGACCTCGTCGACGAGTTCTACGACGCCGACGACGGGACGATCTACTTCACGCGGGACCCGGACGACGACGGGGACGAGTCGGGCGGCGACGACGCCGGCCCCCTCATCGCGCGGCCGCAGGAGTTCACCGACCGGTCGACGCCGTCGAGCCTCGGCGTCGCGGCCGAGACGCTCGCGCTCCTCGACGGGTTCCGGACCGACGGGGCGTTCCGCGAGATCGCCGAGCGCGTCGTGACCACCCACGCCGACCGGATCCGCGGCGGGCCGCTGGAACACGCCTCGCTCGTCCGGGCGGCGGACCTCGTCGAGACCGGCGGGATCGAAGTGACGATCGCCGCCGACGAGGTGCCGGGCGAGTGGCGCGAGACGCTCGGGGAGCGATACCTGTCGGGCGCCCTCGTCGCGCCGCGCCCCGCGACGGACGCGGGACTCGACGAGTGGCTCGACCGCCTCGGCGCGGCCGGGGCCCCGCCGATCTGGGCGGACCGCGACGCGACCGACGGCGAGGCGACCGCCTACGTCTGTCAGGGGTTCACGTGCTCGCCGCCGCGGACCGACCTCGACGCGGCGCTGGAGTGGCTGGGGACGCGAGAGTCGGCCGAGTAGCCGCGTCGTAATTATATATCCCCGTCACCACGCTCCCTCCATGCACGATTTCGTCGTCGTGGGCGCGGGACCGCCCGGCTCCCGGTTCGCCCGGCGCGCGGCCGAGGCGGGGCGCGACGTGGTCGCCTTCGAGAAGGGGACGGTGGGCGAGCCGCTCGCCTGCTCCGGGCACGTCTCCGAGGACGTATGGGAGTACGTCCCCGAGGGCGCCCGCGACGAGCTCCTCGAGAACCGGGTGTACGGCGCCCGCTTCCACGTCGGCGGACCGGGCTCCCGGGCGTATCCCTTCTACAAGCGAGAGCCGGTGTCGAACGTGATCGACCGCGTCGGACTCGACCGGACCCTCGCGGACCGCGCGCGCGAGGCCGGCGCCGACGTGCGAGAGAACCACACGGTCGTCGGCGTCGAGGAGCGGTCCGACCGGGTCGTCGTCGAGGTCCGGACGCCCGCGGACGACGTGGAGCGGGTCGAGGCGCGGATGGTCGCCGGCTGCGACGGGCCGACCTCGCGGGTGCGCCGCGCGCTCGACCTGCCGGAGCCGGACGAACTGCTCCACGGCGTTCTCGGGTTCGACGACGAGCGCGACGCCGGCGACCGCGTCGACGTCCACCTCACCGCGCCGACGTTCTTCGCGTGGCGGATCCCCCGCGGCGACGCCGGCGTCGAGTACGGGCTGGCGGCGCCGCCGAGCGAGGATGTCTCGGGGCGGTTCGACCGGCTCACCGACGCGTACGGCGCGACGACGGACCGGCGCTGCTCGGGGGCGATCCCCGTGGGACCGCCGGCGGAGACGACGAGCGACCGCGGCTTCCTGATCGGGGACGCCGCCGCGCAGACGAAGCCGTTCACCGGCGGCGGCATCCTCTACGGGATGCGCGCGGCCGACGTCGCCGCCGCGGCGATCGACCCGCGCGATCCCTCGACGCTCGCGGACTACGAGTCCGGGTGGCGCGACGAACTCGCCACGGAGATCCGGCTCGGGAAGGCGATCCGGCGGTGTTACTCCCTGCCCGAACCGGTCCAGCGGGTCGGGCTGCGGGCGCTGTCCGGGGAGATCGGCGTCCACATGGACGAGCCGTCGTCGTTCTTCTCGGCGTCGAACCTCCGCGCGCTGTTCTCGCGGAGTGACCCGCCGGAATAAAAAAGCGCGGCGACCGAGAGGCGCGCCGGCCGCGACCGACCGCTACTCCTCGACGACGTTCGCGAACGAGACGTTCTCGCGGACGCTCGTGATCTCGACGGTCGGCTCCTCGCCGGGCTCTGCGTCGGGGACGATGACGACGTAGCCGCGCTCGATCTTCGCGATCCCGTCGCCCTTGTCGCCCAGCGTCTCGATCGTCACGTCGCGGACCTCTCCCTCCGAGACGGGCGGGTCCGGCTGGACGGCGCCGGCCGCGCCGCGCGAGGTGGGCCGGTTCCCGTCGTCCGACGGGGCTTGGCCGGAACCGCCGTCGGCGTCGGGCACGGACGCCGCCTCGCCGTCGCCGCTCGTTGCGGACGCGTCGTCGCTCGGTCCGGCGCGGTCCAGAACGGCGATCCGATACGTCTCTCCGACGCTCACGCTACCGTGTTCGATCTCCGAGGCGGGAACCGTGACGACGTACTCGTCGCCACGCGATTCCACCCGACCGGTGTACAGACACGCGAGGAAATCCGTGATTTCGACCATGGCCGTCCCTTGCGCGCACGGGGATGAAAAGCCACCTGTTCGGGCGGGCGGCGTGCGAAGGTAAACGCTTACCCTGTTCCGAGTTAATGACCGACCATGAGCCGGAACTACGAGTCGCTTCACGACCCGAACGCGGAGTACACGATGCGAGAGCTCTCCGCCGAGACGATGGGGACCACCGGGACGCGCGGCGGCGACCGCGACGTCGAGATCACTGACGTGCAGACGACGATGGTCGACGGGAACTTCCCGTGGACACTCGTCCGGGTGTACACCGACGCGGGCGTCGTCGGCACCGGCGAGGCGTACTGGGGCGCCGGCGTCCCGGAGCTGATCGAGCGCATGAAGCCGTTCGTGATCGGCGAGAACCCGCTCGACATCGACCGCCTCTACGAACACCTCATCCAGAAGATGTCGGGCGAGGGGTCCGTCGAGGGCGTCACCGTCACGGCCATCTCCGGCATCGAGGTCGCGCTCCACGACCTCGCCGGCAAGATCCTCGACGTGCCCGCCTACCAGCTGCTCGGCGGCAAGTACCGCGACGAGATGCGCGTCTACTGCGACTGCCACACCGAGGAGGAGGCCGATCCCGAGGCCTGCGCGGACGAGGCCGAACGCGTCGTCGACGAACTCGGCTACGACGCCCTGAAGTTCGACCTTGACGTCCCTTCGGGCTTCGAGAAGGACCGCGCCAACCGCCACCTCCGTCCCGGCGAGATCCGCCACAAGGCGGAGATAGTCGAGACGGTCACCGAGCGCGTGAAGGACAAGGCCGACGTCTCCTTCGACTGTCACTGGACGTTCTCCGGCGGCTCCGCCAAGCGCCTCGCGGACGCCATCGAGGAGTACGACGTGTGGTGGCTCGAAGACCCCGTCCCGCCGGAGAACCTCGAAGTCCAAGAGGAGGTCACGAAGAACACGGTCACGCCCATCGCGGTCGGTGAGAACCGCTACCGCGTCACCGAGCTCCGCCGCCTCATCGAGAACCAGGCGGTCGACATCGTCGCGCCCGACCTGCCGAAGGTCGGCGGCATGCGCGAGACCCGCAAGATCGCGGACGTGGCGAACCAGTACTACGTCCCGGTCGCGATGCACAACGTCGCCTCCCCGGTCGCGACGATGGCGGCGACCCACGTCGGCGCCGCCATCCCGAACTCGCTCGCGATCGAGTACCACTCCTACGAGCTGGGCTGGTGGGAGGACCTCGTCGAGGAGGACGTCATCGAGGACGGCTACATCGAGGTCCCGGAGAAGCCGGGCCTCGGCGTCACGCTCGATCTGGACACCGTCGAGGAGCACATGGTCGAGGGCGAGACGTTGTTCGATCCGGCGTAAGCCGGATCAAGCAGGTGAGTCGCAGCGCGAACGGAGCGATCGTCTCACCGTGTTCGATCCGGCGTAAGCCGGATCGAGCCCGATAGACGGGCGCAGCGAGTCTATCGGTGTTCGACGAGGCGTAAGCGTAGTCAAGCGCGGAAATCTCCGATTTCCGCGGTTCGACGAAGCGTAGCTTCGTCGGGCAAGCGAATCTCCGATTCGCGTTGTTGGATTCGACGTAAGCTGGATCGAGCCAGCAGCGCGCGTATCTCGCACCGAACCTCTGCCAGAAAACGGTAGCCGAATTGGTCAGTACAGACGTAGCGACGAGCGATTGCGGGAGTAGGTGTAGTACGTTGTGAGGCCATTTATAAGTAGAATTGCGGTGTTGCCGGCGGTTGTTTATAAGCGGCTGGCGCTGCTGCGGTGAACGTCTTCAAAGCCCCAGTCGCGACGGCTCGCGCGCCTTGCTGTGCTCCTCGCTCGGTCGCTGTCGCTCCCTCGCTGCGGTGTCGCCGGCGGCTTCGCCGCCGGCTGCCCGTGGCGCGTAGCGCCACACTGCTTGCTGCGGCGTGCTTCGCCCTCGCGACTGCCCCTTTGAGTCCCACCCCACCCCACCCCGCATCACCCCGCACCGCCCCGCACCTCACGCCTCCCCAGCCTCGTCGCTGGCGGCTGGCGCCGCCAGCGACTCCCTCGCGGGCTGACTCGCGGCCGCCGGTGGCGGCCGCTCGCAGGCGCGCCACCGCACTCTGCTTTTATAAACGCTCGGCACCGTCACTCACGGCTATTTAAACACCGGCTCATCGCCATCGATCTGCGATACTCACTCCCGCACTCGATCAGGAAGCAGGCACGTTCTAACGGTTGGTCCAGGATTCAAACAGAGAACATAAACGATCGCGTCAGGCGTTCTTCGCCACTCGGTCGATCCGGACCGCCTCCAGCCCCCGCCGGTCGAGTTCGGCCTCGATCTCTCGCACCCGGGGCGCGATCGCGTCCGGCTCGTGGCTGTCGGTCCCGACGGTCACATCGACGCCGGCGTCGACGAGGCGGTCGAGGAACGCGGGCGCCGGGTGGAACTCCCCGTAGTCGTCGAGCAGGCGTCCGGCGTTGATCCCCGGGACGGTCCGCGAGTCGCGGAGGGCGTCGGCGACCGCGGCGTAGTGGTCCTCGGTCGCGAACCCGCGGAGGTGCGGGTTGCGCTCGATCAGGTCGGGATGCGCGGCGATCGCGAACAGCTCCGACTCAACGAGGGCGACCAGCTTCTCGAAGTACCGGTCGACAAGCGCTCGGCGCTCGGACTCCGGCTTGTCGGCGAAATGGGGGCGCGTGTGGACGTTCGCCCCGTCGAGTTCGTGGACGCTCCCGACGGCGTAGTCGAAGCCCGCCTCGTCGAGGAACGCCGCGATCGCGTCCTCGTGAGCGGGGTCGTAGTCCATCTCGACGGCGTCGAACACGTCGACGGCGGCGTCCTCGCGGACCGCCTCGATCGCCTCGCGACGCCGCTCGTGGGTCAGGTCCAGATTGAATCCGAACGCGCGCTTGCGGCGCCGCGCGTTCGACTCCGGCGAGACGTTACAGTGGTCCGCGAACCCGACCCCGTCGAGTCCGGCGTCGGCCGCCGCGTCGACCATCCAGCGCAGGAACGCCCCGTCCGAGTAGTTCGTGTGGGCGTGGTAGTCGTACACGTCTCCGCTTCGCTCCCGGGCGACTCGAAGCTTCGGGTCACACGGGAGTCGTTCGCACGCGCCGTCCGTCAGCGACCCGCGCCGAGGAGCGCGTTCGCCGCGGTGACGAGGAAGGCGACCCCCGCCAGCCCGGCGATGACGAGGAACGACGCGCCCCAGCCGAACAGGTCCGCGACGAGTCCGACGCCGACGGACCCGGCCGATCCGATGACCGTGTAGACGGTCCGAATCAGCCCGAAGCCGGCGCCGCGCTCCGCGTCGCCGAGCGCGTCCATGAACCGCGGGTCGATGGCCGAGAAGAAGCTGGAGCCGAGCGCGGCGAGGAACACGGCGACGCCGAGCGCGGCGGTCTCCGGGAGCGCCGGCAGCCCGACCGCGACCGGAGCGCGGACGAGGTCGGGGAGCGCGACCAGCCCGGCGAGCCCGAGCGCGCCGCCGAGGAGGGCGGCGGCGATGCTCGCGTCGCGGCCCAGCCGGTCGGAGAGTCGGCCGAGTCCGACCTGTGCGACCGCGCGGACGACGAAGAACGCGGAGAAGACGCCGCCGGCGAACGCGGGGGAGTACCCGCGGAACTCGACGAGGAACGTCGGCAGGAAGGAGATGACGCCCTGCGCGACGTACGTGCCGAGCGTCGCGACCGCGAGCGGGACGAGGATCTGCCGCCGCCCGATCAGTTCGAGCAGCGGCCCGAGCCGGAGCCGCTCGGACATGGGCTGGTCCGGGCGCCGCGGCTCGGTGGGGCGGACCCGCCGCGCGAACAGGACGAAGATGGGGACGCCGACGAGCGCCGCCAGCGCGACGCCCGGCCGCCAGCCGTAGCGGACGCCGACCCACGTCGCCACGACCGGGGCGACCAGCCCCGCCAGCGGGCCGCCCAGCGAGTGGATCCCGACCGCGGTGCCGAGGTCGTCGAACGTCCGCGAGAGCAGCGTGGTCGCCACCGCGTAGTGGAGCCCCGCCGCCAGCCCGAGGAGGACCGCCGCCAGCACGAAGGCCGGGAAGACCGGGACGAGGGCGAGCAGGAGGCTCATCGCCGTCGTCCCGCCGACCGCGACGAGGATGACCCGGCGCTCCCCGTGCCGGTCCGCGAGGATTCCGCTCGGGAACTGCGAGAGCCCGTAGGCGAACCACATCCCCGAGAGCGCGACGCCGACCGCGGTGTTCGAGACCCCGAAGTCGTCGATGACGAGCGGGACGACCGGACTGATGGCCAGCCGGGCGAAGTACGTCACGAAGAAGGCGAGCATACACAGCGTCAACACCGTGTGGCGGTAGCGCCAGTTCACGCCGACCGCCGCCTCCGCGCCGCCGAATACGTTCGACTCGCCGGCGCCGGTGTTCGAGAGTCCGCGTCGTCGACTGCGCGGTTCACGGCTCGTCTCCGCCGTCGCACGCGACCCGTATAAACCGTCCTCTCACGGCGAGGGGTCGGGGGACCTACTCCCGGTCCGCGGCCCGCCCCCCATCCCCGGTCCGCTCCCGGTTCGCGAGCCGCTCCGCGATGGCCGCGCCGGCGGTCCGCGGGTCGGCCTCGCGGACCCGCACCGCGTCGTCGACCGCGACGCGGCCGGGTTCGATCACGTCACAGCAGAGCCCGCCGCGCTCCCGGAGCGCCGACGCCAGCCCGTCCTCGCCCGCGAGGTCCTCGACGTGCGCGCAGGGAGGGCGACGGCGGGTCGGCCGCAGGACCGCGCCGCCGACCGCGACGGTCGCGTCGAGGAGGGGGTCCATCCCGGCGCCGAACCCGTCGACGACGACGTTCCGTCGGTGGCGGCCGTCGGTCACGTCGATTCCGGTCTCCTCGCGGACGACGTCGAGCGCCTCCGCGGCGACGAGGGTGACCGCGCAGCCGTCGAGTTGGAAGTGGCCGTCACCGCGGCGGTAGCGGTCGCCCTCGACGCCGTCGGGGCGGATCTCGACCGCGTCCCGGAGGACGGGCGGGGCGCCGCCCTCCGGGGCCGTAACGAGCGAGTCGACCGCGCCGACCCCGGAGTCCGACCCCTCGGGGGACCGGGCTGCGCCGTCGTCGTCACCGTCGGCCGTCATCACGGCCCTCCGAGGAGGTCAGAGTCGTCCGGCTTCAGCCACTCGCGGTGCGCGTAGTAGAGGACGGCGACCGGCGGGGCGGGGAGCGCGACGAGCGCGTAGAGCCACTTGAAGGCGCCGAGGTCGACGACGCGCCGCTCCGCGAGCGAGAGCGCGTCGAGCAGCAGCGTCGCGGTCGCCAGCGGGGCGAGCAGGTAGCCGTGCGCGAAGCCGACGGTCGCGCCCAGCGGCGTCTCGGGGAGCAGGAAGGCGCGGTCGACCGCGTACAGCAGCGTCCAGACGGCGACGGTCGCCGCGAGCGCGGCGAGCCACGGGCCGTCGAAGCGGCGGTTCGAGGCGCCCGGGGGTTCGACCCGTCCTGCGTCGGGCGATTCCGTCGGTGGTTCGTCGCGCGAGTTCACGGGCGAACTGAGCGCCGAACGCTAATCAACTCCCGGGTCACCCGACGGGCGCCTCACCCGTCGGGGGTCGGTCACCCGTCGAAGGTGCCCGCCGTCAGGTAGCGCTCGCCGCTGTCCCAGAAGACGGTGACGACGAGGGGTTCCTCGCCCGCGAACTCCCCGCTCTCTCGGAGTTCGGCCGCCACGTCCTTCGCGGCGAGGTTCGAGGCTCCGGACGACTGCCCGACCAAGATTCCCTCCTCGCGGGCGAGCCGGCGGCATTCGGTCTCGGCGGCCGCGAGTTCGACGGTGTGGACCTCGTCGATCAGGTCGACGTCGAGGTTCGGCGCGACGAACCCCGGTCCCATGCCTTGGAAGCCGTCGTTTCCCGTCGGACCGCCGGAGAGGACGGCGTTGTCGGCCGGCTCGACCGCGTCGATCCGGACCTCCGGGAACGCCTCGCGCAGGCGGCGGCCGATCCCGGAGAGCGTTCCCCCCGTGCCGACCCCGGCGACCAGGGCGTCGACGGTCCGGTCGCCCACCTGATCGAGAATCTCCGGGCCGGTCGTCTCGTAGTGGGCGCGGGGGTTCGCGGCGTTCTCGAACTGGCGGAGCTGAACGGTGTTCGGGTCCGCTTCGAGTTCGTCCGCCCGGTCCTTCGCGTCGGAGATGTCGCCGTCGACGAGTTCGACGGTGGCGCCGTACGCCTTCATCAGCCGGCGGCGCTCGATCGACTTCCCCTCGGGGATGACGAGGGTCACGTCGTAGCCGCGCGTCGCGCCGACCATCGCCAGCCCGATGCCGGTGTTGCCCGAGGTCGGTTCGACGATGCGGTCGCCGGGTTCGATTTCCCCCGCCTCCTCGGCGGCCTCGACCATGTACAGCGCGGGGCGGTCCTTGGCCGAGCCGCCCGGGTTGCGGGACTCGACTTTCGCCGCCACCGTGGTTCCCGCGGGCGCGTCGACCCGCACCAGCGGCGTGCCGAGCGTCGACAGGATGTCGTCGTCCATTAGCCGACATGAGGCGGTCGCGACGCAAAGGCCCCGCGGACTCCGGCAATCGATGTCGGAGCGACGGTCGAATCGGCTTATAAACGGCCGCAGCGCAGCCGGGTTCATTTATAAATAACGCCCGATCCCCGAGAGTGATGCGGCGGCGCGTGCCGGCGAACGCCCGAAGGGCGTGAGCCGCACGCGCGAGGGAGCGGTGAGCGAGGGGCGACCGAAGGGAGCCCGGAGCGAACCGCGAGGCTGGGGAGGTGTGAGGCTGCGGTGCTGTGTGGTGCGGGGTGGGACTCGAAGGGGCGGGCGCGAGGCGGGCGCAGGCGAAGGTAGGACCGCAGCGAGTGAGCGGAGCGAACGAGCGAGGACCGCCCCGAGCGTGCGCCCGCCTCGCGCCCGGGGCTTCGGGGGGGTTGGCGACAGCGGTGTCGATCGCGTATTACCGAGCGCCCGGGGCTTCGGGGGAGTTGGCGACAGCGGTGTCGATCGCGTATTACCGAGCGCCCGGGGCTTCGGGGGGTTGGCGACAGCGGTGTCGATCGCGTATTGCCGAGCGCCCGGGGCTTCGGCGGAGTTCGTGACAGGTTATGCGTTAAAAACAGTCGGACCGACGCAATTCCGGACTACGGGAACAGTTCCACCGTAGACGACCCGAACTTCGTATTGCCACCGACGCGCCGTTTAGGTGCCTCCGCGACCTACGAGTCCCTATGACACTCGAAACGCTCGCGCCCGCCGCCGACCTCGACGCTGACGCGTTCGACGATTCGGTTCTGGACGCGCTCGCGGCAGACGACTACGTGTTCAAGGTGTGGGGCGGCGACTGGTGCGGCGACTGCCAGCGCCAGCTGCCCGAGTTCGGCGCCGCGCTCGCGGCCGCCGGCGTCCCGGACGACCGGGTCGAGGCGTTCCCGGTCACGAAGGGTCCGGACGGGAAGGAAGGCGAACTGGTCGAAGAGTACGACATTGAACTGATCCCCACCGTCGTCGTGGAGTCGCCCGAGGGCGAGGAGCTCGCGCGGTTCGTCGAGGAGGAGGCCGTCTCCATCGCGGCGTACCTGACCGACCGGCTCGCTGACGTCGAAGCGACGGCCTGACTCGGTTTTCCGGGCCGCGACGCGGACTCAGCCGTCCTCCGCGTTCACGTCGCCCGCGTAGTAGAGGATAGCCATCACGGCGCCCATCGTGACCGCGTAGACCGTCGTCGACGTGTCGAGGAGAACGCCGACCGAGAGGACAGAGACCGTCACGATCACGCCGGTAAACAGGGCGTAGCGCAGCCGGGAGAGCCCGCGCGCCCAGTCGTCGACCCGGCGGTACAACTGTCGGGGACCAGCCATACCGGCATCCTGTCGCACGCGAAGCAAGTACCTTCGGGTGGGCGCGGGCGTATCGAGGCCGAGCGCTCAAGTCGGTTCGGCGTCCACGCCGCGTATGGCACGCGTCACGGTCTGGAACGAGCACCGACACGAGCGCGAGAGCGACGCCGTCGCGGAGGTCTACCCCGACGGGATCCACGCCGTCGTCGCGGACGCACTCCGCGAGGGCGGCCACGAGGTCCGCACCGCGACCCTCGACGAGGGACCGGAGCACGGGCTGACCGAGGCGGTCTTAGAGGACACCGACGTGCTCACTTGGTGGGGCCACGCCGCTCACGACGAGGTGCGCGACGCGGTCGTCGACCGCGTCCACGAGTGCGTCCTCGACGGGACGGGGCTGATCGTCCTCCACTCCGCGCACTACTCGAAGATTTTTAAGCGATTGATGGGGACCAGTTGCTCGCTGAAGTGGCGCGAGGCCGCCGAGCGCGAGCGGCTGTGGACGATCGAGCCGAGCCACCCGATTGCGGACGGAATCGGCGAGTCCGTCGAACTCGACGAGACCGAGATGTACGGCGAGCGCTTCGACGTGCCGGCGCCCGACACCCTCGTCTTCACCTCGTGGTTTGAGGGCGGCGAGACGTTCCGCTCCGGCTGCTGTTACCGCCGCGGGAGCGGGAAGGTGTTCTACTTCCGCCCGGGCCACGAGACGTATCCGATCTACTACGACGAGGACGTTCGGCAGGTCCTCCGGAACGCGGTCGACTGGGCGGAGCCGAGCGACGGCCCGGCGCCCGAGTTCGGCAACTCCGACCCGATCGAGGACATCGACACGAGCGATGACCGGACGGTTCACTGATCGGAGTCGGGGGTGTAGGGGTAGTTGGCGTCGGATCGACCGCGAACACTTCCAAAGCCCCAGTCGCTCGTTTATGAATTGTTAACCGTGGATCGGCGGCCAACACCTCCAAAGCCCCAGCCGTGAGGCGGGCGCACGCTCGTTGCGCTCCTCGCTCGTTCGCTCCGCTCACTCGCTGCGGTGCTTACGTCGCCTGCGCCCGCCTCACGGCTGCCCCTTTGAGTCCCGCCCCGCCCAGCACCGAAACCGCACCTCACACCTCCCCAGCCTCGCGGTTCGCTCCGGGCTCCCTTCGGTCGCCCCTCGCTCACCGCTCCCTCGCGCGTGCGGCTCACGCCCTTCGGGCGTTCGCCGGCACGCGCCACCGCCCGTATTTATAAGCAACTGCCTCCGCCACTCTCCTTTTTAAATGTCGTATCGCGGTCTACTTGCTGACCCCAACAGAATCGGAGAAATCGACGAGCCGACGGCTCAACGGTGTAGAGTGACCGCCGCTACGGCGCGGACGTTGAAAGGCGGCCGCCTCACGCGAACGCGAGACGACCGGTTATGTCGCACGCCGGCGGCCGGTCGAGTAGGCGTCGACCGCGGGCATATATAAACCCTCGTTCACGGGACCGCGAGCGAACGGCCGACGGGCCCGTCAGTCCGGTCGGTGGACCTCGCCGTCGCGCGAGTCGGCGGCCTTCCGGCGGACCGCGGCGGCCGCGTTGTTCGCGTCGTAACCGAAGAACACGTCCTTCGCGTACGTCTCCGCCACCTCGGTCGCGTGGATCAGGTCGTCGACGTCGACGTCGACCGCGTACAGCTCCAGCGAGAACGGCGTCTCCGGCGGCGCGCCGTGGACGTCGTAGTCGCCGCCGAGCCGCGAGCGGAACCCGCGGGCGATGGTCTCCAACCAGTAGGTCGTCGCGTACTCCGTGTCGTACAGCGGGACGACGAACTCGTCGACGTGCTCCGCGAGGCGGTCGATGTCGAGTCCGGCGCGCTCGTACAGGTGGTCGGGATAGGGGTCGGGGTATAACGTGAGCAGGAGCCGACCCGGGATCAGGTCGGCCGCCTCGGCCACGAACTCGGTGATCACGTCCGCGCGCCAGTCCGCGAAGTCGTCACGGTCGCTCGCGGCGAACCGGCGTTCACAGCGGTCGCAGTGACAGAACCCCTCCCGGGGGAACCCCACGTCGTCGAGGCGCACGTCCCCGTTCTCGGCCGCGCAGTCCGCGATTATCTCGAAGAGGCCCTCGCGGTACTCCGGGTGCGTCGGGCAGATGTACGCCCAGTCGAAGTAGTCGCGGTCGCGGGTCGCCGGCTCGCCCCGCTCGTCGACCGGAACGAGGTCGTCGTTCTCGCTCGCGGCCGCGTTGTCACCGAAACACGACACCATGTTCACGGCGCTCGGCAGCGGCTCCGCCGCCCGCCCCGTGACGTCTTTGACCTCGTAGAAGCCGAGGTCGAACGGTTCCATTTCGACCTCGTCGGCGTTGCGCGTGACGACCCCGTACATGGAGTCGGCTACGGGACAGGTCGGTAAAAACGGACGGTATCGCGGAGTCGACCGCGGACGCGACCGACGGGCAATACGAGTCGGAGAGCGATGCGGGCCGGAAGGCGGTACGACTCCCGGCGCGAGCGCGGCGGCGGGCGGTTACTCGATTTCGACCGGTTCCTTGTCGCCGGCGAAGAGGAAGTACGCGAGCGCGACGAGCGACAGCACGAGGACGAGCTTTGCTTTCTTGCTCATGTCACGACCGTCGAGCGGCGGGCGCTAAAATCTACCGGAGCGCGAGGCGGTCGCGGAGCGTGAGACGCGTCCGCACGGCACGGAGGGTCACTCAGACGTCGATGTGGTCGGCAATGTCGGCGCGCAGGATCGTCGCGCAGTAGTCGCAGCGCACGCCGTCCGCGACGACGTCGAAGCGCGTCTCGATCGGCTCGTCGGCGTTGGTGATACAGTTGCGGTTCGGACAGGAGAGCACGCCCGTCACGCTGTCCGGGCGGGTGACGCGGTTCTTCTCGACGACCTCGAAGTCGCGGACGATGTTGATCGTCGCCTCGGGCGCGATGAGCGAGAGCACGTCGACCTCGGACTGCGACAGCTCCCGGTCCTCGACTTTCACGATGTCCTTGCGGCCGAGCCGGTCGGAGGGGACGTTCATCCCGACCGAGACGCCGAACCCCTCGGAGCCGTCGATGCCGAGGATGGCGAGCACGTTCAGCGCCTGCCCGCCCTCGACGTGGTCGATGACCGTGCCGTCGCGGATCTTCGAGACGCGCAGTTCGTGGTCGCTCATCGGTCCACCTCCGTCCCCCCGTCGCCGTCGGAAGTCGCGTTTTCGAGCAGGGTGTCGAGCAGCGCCATCCGCACCGGGATCCCGTTGTGCGCCTGCTCGAAGTAGCGCGCGTGGTCGGTCTCGTCCACGTCGGGCGCGATCTCGTCGACTCGGGGGAGCGGGTGCATCACGGTGAGGTCGTCGGCCGCGTCTTCGAGCGTGTCGGCGTCGATCTGATACTCGCCCGCGACGCGGTGGTACTCGTTCTCGTCGGGGAACCGCTCCTTCTGGATCCGGGTGACGTACAGCACGTCCAGCTCGTCGAGCACGGGTTCCAGCTCCTCGTGTTCGCGGATCTGCGCGCCCGTCTCGTGGAGGTCGAAACGCACGGAGCGGGGGAGCCGCAGCGACTCGGGGCTGATGAAGTGCTGGTTCGCGTCGAACTCCGTGAGCGCGGCCGCCAGCGAGTGGACCGTCCGCCCGTACTTCAGGTCGCCCATGATCCCGATCGTGAGGTCGTCGAGGCCGTGGTCCTCGCGGATCGTGTGGAGGTCGAGGAGCGTCTGGGAGGGGTGTTGGCCCGCGCCGTCGCCCGCGTTGACGACGGGGACGTCGACGCGCTCGCCGGCCAGCGTGGCGGCGCCCTCGCTCGGGTGGCGGAGGACGAGGGCGTCCGCGTAGCCCTCGATGACGCGGACGGTGTCCGACAGCGACTCCCCCTTCGACACCGACGAGGAGTCGACGTCGCCCATGCCGATGGTGTCCATGCCGAGGCGCTTGGCCGCGCTGTCGAAGCTCATCCGGGTGCGCGTGCTCGGCTCGAAAAAGCAGAGCGCGAGCACGCGGCCGGCGTGCCGGTCCACGTAGGCCGCCGGGTCGGCGGCGACCGCTCGGGCCCGGTCGAGTACGGCCTCGATGTCATCCCGCGAGAGCTGGGTCGCGGTGATGAGGTGGTCCTGTCGCATCATCTGAGAAGGGAATCGGCAGTATCTTGAATCCCTCGGCTCGGAGTGCGAGACGGGTGTTCACGTCCGTGTTGATCCCTGCGATCGGTAGTTTCGAGATTCGTAGAACGCGGGGTGAGTTCCCACGCTTCGACGCCGCCGACCCGCGGCCGCACTTATAAACCGACCCGGGCCTAACGACCGGACATGTCCGAGAACGATCCGAGCGACCTGCTGCCGAACGACCGCGTGAAACAGGCCGCCCTCGACGGCGAGGTGACCCAGCTTCACCGCGGGAACCGGTACGGCGACGAGGGCGATACCTTCGAGGTCGAGGGCGTCACCTTCGAACTGACCGAGGTGACGGGGCGGACGCTCGGGGAGATGACCGACGAGGACGCGAAACGCGAGGGGTCGCCGTCGCTTTCGGCGTACAAAGAGCGGATGGTGCGCGCGCACGGCGGGAACTTCGAGTGGGACGACGACGCCGACGTGGTGCGACACCGCTTCGAGCGAGCGGAATAAGGTAGAGCCGGAGCAGTCGAGGGCCGTCGATCCCCGGACGGCGAACGTGTCAGCCGCCGCGAGAGTACCCCATTATTTATACTGAAGGATACTGGATACGGAGAGTATGGCAGCAAGCGACGGGGCGGGCGTCGTCGAACGTATCGGATTCCGGATGTCGGAGGTGGTCGAACGGTGGATGCCGAGCCCGTTCGTCTTCGCCATTCTGTTGACGTATATCGTCTACGGAGCGGGGCTGATAGCGACCGACTCGGGACCGGTCAAGCTGTTGGAGTTCTGGTACGGCGGCTTCTGGGCGTTCCTCGGGTTCTCGATGCAGAT